>JBALWH010000050.1:0-32463 GCA_036960175.1 Motiliproteus sp. | reverse complement strand
GAGCATCGACGCCAATATGAGCCTTCATGCCAAAGTGCCATTGATTGCCTTTCTTGGTCTGATGCATTTCAGGATCACGTTCACCGGCTTTATTCTTGGTAGAACTAGGCGCTTCGATAATCGTGGCATCCATCAGCGTGCCTTCTTTGACCAACACGCCAGCCTCACTCAGCCAGTCGTTAACCTCCTTGAAGATCTTACGCGCTAAGCCATGGCGCTCCAGCAAGTGACGGAAGTTCATGATCGTGGTGTGATCGGGTATCGCTCCATCCAATGACAGACCGGCAAACAACCGCATTGAGGCGATTTCATAGAGCGCGTCTTCCATAGCAGGATCGCTCAGGCCGTACCATTGCTGTAGGCAATGAATACGTATCATCGTGGTCAAGGGATAGGGGCGGCGGCCATTGCCTGCCTTGGGGTAATGCGGCTCAATAACAGCTTTAATACGTTGCCAAGGGACAAGCGTTTCCATCCGTCCGAGAAACTTCTCTTTGCGTGTCTGGCGACGTTTATTTTGATACTCGCTGTCGGCGAAGCTGAGCTGGTGTTCCATGGTTTATCCCATCAAAGAGCAATAACAGGGATTGTCTCATTACGGGAACTTGATCGCATGTTCCTTAGCGCTGCTATGTTTAATGGATCTGCTCACAGACAGTCGATGTCAGCGCTTGTTATAAGTGTAGGCTGAGAGCAATATTCGAAAACTATTTAAATCTAGGGGTTTGAACTATGACTATCATCAGAGCGATTATCATGGTGGCTGCGTTTTCAGTCTCTTTGAGTGTGGCAGCAGGTCAGGATTATAAGGCGACCTTGAGTGTCCGGGGCGAAGCTCTGATAAAAGTGCGAGCAGACCAGGTAACATTTTCAGTCGCCGCAGAAACCATCGGTAAGACCGCAGAAAAGGCATTGCGGGAAAATAACAGAATTATGGCCAAGGTTCGTCACAACTTGGAATTGGAAGGCATAACTCCGAAGGAGTACAAAACTAGCAATTTTTCCGTTATACCCCAATGGCTGCCTCGTCCACGGCAGGCTGATAGCAACTGGAAGCCAGTCATTATCAGCTACATGGTCCGTGACCAACTACGGATTGAGTCTATACAGCTTGAAAAAATTGGCCGGTGGATACAGGTTGCCACCGAAGCGGGTGCTAATAAGATAGGCCAGATAGCGTTTACGTTAAAAGATGCTGATCAGTATCGCGCTGAGGCTATAGGTCTGGCGGTTAAAAAAGCACGCGGATATGCCGAGGCCGCTGCCATGGCGGCAGGCGCGCGAGTAGGATCAGTGTCTTCTATGCAGGTCGATGGTGCGAGTATTCAGCCCCAATACCCGGTCAGGCAGGAGCGCATGACAATGGCAATGAGTGACGCACCCGTAGCGCCGCCGCAAATTACCGCTGGGGATATCGAAGTTCGCTCTAATGTGACAGTTGTTTACCTGATCAAGGAATAAAGTTGATCGCTAGCGAGTGTTTCGCTTCAGCTTCAAATAGTCGCTAAAATGGGCTTTGAATCCGAATCAAAAGAGTATGAGCCCAAGTTAACGTGCAGACATCTGACCTACTAGAAACTACGCTGTTAGAACTGATGGCATACGCCCGTCTACGCAATCATCGTGCCCTGTTGGTAGTGAGTGGTGAAAGGGACTGGTGTGAACAGCAGGGCCTACGAATATCCCGTGCTCTGGCACCATCAGCGGAAGATTCCAAGCCCCATGGACAATTGTGGATCGGCGAGGCAGTAACGGATTGTCAGCAGAGCATTGGTTTCAAGGTCATGGCTGCTGCCAAATGTGTTCACTATCTTGGGACAGAATCTGACCTAGTGGTCTACAACGCCTTTGACGGTTTTAATCCCGATGCTGTCGCCTCGATTAGCGGTACTGTTGTCGGTGGTGGCTTAATGGTGTTGCTGACCCCGCCTCTGCGCCTCTGGCCCAGCTTTGTTGATCCAGACTATCAGCGAATGCTGGTTCACCCTTATGATATCGAAGCGATTAAGGGAAACTTTCTGTCTCTGATCACTGCTTCAATTCAAACCGCCAAGAATGTTGTGTTACTGGATCAGCAACAAGGATTTCGTCCGTTAACGCTAGAATCTAACCTTGTTAATACAACCCAGCCACACATTATAGAAAGTGAATGTCTAACCGTTGATCAACAGCAGGCCGTTAAAGATATTGTTCAGGTAGTCGTTGGGCACCGTCGCAGGCCTCTAGTCATAACTGCTGATCGCGGTCGTGGTAAAAGTTCCGCTTTGGGTATAGCCGCAGCGACACTGCTGAAGCAATCAGCTATGGATGTTTTGGTCACGGCCCCACGCTTTGATGCCGTATTGCCGCTGTTCAGGATGGCCCAAACTCTGCTTCCAGGAGCTAAACGGGATGACAAATCCATTTGTTACCAGGGGTCGTCTATACGCTTTGTGGCGGTAGACGAATTATTACGAACGACCCCTAAGGCCTCCTTAATGTTGGTGGACGAAGCGGCAGCTATTCCCGCGCCCATGTTGGAACAGTTGCTTGTCAGCTACCCTCGTATTGTTTTTTCCACCACGGTGCATGGCTATGAAGGCACTGGCCGTGGCTTCAACATTCGATTCAAGAAAATATTAGATAGCCGTGCTAAGGGCTGGCGCGCTATACAGCTTTTTGAGCCGATTCGCTGGTCTGACAACGATCCTCTGGAGCGTTGGGTGTTTGACAGTTTGTTACTTGATGCCGAGATCGCTGAAGATCAGCAGCTGGCTGGTGTAGATGCCAATAGTTGTGAATTTGAACTCTTTAGTCCTGAACGTTTACTGGCGGAACCGCAGATTCTTAAGCAGGTTTTTTCGTTGTTGGTGCAGGCCCATTATCAGACGACCCCCGGGGATTTGCGTGATCTGTTGGATGGTTTGAATCTTAAACTTTGGGTCCTGCATCGCCAACAAACGGTGGTTGCGGTGCTTCTGGTCGCGCTAGAAGGTGAGTTTGATGAAACCCTGGCGCAGTGTGTCTGGCTCGGTAAACGGCGTCCCAGAGGGCATTTGCTACCGCAGATGTTAACTGCTCAGGGCGGCTGGTTAGAGGCTGCTGGGTGTTCTTATTTACGAGTCGTCAGAATAGCGGTGCATCCCGCGGTGCAAAACAAAGGCTTCGGCTCCTTGATGCTGGAGCAACTACACCATTATGGGCAGCAGCAAGCGGTTGACTTTATCGGCTCCAGTTTTGGGGCAAATGCGGAACTAATGGGGTTTTGGCAGGCTAATCATTTTCAGTGCCTGTGGTTGGGAATGACACGGGATGCAAGCAGCGGGTGTCATTCGGCGCTAATTACGCGGCCCTTAAGTGCGCGGGCCAAGCATCTTCAGCAGCTGATTAGGGAACGGTTTCACAGCCAATTTCCTGCTCAGTTGTCCGGCCCCTACCGGGATTTGCAAGCTGAGTTGGTTATCAGTCTGCTGGCGGAATTCGATTCAACGGAGAAACCTATTATCGATCAACAAGATGAGCTCGATCTCATTAGCTATCTTTGTGGTAACCGGGGTTATGAACAGGCCCTGTCTGCGTTACGTAAGCTGCTGTTGGTAGGGCTTGCAGGTGGTGATGAGGGCAAGCAGGCTTCTATCAGTCCTGGAGTGATCAGCCTAATCCTGCAGCATCATAGTTGGCATAGTTGCGTGCGCCAGTCGGGGGTGACGGGTAAAAAGCAGATGGAAAAACTGGTACGTACTGAATTAGCTGCGGTGTTAGCGCGGCTCAACCTTTCCCCTAGATCCACCGCTTTATTTCAACAACTTGGTCCGCAAACATAGTCCAAAGCAGGTGTTTTCTCTCTTCCGCGGCAGGCTCCCGCCTCCGCTGGCAAAGTGCTGGTTTTCAATCATACTGAAAAGTAACGAAATATTAGGGTAGCTTGGGATTTGCACTATCTAATAACGCTGGTTCTATTGTTTGTTTTCTTCCATCTCGGGGTGTTGGGATCGGTTTTGCACAAACTTTCACTTTCACAAACTGAGATTAGTTACGGTATGACCCTGGCTATCTTGCTGAGTCTAATCAACATCCGGTTAGTCAGTATCAAAGTTCGCTCTTCCATAGAAAACAGCTCGTTTGAAGAGGCCCAGAATCGGCGTGTCTGGGTAGGCATCAACCTTGGCGGTTGTATAGTTCCTATATTCTTTGCGCTCTATCTGCTAGATGAACATAGTTTCAATCCCTATAGCGCATTGATATTGGTCGTGATTGTTTCGGCCGTGGTTTATCCCCTGAGCCGGGTCGAAGGCAATCGGGGCCTTGTGATTAATCTGTTTGGTGCCGTCGCTAGTGCTTCTATTGGCGGGGTGCTCCTGGGCGGAGAGGATTACTTGGTCTGGGCCTATATGGCCGCCGTGCTGGGAACATTAATCGGTGGAGATCTCCTTCATCTGGCTCAGTTTAAACACATTCGTTCTGCATGGAAGAAAGGGGTGTTTATTGGTGGTGCTGGGTTAATGGATGCCATCTTTCTGTCAGGACTATTTGCCATGATGGCCGCAGAGGTGGTTTATCAACAGCAATTTCTGACCCCTTTTTAAGGCCGTTAATAAGTTGTTGAGGTGATGGTAACTAAAAATTCTGCTATAGGTTTGAGCAGCGAAACATTAATGTCAACGTCAACATCTTTTGGTTTGGAGTGGCATCAATTTGAGCCAGAGTCAAAATCAAAAATCTTATGAACTGGTTGCACATCGCGGATACCCTCATCTGTATCCAGAAAATACTCGCCTTGGATTTGAAAAGGCGATAGAGGCGGGTGCTAAATATATTGAAACAGATCTGCAGATCAGCGCAGATGGCGTTCCTGTTATTTTCCATGATCAAACGTTGAATCGCCTGTGCGGTTGTAGTGGCGTGGTGCACCGCACCCTTAAAGCAGATTTAGATCGTTTGAGTCCATGTGAACCTGGGCGGTTCGGTAATCGTTTTAAGGGGGTTCGATTCATGGATCTCAACGATATGGTGCAACTACTGG
Source organism: Motiliproteus sp. (assembly GCA_036960175.1). Taxonomy (GTDB): domain Bacteria; phylum Pseudomonadota; class Gammaproteobacteria; order Pseudomonadales; family Balneatricaceae; genus Motiliproteus. The sequence goes on along the minus strand of JBALWH010000050.1, from coordinate 27,461 downwards.
CAAAAAATACAGAGGTAACTCTTTATCTTGAAATCAAGAGGATATCGCTGAAAGCTTTTAAATTATATGAGGTTATCAGTGCGATATTTCCAATACTCGAGCCGGTTAAGGACCGTGTGGTATTGATCAGTTTTTCGTTGTTGGCGCTGAAAGCCGCTAAAGCGCGAGGTTGGCAGCGCTTGGGACCGGTTTTATCTCGATGGTCGGATATTTCCCGCTCCACGGTGGTGAATCTAGAACCTGAAGTGATCTTTATTAACTATCGGCGATTACCTATAGGTGTGCACTATGAACACCCTGATACGGCCCTGGCATTCTACGAGATATCAGACCCTAAGCTGGCGTTGTCCCTTGTCAATCGAGGGGCGAAGTTTATAGAAACTGATGCGATTGGCGAGATGCTGGAGGCAAGGATATCTAACGACTAGTGTCGCCGTTTGCCGTGACTAGCGTTTACTAGCCACGATAGCACTTGCCGCCAAACTCCCAGGGTTTAGCTTGAATACAGCGCAGATGCCTGAGGGTCGACCGCCACGAAAACGACAACGGGGCCCTTGATCGGATAATTGATAATTAACACAGTTGCGACAATTTCGGCGTTTGCTCATGAGGATCAGGTGCCCTTGTTGTCTTCCAAAATAGTTGCCTCAATCGTACTCAATTCTAGGTTGACCCAGTGCTTATCAATACCACCCCAGCTTTGGACAACATAATAGCCATCGTTATTACGTTTGCCATCTTGCTGAAAATGCAGCGCTACGCCCATGCCGGGCAGCGCTTTGATAATGTCTTGAATTGTCCGGCGCGGCCAACCGGTGAGAGTCATTAACTGAGGCACACTGGGACGGCTATCAGTTGCAATCAAATGAGTGATTAACAACCGCCTGCAAAAGGTAGGGTTCAGTGTTTCCATTATTTATCTATAGGACCTTGTTTATCGCTAGCATCGGTATTGTCGTTTTTTGTGCTGTTATCGTCGGTGGTGGTGCCGTAGTAGTGATCTTCGTAATAGATGCCGCGGATTTTCAATTTTCGGTTGATATAGCGAAGGTAATATTTCCAGCACAGAAACGCTGGCAGCATCCAGATCATAATGGCCAACATATTCATTGCGCCTTTATGGGTCTCGGGACCTTTCGCCGATAACCAAGTCATAAACCCCACTTCGCGCATTAAGTAAAACCAGCTGATTAATACCAGAAAACCCAGTCCCATAAGAATATGGTAAAAGATACTGCGGTTCGGGGTGTCTTGTTTTTGTTCACTCATAATAAATCTACTGGCTATAGCGATGAATTCTTAGACTGGGAAGGAAGGGCGTTTCCTCTATTAAACAGTCGCTTCTAACTTGTCGTTGCCGCTGCTCGGGTGGTTGCATGGGCGGCTCATTATACTCGGGAAAAGGGCGTTTGCTATCCCAGGCGAACAGCAGGGGCAGTGATAAATTGAGGGCACTGCGGTCTTGGGTGGAGTCTTCATCATTGAATCTTAGATTGGCGCGCATCAACGGTGCCTGCTGTTGCACTTGCGCCAGGGGAGTATGCTGTTGTAGTTGCCTCAGCTTGTCATATTGGATTTGAATATGAGGCTTGTCCAATCCCATTTTCAGCAGTTTCTTTTCAACCTCAGCAACAGTGGTTCGGCATATGCTGCGGCCACTGCAGTACCAATTAAAACCCACTCGATAAGGATGTTGAGATGCGTTTGGAATCAACCGATAACACTGTTTAAGATGCAGTCGGCCTAAGCCTTTGTTGTTTAGATCTTGTCTTAATTGTGGGTCGCGTTGATTTAGCTCGGCAATCCATTCTTTACCCTGAGGCGTTGAACGAATCGTCTGCACTGCCTGACGGAATCGGGTTTTCGCTTCGTTAACGGTGCTGCACAACCCTAACAAAGTATTGTCAGCCGCTACCAAACCGTGACAACTGCGGGTCAGGCGGCCATCTTGATTATCCTGATACCAGATGTCGCAGTAGTACTGAATCACTTTCTCCAGTGGGGATATATGCAGATGTTTCTCTGTTTCGTTTAGAGGGATCCAAAGGGGTAGGGTGCTGTGCCTAAGGGTATCAGCTAGCAGCTGCAGCTGGTCGATCATATGCTCATAGCAGGCAACCAATTCGGCCTGCGGATATAACGGCGTATTCATTGTTCTGATTGCCGTTGCTGCTGACTGCGGCGAGATCTGGCCTGAGATTCCATCAGATGTCGGGCGATGAGGTGGCGGTGGCGATCATCAATATCAATAAATTCACAGCCTATGCGGTAGCGATCGTTCAGCTGTTGGCTGTAGATAATGTGGGCGTAGCAAAATAGACCGCTGCCTTCTGGCAACAGCTGTAAGCGCATGGCAATGGTTGCAGGCATGGATAATGACTCCGTACTAAGAAAGGATATTCCTCCTTCGCTAAGCGTTATATCCGTCAGGCCTTTACTGTCCTCTGGCTGTACCAGAGTTTGGGCTATACGCTCAACTTTTCGGTTCAGCATCCGCAGGTACGCGGCGATGCTCTTATCTTCTTCGTTAATGCGGCGTAGATGGGTTTCGGCCTCTTCATCAAGCGTTCGTAGTTCGTTCAGCAAATTGAAGTCGGCAGCGCTCGGGAACTGCTCCTCTGCCAGCCCTTGGGGACTTGTCACCAAACGGTAATCAATAGTTGCCTGCTCTTGAATGCGAAAATGTCGGCGCCTGTCGTTGTCAAAATCCCAATCGTTCATAGCTATCCATTATTAAAAATGCCTTAGGGTAAAAATACAGTGATAGCGCTAGCTGCTCAAGGAAGCTTTATGGTTTAATTCGGCCCATGTATAGACCCCTATCGTTATTCGTTGGACTCAGGTACACCGGAGCCAAGCGCAGCAACCACTTTATCTCCTTTATCTCTCTGGTCTCAATGATCGGATTGACACTGGGTGTAGCGGTGCTGATTTTGGTGCTTTCGGTGATGAATGGTTTTGATCGAGAGTTACGTCAGCGTATTCTCGGGATGGTGCCGCACGCCACCATCAGCCAGTATCGAGGACAAGTAGAAGACTGGCCTGCGTTAATTCAACAACTCAATCAGGATCCTATGATAGAGGGGAGTGCCCCCTATATCGAAGCTCAAGGTATGTTGACCTCCCATGGCCGAGTTCACGGTGTGCTGGTCAACGGTATCGAGCCCGAGTATGAAGGCACCGTTTCTATTATCAACGACCATATGGTTCAGGGTCAGCTTGACCAACTTAAAGAAGGTGAGTTTGGGATCGTGCTTGGGGAAATTCTGACTCGTATTCTAGGCGTCTCTGTAGGCGACAAAGTCACCTTGGTATTACCCGAAGCCTCCATCTCCGTGGCCGGAGTGTTTCCCCGTCTTAAGCGTTTTAAGGTGGTGGGCATTTTTAAGGTTGGTGCCGAGCTGGATGCCAATATTGCCTATATCCATATTAATGATGCCGCCCGTATAAAACGAATCGAGCAAGGGGTCCAGGGGATTCGATTGAAATTCAACAACCTCTTTGATGCGCCAATGGAAGTACGGCGCATTGCTGCTGATCTTGGGGCGAATTACCGAAGCAGTGACTGGACCCGAAGTCACGGCAATCTGTTTCAAGCCATTCAGCTTGAAAAAAAGATGATTGGCCTGCTGCTCTTTATCATCGTCGCTGTTGCTGCGTTTAATATCGTCTCGACCCTGGTTATGGTGGTCACCGATAAGCGCTCCGATATTGCTATTCTCAGGACCATGGGTGCCAGCTCTGGAACCATCATGCGTACCTTTATCGTACAGGGCGGTTTTATTGGTGTAATCGGTACCCTGGTGGGTACGGCTCTGGGAATCTTGTTGGCGTTATCGGTCACTGATCTGGTGGCCTGGGTAGAGCAGATTCTGGATACGCAGTTTCTTAGTGCTGAGGTCTATTTTATCAGTTACCTGCCATCAGAGCTGCGCTGGATGGATGTCACTGTCATCTGTTGCAGTTCCTTGGTGATTAGTTTGATGGCAACTATCTATCCGGCTTATCGTGCCTCTCAGACCCAGCCTGCGGAGGCTTTGCGTTATGAATAACACAGCCACCGAAACCCTGGCAGCGAATGACTCTCAAGTCGCAGATGCGGTTATCTGTTGCAAAGATGTCTCCCGGTCTTATCAGGAAGGTAACAATGTCCTGGAAGTGCTACGCGGAATCAATCTGACGATACCGGCGGGTACCCGCGTAGCGATTGTCGGCAGCTCCGGATCTGGCAAGAGTACCTTGCTGAATATCCTCGGAGGCCTTGATCAACCAAGCACTGGTCAGGTGTTTATCGATGGTCAACTAATCAGTGCCTTGAATGAAAATCAACGTGCCCAGTTGCGAAATAAATCACTAGGATTCGTCTATCAATTTCATCATCTGTTGCCAGAATTCAGCGCTTTAGAAAATGTCGCCATGCCGTTGCTGATGGGTAATATGCCTATTGATGAGTTACAGCAGCGCGCCCGCGATATGCTGGTCCGGGTAGGTTTGGAATCCCGTCTTGAACACAAGCCTTCGCAGCTAAGTGGTGGAGAGAGGCAAAGGGTAGCCATTGCTAGAGCCTTAGTGACAGAGCCGAAAACGGTGATGATGGATGAACCCACGGGTAATCTGGATCGACATACGGCCGAAGAAATTCAGCAATTGATGCTGGAACTGAATCAAACGCTGAATACTGCGTTTGTCGTGGTCACCCATGACATGCAACTTGCGGAGCAGATGGATCAGATTTTGAAAATTGATGATGGGCGCTTGCAGAGCTGACTGGCCTGATAAAAACCGTCTGTCTGAAATTAATCCTGTTTGGGCTTTTCGCGCCTGGCCCGCCGGTTGTTCCAGTTCTGACTGACCCTCCATAACCACAGATAACGAATAGCTAGATAGCTGATTCCGGCGAAGAGAACACCACAAATCAGTGAGCCAAGCAGTAATGGCCACCAGATCTGCGATACCCCTTGGGTGATCCATTCCAGTGATAATTCCATATCGAAATCTTGCACCGGAACATTCAGCACAAGGACACCTACTCTGTAGGTAAAATAGAAAATAGGCCCCATGGTCAGCGGGTTGGTAATCCAGACCAGACCGACGGCAATGGGTAGGTTGCTGCGGACCACAATGGCAAAAAAGGCGGCAACCAGCATCTGCAGTGGAATCGGTAAAAAGGCACAAAAAACTCCTACCAGAAATGCCAGGGATACAGAGTTTCTGTTCAGGTGCCAGAGGTTCGGATCATGCAGAAGTTTCCCCAGCTTTCGCAAGTGAGGATGTTCTTTGATTGTTGCCTCATTGGGCATATGGCGCTTTATAAATTTACGCGGCATGCTGGAATGGTTACTACAATGGTTACTTAGAGTGAAGGATTATGCACATTATAGTAACCTAAGCCAACCGACTTAAGACCAATACACCTTTGTTAGTAGCTGATGGAGATCAAGGATGATCCGATTTAGTTTGGCCATCGCTATGGTCTCGCTGATACCCGCCTTACCACCTCTATGGCCCAGCCTTAGCTTAGTTTTTGGTGGGCTGTTAGTTACCACTGTATGGCAACGTTTCCGACCTTTACTGGCCATTTTTTTGGGCCTGCTATGGGGTTTGCTTTATGGCTATTGGGGAATGGCCCATCAGCTTCAGGAAAGCTGGCAGGGTATTGATCTCCTGGCTAAGGGGCAGGTCGTTGCCTTACCTCGGTACGATGGGCAATCTTGTCGTTTCAATTTCAAACTAGATTTTCTTGCACCCGTTTCTGTTGAGCAGGCTTTACCGGCGGCGTCTGTCAATGATTCCAGCATCGATAATTTGAAAACAAAGCTACCGTTGCGTTTTACGCCCCGCAAAATAAGGCTGACCCAATACCGCTGTTTGCAGGCGCTGCAGACCGGGATGCAATTGACAATGGTGGTAAGGCTCAAACGCCCTCATGGCTATCGTAATCCCGGCGGTTTTGATCAGGAAAGAAGCTTTCTCTCCAATGCTATTGATGCCCTGGGCTATGTTCGAACTCTAGAGTCTACTACCACGGCATTATCGGCTAGTGCTGGTTTTTCGAAGTTTCGGCAGGGGACTGCTGACTATATATCACGGCAGGTTGATGACCCCTTACAGGCATCTTTGTTGCAGGCCCTGTTGGTAGGAGACAAGCGAGGTATCTCTTCTCAACAGTGGCAACTGTTTCGGGATACTGGAACTTTGCATCTGCTGGTCATTAGCGGTTTACATATTGGCTTAGTATCCGCTGGTGTTTATCTGTTGTTATTCAACCTGGGAAGAGCTGCGCCGGCGTTATCCTTAACCTCCCGTATTCGCGCTGCTGCCATCGCTGCCATGGTCGCTGCATTGGTATACAGTCTGATGGCGGGTTTTTCCTTGCCGACTCAACGGGCTCTGGTCATGATCACGGTGCTGCTATCTGGGTGGCTGTTAAAACGACGTCCAGGGGCGTTTTCCAGACTTTGGGTGGCATTGTCTGCGGTGATGGTGTTGGATCCTCTAGCGTCATTATCGGCCGGTTTTTGGCTGTCATTCGGCGCCGCCGGTACGTTGATCTATCTGTTATCTGGTCGACACAGGCTTCCGGCAGCCTTAACTTTAATGGTACGTATGCAGCTTGCGATCTTCATGGTGATGACTCCCTTGCTTGCTTACCAGTTTTTCCAAGTGTCATTAATCGCACCGCTGATCAACCTGCTCGCTGTTCCTTTCATCAGCTTGTTGGTTTTACCGTTGGCGATGCTTTCCCTTGTCTGTGGTGCGATTTCTTCTTCTTTCAGTGGCTTCGGGCTGATTTGTGCAGGTTGGTTGTTGGAGCAGGGATACTATTTTTTAGTTTGGATTGACGCACTGGCGGGGTTGCAGTGGTATCCCCCTCCGCAAACGGTCATCGCTGTAGTGCTGGCTTTATGCGGATCAATGGTAGTGCTTTTACCCAAGGCCATTCCAGGGCGAAAGCTGGGGTTTGTGTGTTGGCTACCGCTGCTAATAGGTGTTGATCAACCGCGTCAGCTGGAAGAGTTTGAGGTGACGGTGTTGGATGTAGGTCAAGGGCTGGCGGTGTACGTCGAAACTCGTAATCATAGATTGCTATATGATACCGGGCGTCGCTTTAATAGTGGATATACGGTGGCGCAAAGCACTATAAGGCCATTTTTGGCCAGCTCTGGTGTTACCACTATTGATGGCTTGGTGATCAGTCATGGAGATATCGACCATGCCGGTGGTAGTGATTTTGTACAAGATTCCTATGTGCCGGCGTTTGTGCTTAGTGGTTCCGGTAAGCAGATAATTAATAACTCTATGCCTTGTCGGGAAGGGCATTCTTGGGTTTGGGATGATGTGCTTTTTCGTTTTCTGCACCCCGGAGATGACATCTATGACAAGGAGAATAACCGCTCCTGTGTGCTGCAGATTATTAGTCCAAGTGGTTCTATCCTGTTGACGGGTGATATCGAAACCAAGGTTGAAGTCGATCTGGTTCGACGTTACGGAGAGAAACTGAAGGTTGATGTGCTGGTGGCGGCTCACCATGGCAGCAAAACGTCCACTTCTAATGAGTTTTTAGAGCATGTGAACCCTTCCGTGGTGTTGGCCAGCAGTGGTTTTCGTAATAATTTCGGCCATCCACATCCGCGCGTGGTGCAACGTATCAAAAAACAGGGTATTGGATTTTTCAACACGGCTGTTTCAGGGGCTTTAATAGTTGATGTTCAGCGCCATATGCCCATTACTATTAGTGAGTTTACACAGCAGCGCGGAAGGTACTGGTGGGATTAGGATTTTTCTCTACATGTGTTACATTAGCGCGATCAAACAATTAAGGAGTGACGCGTGTTTGAACTGGTAAAATCAGGCGGTTGGTTAATGCTGCCGATCATGGCCTGCTCAGTGATCGCCTTGGCTATTTCGATCGAACGTTTCTGGACCTTGCGACAGAATAAAGTCTCACCCACTCATCTCGTCGGTGAGGTTTGGGCGTTGGTGCAAAAAGGCCAGCTGACAGCAGAGAAGCTCACAAAATTCAGGTCCAGCTCTTCTTTGGGGCAGATCGTTGTCACGGGTCTCAATAACTCAAAACATGGCCGTGAGATCATGAAAGAGAGTATTCAGGAGACCGCCAGCAAGGTCATTCATGAGATGGAACGTTTTCTCAATCCCTTGGGTACCATTGCGCTTGTAGCTCCTCTGCTAGGCCTGTTAGGAACCGTAGTCGGCATGATTAAAGTCTTTACTGAAATCATGATACAGGGCACTGGCAACGCCAATGTCCTTGCTGGTGGTATCTCAGAGGCACTAATAACCACCGCTGCAGGCCTTAGTGTTGCTATTCCTGCGTTGATTATGCATCGCTTCTTTCTTCGCAAAGTCGACTTCCTAGTGGTCCAGATGGAGCAGGAAGCGATCAAGTTGGTCGAAGTCGTTCATGGTGATCGTGAAGTTGATTTTGAATAGCGCGTTGGCTAAGGCAGTAAGGGATCCCGGTGAAATTTAAACGACAAAGCAGTGAAGAAGTCAGCGTCAATTTGACGCCGCTGATCGACGTGGTGTTTTTGCTGTTGATATTCTTTATGGTGTCGACCACTTTTACTAAAGAAGCACATATGAAAATCGATCTGCCTAAGTCTAGTGTTGAGGAGGTCGATGAAACACCTCGGGCAATCGATATTACTATCACCGATAAAGGCCAGTATTCTGTTAATGGAAAGCGGTTGGTTAACGGACAGTTGAAAACCCTTAAACGGGCCATCGCAAAAGAAGCTCGCAATAAAAATGATGTTCCTTTGATTATTACCGCCGATGCGCAAACTCCGCATCAGAAAGTAGTCACGGCGATGGATGCTGCAGGTCAGTTAGGTTTTATCCATCTCAGCATTACCACTCGTGGCAACGGCGACGAGCCATGATTAATTAAGGATAAGTTAATCGATTAATGAAAAACCTCTCTCGTCTTTGGTATGGCTCTGTTCCCTGGCTGTTACCGCTTTGGCCGTTGGAGCTGCTGTTTCGTTTTGCGGCCGGGCAGCGTCGTCACAAGATAGCAGGTAGCGGTACGCCGTTATGGCAGGCCCCGGTGCCAGTGATTATTGTCGGTAATATCAGCGTCGGCGGGGTAGGTAAAACACCGCTGCTTATTCGTATCGTCGAGATGCTGCAGCAAGCAGGTTACCGCCCTGGTGTTGTCAGTCGGGGCTACGGTGGTCATGCTCCCAGTTATCCCATGTCTGTTAGTGTTGGCAGCGATCCAGCACATTGCGGTGACGAGCCTCTAATGATTGCTTGCCGCGGTGGTTGCCCGGTATTTGTCGATCCTGATCGGGTGAATGCCTGCAAGCAGCTCCTTAAAGATAATAGTCAGGTAAATGTCATCCTTAGTGATGACGGTCTACAGCACTATCGCCTGCCACGGGATCTTGAAATTGCCGTGGTGGATGGCGAACGTGGTTTGGGCAATGGCCACTGTCTGCCGGTGGGGCCTTTGAGGGAGCCTGAGTCGCGTCTTGATAATGTCGACTTTTGTATCGTCAATGGTGGTGATTGGAAGCGAAACGATAGCATTAGAATGGAATTTAGTTGCGGGCCACTATCCTTGCTCAATGGCGAAAAAATTGAATTGTTACCGCAGACGGTCAATGCAGTTGCAGGTATCGGTAATCCGACCCGGTTTTTCAATACGCTAGAGAGATTAGGCTTTACGGTGATTAGACACCCATTCCCAGACCATCACCCTTTTAGCGCCGCCGACCTTGATTTTGACAACCCCTATGCCACTATTATGACGGAAAAAGATGCCGTTAAATGTCGCGCATTAGGGGCCGATAACAGGTATTATTTGCCCATAAGAGCTGAGCTTCCAGCAGCTTTCGAAGATCAGCTTCTGGCCCGTCTGGAAGCATTGATCAGCTGATATCCCGGCCGATATCACTAAACTATTTCGATCATACAATCAGGCTTTATTAATGGATAAGAAATTACTCGATATTCTGGTTTGTCCGGTTTCCAAGGCACCGGTTGAGTGGAATAAAGAAACTGACGAACTGTTCTGTCATGCCAGTGGTTTAGCCTATCCCATCAAAGATGGTATTCCGGTGATGTTAGAAACCGAAGCTCGTGAAATGTCTGCCGAGGAGCGGGAGCGAAAATAGCATGTCTTTCACTGTCGTCATACCTGCGCGCTACGCATCCAGTCGTTTACCGGGAAAGCCATTAAAAGATATTGCTGGCAAGACTATGTTGCAGCATGTTTACGAACGGGCCCTCGAGAGTGATGCGTCCAGCGTAATTATTGCGACCGATGACCCGCGCATCGAAACGGCTGCAAAGGCTTTTGGTGCTGAGGTTTGTATGACCTCAGACGAACATCCTTCTGGCACCGATCGGCTGCAAGAAGTGGTTAAAATTCTAGGGCTTTATGCCGATGATATTGTAGTGAATGTTCAGGGTGATGAGCCTTTGATTCCGCCTCGAATCATCAACCAAGTCGCTCATAATTTGGCCGCAGAACCGACCGCTAGTATTGCCACGCTATCTGAACCGATTGAAGATTTGCAGAGCCTGTTAAATCCCAATGTAGTTAAAGTCGTGGCTGACGAGCGGGGCCGAGCGCTTTATTTCAGTCGTGCACCTATTCCATGGCCCAGAGGTACTTCGATCCTCGGTAACCAACCACAACAGTTCCCCGAGGGGGTTAACTACCAACGCCATATCGGCATCTATGCGTATAGAGTCAAGTTGCTTAATGATTTTGTCCGCTGGCCTACCTGTGAGCTTGAACGTACTGAATGTCTGGAGCAACTGCGGGCTATGTGGAACGGCGCTCTGATTCATGTGGCTGAAGCGGATGAGGCTCCACCTCCAGGGGTGGATACCGAGGAAGACCTGCAGCGTGTTCGTCGTTTGCTAGGTGCTTAAATCGCTATAGGGCCAAGCCAACCAAGGGTGATTTATCGCTATGAATAGCTGTTCTGTACTCTTTGTCTGCCTGGGCAATATCTGTCGGTCGCCAACAGCACATGGTGTGTTTGTCCACAAGGTACAGTTACTAGGGCTACAGAACTGTGTGAGCACTGATTCTGCGGGTACTGCCGCCTATCATGTAGGGAACCCTCCAGACCGACGTTCCAGCTCCGCGGCTGCGGCTCGTGGCTACGACCTTAGTCAGCTCCGCGCTCGTCAGGCATTGACCGAAGATTTCCACCATTTTGATTACATCCTTGCCATGGATGAAAGTAACCTCTTTGATCTTCAGCAGATCGCACCTTCGGACGCTAAGGCAGAACTAAAGTTGTTTTTGGATTACGCACCAAATTTATCTATCACTGAAGTTCCTGATCCCTATTACGGTGGATCCGATGGTTTCGATCAGGTACTGGACTTGGTTGAAGAGGCCGCTGATGGTTTGCTTGATGTCATCAAGCTCAGGTTAGGGAGCTAACTTGGTGATGCAGCAGAACCTTGATCTCAGACCTTTTAATTCCCTAGCGGTCAGCAGCACCGCCCGTTACTTTACTCAAGTTAATTCTGTCGAAGAGTTGAAGCAGGCGTTGCAACATAGTCGTCAACAGCAGTTGCCGGTGTTGTTGTTAGGCGGCGGCAGCAACCTTGTGTTGACTGAAGATTTTCCAGGGCTTTGTATTCAGATCTCTCTACAAGGTGTCCAGTGGTGCAACATCGACGATAATTGGGTCAAGGTCACTGCGCAGGCAGGGGAGAACTGGCACCAGTTTGTCGATCACTGCCTCCAACACGGGGCATACGGTTTAGAAAACCTAGCATTGATCCCTGGCACAGTGGGCGCTGCGCCTATTCAGAACATAGGTGCTTATGGTGTTGATATTAATGATTTTATGCTGGATCTGAAAGCACTCAATCGGGACAGTTTGCAGATGCAGTATTTCAGTAGAGAAGACTGTGCTTTTGGTTATCGTGATAGTATTTTCAAAACGGCTGCCCGGGATCGTTATATTATTACCGAGGTCAGTTTCAAGCTGCGCCGCATGCCAAAACTGATGGTCTCTTATGGTGCTTTGGCTGATCAGCTGTCTGATCTGGCCGATCCAAGCCCCCAGGATCTTTTTGACGCAGTGGTGCGAACCCGTTCAGCGAAACTGCCAGATCCTAACCAATTAGCGAATGTGGGGAGTTTCTTTAAGAATCCGGTGGTGTCAAAGCTTCATCATCAACGTTTAAAACAGCAATACCCCGGTCTGGTGGCTTATGCTGACCCTGCAGGAATGAAATTGGCGGCGGGGTGGATGATCGACCACTGTGGCTGGAAAGGTTACCGCAAAGGCGACGCCGGTGTGCATGACAAACAGGCGCTGGTGTTGGTCAATTATGGTGCGGCTAGTGGTGCCGAGGTATTGGCGCTGGCTAGTGCTATACAGACTGATATCAAACAGCATTTTGATGTTGAGCTGGAAATAGAACCACGCTGTTATTAAATACGCCGATCTATTGGTTACTGCTCGCAGAATCGGAGCTAAGGGCCGGGAAAACTATACGGAATACTACTCCGGATTCAGTATTTAATGCGGAAACTGTCGCCCCATGGTATTCAGCGATAGTTTTCACTACAAACAAGCCTATGCCCATATGGCAGTCAGGTTGTTCATCGTTACCCGTGCTTTGTCGTTTTCTTAAAGTCACCAGTGAATCAAATAAGCTGGCCTTTATCTCATCTTGTATTTTCGGACCTTGGTTTGTCAGCTCCAGTATCCATAGGTTATTAGCCTGGTTTAGACTAATGCCAATGGGTGTGCCTTCGGGGGCGAAATCCAGGGCATTATCCACCAGTTTGTCTAGTAGTTGCTCCAAGCGCAGGCCATTACCGTTGATCCAGGCTGAATCAACTGGTAGTTCCATTTCTATCGTATGTTTCAGGTTGGGGGATTGGAACTGACCTCCGTATTGGCTGAGTAATAGTTTAAGGTCAAGCGCCGTCAGGATTTCATCGCGCAGGGCCTCCTCCAAGCTAGCCGCCTCAGTGAGACCGTTGATAATCATCGTCATCCGCGCCACTCCGCGCTCGGCACTGGCGAGGTAAGGCTGTTGGTCTTTGTTCGCATCTTCCCGGATGATTTCAAGTGAGGTGCTAATGGTATTTAATGGATTGCTGAGTTCATGCTTTAGTGTGCGAGGCATGCGCTCGAGGAAACGGGTGTATAGGTGTAATCGGGATATTAACCCTGACATGTCTTTACCTAGTTCAGCCAGCTCATCATGCCCTGATTGTTCCGCTTCCAGACCGGCTTTGACAATGCGACCCTGACTATCGACACAGCCCTGGGTTTCCGTTTGCAAGCGCCGGATGCGTCGGGTAAGTCGATAGGAAAATAGCAGTAAGCCAGTGATCAGCACTACAAAGGCAATGGTAGTTGCTACCGCTGACTTGAGTAGAGTAACCCGCTGTAGGTTAAGAATTTCATCAGTAGCCACCTCCACAACAGCAACTCCTAGGATATGGTTCTCGTCTCCGGCAATGGGTTGAGCCGCTAGGATATAGTCGGTTTTGTCATCCTTATAGCGGGCTACGGCTGGCAAACCGTTCATTGCGCGGTCAATGACTGTGCTATGGCGCTGTAACAAATTGGGCGCGGCGTCAGTAGTATTGGATACCGCTCGGATCTGACGTTGCTGATCAAGGATCCAAACATGACGATCAGCCCGTTTCAGCCCCCGGATCAGCCGCTGTAGTTCTGGGGAGTGAACCAGCAAGCGAATATTTTTCTGATCGCTGATGCTTAACTGTTCCAGAATATTTCTGTTCACCGGATCATCAATATCAAGAACTGTGATATCAAATAATAGCGCCTGTGACACCATATCCAGGGGCAGCTGTAATTCGATCTGATATCCACCCTCAATTTCAACCCAGCCACCATGAATTTTGCTCGAAATGTCGCTCTGCTGTGGCAAACGCCATTGATCATCGGTGGCTATTACCTGAATGGCACCAATGGCTTGGCTGGTGATAACAAAATGTTGTTCATCAATGGTGAAACGTATCTGATCTGATGTATCCAAACGTTGATAACCGGGATGTCTATAGACCGGATAACGGTCGCTAACCTGAATTAAAATATAAAGCTGATCACCTCGTTGCAGGAAGCGAAGTTTCATTGCTAATGGATCTAGGCGATCAGCCTCTGCGGCTGGCCCAAACTGATTGGCAGCAAAGGGCTGATCCCACTCTTCGCTGAAACCGTCGGGCAGCACATGGGTATCTGTCGGATAGGCGTACAGTAAGGTCTGAGATTCGGAGGTGTTGCGTTCAGGCAGATCTGGCAGAAGGTCAGGGCGATCCTGGAGCGCTGTCGCAATGGCCTGAGTAGTGAGCAGTTGGGCTTGTTCCTGACCTTTTATTAGGAAGTCTTGGATGTCATTGATGTAACGATAGCCGAGCCAAGGTAGTACCAATAATCCGAGGCTGAGTATTAGTAACTGTGTGCGTAATTTGAAAATCATCACTCGCAGTTTTCCTGCCAGCGGTATCCTGCACTATAAACGTTTTCTAATGCATCAAATTGCGGGTCAGCGTGTAGGAATTTTTTGCGGATATGCCGAATGTGAGTATTGACCGTGTTATTAGTAACCAACGTCTGGCGGGTAGCGCTGGCAAGCTCGTCGTAACTGGCGACCCCTCCATTTCTAGAAACGATAACATCCAGTAAAGAACACTCTGTCACGGTCAGTGGGATTCTTTGGTTCTTCCAGTTAACGACAACGCGTTCGGTATCCAGTTGCAGGTCACCGTGTTGTTTGAGGGCGGTGCTTTGTTGAGTCCTATTCTGGGCGACATGAAGCAAGGCAGATATGCGTTCTACCAGTAGGGTCAGAGAGACGGGTTTGGTTTGATAATCCCATGCGCCAAGGCGTAAACCAAAAACCTGATCAATCTCATCACTACGACTAGTGAGGAAAATAATGGGTAGCTCTGGGTTGTGTTGTAGCAGGGTGCTGCAGAGATGAAAGCCGCCATCGAGCTCGTCGCCGAGCATCACATCTAGAATTGCTAGGTCAGGCATTTCCTTGGAGAATCCTGCGAGCGCTTCTTGTCGTGAAGCGTAACTGCAAACACGATAATGGCGGCGGCTGATGGCATCGACATAATTTCGGCGCTGATCAGGGTCGTCTTCTACGATCGCGATAAGTTTGCTCACTGGCGGTCTCCAGAATGTTTATACCGCAATCCTAACCATAGTCATCTAGGCTGTCATCCGGTGAGAGGGAAAATCCATTATTCAAGCCTTGAACGCAGTTGCATTTTCTTGGTGCAAATGTTCTGGATCTATAGAGGTTTGTTACTGTCGGGCTGTTTGGCGGGCAATAAAAAAGGGCGGTGTAAACCGCCCTTCGATTATTAGCTGAAGTCGATCAGAGTTAAGATTGCTCTGTCTTCTCCGCCTCATCGGCTACCACTTTTTCAGAACTCACCGCTTCTGGAACAGGGGTTTCAGATGTTTTTACATCTACCTGCTCAGCGGCGGGAGCTTCAACTGTTGGTTGCTGCTCAGTTTCCGTTTGCGTTGGCTCAGGAGCGGTTTCGGCTACAGTAGCTTCAACCATGGGCTCGGGCTTAGATTCAGGCTGTATATTGGCCTGTACTGGTGCCTTGGGCTCGGATTCAGCTTCAGCTTGTTCGGCCTGACGCTTAGCGGCTTCCAGTTCTCTACGCTTTACCCGTGGATCATTTGCAACGCGACGACTAGGGCGACGTGGTGTATTTTCCTCAGGTTTTTTGGCTTCTGGTTGAGGCTTTGTGGCAACAGCTTTTTCTACATTCTGTTCTGAAACAGAATCACTGAGTTGCGGTTCGGCAGTCACTTCAGCGACTGCTTCTGTTGCCTTGGCTTGATCGGCCGTTGGTTTGTCTTCGACAGAGGTTACCTTGCTTTCTATCTTTTCAGGCTTAACCACTTCGACTTCAACTGCACTCTCGGTTGCACCTTGTGGATTGTCAACGGCAGCTGTTTGTGTTGTTTCTTCAGTTGATGTGGCCTCAGGCTTAGCTTTGGCAGTATTGCTTTCAGCGTCAACTTTGATTGCCTCAGGTGCTTCTGCAGCAGTAGGGGCGTTTGTTTCAACGCTTTGTACCGATTCATTGCCAGGCTCAGAAGTGACTACAGTTGGCGCTTGAGTTTCTGTTGCTCCAGCAACTTCGTTGGATTTTTCCTCGTCAAGCTTCTTGGCCAACTCATCGCGGTTAGAGCGTTCACCGGAACGCTGTCCTGCTCGTTCTCGGCGACGACGATTACCGCGTTCACGACGGCTTGGTTTATCGCTGCTAGCCTCTTTACTTTGTTCAGTCGCCGTTACTGCTAATTCAGTCGCCGTTACTGCCAATTCAGTGCTAGCCACTGCTTCTTCAACGTTAGCTGCCTTCAAGGGTTCGCTAGTGTTTCCGCGAGAATTTTCACGCGGCTTTCGGTTGCCCTCTCCCTGGCGGCGACGAGTACGGCGTTCTCCATCCTGAGCGGCGTTGCCTTTTTCAGAACGGTTTTCGTCATTGCGCTTGTTAATGCTACGTTTCTCATCGCCACGCTTGTCGTCAGTGCGTTTTTCGTCAGCACGTTTGTTGTCGGTGCGAGTGTCTCTGCTGCGATCATCGCGTTCATTTCGACGGTTTCGGTTACGATTTCGGCCACGTTCATTGCCACCACGTGCGTTGCCACTACGTTCAGTGTCACTACGCTTAGAGTCAGTCTGTGGTTTTGGCTTGTTCGGCTTTTCCTCGGTCTTGGTCTCGGAATCAGAGGAAGTGAAGAGGGAAGCAATGGCTGACATTAAGCTCTTGCGGCGTTTTGGTTCTTCCGGTAAAGGCGCACGCTTGGCAGATGTTACGCCTTTTACGATCGCTTCTGGACGAGGTGTCGCCGGAGTTGTTGTGAATTCTTCCAGATCACCATGAGGCTCTGGGCTCAGCTGATAGCTAGCGGTGCCGTTGCTGATAACCTCAGTGGCGTCGTCCCGTAGGCGGATGACTTCGTAATGTGGTGTTTCCATATTTGGATTAGGAACCACCAGTATTTCGGTACCGCAGCGCTTTTCGATTTCACTGATATTGGCGCGTTTTTCATTGAGTAGGAACGTTGCCACATTGACCGGAACCATTGCTCTGATCTGAGCGGTACGATCTTTGCCTGCTTCTTCTTGTAGCAGGCGCATGATAGATAGCGCCAGTGAACCTACGTCACGGATGGTGCCTTGACCGCTGCAGCGCGGGCATACTATGCCGCTGGTTTCGCCAAGGGAAGGGCGTAGACGCTGACGCGACATCTCCAATAATCCAAAACGGGAAATGCGACCTAGTTGCACTCTCGCACGGTCAACCTTAAGGGCGTCACGCATGCGGTTTTCTACTTCACGTTGATTGCGTACCGGTGTCATATCGATGAAATCGATAACAATGAGGCCGCCAATGTCGCGTAGTCGAAGTTGCCGGCCGATTTCGTCAGCGGCTTCAAGATTGGTCTGCAGAGCTGTTTCTTCGATATCGCTGCCTTTGGTTGCTCGGGCGGAGTTAATATCGATGGAAACTAGAGCTTCAGTTGGGTCGATAACGATAGAACCGCCAGAGGGTAGACGAACTTCACGCTGAAATGCAGTTTCAATCTGAGACTCAATTTGGAAACGATTGAATAGAGGTGTTTCATCTTCATACAGCTTAATCTTGCTTTCGTAGCCAGGCATTACATGCCGGATAAAGCCGAGGGCTTCCTGCCGAACTTCTTCGCTGTCGATCAGTACTTCGCCGATATCCTGGCGTAGATAATCGCGGATAGCTCGGATAATGACATTGCTTTCTTGGTAAATCAGTATCGGAGACTTCTTTTGCTTGGCAGCATCTTTGATAGATGTCCAAAGTTGCAGAAGATAATCTAGGTCCCACTGCATCTCTTCCGCAGTACGGCCAATACCGGCGGTACGAACAATTGCACCCATCTGGTCCGGGATGTTGATTTGGTTAAGCGCTTCCCGAAGTTGAACGCGCTCATCGCCCTCGATGCGGCGGGAAATACCACCAGCGCGAGGATTGTTCGGCATTAGTACGAGGTAGCGGCCCGCTAAACTGATAAAGGTAGTCAGCGCGGCACCTTTGTTCCCGCGCTCTTCTTTATCAACCTGGACGATAACTTCCAGACCTTCTTTGATGACATCTTTGATGCTCGGGCGGCCCTTAATTTCAGAAGGAGACTTGCTGAAATAATCGCGGGAGATCTCTTTTAACGGCAGAAAACCATGGCGTTCTGCGCCAAAATCGACAAAGGCAGCTTCTAGGCTAGGCTCTACCCGGGTGATTCTACCCAAGTAGATATTGGCCTTTTTCTGTTCGCGGGAGCCAGATTCGATGTCCAGGTCGTAAAGACGTTGTCCGTCGACCAAGGCTACACGCAACTCTTCTGGTTGAGTTGCGTTGATAAGCATTCTTTTCATGGTGGTTATTCACTCTAAACGTAAATAAACGCACCTCACTTCAGTCAACTAGTGCCGAATCTCGGAATCGATATTTTTATGCGTGCAGTCGGTTTTCCCAATGGCTGTAGTCCCCTGATCGTTGGCTTTTTTCAAAAAAGTCACCGTACCTGGCGGTTTCAAGCGTTACTCACGGCATCGACGCCGCTACCAATACTATCTGTTGGGAACCTAATAGTGGAGGAATCAGCAGCCTTCTCGGATAAGTCTGTTACCGACTAGTCTTTATTACGTCCCTATTTATAAAGGAACGTAAAATCCACGGGCTGTTGTGCATCTCCACTTAAACACAAGTCATAAATCAATTCTTAATCGCATTGCCTGAGTGGGCGCGAGTTAAGCTTTCAGATAGCTTTGAGGCGTTTTAACGTCGCGTTTCAAAGCTACCCAATCAAAAAACATTTCTCTCTGAGCCTGCCTAGATAATCCTGATCCATTGCCAGGAATCGGTTACACTGCAGGCCTTGTCGCCAGGTTCTTTCATTCTACAGCACTGCTAAGTGCATGATTATGGCCGTTTTGGGCGACGCAACAATATAACAGCTCTTGCCTAAGTGGGCAAATCGTTCAGGACAGTATTACATCGATTATGGCAGTTACATCAGATAAAAGTTCACCGGCAGTTCCATCAGATAAAAGTTTACCGGCAGTTACCTGGGTAGAGATCGATCAGGATTATAGTGGTCAGCGAATCGATAATTTTCTTATTACGCGCTTAAAGGGTGTTCCTAAAAGCATGATTTACCGGATACTTCGCAAGGGTGAAGTAAGGGTGAATAAAAAACGCGTAAAAGCACCATATCGGTTGGAGCCTGGAGATTTGGTGCGAATCCCCCCCGTACGTGTCTCGTCGCCTAAAGATCCGGTTAAGGTCGGTAAAGGTCTGACTGAAACGTTGGAAAAATCAATCTTGTTTGAAAACGATCAATTACTGGTTGTGAATAAGCCTTCGGGGTTGGCCGTTCATGGTGGTAGTGGTGTCAGTCTTGGCTTGATTGAAGCTTTGCGTCAGATTCGCCCAAATGCCAAGTTTCTTGAGTTGGTTCATCGTCTAGATCGCGATACGTCTGGCTGCATAATGGTGGCCAAAAAACGAAGTGCACTGAAAGCTCTTCATGAGGACTTGCGTAACGGTCGTATTAATAAAATATACAAGGCTCTGGTCATAGGTCGTTGGCCAAACCGTAAGAAGAAGGTCGATGCGCCATTGCGTAAAAATGATTTACAGTCTGGAGAGCGCCTGGTTCGAGTTAGTCAGGATGGAAAGGAGTCCTTGACTGAATTCAAGGTCTTGTGGCGGTTTTCTGATGTAACACTTGTTGAAGCAAAACCTATTACCGGTAGAACCCACCAGATAAGGGTGCACAGTCAGTTTGCTGGACATTCCATTATTGGCGATGAAAAGTACGGTGACGAAAAGTTTAATAAAGTAATGAAGGAAAAGGGCATCAGGCGCCTTTTTCTGCACGCTTTTGAGTTAAGACTTTGTTTGCCAAATAGTCGTGAGCGTATTACCGTTTGTGCTCCGCTAGAAGAAAGCCTGAAGCAGGCTTTAGATCGACTTGCGCCTTATATTGACAGCTAAAACCGACATCGAGTTAATTCTTCATGAGCATCACCCTTACACCAGAAATTATTCGGGATATTGCAGATCGCCTATTGTTAGGCGGCGTAAAACCCAGTGCTAAAACTATAAGTCGGCAACTTGGTGTTGTTGACGACGGCAGTATTGATACTGAACTTGAGCGTTGGTGGTTAGGGTTGTCGACGCGTGTGTCGATTGTGGCTGATACGGACGCAAAAGCGCCGGATGCCATGACGCGGGCTGTGCAGGTTCTTTGGCAGGATGCCGTTAAGGAGGCCGTAAGTCAGCTTTCCTTAGAACATCGTTCGTTAGATAGCAGCATTCAGACAATGCGGCAGGAATCGGAGGATTTGTTGGTTAGTAGTCGTGCGGACTACGATACCTTGGAGACGCGTTATCGTCGTGAAGCAGAGCGAGCTGGTGAGACAGAAAACCAGATAAAGGCGCTGAATGCGGAAATTTCTGTGCTTAAGTCAAATCTCGCTGCTGAGGTTAAATTACGTAATCAGGCCGAGGAGCAGTTGCTGGATGTTCGGCATGAGGTCAAGCGCGGCGCTAAGGTTCTGGAAGATGCCAGGCATACCTTTGATGGACGTTTGAAAGACGAACAGGCGCATAATCACGAATTATTGTCAAAGTCTGAAGCAGAGTTGCGCCACTACCGGACCAGTCTTGAAGTGGTCAGAGATGAGGCGAGTAAAAAGGAATCGGTTTTAACGAGGAATATTCACGACCTGCAATCGGAAGTCGCAAAGCGGGATGTGAAGATTGAAACCCAGCAAGGACAGATAAAGAGCTTGGAAACAGAGTTAAAGGCGATGCGGACCGATACTGGAAGTCAGGCGCGCAGGCTCTCCCAAGCCAATTCAAAGTTGCTGAGTGAAGGTAATAAGAATAAGCGGCTGGAAGAGCGGCTAAAAAAGCTGGAATCCGAGTTAAAGAAAGAGCAGCAGCGTCTTTCTCTGCATAGCAGCGAAGCAATGAGAAAGGAGTCTGAACTCAGGCAGGCTGTTAAGAGTTATGAAGATGACGTGCAGCGCGTGAAATCTTCCCTCAATAATGCTCAGAAAAAGTTGATTACTCAGGATGAGCAGATTCGTCGCCTTCATGCTCAGGCAAATATCTAGCCTGCCTGTTCTTTAGTATTAAGTAGGCAGCCCTAAAGTAGTAATTATTGTTGTTGAGTGAGTATTAAAAACACTATATTCTTAAAAGTAATAAAAGCATTCTTCAACGGACTGCCACGATCTAAAAAAAAGGTCATGGCAATGCTTTCCTTCAACATGGAGCTGGATGAACTCGCTATATGTAGTTCGGGATTCAGGATGACTCCTCTCATTATTGGTGAATGAATGAAGCTTCAGCAGCTGCGTTATATCTGCGAAGTCGCTAAACACGACCTGAACGTCTCAGCAACCGCACAAAGCCTGTACACTTCACAGCCCGGTATCAGCAAGCAAATTCGTTTGCTGGAAGACGAGCTAGGGGTGGAAGTGTTTGCCCGCAGCGGCAAACACTTGACGCGTGTTACTCAGGCTGGCGAATCCATACTGGAAATTTCCGAAGAGATCCTGCGTAAAGTAGAAACCATAAAGCAGGTGGCTCAGGAATATAGCGATGAGCGCAAAGGAAGCTTGGCGCTGGCGACTACTCATACTCAGGCACGTTATGCACTGCCTCGTGTTATTCGCGATTTTATCAACGATTATCCAGATGTATCTTTGCATATGCAGCAAGGCACGCCTGTTCAGATTTCCGAAATGGCTTCTGATGGCACAGTAGATTTTGCGATTGCGACAGAAGCTTTATCTCATTTCAGTAATCTCACGATGATGCCCTGCTATCGCTGGAATCGATCTATCGTGGTACCAAAAGACCATCCATTGGCCCAGACATCACAGCTGAAGTTGGAAGAGTTAGCCAAATTCCCATTAGTTACCTATGTCTTTGGTTTTACCGGCCGTTCGAAGCTGGATGAAGCATTTAAGCGCGCTGGGTTGGAGCCCAAGGTGGTTTTCACCGCTGTAGACTCAGATGTCATTAAGGCTTACGTTCGTCTTGGTCTTGGCGTCGGAATTGTCGCTAGCATGGCCTACGAACCTGAGGTGGATAGCGATCTGGTGGCATTGGATGCCAGTCATCTGTTTGAGTCCAGTACCACTCAAATCGGCTTTAGACGGGGAACCTTTCTGCGCGGCTATATGTATGATTTTATCCGTGCATTCGCCCCGCACCTGACACACGAGTTAGTTGATAAGGCAGTCGCTTGTAGTAATCGTAAAGAGTTAGAAGAACTGTTTTCCCATATTGAGCTGCCGGCTTGTTAAAAACTTCTGCATAGCCAATTGCCCGCTTCATTTTGTGGGTAATTGCGCCTTGAATAAAAGCAAGGTAGAGTCCGGCCATTCATTTATCTGATCGCTGCTAGGAGATGTTTGTGGAAGTTGCATGTTTAGACCTTGAAGGGGTATTGGTTCCGGAAATTTGGATAGCGTTTGCTGAAGAAACCGGTATTGAGGAGCTGAAAGCAACTACCCGAGATATCCCGGATTATGATGTGCTGATGCGTCAGCGTCTGCGTATTCTGGACGAACATGGGCTTACCCTGCCGCAGATTCAAGAAACCATCGCAAAGTTAGAGCCGTTGGAAGGTGCTCGAGACTTCATCGATTGGCTGCGTGAGCGTTTCCAGGTTGTCATTCTGTCTGATACTTTTTATGAGTTTTCCCAGCCGTTAATGCGGCAACTAGGGTTTCCGACTTTGTTTTGCCATCAGTTGGTTGCTGATGAGAATGGTCGTGTCGTGGACTACATTCTTCGCCAGAAGAACCCTAAACGTCAGTCGGTACTGGCATTCAAAACCATGTACTACCGGGTTATCGCTGCGGGTGATTCCTACAATGATACAACGATGCTGAGCGAAGCGGATGCGGGTATTCTTTTCCATGCGCCAGATAATGTCATTGAAGAGTTTCCGCAATTCCCTGCGGTACAGACTTTTGAGGATCTGAAGAAAGAATTTATTAAGGCTAGTGAGCGTGACCTGACGCTTTAGTCATTTTATCTCGCTCGTTTTGAAAAACCGGTCATAGGCCGGTTTTTTTATGGACGATCATTGCTGTCGTGAAAGTTATCTTCAAGCGGTTTAATCAAATTGCTGATCTTGTCGAAAGTTTCCTGGTACTCGGAGCTGCACTGCGAGTCTGCCACTATCCCGCCCCCAGCCCAGCAATGGAGTTGTTGATCGTGTGCCACTATGGTGCGAATAGCGATATTGGTGTCGACATTGCCGTCAAATCCAATGTAGCCAATGGAGCCGCAATACGCCGATCGGCGATGAGGCTCCAGTTCTTCGATGACCTCCATAGCTCTTATCTTTGGAGCGCCGGTGATAGATCCGCCTGGGAAGCAGCCTTCTAATAGGTCCAGGCAGTCTTTCCGATGCGCAAGTTCGCCCTGAACGGTTGAAACCAGATGATGGACGTTAGCGTAGCTTTCAACCTCGAACAGCTTAGGGACGGATATGCTGCCAATGCGACAGCTACGGCCCAGATCATTGCGTAATAGGTCCACAATCATCAAGTTCTCTGCTTTGTCTTTGCTGCTCCGAGATAGTGATTCTTGGTGCATCAGGTCCTGTGCTGGGGTGGAGCCTCGTGGTCTAGTGCCTTTGATAGGTTTAGTTTCTACGTGCCTGTCTGCCACTTTAATAAAGCGTTCCGGAGAAAGGCTCAATAGTTCACCGCCATCTACCTGTAAGTAAGCAGAAAAGGGTGTGGGCGCTTGTTTTCGCAAGAATAGATAGGCCTGCCAACTGTCGCCTTGGTAGCTGGCGGTGAAGCGCTGAGCCAGGTTGACCTGATAGCAGTCACCACTGCGGATATAGTTGATGACTCGGTGAAATCGCTCGCTATAGCAGGAGTAATCTAGATTGGAGGTGAAAGCGCTGTTAAGTTGAAAACCGTTATCTTTGATGGTTGCTGATCTGGTGTCTGAGTTTATCTGGGAGGCTAATACTTCGAGCTGTGATGTGAGAGAGCTGTCTCTGTACACCAGCGAGCTTTGCTGCTTGCTGTGATCAACAATGATGGCCCATGGGTAAATGCCCATCTGCATGTCTGCTATATCGATATCGGCGCTTGCTAGCGATGGCATAGATTCGAGGCAGCGACCAAGGTCATAGCCGAAATAGCCAAGTGCTCCGCCAATAAACGGAAAGGTATTGGGCTCAGCAGGCGCCTTGTCGTTGTCTGCAAAGCCGTATTCCAGCAGTACCTGTTTTAATGCTTGAAAAGGTGTTCCTTGCAACGGAGTGCGTTGGCCGTTGTTGTTTTCTCGCCACGTGAGGGCTTTTGAGCTGATTACTCTGCATGCTGGGGCTGCGCAGAGAATGTCATAATGTCCTGCTCGGCTAGGGGAGGTGCTGCTATCAAGAAATGCGGGATAGGGTAAATGGCGTATGCTTTCAAATAACGCCGTACTATCGTCAGCATAGTTAAGAGGGATTATATGCACAGAAGGTCTACTTGTGATGTGGATAATTGAGCATGGCTTTGGATAGCAAAGGTCTATTGTACTTTATTTGTTTAAGGACAGGTGAGGATAGTACTAGCAAAATAACTGGTTGCGGACATTCGGATTGTCTACAATCCGTATCCGCCATAACAAAAGGCATTATGTACGAACATTCATGCCGGTGCGGCTCCCATTTTCCTTCTGAAAGATATCTATGAAGCAGCATTTTCAGTGTCAGGTTCAGCAATTGACAACGGTCGAGCAGGTCATCAGCTACCGTGTTTACCACAATCGTTACCAACCTAATGGTCGACGCTTGTTGCTGCTGCATGGGGCAGGTGTAGCTGGGGAATTTACCTGGGGATATATGCTCGAACACCTGGATCACTGGAGTGAAATACTCGTCCCGGACCTTAGAGGGATGGGAGCAACGCAATACCCGGATCAGCTAGAGCATACATACAGTGCCGAAGAGGTCTTGGGAGACGTTATCTCCTTGTTGGATCATTTGGGTTGGTGGGCCGTTGATCTTGGTGGTTATTCTTTTGGCGGGCTTATTTGCATGCTGTTCAAGCAACTGCATCCATCTAGGGTGCACAAGCAGTTCTTGTTGGAACCGGCTTTGTTGGATCGTTTCTCTATGGATGAGGTGGTGGCATTGCGGGATCGTTATTCACAAGCAGCGCAGATGTTGAGGCAGCAGCGCGACCCGGAGCAGGGTATTAAGGTTTTTTTGGATACTATTTCGCCCAATCGAATACCTTCCCCAAAGTCCGAACAGATGATAATCGAGCGTTTGGGGCATCGAGCCGAGGGGTTTGCCAATGCCTTGGATGCGGTTAGTGACGCATCCAGGCGCTTGGACCGCGGCCAAGTATTAGCAGCTCAGCAGCATGTCAGCTGTTTTATTGGTGGCCGTAGTGTCGACGCTATGCATCAATACCACCAATATCTGGCTCATGAGCGGGACGATTGGGACGTTCATAGTGTCAGAGGTTGTGATCACAGCTTACCGTTCCAAAAGCCCAGACAGATCGCCCAGCAAATCAATACCGATATGGCGCAGTACTTAGCAAGAAAGCCGATTGATAGTCACTATCAATAGTAATCCTCTACGAAAATAGTGGGATCTGGCGCGGCTGCCTTAATAGGTAGCATGCATCCCATTTATATCTTTGCAAAATTCCTTGAAAATCTTTCCTGTCGCATTTATTAAACCTAGGGGATTCCCCGCTATACTTTTGTCTACTGTTGACAGTTTATGGGTTGACGACCTATAAAATCGGCGCTAAAGTGTCTTTCAAATAAACATTGTCGACAATCTAAGGCATCGGTAATATGGATTCATCCCTATCCGCATTCGAACAAGCTCAACCAGAGTCACGTACTTTGGCGGATAAAGTTTGTCAGAAAATCGTGACGGCCATTATTAAGGGTGATATTCCTCCAGGGCATAAAATCAGCGAGCCAGAGTTGGCGCGAACTTATGGCATCAGTCGTGGACCTTTGCGTGAAGCCATACGTCGTTTAGAAGGTTTGCGTTTAGTGCAGCGTGTACCTCATGTCGGTGCCACCGTAGTTTCACTTTCTTTCAATGAGCTGATCGAAATCTACCACGTCCGTGAAGCGATGGAAGGAATGGCCTGTCGCTTGGCGGCACAAAATATGACGGACGAAGAGATCGCTAGCCTTAGGGCATTGCTAGAAGAACATGAGCGCAGTCTAGAGGCGACAGAGGGCCGCTCTTACTTCCAAAAAGAGGGCGATCTGGATTTCCATTATCGGATTGTACAAGGCAGTAAGAACACCAAATTGATGGAGCTGCTGGGTGGTGAGCTATATCACCTAGTGCGTATGTATCGTTACCAGTTCAGCCTATCCAGTTCCCGCCCGGTCAGGGCACTGAAGGAACATCATCATGTTGTTGATGCTATTGAGCATCGTGACGGTGAGTTGGCAGAAATGTTGATGCGTCGCCATATCAGTGCGGCCAGAAAGAACATCGAAAATAAACTAAAACAGCAACAGGAATCATGAGGGTAAAAACTATGTCAAATAACTTGACCGCAGGCGGACGCTTCCGCAAGGCCCTGGCTGAAAACAGCCCGCTGCAAATTGTAGGGACTACAAACGCTTATCACGCCATGATGGCTGATCGTGTTGGCCACCAAGCTATCTACTTGTCTGGTGGTGGTGTTGCGAACCACTCTTACGGCCTACCTGATCTTGGTATGACGTCCTGCAATGACGTACTCGAAGATGTGCGCCGTATCTCCAGTGCGGTAGAAACTCCGTTGCTGGTTGATATCGATACGGGTTGGGGTGGTGCTTTTAACATTCAGCGCACCGTTAAAGAGATGATTAAGGCAGGTGCAGCGGCTTGTCATATCGAAGATCAGGTTGCGCAGAAACGTTGTGGCCATCGTCCCAACAAAGAGATCGTTTCTCAAGCTGAGATGGCTGATCGTGTTAAAGCGGCTGCCGATGGCAAGACTGATGATGATTTCTTCCTGATCGCCCGTACCGATGCGTTCCAGATGGAAGGCCTAGACTCCGCTGTTGCTCGCGCACTAGCCTGTATCGAAGCCGGTGCCGATGGCATCTTCGCCGAAGCGGTTCATACCCTGGAAGATTACAAGGCTTTTAGTTCCGCGATCGGCAATGTTCCTTTGCTGGCCAACATCACCGAGTTTGGTGCGACGCCTTTGTTCAACAAGGCGGAGCTGGGCGAAGTGGGCTGTGCCATGGTGCTGTATCCGTTGAGCGCGTTCCGTGCTGCAAACAAGGCGGCTCTGGCGGTATACGAGAATATTCTGGCTAAAGGCGATCAGAAAGATGTTATCGACCTGATGCAGACGCGGATGGAACTTTACGATTTCTTGAACTATCA
>JBALWH010000049.1:0-33271 GCA_036960175.1 Motiliproteus sp. | reverse complement strand
TTGCAAACCGAAACTGAGCGGCCGCAACCACCGAAAGCTGCTTCAGCGCCAACCTCAGCGCCAACCGTTAAAGCTGACCCGGATGAAAAGATTGATAACAACCGGCGTGGCTTGCTGTTAGGAAAGCTTTTCGGGCGGCGCTAACGCCAGGTAAATATTGCCTAATATTCAGGAAACCGGCCGGCGAAGCTGATTTCTGCAACGCTTTTGCGGCCTGAAGGCTGTTCACGTTCACGCAAGCCTTCAGGTAGTTTTGCCGCTTCTCCGGGTACCCCGACGGCTAGCATCATCTCTACCTTAAAATCATCAGGTACATTGAGCCTTTCTGCTATCTCCGCGTAATGGATACCGGCCATACCGTGACAGGCTAGGCCCATGAGGGAGGCTTGCAGGGCGATACTTTGCCAGGCCGCGCCGCTGTCGAAGGAGTGAGTGTTGTTGTCCTTGCCGTTATGACTAAAGGTCTTTTTTGACAGGACTACAATTAACCCGGAAGTCTGACTCGCCCAGCTCTGATTGCCTTCCATCAATAACTCCAGAAAGAGGGGCCAGTCGGCGCTGTCGCGATGGGCGTAGAGAAAGCGCCAGGGTTGCTCGTTGAAGCAGGAGGGTGCCCAGCGGGCTGCTTCGAACAACGACTGAAATTGCTGATCGGTGATAGCTTCGCCAGTAAACGCGCGGGGTGACCAGCGTTGCCAGAACAAGGGGTTGATCTTATGGTTGGGGTGTCGGTAGTGGTTGATATCCATAGCTTTAGACATAAACTCCTCGGTATAGCGGTGCGTGATTTAAGTCAGTCTAAGAAGTATAGAAGGGGCATAGCCACTTTTCTGTCCTGCCATTATTTTTTTCTGATGACGGGGTAAATCCTTTATAGGACAAAGACGTTCGTCGCTCAACATCGCCCAATAGCTTGGGAGCTACAAATGAAGGCTTAGTGGGTAGGCTTGGTGCTAAGCATCTGCGGCAGGCTATGAGCGAAGATGGCTATCAGTAGTGTTGAGATTAATAGTAGGTCGATGGCAGTCATGTTGAATTCCTCTGTAAGTAGGTAACCAGATCATTTTGGCTACTCTTTGTTACAGATTATCGAAAGTATGGAATCCTTGATAATGACTGGTTCGGATAGCTGATATTCCTGATATTTATATTGCCGTTTTAAGCGGTATATGTGATCCGGCGGCATTGGAGCGCAAATACGCATAATCAAGTGTCTACTTATTGTGACTAGGACCTGTCCTTCAAACAGTCATCAACGGCCACTATTTTTTATGCACGAGAGTTAATTCTATACATCGAAAAATATTCATTAGGTGTAAAATAATTTTCCGGATACGACTTTTTTTGGTAAGAATTATTGGAGGTCCCAATGCTAAGAATGATGATGGCGATAGGAGCTGCGTCTGTCATGACTACGGTGCTTTTGGCAAATACCACTGCCATGGCTATGTACGGTGCCCAGGCTGTATTGGGGTCGTCTACCAAGAAGTTTAAGCCTGATGACAAAGTGGATTCGAAGAATTCCGCTGTTAAGGACGAAGATAGCTAAACCCATTGGCTGCTTGCGTGTCTCATATTCTCTCAGGCTTTGTATTCCTGACCGGTTCCTAGCGATAGAAGGTCCTCCTTGTGTCTGCATTGAACTCTTGATTGGACGCTTAATTGAATGATTCTCGGCAGGTCTGCTGAGCATGAGCGGTAGAGAGGAATATACCTTTAGAACACATAACGTCTGATGGCCTCGCGGACCGGTGGTCGATAACTAGTGCCAAAGAGATTCAGGTGATTTAGCAGGTGGTAGAGGTTGTAAAGTTCAAGTCGTTGCTGCCATCCCTCTTTGGGCCTTAAGTTGTTGTAGTAACTTTGATAGAACACCTTAGAAAAACTGGTGAATAAAAAGGTCATGGCAATATCCGCTTCGGCCCAGCCCCAATGAGCTGCCGGATCAATCAATACCGGTTCACCTGCTGAGCAGTAAATATTGCCCGACCACAGATCGCCATGAATTAATGTGGGTGGTTGTTCGGGTATCAATTCATGCAGCCGCTGGCATAGTTTTTCAACACGATCATAATCCGCTTGCCGTAGTTTGTGATTGGATAGCGCCAACTCGGCTTGATACATCAGCCGGCATTGTCTGAAAAAATCGAAGCCGTTGTCGGTCATATCATTGGGTTGCGGCGTTAGACCGCAGAAATTATTATGCTGAAAACCAAAGCAGGGCGCGGGGGTCTGGTGTAGTGATGCTAGGTTTTCCCCTAATTGCTGCCAGAAAGAATTATCAGCGGGGGATGGTGCTAGGTATTCCAGTAATAGCCCCTGTTCAGATAACGCGTAAACTTGTGGTACTCGAATGCAGTGGGTGTCTGCGATAGCCCTAAGACCATCCGCTTCCGCCTGGAAAAATCCGGGCGGTGGGTTCTTATGGGTTTTAAAGAAAAATTCACGCTTGTCAGCGGCAGTCACTTTAAAGCAGCGATTAATGCAACCACCGGAAACTGGGGTTATGGCTTTCGGTGGCCCGCAATTAATTTGATCCAGTAAAGGCACTAACTCAGTGTGCAAAGAGCGATAGCACTGATCCATGTGGAGATACTGCCGTTAATGTCGGAAAACCTCTTCATCACGATAGTGACTGTCTAACCAGCACTGGGGCAGCGATTCACCGGATGGAAAAACTAACGCGTCTTTGCGAATAGCTTCTGGATCCTGAAGTTCTTCTCCGTTCTGGTATTGCACCTGAGTGGTGAGAGAAAAAGGGTTAGTGAGTTCGGTCATATTGAGGATTTGTACAAGATGACCACTGTTGGATTCTTTCAGAAACATCGTCAGTTCCTCCCTGTAACGGGTATTCAAGACAATTCACACCTAAGTATGGGACAGGAACCGCAATTTGTCTGTGGACGATGATGGGTGATAGGCCCGGTTTCTTTTGATCTCATTCAGCTTAAGTTAAGTCGAGAGCCTTTATGCTGAACCTAGATGTTGACTAATAGTCATTGCGGTAGAAACTTTGAGCCCCTTTCGATATCAAATAATGCAGGCGCTCTATATCAGTAAATAGGTAATCCCATGAACAGATGCGATATAGCAAGATCGGCGTTGAATCCGTTGGAGGGTAATGGCTACGGGGTCGTCCGTATTTGTGTCTTAATCGCGTTGTTGATTGCTGCGACGATGGCTAACGCTGGCAGTGTGGTCGACATCCGCTATGGACATGGATTAAGCACCTATCATCCGGATAAATACAGTCATAGCCAAGGCTACCGAAATTCCAATAAGTACAAATATTACAAAAACAGGCACAACAAAAGCAGTTATTACGATTCAAAATATGGCCGTAAATTCGGCAGCCAGTTGCGCCGGAATTATCGTGCAGATGACCGCTATCGTGGCTATATGTTGAATCCTTACTACGACGACCGTCATCGTTATAAGAATAGAAAACATAACGGCTCCAGTGGCAATGTGGGTATATATTATCGCAGTGGCAAGGGATCATTTTTTTATCAGGTGCCACTAGAACATGACTATAACAACGGTAGCTACCTGGATTG
This sequence comes from Motiliproteus sp., assembly GCA_036960175.1. GTDB lineage: Bacteria > Pseudomonadota > Gammaproteobacteria > Pseudomonadales > Balneatricaceae > Motiliproteus. The sequence goes on along the minus strand of JBALWH010000049.1, from coordinate 29,714 downwards.
GGATTAACCAGATTGTAGTGCTGTAGATTAAAAATATTACTGTTAATCATTCTCCGCTTGGATAGAATCCTCAGTCTTGCCAAATTCTGAGAGAATCGTAATCCTTTGATGCCAACTACACTTCATTCGGTCTTGCTGTCAAAACCTCGTTCATTTCAGCGTCTGATTAGAATATCGGTCCACTGCTTTATCTGCTGTTTATTATTGCTCACCAGCGTTGATAGCGCCGTTGCTGAAATCACCGTCACTGACGATATTGGATCCAGAGTCCAGTTGCAGCAACCCACTCGTCGGATTATTAGTCTTGCCCCTCATGCCACAGAAATGTTGTTTAGCGCAGGGGCGGGGGATCAGCTTGTTGGCGTTGTCAGTTATAGCGATTACCCGGAACAAGCCAAAACATTGCCTCGAGTCGGTGGCTATCGACAGCTTGACTTGGAAGCTATTATTGCCCTGCAGCCGGATCTTGTAGTGGGCTGGCACAGCGGTAATTCCAAAGAATCAATAGAACGATTGAAGTCGTTGGGGGTAGCCGTTTATCTAACGGAACCTAAAACGCTGGAACAGATTGCGTCCAATCTCGAAAGGCTAGGAAAACTTACGGGGACTGAAACGATTGCCAATAGTGCTGCCCTTAATTTCCGCACTAGGTTGCAGTCTCTGCAGGAAACTTATCAAGGGCGCTCCGCAGTGCGCGTATTTTACCAGGTGTGGAATCAGCCATTGATGACGATTAATCGCAACCACCTGATTAATCATCTGATCGAGCTATGTGGTGGCGTCAATGTGTTTGCTGATATTGATGCCATCGCACCGACCATCAGTCGCGAATCCGTGCTGGCCATGAATCCAGAGGCGATAGTCGCCAGCGGCATGGGTGAGGCACGGCCAGAATGGCTGGACGATTGGCGTAGCTGGCCGGGTCTGGAGGCGGTCCGAAGTAATCATCTGTTTTTTGTCCCTCCTGATTTACTGCAGCGCCAGACGGTGCGGGTGATGGACGGGGCAGAGCAGTTATGCCAACACCTGCAAACAGTAAGACCTTGAATGCTAAACCCGAGATGCTGATATAATCGGCAACTTGTTTAAATTTGCCACTTTCATGGTAGGTTGCAGATTCTTCTATCAGAGTACGGAAATGCCACGCTCATTATCCTTTCTTGTTTTCCTGTTAGTGGCCTGTGTGCTGAGCTTGCTGCTGAGCCTTTCACTGGGTAGCTTGCCGATTCCGTTGGAAACTTTGTTCTCTTTGATCGCCAGTGACAGTCAGTCGCTTTACTACAACGTCGTGGTGGACCTGCGTCTACCCAGAGCCCTAAGTGCCATGTTGGTGGGGGCGGAATTGGCGTTGGCCGGTTGCTTGATGCAAGTGCTGTTAAGAAACCCCTTGGCGGATCCCTATGTGCTGGGGGTATCGGGCGGTGCCTCGGTGGGTGCATTGATTGCCATGATGTTCGGCTTTGCAGGCTGGCAGGTTTCTGGCAGTGCGCTGCTGGGGGCCATAATCAATATGGTGCTGGTGTTTGGACTCGCTCATGGCCGCGGTAGTTGGTCGCCGTCGCGACTATTATTAACCGGTGTCGTTATCGCATCCGGCTGGGGGGCTGTCATCTCATTCCTGCTTTCTATTAGTCATGATACGGGACTGAGGGGGATGCTATTCTGGCTGATGGGGGATCTAAGTAACTCTGATCTGCCCGGTTGGGATGCTCTCATTGCGTCGGTTTGTTTGTTGGTGGCCCTGGCATTGGCTAGGCCACTAAATCTGTTGGTTCGAGGAGAACTGCAGGCACGGGCTTTGGGTGTATCTCCTTATCCACTACAGATGACACTCTATTTTCTGGCCTCATTGCTGACCGCGATGGCGGTGACTCGCAGCGGCAATATCGGTTTTATCGGTTTGGTTGTGCCTCATATCTTGCGGCAATTGATTGGCTCAGATCATCGGGTATTGATACCGGCTTCGGTACTGGCAGGGGCGATGTTATTGATGTTGGCGGATACCTTTGCTCGCACGGCTTTATCGCCGCAACAACTCCCGGTCGGTGTTATCACTGCCATGATCGGTGTGCCGCTGTTTCTTTATGTGTTGCAGCGGCGCAGCAGGAGTGGCGTGTTATGAGCTTGCTAACAACAGCGCAACTACAGGTCAATATGGGCGAGCGGATTTTATGCAGTGACCTGGACCTGGACATGAAACCGGGACAGGTTTGGGGATTGCTGGGCGGTAATGGTTCCGGTAAGACGACCTTGCTGCATACTCTTGCTGGTCTTAGAGATTCAAAATATGGGAGCGTAGCGCTGTTTGGGCAACCGATGGCGAGCCTGAAAAATAGAGAGCGCGCCAAAAAGCTGGGTGTTTTGCTGCAGGATGACCAGGTCAGTTTCCCTTCAACGGTACTCGAATCTGTATTGATGGGGCGTCATCCTCACCTGGCACCTTGGTGCTGGGAATCTGCAGAGGATAGGGCCATTGCCCAGCAGGCACTGCGACAGGTAGAACTGTTAGCGATGCAGGATCGGCAGATTGATGAGCTTTCCGGTGGCGAACGCCAGCGACTGAAAATTGCCACCTTGATGGTGCAGTCTCCAACAGTCTGGCTGTTAGATGAACCCACCAACCATCTGGATCTGAATCACCGGATTCAACTGTTGTCGTTGTTGGTTGCTAAGGTCAAAGAGCAGCAGGGCTGCTTGATGATGAGCCTGCATGATCTGCAGCTGGCCAGCCGCTTCTGTGATAATTTGGTGATGATGTTTCCTGATGGCAGCACCGAGCAGGGCTCACAGCAGAGTCTGTTGCAGCCCGAGCGTTTGACCCGGCTGTACCAATATCCCATCCAACGCATTGAGACAGAAGCTGGCGCGGTATTTATCCCACAATAGTCTGCTCTGCTATCTCAGGCCGCAATAGGTACTTGCTTAGCACCTCCGCTTTCAATATGATGCGCCTACTCTTCGTAGCAACCACATCATCTTGTGTTTGATGATGACGTTTGCAGTCAGGGAACCTGGTTAGAATCCAGGACTGTCGCGCAGCGGTATGGGGGAACGAAGGCCACTGACGTAAGTCAGGCACCGCCCACAGCAGACTTTCGATGAGTGCTCTTATAGAGCCTTTAAGAAAGAGCAGGGCGGTAAGCCGTGGTCCTAGGTGATTCAATTGAATCCTGCCCCTGAGTCCGAATACCTGATGAAGAGCAAAGTCTCGAAAATTCGACGACTTTTCCTGGGCCTCGCGAAAAGGCTATAGGGTGGCGGACCGATATCCTTCTTAATATCTGCCTTCATTCTCTCCCTTCGCTTGCTCCGGATGCTGATGCTTTGCAGTTTCGGACACTACTCTGATGTTGTCCTTTGTGCTCCGTAGTTGCTAGTTATCAGCTGTTAATTGTTAGTGATGATTTGTTCGTTGTGTTTCAGGTACCTCCTGGTGTGAGCCATGGGGATAATTGGGAAGCCGGTGCGTGTTTGCACAATTCCGGCGCTGCCCCCGCAACGGTAGACGAAGAGAGCGATACAATCGCTAAGGAGAACCACTGCTGCCTGTTTTCAGGCCCAGTTGTCTCCAGGGTGAGTAGATATTCACTGGTGCCATCGTCATAGCGCCGGGAAGGATTCGACTCTGAAGTACCCTTTCGTAAGCCCGGATACCGACCTGTACACTTTTATTGATGTCTTCGCAGGCATCGTTCAGCAAGCAGTGCGCGGGTGTGCACACTTGAGGTCTAGTATCATGAAAACCCATTACAGACTGCCTCTGTTAGCAGTCGTTTTATCTCCTATAGCGGTTGCTGTCTCGGCAACTGAATCTGTTGACAAGGTCGTGGTTACCGCTAGTCGCTATGCGGAAACTATTGACCAGGCACTGGCGCCAGTCAGTGTTATTACCCGCCAGGATATCGAAAAAAGCCCGGCAACCAATATTCAGGAGCTGCTGTCTTCTTCCCCTGGCATTGATGTCACCAGTACCGGTGGTCATGGTAAAGAAACGAGTTTGTTTTTGCGGGGTACTGCCAGTGATCACGTCCTGTATCTGATTGACGGTGTCAAAATAGGTTCTGCCACTGCCGGTAAAGCGGCCATTGAGCAGTTTCCTTTGAGTCAGATCGAGCGCATCGAAATCGTCCGTGGTCCTCGCTCCAGTCTTTATGGTGCCGAGGCGATTGGCGGCGTTATTCAGATTTTTACCCGTAAGGGGGCCGATGGTTTTAAGCCTACAGCCAGTGTTAGCTTCGGTAATCAGGATACTAATGAAGTTAATACGTCTGTGCGTGGCGGTAACGAAACCACGAGTTTCAGCATCTCTCTGGGGCATTTCGAAACGGCTGGTGTTGATGTGCTGCCGGGCAATAATACGGATAAAGACGGCTATACCAACGACTCCTTATCCGCGACCTTAAATTCGGAGTTGTCCGAGCGTTTGAACCTATCTTTAACGTTGCTGCGCACGCAAGGTGAAAACGAATTTGATACCAGCTCTATGAGTGAGCGTAGCAGTGACAATGTTCAGCAGTTGTTGGCTTCCAAACTGGTTTTTCGGGCTCAGGATGACCTTGACCTCAGTCTCCAACTGTCGGAAAGTCGTGACGAGTCTGACGACCTTACCAACGATGTTGTCACTAGTGTATTTGATACCCTCCGTCGTACGTTGGACCTGCAGGCTGATTATTATGTGAATGACAACAACACGGTCAATGTGGGTGTCAGTTACGAAAAAGAAGAGGTGGAGTCAACGACCGCGTTTGACTTTAATTCACGGCATCAGAATGCCCTCTTTGGGCAGTGGCAGAGTGATTGGGATCGTTTGGAAATGCTACTGGGTTTGAGATCTGATGATTACAATTCATTTGGTCGCCATAACACCGGCAGCTTGAACCTCGGTTACCGCCTAGAAGGGGGACGCAAGGTGCTGCTTTCTTACGGAGAGGGCTTCCACGTACCGACTTTTAACGATCTGTACTTCCCGTTCACGAATTTCGGCTTTGGTTTTACCTATGAAGGTAATCCCAATCTGGTCCCAGAAGAGTCAAAATCTTTGGAGTTAGGCTATCAGCAACGCACGGATTCCATGTTCTGGGCGGTACGGGTATTCAGAACTGAAATTGACAACCTTATTAACCTGTCTGGTACTATGCCGACCAATCTCGATTCTGCTTTGATCAGGGGGCTTGAATTCGAATGGTCCGGCGAAATTCTGCACTGGAATGTTAACGCTAGTACGGCGTTTTTGGATGCTACCGATTCCAGCACTGGTAAGGTATTAAGACGTCGGTCGGAAAAGACAGCGCAATTGAATCTGAGTCGTGAGTACGGTAAATGGACCACAGGCGTTAGCCTGCTAGCCCAGGGCCATCGCTATAATGACGATGCAAATACTCAGCGTTTGTCAGGCTATGGCGTAACTCATTTGAAGCTGCGCTACCGGATTGATCAAGATTGGTCGCTGACGGCGAGGGTAAACGACTTGTTTGATCGTGACTTTAGTACTGCCGCAGCCTTTGTTGGTAACCCGATATATAACACACCAGGCCGGACCTTCCTGTTCGGTGTTGATTACGGTATCTGAGTGAAAGCATGAAAGCCTTCTTCGCAATCGACGGACTTTGGCCATGGCTGTTTTGTTCAGCAGTGGCTCATGGTGTGTTGGTTGCGGAGTTGCTTCAGTCTCCCGGTACCGGGGAAGGTAACTTGGCTACCGCCACGCCCAGGATGTCGGTTTCAATCCGTCATGAACCACGAGCAACAAGCCAGGTATTCGCCGAGATGGCGTCCCAGAGGGTGGCAACGCCAGCCAACCTTAAACCGATCACCACCGATATCCGCGCAAAACAGGCTTTATCCAAAGAAGTCGTTGTCAGCGCAGTTACAACCCGCAATACCAAGGCTTCTTTGGAAGTTACCAGGGTGCAATTAGTAAAGGCCGACCCTGCCGTGTCACCCCTAAAAACGCCAGCTTATCGACAACCTCCGCAGGATTCGTCTGCGCAAAAGCACACACTTGATATTCTGACTAAAGCACCAGGCATGGTCATCACATCCGCGTCGAAAACAGTGATTGAAGATAAACCGATAGAACCGGTTGCAGTGGCCCCCACAACCACAACCACAACCACAACGACAGTACCTTTAGCTGAGCCCAGCAAGCAATCGAGGCAAGAGACGAAGGCTGCCAATATTGTTGAGGATATACAGACTATTGAGCAGCTAGTGGGTGCTATAGATGTGGAGGAAACTGAATCAACCACTCTGAGTGGCCTAGCGGAATCTCAAGGATGGCAGCAGCAGCTGTTCGGACAAAGAGACGAAAAGCAACTCAGAATCGGTGTCAAGAAAGCCTTGGCGCTGGCTTTGTCTGGGTCTTTTAATTATCCGCAACAAGCCCGCAGGCGCCATTGGCAGGGCGAGGTTTTGTTAGAGGTGGAATTATTGGCCGACGGTCGTATCGTTGCTGTAGAACTATTGCGAAGTTCAGGTTATGGCGTATTGGATCGTTCCGCTATCCGCAATGTCCAGGCTATTGGCCAGCTGTCCGTGGCGAGGATGGATCAGCCTCTGCAAATAGAGATCCCTGTCAGTTATCAGTTAACCAATCCCTGACAGGGTCAGTGGTTAGATTTAAGCGCGTTTTAACTCATGGTCAGGGTGGTGATGAATATAGTGAACGAACACCTGTTTCAGTTCGCTTTCATGGTTACGATTACCCAAGGCCTGGGCCTGGCGAATGTCGTCGATAATCATTTTTCGGATTAAGCGTTCGCCACCTTTAGCAGCAACTAGATAGCCACCGGTTGCTAAAGCGTGAAAGTGATCGGTATGTTTATACTCTGCAATAGCATTAATTTCTTCCTTAGTCAGATCACACATATCAAGACAGTCTTCGTAGGTAAGCATATCGGGCCTCTGTATATGAACGTATGGATTAGTCGATGCGCAAATTAGTCGACGTTTAAGTTAACTTTAGGATAGACACATTTTTTGCAAGCGGGCTGAATAAAATTCAGCAAAACTAGATGATTTAATGAATAGATATGTAGCGCGACCGAAGTGCCGAGGCTGGCACGACAGGACGCGAATTAAGCTAGGGGGGTTGCTTTAGCGGTAAGAGTTACTGAAGGTGGAATTCATCCTCCCAGTGATGCACCATTTCTTGCACAGAGGGTAGGTCATCATCACCGACTAAGCTGCAGTACCCGTCTGCCAAGGAGTTAAAACGGTCTCTGAACTGTTGAGGATTTAAGTGTTGAGTGCGTGCTTCCCACTGCAGATGATCCATATCCAGACGTAGTCTGCTCGAGAGGTGTTCGAGGTTCATATTGCTACCTCCTCCGTTGTTATAATTATAATTATCGTTTTCTAGGTCAGTCTCCATGATGTTCTTGGGCAAAATTCGTACATCTATTAGATTATAGTGCAAATATTGAGCAGCGATGTCAATATGAATTATGTGGTTATCACGGAAGTGGATTGACGCCCGTGAATTCAATTGGTTTTTTGGGTCAGTACCAGTTGACCGTTTTTTTGATTTAGCTCCAGCGAGCGCAGGGCGCTCATACCAAGCAATACTTCGCCTTCCATATGGGGGTTGATGGTGGCCGCCATATTGCTAAGGCGTATGGGTCCAAGGTTCAGCGTTTGTATTTGTGTTCGGTAAACTTCGATGTCACCGTTGGCGGTTCTTACCCAGTGCTTACGTCCCTGTTTTAGTCCCAAAGACTCCGCAACCTGTTGCGGGATGACCACCTCAGTTGCGCCAGTATCAATCAGAAAGCGTACGTTTTGGTTGTTGATTTTCCCGGGCAGGGTGTAATGGCCGAAGCGATTTGCGCTGAGGAATATCTGTCGGCCCTGATCGGTCTCAGTGCTGCGCAGGGTTTCGTTGGGGAAGTACAGCTGCTCTTCGCGATCGCTGAAATACAGGGCCAGTCCGGCCAGCAAAAGGCACCAGAATAGTATCCACATGCCTTGGCCAATTCGTTTTCCGGGAGTCGGAAGGTTGTCACCCATAATGCTGCCCTGGTTAAAGATCCCTAGTTGCAGTTACCTAGTTAAAAAACGTCTATATTCTTTTCAGAGGACCAGTAGAAATTGTTAGAGTTCAACCAGCAGTGATGATCTGAGTAAATCATTGAACAGCGAGAAAGGCCATGATCGAAAATGTCGAAGTAATCTGCCCCTACTGTGGTGAACCCTTTGAAGCCACCGTTGATGGCAGTCTAGAAGAGCAGCAGTATTACGAAGATTGCCGCATCTGCTGCGCGCCTATCCTGTTCGATGTGTGTTGTGATTACGAGGGTAAACTAGTTTCCTTAAACTGTCGTAGTGATAGTGAGTAAAGATGCAATATTCATGATAACAGAGGCTTAGCTATTTTTTTGCATGTGTTTCTTTAGGATCATATCCGTTACAAGTACATGATCTAGAATCCAAGACCTGAGTAGTTTAACGATCTCATCGACGGGGTCTGACGACGTCTCGGCTGCATAGGGGTCGTAGTCTTCAATGTGGCACGCGGTTTCTGAAAAGCCGGTTTCTACGTTGCTGTTATCTTGTTCGAGGCTGGCAACTACGGGTTGCTTTTGTTTGGGGGCTTTATCAGCGGTCGGATTATTCAGTTTGAACTTCAGCGTAGCAAGGTTACTGAGGATTTTTTGGTGCTCATTTTTGTGCTCAGCGTAATGGGGGTAGTTACATTCGAGCTGTAGACCTTCTTCATGAAGAAAATGCTTAAGCGTGTATTCCTGCAGTTGATCAATGAACATGGCGACTAGTTTGTGGCTGTCTTCCAGCTTTAGCGCCAATTCAACGCTGTTAACCAGGCAAAAAAGGTATTTATGTTCGTTGTCGATGACCTCGTGGCCGATCGACATTTCTTCTTTCCAGATAATCGGCATGGAGGCCCTCTAGCTCGATTTAGGTATTTCGATGCATTCCATAGTCGATGGCAACGGTAATCTCGTCAACATCGACCTTCGGCTAAGTGCTGAATTAGCCCATCAGTCTTCAACCGCTTGAATGGCGGTGAGGGCAATAGTGAATACAATATCGTCGACTAGGGCGCCGCGTGACAGGTCGTTAACCGGTTTGCGCATGCCCTGGAGCATGGGGCCGATACTGATGACATCCGCGCTTCGCTGTACAGCCTTGTAGGTGGTGTTGCCGGTATTCAGGTCTGGGAACACGAAAACCGTGGCGTGGCCAGCGACAGAGCTGCCAGGCGCTTTGCTGAGGCCAACACTTTCCATAATGGCCGCATCGTATTGCAGTGGGCCATCGATAAGGAGGTCTGGCCGTTTTTGTTTAGCGATGCGGGTCGCCTCGGTGACTTTTTCGACATCCTTGCCTTGTCCGGAACCCAGGGTGGAATAGCTGATCATGGCTACTCGAGGAGGTATACCAAAGGATTTGGCGGAATCTGCACTTTGAATAGCAATATCGGCCAGCTCCTCAGCATTAGGATCAGGATTAATGGCGCAATCCCCGTAGACCAACACTTGGCTGGGTAGGCACATAAAGAAAATCGAGGAAACCAGATTACAGCCTGGTGCGGTTTTGATTAATTGTAATGGCGGACGGATGGTGTTGGCGGTGGTATTTACGGCACCACTGACCAGGCCGTCGACATGACCTAATTCCAACATCATAGTGCCGAGTACGACGTTATCTTTTAGTTGCTCATCAGCAAGAATTGGAGTCATGCCTTTGTGCTTACGCAGCTCGACCAAACGTTCTATATAATGCTTGCGAATCTGATTTGGATCGAAAATTTCTACCCCGTCCGGCAGCGTTACGCCCAAGCCTTCAGCCAGGCGTAGAACCTCTTCCTTGTCTCCTAGCAGCACGCAGCGGGAAATTCCACGCATGGCGCAAACGGCGGCCGCCTTAATAGTGCGAGGTTCGTTGCCTTCTGGAAGTACGATAATCTTGTTGGCATTGCGGGCGCGCTCAATTAATTGATAGCGAAATGCCGGCGGTGACAGGCGTCGTTCGCTCTTAACGTGACATAGGGCGATCAGCGGTTCCGCCTGTATATGGCTGGCAGTGATGCTCTTGATTCTGTCGATACGTTCCAGATCATCAATGGGTACTTCGCGGTTGAAACGTGGGAAGTTCATCGCCGCTTGCCAGATGTTACTTTTTGTCGCCAGCACAGGAAGGCCTGTGGCCATGGCGCTGCTGCATAGTTTCAATATTTCAGGATCAGGTTCGTAACCACCGGTCAGGACCAGGGCTGCCAGGTCGATACCGTTGAGGGATGCGAGGCAGGCGGCCAGGACAATATCGTTACGATCCCCAGGGGTGAATAGCAGTGCGCCTGGTTTCAGGTCGCTAACGGAGTGAGCGACATCTCTAGCGCAGATGTTGACACTTTTGACTCGGCGGCTATTCATCTGACCGGCGTTGATCACGCTGGCCTTCATGAATTCTGCAATATCGCTGACTCGGGGGGTGATCAGTCGTTCCCTCCAGGGGATGCAGCCCAGTAATTCAAATTGAGGATTAAACAGAGTGCATTGTTCGCGTACGGTATCTTCGTTGAGGCTGTATTGTGCAGACTTGTCAGGATTGGTTTCGTCAGTGTTGATCATATCGTCAGTGCGAATATGACCATCGTTATCAATAGGGGCGCCCAGCAAGTTGAGAATGCAGCCGACAACATGTTTGTTTTGAATTCCACCGTAAGCTCTGGCGGTGATATCTATATGATCTTGAAGAGATTCTATGCTATCTGAACCAGGCGCAGCAACAAGAATGACATGAGCATCAAGGGCTTTAACAATGTCTTTATTGATGCGAGTTGCATAGGGTTGATTGCGGGTTGGAACCATCCCTTCAACGATAATGACGTCATGGTCCCCGCTGCAACTTTTCTCAAAGCGGGAAACCATCTCTTCTAGTAATTCATCCCCTTGATTCTGGCTGACCAGGTGTTCGGCCTCACGGATATCAATAGGCTCGGCAATCGGCTCAAGACAAGCGGGTTGCAGCATGGCGATAGAACGGTCCCCAGGGGCGTCTCCGGCACTGGGTTGAGAAATAGGCTTGAAAAAATGGACTTTCAGACCCTGGCACTCGAAGGCGTGAAACAGGCCCAATACGGTTGTGGTCAAACCGGTTCCCAGTCCCGTTGGGACCATCATAAATACTTGTGCCACTTTAAAATCTCTAAAAGGATTAATCTGAACTCAGCGAAATGACTATATCGGTCGGATATGACAATACCTGACCGATACAACAATCTTGGCTTATATAATAACAGCTGGTTTTTCAGCGAGTCGGGGCCTTCTGCAGACCAATACCATGCTGGAATTAATCTTTAGATTCGGCGCCGAGATATCGACTTTTATAATTATAGATGAGGCGGAGCGATTGTAGCGGAGTTAGTCTCCGACACGAAGGTCGTTATTGAACTACATCCAGGCCGCTATTCCCATGACCTGGGATAACTTTTTCTCGGTTGTTCGCTGTCTCAGACCTCTGACAGCAGTTTTTCGACACTTTCAACCTTGTCGTTCATGGATTGCTCGCGATCCGTGCGGGTGCCAATGCGCATGGAGGTCGTGACTCTGGGGGCGCCAAGATCATGTACTTGCTGATGACAGTTCTTTACCGCTTCGAATACCTTATCCCAGTCGCCTTCAACATTAGTGCCGTAGGCATGCATACTATGCTCCAATCCCGCTTGCTCAAGTACCCGTTGGCAGGCCGCTACATATTTGGAAACTGAAACGCCGACTCCCATTGGTACGACACATAGATCGATCATAACTTTCATGGTGGTTTCCTTTTTAGTCATTAATGGCTAATCGCTTAATGTTTTAGCAGTGTCTCTTTTGCCTGATTGATCTTGCTGGCCAGATAATTACTGCCGCCTTTGTCAGGATGGACTTTAATCATCATACGCTTGTGAGCTGTAATGATGGCATCTCGACTGGCGCCTGGTTTAAGCCCTAGAATGTCCAAAGCTTCTTCAATTGAAGGTTCGCCCGAATTGGACGCAGATTGTTGCTGACTGCCATGGGATTGCTGGTAGTCGTTCCATGGTTGCTGGCAGTGCCTTTGAATGTAGCTCTCCAGCAGTCGCAGACCTTCGTTGTCCTGTTGTTGGCATTGCTGATAAAAATCATGTAGTTCGGTCATGGTCAATTGCTGCAGTCGGCGGCCCTGAAAAGGACCGGCAATAATTTCTCCTTCCATGGTGCCGCTATCGTGGTCTAGAGACATTTTAAGCAGCAAGGTGGTGATTTCCGACTGCTGGCCACTGCTGTGCTGACGCTTGTTTTTCTGCTGTTGCCTGGCTTGGGCCAGAGGGAAGATAAAGCGAATTAGCGGTAACAGCAAAGGTAGCAACCGGCGAATAAAGGGTAGTACCCCGGCAAGCAAACCGACGAGCCAGTGCATTCTGCCAGTCAACGCCATAACGATCACTCCTACAGCCAGCAGAATTAAGCTAATGCGGGTGAGGAATGCGGGGCCGTATTTGGGTGCGAGGCGCAGCACAGTGCTAATACCGAGCGCAATCAGTACAACAAACAAGATTAGAAAAATCACATTCAAATCAATAGCTTCCTAATTGATTGCTGAGTCGTTTTACGGCTTCTGAGCAACCGCCCAGATTTTGCAGCGCCTTGACGCCACCACTAGCATAGACTGCGACAGCGTTTAACAGTTCGCCCAGTTGCTGCGAGCTGTCTGTATCGAAATGACAGTGAGCGCCTCGACTCAGGCGGGCCATTTGCTTAAAGCCGCGCAAGGCATTGATGTCATTTCCTTCTTGGAACAGAAACACCGGTACCCCTAACAGCCCTAGTTCACCGGCAAGCTGGCAGAGTTCGTCGATACTCTCTTCGATGCAATCGCCCACAAAAACCAGTGCCTGCACCTTAGTGCGCTTGTGTTCATCGATTGCATGTTGAAGCACCCGCTGGATCTGGGTGCGGCCACCCAGGCAGCTTACCGTCAGCATCGCCTTTAGCAGGCGTTCAGCGTTGTTATGCCAGGGGCTAACACGGAATTCATCATAACCACGATAGAAGCAAAGCTGTACGTCAAGACCGCCCAATCCACGGGTCTGAGTAAACATATCCCCCTGCAGCTGGCAGGCGCGGTCCCAGGTTGGCTGACGACTAGCGGTGGCATCCATGGCGAACAACAGTCGGCCTTTGCTGTTAGTCGATACTGCCGGTATTTGACTAACGGTAGTCAGAAACTGATCGATTTCCGCTGAAGATGTTTTGATAGGCACTTTATTGTCAGGCATGAATATGAAGCCCCTAGGTTGACGTAAAACATGACAGGAAACCCGAAAACAAACGTGAAATTAATGTCATCAAGGGTTGACCAGCAACCCGTTACTGAAAGTTTTGAGCCTTCTGGGTAACTGTGGTTCAGATCATTAGCTGTAGTCATTAAATTTTAGCGAATTTTTAAAGATTCTGGAGCACAAAAGGTCAGACATCAACAATATGCTACTGTGTGGTAAGGATAATGGCTGCTCTGGAAATAGAATTAAGGGACTGATGTCGAATATGAATGCCGCCCAACTGCGACAAGTGAAGCAACTTTTATTGCAAAATAAACAGGATTTGGACGCTGCCATCAAGAGTGCTGAGCTGAGCAGTCAACCCGTTGATCTTGATCAGAGTAAGGTCGGGCGGGTGTCAAGAATCGATGCAATTCAGCAGCAACAGTTAGCGAAAGCGAATGTTCAAACACTGAAGAGACAGCAGCTACTTATGGATAAAGCCTTGCTGCGACTGGAGGCTGGGGAGTATGGAGAGTGTCTGGGGTGCGGCGAAGGCATTCTACTCAAGCGTCTACTTATACGGCCTGAAAGTCCCTACTGTGTTGATTGCCAGGCTGCGTCAGAAAACTGTTGAGGCTATCGGGGCATTGCTGTACGCGGGTGAGACTGCGTTGAGAACCCGCTAAACATTCTCATAATTCTCATTTACAACCAGCGGGTTCTGCTTTTTCGCCTTGTTTCACCTTCGTGTACTGCCTCGCTTACTAGCTTTTCCGATAGCTGCGGCGTTTTCCAAGGTAGTTATAGCGTCATTTAGCCTTCCTGCAAACGCTCTTCGAGGGTGACTTTCAGCAGTTTAAACAGACGAATGGACGCTTCGATCTCTTCCTTTCGATTGGTCAGGCTTTCGATGTTTAGTCCGATGGGAATCCCCAAAGGCAGGCAGGCATCAAGAATACGATCAAGGTTGGCGCGACAAATTCTAATTGATTCACCCAGCGGGTTGGCCGCTTCGATAATCTGGTCAGAAATGTCTGTCGGTACGGATATTCCCAGCCACTGCATAAACTCCAGAGTCTTAGCGCTGCCGCAGGGGGTAAAGGTCAGAATGATCCGTTGTGGCGGTGTCCCTTGTGTGCGGCAGAGCTCACCATAGTTGCTGAGCAGGTCGACTGTAGCATCGACATCATATACCGCTTGGGATACAAAGAAGTTACAGCCGTTACTTTGCTTCTGGTAAATGCGCTGATGCTCATCGCCTTTTTTGGCATGGCGTTCAGCAATGGTCACACCACCGAGGTTGAAGGGGTTGTTGCCATTTTGTAGTTCATCATAGGCACCGGTCAGGGATAATTTTATATCAGCATCCTGAGAGGGGCTGCCTACCAGTACCAGATTGCGTACACCATATTCATCCCAGGCATCTTGTAGCCAGTTTTGAAAATCCTGACGATCACGCTGAGATACACTCTTATAGGTGATCATCGGCAAGCCGCTTTTCTCAGACAGCAGCTTTGAATAGGCTCGTGGATCTTTAGTACCGACAAAGGGAAAGGGGCGTGGTTTATCGATCCGAGCGCTCTCATCCTGAATGTCATAAACAATCAGCCCGTCATAATCGATATGAGCCAAACGCTCTAATAGTTTGTCGGCGATCTCTGCCATTTGCATATCGTCAGTGCTCGCCTTTGGGGGGGTGGTGCCGACGAAGAAGACACCTTGTTTAGGGTCAGAGAATTTTTGCAAAAGGCTGTTGTTCATAACAAATGTCACTTAATGGAATTGGTTGTGTTGCTGTAAGGGGGCGAATTATACTCTGAGTTGTAGGGCTAAGTGGCGGTTAATTCTGGAAATATACTCATCTCCAGTTGAATTAATTTGTAGTTCAATGGAATACTTCTTCTCAGATGAGCGTGGTCTGGTTCGTATGTCTATTAGTCTTTGAACTAGACTTGAATTACCTTTGACAAAGATGATTTGCGGAGTTGTTATGCTTAGAAAGGGTTTTTTCTGGGGGCTTCGGAGAGTGTTAGCAGGACCTGTATTGTTTCTGCCATTACTGCTTATTGGATGCGTTACAAATGGGCCCCCGCAGGCCTTCCTGACTCACTACCAACTAGCGTCCCCGCGAATTGATGACTTTCAAGTTTGTGCGCGTTTTGGCTGTGATGATGTGGTCGGGATCAGTTATCAGCAGACCGATTGGCAGCATATAAATGCATTGTTTGAGCCGCCATCCCTAGGTCCGAAACAGGAGCGAGAGCGCATTGCAAACGCCGTCGCACTGATGGAGTCCTTAACGGGTCAGCAGGTAAACACGGCTAACGATCAGGCGCGAAACGATGGTTGGTTGGCGGGCTCACCACAACTGGATTGCGTTGCGGAATCGGCTAATACCACGGTGTCATTGCTGTTATTACAACAATTAGGAGTGCTAAAATATCATCGGATTCTTTACCCATCTCACCGCGGGCTGATGAGTCTGCAGTCACCCCATAATGCCGCAACCATTGAAGAACTGGGTAGCTCTAAAAGCTACGTGGTTGATTCCTGGTTTTATGCAAATGGTGAGGCCCCAGTTATTGTATCCACCGAAAGCTGGAAAGCCGGATTTGATCCAGACCATGATTGATTTAGCTATTAACCTGGTGGACAAACAGGTTCCCTGCCTGTTCGTCCGTCGCCGTTTAAAATTTGGCGCAACTACCCAGAGTTGCTTGATTTTACACGGCTCGCATTGGCCGTTGGCCAATGTTGGGGTATCCATACCCCAACCTATTAACCCGGCGGATTAATAGATGCTTGAGGAAGTGCCGGTTTGGCTGTTAATCATCGCCGTCTGTAGCAGAGTTTTATTTCTTTTTTATTGCTGTAACATCCGCCGATAGAAACTGTCTATGTGGCTGGATATAGAAGAGTATATACGTGTGCCATCGAAATCTAAGTTAACGCCTCCAACTCTAGTGGTATTTTGCAAGCGCCCTAAATTATATCAGGGAAAACAACGTATTGCGGAAACTATTGGCGCAGAGAAAACGCTGTTGTTGGCTCAGGCTTTCCTCGGCTGTGCTTTGGAAGATGCCCGTCAGTGGCTCGGCTCCGTGGTGTTGTCACCGTCATGTGAAGATGATCTGGAATGGGCGCAAGGGTTGGATATTGACGCTCAGGTCTTTCCTCAGCAGCAAGGCAACCTTGGCGAACGCCTGATGCAGGTGGATAGGGATTTGCGAGAGCAGGGACATCGGCATATTCTTTTTATCGGTACCGATGCTCCCGCCTTGTCAGCCCCCCATTACCAATCTGCAGCCCATGCTTTTAATCGCGCAGAAGTGGTATTAAGCGCGGCTAATGATGGCGGGGTTACCATGATGGGATCCACCGGTGGCTGGCCCGATATTGCCGATTTACCCTGGAGTACCGAGCAACTCGGCAATGCCTTGCGACAGCGCTGTCAGCACTATCAACTTCAGGTCGAATACATTCTCCCCAGTTATGATGTCGATGTGGAAGCAGATCTCAGGCGATTAGCTGATGATCTCCACAACGACCAACGTCCCGCCCGCCAACTGTTGCTTGAGCAGTTGTTGGCCCTTAATCTTGAAGAGAGACTGATATGCACGAACAGGTAAAAGATTACTATGGCAAAGTGTTAAGCGGTTCAGATGACCTGCAAACCAATGCCTGTTGTACAGACAGTAATCTGCCGGATTATCTGAAGAAAACATTGTCGCAGATCCATGATGAGGTGCTGACCCGCTATTACGGCTGTGGCTTGGTGAGTCCGCAGCAACTGAAAGGCTGTCGGATTCTGGATCTGGGTTGTGGTTCTGGCCGTGATGTCTATGTGCTCTCCAATTTCGTTGGCGCACAGGGCTCTGTTGTCGGCGTTGATATGACCGATGAACAGTTGGATGTGGCGCGCCGTCATCAGGACTACCACGCCGAAGCCTTCGGTTATCAGCAATCAAATATTGAATTTCGTCAGGGTTATATCGAAAAGCTGGATGAGCTGGGATATCCGGATAATAGTTTCGATATCATCGTCTCCAATTGCGTTATTAACCTGTCACCGGATAAAGAAGCCGTGCTGAGTGAGGCATATCGCTTGCTTAAGCCCGGTGGTGAACTCTATTTCTCCGATGTCTACGCCGATCGTCGGGTTCCAGCAGAACTGGTCAATGACCCGGTATTGTACGGCGAGTGTCTGAGTGGCGCCCTGTATTGGAACGATTTCCACAACCTCGCCAAAAAGACCGGTTTTTCCGACCCTCGTCTGGTCGAAGACCGTCCAATTACGATTGATAACCCCCGCATCGAAGAACGCATTGGGCATATTAATTTCTTCTCTGCTACCTACCGGTTGTTTAAATTGCCCGAGTTGGAAAGCCACTGCGAAGACTATGGTCAGGCGGTTATCTACAAAGGCACTATCGAGCACTGCCCGCAGGAATTCCTGTTAGACAAGCATCATCTGATTGAGCGCGGTAAGGTATTCCCTGTGTGTGGCAATACCTATCGGATGCTTAAAGGCAGCCGCTTCAGCGAACATTTTGAATATACCGGCAGCTGGGATACTCACCAAGGAATCTTCGACGGCTGCGGTACAGCGCTGCCATTTGATCAGCAAGACACCGGCGGCGCTGGTCAATCCGGTGGCTGTTGCTGATGACATCTGCGGCAAACATGCAACGGATCGAAACGCGCACGGATAACTGGTATCACACGCCTGAAGGGGAAAGTCGCGGTTATATCGATCCCTTTTCACTAAGAGAGCTGTGGTTCCATACCGGTACCGCCTGTAATCTGGAATGTCCATTCTGCCTGGAAGGTTCCAGTCCTGCCGATAAGCGTCTACAGTTAGTGAAGTTTGCCGATGTGAAGCCCTTTATTGATGAAGCTCTGGAACTGGGTGTCGAGCAGTTCTCCTTCACCGGTGGTGAACCTTTTCTGGCTAAGGACCTGATCAAAATTCTTGATTATGCGTCTGCTTTCAAGCCTTGTCTGGTGCTGACCAATGGCACTGAGCCGTTGCAGCGGCGAATGAAAAAACTGTTACCCCTGCGTGATAGCAAATATCCCATTAGTTTTCGTATCAGCATCGATGCTGCTGACTCGGTCAAACATGACCTTGGGCGCGGCGAGGGGAATTTTCAAAAAGCCCTGGACGGAATGAAGATGCTTGCCGAGGCGGGTTTTCATGTCTCTGTGGCGCGGCACATGGAAAAAGCAGAGGATCGTGAGAGTGCTGATCAGCAATATCGCGAACTGCTCAAACAAAACGGCTTGGCGGAGGATATGACCATAGTCGCTTTCCCAGACTTCGCTACGCCAGGCAGCCTGCCGGATGTTCCTCAGGTCACAACCGCCTGTATGACGACTTATCAGAATGAGCAGAACCGTCGGGATTACATGTGTGCTTTCAGTAAGATGGTGGTGAAAAAAGATAATCAGATGCGCGTCTATGCCTGCACCTTAGTGGATGATGATCTCGAGTACGATCTCGGTGCTAATTTGCGAGATAGCATGGAGCAGCGTATCAGTATGAAACATCACCGTTGTTATAGCTGTTTTGCCTATGGAGCCTCCTGTAGTGAAGGATAATAACAACCTAGCGCCTTTCGAAGAGCCCGCCAATGAAGGGCGGCGGGTGCTTTTTGTGTGTACCGGAAACTCCTGCCGCAGCCAGATGGCTGAAGGTTGGTGTCGACATATTTATGGTGATCGTATTCAGGCTTATTCTGCCGGACTCCAGGCTCAGGGAGTAAATCCGGTTGCGGTAACAGTGATGGGTGAAGCGGGCGTTGATATCAGCAAACAGTGTTCCAATGATCTTTCTGGGTATCAAACGCAGAACTTTGATCTGGTGATTACCTTATGCGGCAACGCTAACGATCATTGCCCGGTGTTTCCGGATAGCCATCAGATTCACCGGCCCTTCGATGATCCCCCACATATGGCTGCCCAGCACCAGGAAGAACAGCAGCAGCTAGAGTGTTATCGTCAAGTCAGAGATCAGATTAAGCAATGGATGAGTGGCCTGGATAATCTCATCGGTTCTTCCAGCGACAGCGCTGAGACTAAACAAGGAAAAATTTTGTGTTAGCGATAATTGGCGGTACTGGCATATACCAGTTAGACGGTCTTGAAATTACAGCTCAGCATGCAATGGATACCCCCTATGGCGCACCGTCTGCGGAGATTGTGCAGGGGCGAATAGGGCAACGGGAGCTGTTTTTCCTTCCCCGTCATGGCTCTGCCCATCAGTTACTACCTTCTGAGGTCAATTACCGGGCCAATATCTGGGCGCTTAAAACCCTGGGGGTGACGCAGATTATTGGTGTCTCTGCGGTGGGTAGTCTGCGCCATGAAATTGCACCGGGTGATCTGTCTATCCCGGCCCAGTATTTTGATTTCGTCAAAGGTAACCGGGAGAAAACATTTTTCGGTGGTGGTCTGGCTGCTCATGTATCCACCGCAGAACCCACCTGTGATGAATTAACCCAGGCTTTGGTTAAGGCGGGTGAAACTCTGGATATTCATATACATACCGGTAAAACCTACGGCTGTGTCGATGGCCCGCGCTTGGGCACCCGGGCGGAGAGTTTCTTCCTTAGGGATGCTGCAGGCTGCGATCTGGTGGGTATGACCAACGTGCCTGAGGTGTTTCTCGCTAGAGAGGCGCAGATCTGTTATTGCACATTGGCGATTGCCACCGATTATGATTGCTGGCTGGATGATCCTAGCCAGCATGTGACGGTCGCACAGGTTATCGAGCGCTACGGTGCCAGTTTGGAAAAAGCCAAGCAGCTATTGTTAGCGTTGATTAGCTCCGACGATGAGATTCCCGAAAGTGAGTCCTCCCGCACCAGTCTTGCCTGCGCAGTGATGACGCCGGAATCAGCATTGAACGAAGAGAAACGGCAACTGCTGGAATTGCTTAAACGCTGATGGAGCCGGTTACTCAGACCCCCATGTTGTCGGTCATTATTCCCCTGGGTCCTGAGGAAACCGATCTCGGACGTTTGCAGGGGGATCTTCAGCTGCTACCAGCAGGTGCTGAAATCCTGTTAGTTTGCTGCCCCGACAATCAGCCCTTTCCTCATCAGCAACAGATCAGCGCCACGCTTTCCCGGTTTAGTATCAAGTGGCTAGTTAGTGTAACCGGACGCGCTAAGCAGCTTAACTGCGGAACAGCAGCGGCTAAAGGGCGTTTTCTGTGGTATCTCCATGTTGATTCCGGCTTTGGTCCCTTGCTCATTCAGAATTTACTCAGAAACCTTAATAATCAACCTCAGGGGTTCCATTTCAGCCCTCTGGCATTTGCTCATGATGGCCCAGGTCTAATTAAACTGAATCAGTGGGGAGCCAATCTACGCTCGCGCTGGTTAGGGGTTCCTTTTGGTGATCAGGGTTTCTGTTTGTCGCGGGAAAACATGCAGCGACTAGGCGGTTACCCTGAACAGGTTGCCTACGGTGAAGATCATCTGTTGCTGTGGAAGGCTCGTCAGCATGGACTGGTTCTGTGTTGCGGTGATCAGGCGCTGCTGACCAGCGCTCGAAAATATCGCTGTAAAGGCTGGGGGAAACTAACCCTGCTTTACCAGCATTTATGGCTCCGTCAGGCCTTGCCGCAGTGGTGGCGCTGCCTAACAAAGAAAGGGGAACCCTGAGGTTCCCTTTTTTATTGAGATTATTTTGGGGTTTAACGATCTAGCGGACGCAGTCTGCGGGGGTCGGGTAAAACATATCCGGGCAGGTTAAAAGGACGGAAGCGGTCTCCGTAGGTGCTGCGCTGACGCAGTGAACCGGTATCAACCTTCTTGGGTCGGGGCTTCGGAGGCTGCATATGACGCTCCACTTCCGTTTCACTGATACGATATTTCTTCGCCACCAGACGCTTCATTTCCTTCAGCTTGGCATCTTCTCGTTGCTGAGTTCGGGTCTGTTCGCGAACTTGATCCAAAGATTTGCCGCTAGGGGTAGGTCCCTGCACGCGGGGCGGGTCGGCCAGTAGAGGGCCAGAAAATGTAACGATGGCCGCAAAGGCTGAAATGACCACTAGGTTAAGTTTATTCATTGGAATTTCTCCTGATTAAGTTAGATCCACCCAGTGGGTAACGCCTATCAGGAGAGGGGTTCAAAGATATTCGTGTGAGGTTATGTTATGCGGGATAGATAAGGGGATCTAAACCGCTAGCGGGTTGTTTTAGAAAGGAACCAACCCGCTGATAAGGTTATTAACCTCGCTGCCAACCGTGAAATTTTTTCAACCAGCCCAGTACTTTTTCTGGGGCATGGGCTTTCTTCCAATTCCCCGCTGCGTATTTATTGGCTTCGGTTAGGGTCGGATAGATATGGATAGTGCCGAGAATTTTATTCAACCCCAGGTCATGGCGCATGGCGCTGACAAACTCTGAGATCAACTCACCGGCATGTTCGCCAACGATGGTCGCCCCCAAAATACGGTCTTTGCCGGGCACCGTGAGGATCTTGACCATACCTTCGGCTTCTTCATCGGCAATGGCTCGATCCAATTCGGCCAGATCAAAGTGGGTAACCTCATAGGCGATGCCCTGGGCTTTGGCTTCTTGTTCATTCAGCCCAACACGGCCGACTTCGGGTTCGGTGAAAGTAGCAGCGGGAATTACCGTGTAATCGACTTTGAACTTCTTAAAACTGCCGAACAGGGCGTTAACCGCAGCATACCAAGCTTGATGGGCGGCGGTATGGGTGAACTGGAAGGGACCGGCAACATCACCACAGGCGTAGATATTAGGGAAACGTGTCTGTAGATAGTCATTGACCTCGATAGTACCGGAGGGTGTTAGCGCTATATTGAGGTTTTCCAGCCCGAAGCCATTGGTGTTTGCCTGACGGCCGGTTGCCACCAGCAACTTATCAAAAGGAACTTCAACTCGCTCTCCCTTATGATCACAGATCAGCTTCTTCTGGCCCTGATCCACGATGAACTCTTCCATGCTGTGATTTAATTTAAGGTCGATGCCTTCGTTGATAAAACGTTTTTGTACAAACTCGGACACTTCTGGGTCCTCTTTTGGCATGATGCGCGGACCGCGAAGTACCTGAATGACCTGAATTCCTAGGCGATTAAAGGCCTGTGCCAATTCACAGCCGATAGGGCCGCCGCCCAGCACCAACATCCGCTCAGGTTTTTCGCGTAATTCCCAGATAGTATCTGAGGTCAGAGGATCCATCGCTTCAATGTTTTTGATCGGTGGTATTGCAGGCCGGGCACCGGTGGCGATAACAATATTACGGGTACGAATGACTTTCCCGTTCACCTCGACTTCATAGGGACTAAGGATAGTGGCTGCGCCTTCGACACAGTCCACGCCAAGGCCCGTATAGCGTTCGATGGAGTCATGAGGCTCAACGGTCTTAATGACCCGCTGTACGCGCTCCATGATAGTAGCGAAATCAAAGTTAATTTCGGCGCTGTCGATACCAAGCTCCTGGCAACGTCGTGCTTCGGCAATAAAGCGAGAAGATCGAATCAATGCTTTTGAGGGCACACAACCGGTATTTAGACAGTCACCACCCATCTTGTGCTTTTCTATCAGACTGACTTTGGCGTTAACGGCAGCAGCGATGTAAGAGGTAACCAGGCCAGCGGAACCGCCGCCAATAGCAACAATATTGGTATCGAATTTTTCAGGGCGGGTAAAACCTTTATACGCTTTTCTGGCATGGATCTTATTAGTAACTGCCTTCGCGATCAGCGGGAATATTCCTAGCAAGGTGAAGGAGATAAAGATCCCTGGAGACAATATTCCGGATAGGGATTCAAGCTGGCCTAGCTGCGTTCCCGCATTGACGAAAACGACGGTGCCGGCAAACATACCAACCTGACTGATCCAATAGAATGTCCAGGTACGGATAGGCGTCATCCCCATCACTAAATTAATCACAAAAAATGGGAAGGCGGGTACCAGCCGCAGAGTAAACAGATAAAGAGCGCCGTCTCTTTCAACACCCTTATTGATGGCGTTGAGCTGATGAGCAAAACGATTCTGTATAGCGTCACGAAGGAAATAACGGGAGAAGATAAAGGCTAGGGTTGCACCGATGCTACTGGCAAAAGATACAATCAGCGTGCCCGTCCCGATACCAAACAAGGCACCCCCGACCAAGGTCATAATGGCAGCACCGGGCAGAGATAGACCGGTAACCGCTACATACATAGCAAAGAACGCCAGTATGGTAAAAGTAGGGTTCTCTTGGTAGTAGTGGTCAAACTGAGCCTGATGTTCTTTAAAATATTCAATGTTGAGATATTGACCCAGATCGAAAATAAAAAAGGTTGCGATCAAAATAACCAGAAGGCCTAAAACAGACAGTTTGCGTAGATTCATTAAGGAGCCTTTAAGTAATTCCAGTGAGTTCTATTGTATGTGCATCCAGAAAAGACGGTTAAAGCTCAACGTTGTTACAGACTTGATTTGAAATCAAGTAAAAACATGGACCTATGATTGTTGGCGGAGTAATACTACTACAAAGAGTTGCTGTCGACCGTGGCGATAAATAGATAGGACTCCATGGGGACAAAACGGCCATACTAAAAAATCGGGGGGCCGTCTGATCAAGCCTCCCTATCTGGCACAATAGCCTTTACTTCAATAAACGGGACAGAACGTGGACCCGCTCAGTTTTTCAGATGCCGAACAACTTTCCATGCGAACGCGTACTCGCTGTGAAATCTTTCTTGGGGAGATGAGCAGATCCATTCCATGGGATCGCTTGGAATCCATCATTGAGCCGTTCTATCCCAAAGCTGGAAATGGTCGTCGGCCATACCCTCTGAGTACGATGTTACGTATCCACTGTTTACAGCAATGGTATTACCTCAGTGGTCCGGCTATGAAAGAAAAACTCTATGAGATCCCGTTAATGTGCCAGTTTGCAGGACTCACACTGTCTCGTGGTTCGATCCCGATGAAACCTAAGGGGAGCGTGGGGGAAAAGGCAGGGGCCTTGTTGGTGAAATACATTCAGCAGGACTAATATAAAAACAGTCGCCAGGGCCAGGGCGTCGGTATTCCCAACAAATAAGGTAATGTGTTGATGAGAACTTATAATTTTGCACCTTGGTTAATGTTCACGACCCTGTTTGTAACGGCGCCAGTGGTCGCAGGTAGCGTTGAAGTGGTGGATGTTGTCGCCCGTTGCCAGCAACAAATTTGCCGTTTTGATGTTGCTCTAAAACATGACGATGAAGGCTGGGATCATTATGCGAACCAGTGGCAGGTTATCACCGCTAGTGGAGAGGTGATCGGCACTCGAACCCTTCACCACCCTCACGTTAATGAGCAGCCTTTTACCCGCAGCCTCGGCAGTGTGAAAATACCGAATGGTGAAGTAGAAGTGTTTATTGTTCCTCGCGATAGCGTTCATGGGGTAGGCGATGGCTATCCCGTTAAGCTTAACTAAGCCTGAGTCGAATGAAATCTAAACAGCGGTTGTGTTAACAGTTGTTGGCGCAGAGCTTGCGGGTAGACTTTTATTATAACGACTATTGGCTAGCAGCAGTGAGCGCAGTAGCCAGCTGAAATTTGATAGCATCAGCAGCGCAGTTATCACCGCCATATATGACTGTAACTGTTGCAATAAGAAGCAGAGATAAATACCTAGAACCGTCATAATATGTAGGCGGTATTGCCATTTTGAGCGCTTGCTGGGGATTAGCTGCTTCATGTTCGGGAGCGCCATAAACGCGGTGGGATCGTGTAGGCAGGCCCGTTGCAAATGCAGATACATAAGGAAGGGTACTATCTTTTGCAGCATGCCCAATATTACCGATAGAACAAAGCCAATTCCAAATCCGAAACCGAGCGCCAGCTCAGGTTGAAAGTGTGTGGGCAAAATGCCGGGTATTAACAGTTCAAGTAACGACAAGCTGGCAACTAGAGCAAGGTTGGAAAGTGCAAATTGCCAGAATCTAACGGTGTAATCCGGCAATTTTCGCTTGCGCCTATAGAGCACCGATAACGCTGAGAATGCGTAAGTTATAACTGCTGTTAGCGCCAAAATCAGTGCCAAAATATGAAAGCTATTATCCGTGATAATAGCTGCGGATAGTGATAAAAAAAGGGCTGTTGGAGTCGTCCATGTTAACCATTTTGGAAAAGCTGGAGCAACATGGAACATAGGGATAACCTGAAAGCTGACCCCCATGATTAACAGCATTCCCCACCCCAGCAGGCCGAGCATGGCATGATCATCTGTGCGCTCTGCCAGATAGGTTATCCATTCAAGCTCAAGGTAAGTGGATAGCTGCAGAACGCCTAATAACACCGTCCCCAACAGACTTAAAGCTGCCAGGCGTAAACACAATAAAGTTGCGCCACCGCGCCCGGTACGCACTAGGGCTATTCCCATAAAAGACAAAAACAGGATAAAAGCCAAGGCTAGTAAAACGATGGATATACCAAGGAAGGCATTCAAGTTAAACAAAAATCCGACGCTGAGGCTCAAGCATCCCAGCGCCAGAAAGGCGCGGATCCAGTGGGTAGTATGATTAGCCGTGGGCATCTGCTGGCTGCTGACGACTGGGAGCACCTGTATCATGGCGCCGAGCATGACCATCGCTGCAAACCCCAATGTCAGCAGATGAACGAATGACAGCATCGCCGGATTCCAGCGGCTGGCGAATGCTTCTGGATGCAGCAGTAGGCATAAGCTGGCAAGGATTCCAAACCAAGGAGCAACAAGGAAGAACCGCATAGGGACTTTGAAGGCGGGGATGTTATCTAAGGACAAGCCAGCAGTATTCATGATTCCGTTTCACGATTTGCGGCCTGCTGACAAAATGGCTCCAGAGAAGCATCTTCAGTGAGCCAAATAAATATAACAAAGCGGTCTTCCGCTAGTTTACGACTGATCCGGGAGTAGCCCAGTTCTTTCAGCATTGGATAGAAAGGGATAGGTTCCCGTCGGTGCTGAACCTTTAGCGCTGACCCTGGTTGCAGTTGTCTTAATGTCTCCAGAATTCGCTCCATGGGTTGTGGAGGTTCCAGGTCACTGACATCTAAGGTAACCAGGTTCGGCATGGTTTATCACCTAAAGGTCATTTAATCCGGCGACCATGGCCGCATTATCGGGAATGACTTGGTCAGTCATTGGATAGAGCATTTGCTCTTCTTTCATATTGTGCTGTTGCATCAAGATCATCAGAGTCTCGGACAGGCCCAGGTAGGAATCACTGTTCTTGTCATTTAAGCTGTTTGTCATTTCGTTGACAAGGGCACGCATTTGTTCGTGTTCCATACGCATGACCGCTGTCGGACCGGCGCTGTTTCCAGTGAGCTGTTCGAAAGCAGGGAATAACTGTTGTTCTTCATTCTGAAGATGGCATTCCAGATCAGCACAGAATTTTTGCCACTGAGTTTGGGCTTGTTGCCATTGGCTGTCGGCTACAGCATTTTCGGCTGCTGCGAAACTATCATCGCAGCAGCGGTGTTGAGTGGTCATATATTGAGAAATAGATGTCATTAGTTACCTCCATAAACAGGACCTTAGTATCGAATCTGGCACGAGGGGGTTCCTTGACGTACGTCATTTAAGTCATGCAGAAAAAATGAGAAGGAAATTATAAGGTGTTGACAGAAACGATTCTGAGAGTACTTAAGTGGGTCGCCGTTGACGGTCTTTATAATACACAATTTACGCTGGGTGGTGTGGATGTGTTATTTCTTTACTAATGATGTCATGGGGGGAGTCGCCTAGCAGTCGGCAGAATTGGTCCTGGCTGAATTTCAATAATGCCTGATGATCTCCGCCTTCGATATAGACACAGGATTGCTCAAGTAGGCTGTCGTCGCAGATGGTGGGTATCTTATAGGGCTGACCCAGTGCAGGGATGGCGCCAGGTTCACAGTCGTCAAAAAGCTGTTTAAGTTTCGCTTCTGACGCTAGATTAAACTTTTTGCTGAGTTTTGTCTTAAGGCGCTTGAGGTTTAGTTTATTCTGGCAGGGAACTGCAGCCATCAGATAATTACCGCTGCTATCTTCAAGCAGCACCGCCTTGGCTAGGCTCTGCATAGGAATTTGAGCGCTATAAGCGGTATCAATGGCATTGGTTGTATGCTTATGCATGAGTACATCGTAATCAATATGGGATGTATTGAGATAGTCACTCAGAGGATTGGAAATGGCCATTGTGCATCGCCTCCCGCGGTTTCTTGCATAGACAGGTAATATGAGCGAGAGCCGATTCAGGTATTTGCAGCTACTCTATAGAGCATTAAGTATACGACGAGATTAATCATATCTGTCTAAAATATAACCAGGTCGGGCGTAGCACTTGGTTCTGGTTGAATGAAATTCAGGAGAAAATCTTTGATTGAGGGTCTGGAAAAACTGTTGGCATCGGGAAAAGATAGTCCAGAGCTCAGATTTGGCTTAGGAAATGCCTATCTGGGTGAAAACTTACCGCAGCAGGCGGAACTGCATCTGAATGCCTGCATTGATCAAAAACCTTCATATACCGCTGCATGGAAATTATTAGGGAAAGCCTTATATCAGCAACATCGTTTGCTAGAATCGCTGGATCGTTACCGCAAAGGTATCGAAATTGCTGAACGGCAAGGTGATATCCAAGCACAGAAGGAGATGATTGTTTTTATTAAACGCATCGAAAAAGAACTCGATAGTGCGGCTAACTGATAGAGCCGCTAGTAAGTATTCTCAAATAACCGTGAATTTGTCACTGATGGGGTTGTTACCTCAACACCCTTAGGGTCACAGGTCGAAGTAAACCACTCGGTTAAACAATAAGCGTTGTCATCCGGTCGTTGGCTTTCAAGCCAACTGACAGTTCAACCGTATCGCTGTAGCTCTTTAGCAGGCCTCGGGGTAATTCCTAGTTGTCCAGTGGTATCGCTGAGGTGGCGTTATTTTTCATAAAAAAGGGCGCCTATTGGAAGCCTTGAGTATACTGCCATACTGGTTTTTTGTTGAAGGGAGCTAAGGATGGAAAGCAGCACTGATTTTGATCTGGTAATTGTTGGTGCCGGCATGGTGGGGGCGACGTTGGCCTGTGCTATGGAAAATAGCGGTCTGCGTATAGCTGTTCTTGATACTCATGTTCCAGCAGCATTCGAACCTTCCCAGCCTCACGACCTGCGGGTATCGGCCCTCAGTATCGCGTCCCAGAGGATACTCGAAAATACCAAAGTCTGGGGGGGAATAAGTACGCGCCGCTGCTGTCCTTACCGTCGGATGCGGGTGTGGGAAACCGAATCTCGAGGCGACACTTTATTTGATAGTGCCGATATTGATGAGCCAGTGCTTGGCCATATTGTAGAAAATCGGGTTATTCAGTTGGCGCTATGGGAGCGTATGGAGCAATGCGCCAATCTGGAGTTATTCTGTCCCGTAACCATTGGCAACATTGAGTACCGGGGAGAGGGCAGTCGTGTTGTTTTGGAGGATGGCCGAACCCTGTCGGCTAAGTTGTTGGTGGGGGCCGATGGTGGCCAATCTCTCGTTCGTCAGCAGGCCGGTATTGGCGTGCACAATTGGGACTATGCTCAACATGCGTTGGTGGTCTATGTCGAAACAGACTACCCACAGCAGGATATAACCTGGCAGAAATTTGTTCCCGCCGGGCCTATGGCGTTTTTACCATTAACTGAAAACCACGCCTCGCTAGTTTGGTACAACCGCCCGGCTGAAGTGAAACGTTTGTTGTCTTTGCCGGATGATGCTTTTGAGGCTGAGTTGTTAGCTAGTTTTCCTCAGGATCTTGGCAAACTCAAGCGGATTATCTCCAGAGTTAGCTTTCCCCTGAAACGCCAGCACGCGCTGAATTACGTTAAACCCGGTGTAGCGTTGGTGGGTGATGCCGCCCATATGATTCATCCCCTTGCTGGCCAGGGTGTCAATATAGGTCTGTTGGATGCGGCAGCTTTGGCAGAGCAACTATCGGCAGCGGTTGCAGAGCACCGCGATATCGCCTCAATGGAAGTGTTGAGGCAATATGAGCAGCAACGGCGAAAGCATAATCTATCGATGATGACGACCATGGACCTGTTCTATCGTATTTTCAGAAGCGAACAATTGCCTTTGAAAATATTCCGCAATATCGGTCTTGGTTTGGCTCAGAAAATCATACCAGCGAAAAATAAAGCGATGCGTTTTGCCATGGGGTTGGAGGGACCTTTGCCTGCATTGGCCAAAGCTAAGTGATAAAAACAGCAGTTTAGGTATGAAGTCATTACCAGTGACACACAAAAAAGCCGGTCGTAGCGACCGGCTTTTTATTTAAGCGTTTATTGCTTAACGATTCTTTATCTGGCCTTAGGAGCAGGAGCAGCGAAAGAAGGAGCCGCTTTAGCAGTCCTCGGGGCGGATTTGCTTGTTACAGGCTTGGCAGCAGCTTTAACGGCTGGCTTCACAGCAGCAGGCTCGGCAGCTTTAACGGCTGGTTTCGCAGCAGCAGGCTTGGCAG
>JBALWH010000048.1:0-35320 GCA_036960175.1 Motiliproteus sp. | reverse complement strand
GGAGCACTACGACACCTCTGTGTTAGGTGATGATCGAAATGTGGGTTGAGCCAGCTCTAAAGAGCTAAAGCCGCTAACCCCAACGCGGGAATGCATCAAAACGGGCGCAACAGCGTCCGTTTTTCGTAGGAATGAAAATATTTTTTGGACGTGATCACAAGCGTTTAAATTAAACCCTACTGAAAGTGAAAATAGAGCTGAAATCTGCGCTGGCGGGCGGTTAGGAAGGAATTGTTGTTGGAAGTTTTCGGCAATTAATTTAATCAATAAGTCCTCGTTAATATTGTACGGAATATACTGTGCGGTAGTTAATAACATATTGATTAATAAGATATATTTGTGTTTTGCGTCGGAAGTGGTATTCTCGATTACAGGTAGGGAAAGTGATGTTTATGAGAAGACGAATAGGGAGCTACATAGTAATCGACTTCGAAGCGACCTGCTCAGAAACCGGTGAGTTTCTAAAAGAGGAAATGGAAGTTATCGAATTCGGCTGTGTTGCGGTTGATTACTCCGGTTCAGTTCTGAGTGAATTCGAATCGTTCGTAAAGCCGGTTCGCAATCCGGTACTAACGGATTTTTGCGAAGAGTTGACTACGATCACTCAAGCCCAGGTGGATGCCGCACCAAAATTTCCAGAGGTGTTAGTAAGGTTTAAGGAATGGTTAAGCCAATTTGAGAATCCGGTGTTTTGCAGTTGGGGGTATTATGACCGAAATCAGCTTGCGAAGGACTGTGATTTTCATGGGGTTAAATATCCTTTTCCTACTGACGAGCACATTAACGTCAAGCTGAAATTCTCAAAGATTCAGGATTGTCGCCCTAAAGGACTTAAAGCTGCGGTAGAGCGGGTTGGGTTGGCCTTCGAGGGTAGCTATCACCGCGGGATTGATGATGCGCGAAATGTTGCTCGGTTGCTGTCCTATGTCGGGTTAGTTAAGAAGTGAACGTTAATCCGGATAAGCCAACGATGGGATTTGATTGGAACGTGATGGGCGTGCTCGAGAACTGCTTACTAAACAGTATCCCAGCGTGGTTCGAGAACGTGATAATCGAGATCCATACCACCAGCGAGGACTTGAAATTGGGCCAGGGTGGATACCGCTTCTAACGGGATTTCTGGATAATTCGGTAGCGCTGAATGCTTCAATTCAGATTGCCCTGGTAAGGAAAAGTATGGTCACTTTCGATTGTATTTTTATGTGATCGGCGACAGCGCAACCCGGAACCAGCTGTCAGATATAGCGAACGAACTTGAAAATCTACCTGGGCGCATTTGTTCTTTTTGCGGGGAGTTTGATTGTGTCGCTCATAACAGCGAACCGAGCCAGGATGAGTTTGATGCCTTTACAAAATCGAATTAAGCAGCTTACCAACCGATAAGGGCGTAAAGGAGCCTATCATGCCAATTACTGTTCATAGTTTCGAGTTACTGAAAATGCTGGATAGACCACAGGAAGACGTTGGCGATGTACATTACGTGGGTCGAATCCTGCTATATCCGAAAGCGGGGATCGTTCAAATACATTTGCTCCATGGTGGAGCCAAGCAAGTCCTTAAACGACTGCGCGAAGCCGGTATAAAAGTCGGCTCGCGAATCGTTCCAGAGGAAGCAGAAGACCGCCTGGCCCTTATCAATCACAATTCATCGTACCAGCCGCTAAAGGTTTGCAATAAAGAGACAGAGATATCGGATGGCGAAATAACAGGTATTTTGAAGTTCTGGAGGCTGCACACAGTTGTGCTGCCTGAAAAGCAGCTAGTGACGTTCAAAAAAGAGAGTAGAGGCCTAATACCACGTGTAGTTATCGGGGAGGTGGTAAAAGATTTTGCAGGGCGTTTCTGCCCTGGTGTCACGATGCGCTCGAGTCTGATCACGAAATTCGATTCGGAGAAAGGGACCGTTCACACCCTGAATAGTATTTATAAATTGGAAGGTCCTGGGCTTGAGATTACAGGACCTTTTCCCGCTGATTATTCTGAAACAGTTGGACAATCCATTCTTGAAAAAAAGGGTGAAAACGAGCCCACCATACACTGATGCCAGCAATGAATATCCAGCGATTTAAAGCGAACACTGAAGGTCGAGATTTCGTGATTGGAGATCTTCACGGAGAGCTCGATCAACTAAAAAAACGTATGACTGACGTACGCTTTGATCTAGACGTTGATCGCTTATTTTCAGTGGGTGATCTAATCGATCGTGGTAAGCACTCCAAAGCCTGTTTTGAGCTATTAAATAAGCCTTGGTTTCACGCAGTGCGAGGCAATCATGATGATTTCATGTTTAGGTGGCTGGCCGAACCTGACCACGTCCATAAAATATTGTGGATGCAGAACGGAGGTGATGCTTGGGCCGAAGATCCGGTTCGGTTTTTTGCTGAAAATCCTGACTTTCGTAAGCTGGCTGAAACTCAAATTCTAGTCATGCCGATCGCTATCGAAGTTGAGCTTTGTGATGGTCGACGTGTGGGTATTGTTCATGCCTGTTGTCCGGTTAAGGACTGGTTAACGATGGAGTCATCTTTGTGTAATAAGCGGATCCAGGAGGATGCGTTGTGGAGCATTCGAGCGAACGAAATTTTCCACCCAAAGCCTGTGAGGAATATAGATCTGACCGTGCATGGACACGACATGGTTAAAGCACCTAAGCGACGAGGGAATTCTGTTTATATCGATACAGGCGCGTGTTTGCATGGTCGTGTCATTCAAGACGCTAATATTCCGAATCCCCGCTTATCGATGATGCAGCTGGAACATCTGTTTGAGGTTGAGGAAAGGGAATGGTCATTTTGGGTATCGAAGCTTCAGGCTTAGGTGTAGACAGCTACTCCATCGAGATCGCCTGGCTCGATACTCAGTCAGGTAAGCGGGATCAGTTCCCGGTTCATCCCGAAAGCTCCATAGAGCTCTGGAATTATTGGAGTGATGAGGCTAAAGCGCTTCACGGCATTTCTCGCAAGACCACTGTCCTAAACGGGGTTGATGTGAAACGTGCGTGCCGGCGTCTCAACAGTACGTTACGTGGAAAAGTCGTTTACATCGATGAACTGGAGATGGACCGATTTTGGGCCCGCACTTTGTTTGATGGCGCAGGATACATTAACCCTAAACGCCAGCTCTTCCATTTGAACGATATTTTCGGTCAGTTCGACCCGAGATTGACCTGAGTTTTTCGAACCGTTCTTGCTCTCTGCTCTGTCCGTCAGAATCCCACTCAGTTATACCGAAAAGAGGGTATGGGTTGAGAACCATTTTGGTCTCGAGTTCTGCGGTCGCCTGATCCTTTGTGCGCACAAAAAACTTCTAAATGGTGACTACCTAATCGATGGCAGTGGCTGCGCCAAAGGACAGGATGAATTTTCTGGAGAGCTCATTCATTTTGGCACCAATCCTTACCTCGACTGGCAAGCGGTGATGGTTCGTTTTAGAGGATTAAGCTCAGCACCGTGAGCCGACTTGTTCATTTTATGTGATTAAGACCTGTTTTCATGTTTGTTTTATGGGATTAAGCCAATGAGCGATAAAGCGCTGACACTGACAGCCGTATCCGACATCCACCTTTGTTTCGATGAGCGAGATGATTTGTTCCAGTTACCGGTGCCGGATGATGTTGATTTAGTAATGATGGCCGGTGACATAGCTGATGGTTGTAAAAATACTTATCTCGATTGGATTTTGAATGCGACCAACGGTAAGCCAGTGGCTTATACGTTAGGCAATCATGAGCTCTATGGTACTCGTCGAGATAAAGCTATTCGCGAATGTCGAACGGCTTTCACCGGTACGCACGTTAACTTTCTGCTGAATGATTCATTTGTGATTAACGACATTCGAATTGCGGGAACAGACTTGTGGACGGATTTTTTGCTTGATGGACAAGGTCCGGCGTCGATTCGAGATGCTGAAGCAAAAATGAATGACTATCGAAAGATTCGCGTCAAAGTGAAAGATGCTTACGGTGACAGATATCGGAAATTACGTGGTACTGACACGATGGGCTGGCACCAGCAGGCCAAGTGCTTTATTCGAGATACGCTAAACACGAGTGAAGAACCGGTCATTTTGATGACGCATCATGGGGTTTCTCGAAAGTGCGTTTCACCAGGGTATGAAGGGGACGTTTTGAATGGAGCATACACGAGCAATCTCGAGCCGCTGCTTGAGGAATGTAAGCAGCAACCGATTCTTTGCGTGTATGGACATACGCATCAATATCTATGCAGTCAACTAGATTGCGGCTCAGTGCTGTATACCAATCAACGGGGGTATACCGGATTTGACCGTGTAGAGGGTTTTAATCCGGCACAGCGAATTTGGATTAATAAGGCGGGGCAGGTCACTGTTGAAAAATAGGAGTGTTAATGCCAAAAAAGTGCATTAAGGCTGAAAAACTAGAGTAATGCCCCGTATAAAAGAG
This sequence comes from Motiliproteus sp., assembly GCA_036960175.1. Taxonomy (GTDB): domain Bacteria; phylum Pseudomonadota; class Gammaproteobacteria; order Pseudomonadales; family Balneatricaceae; genus Motiliproteus. The sequence continues at coordinate 30,900 of JBALWH010000048.1, read as the reverse complement.
TGCGCAAACTAGCTGCTAGTCATACAAGTGACCACTCAGGATATCGCTGCCAGCATCGTCGAGTATAGCCTTCAGGCGGCGCTTGATGAGGATCTAGTAGCGGTGCAGTCTGCTGACAATCTATTACCTGCACGCTTGGACGCCGTTACAGCGCAAGTGATGACTGAGTTGGGTGAGCTGCTTTTCTCTGAGGCAGGTTGAGTCTCGGGTTACATCAGCAAACCGCGAAAAGCTATACAGGTGAGGTCCGATATGTATAGGAAGTACGATTTTCTATATATATCTATTGTCGTCCACTGTCCTTGGACTGCGGATTAATTTCACTGCGGAAGATGATGTTAGTTTCGTCAGTTTTCGCGTCTAGGAAAAGATAATGATCAACAATGATATTGTCCAAAAATGCAGGAACCTTTACGGCTGGACTGCCCCGAGTATCATTGGTGCTTTCCAATCTCAGACTGTGATGATTGGTTTTCCTTTTTCTAGCGATGCCCCCCGTGGCAGGATAGGACACCGTTATGGCGACCTCTGCGAGAAAAAATAACATGTGCGTGCCCGGCTGAACCGTACGGCCAAAGGGGATCCTGCCCCCTGATGGAAAAGCAGTGTTGAAAAGTCCCAATGCTGAAACTCGCGCCGCCTTAGCTGAAAGTGAGAATATTGCCCGCGGAACCCCTAAAAGGCGACATGGGGCTAACTGAAGGGGAAAAGTAACTACCCATTATCATCAGCACCCGCTTCTTCTTGCTGAAGCAAAGTCTGCATCACCGCTTCATATTCTACTTTGGGCATGAGTACGATAAACGGCTGTCCTCGTCGCGCTACTTGTAACGTTGTTCCGTTGGTAATCTCATCCAGCATACTATCAAAACAGTTTCTCAGTGCGTGACGGTGATGGTTTTCACCCCTAGCCTCCGGCTCTTATTCGTACTGCGAACGTAATACGTAGTTATGCACATTCAGCACCGTTGCCCATCGGTTTCTATATCGAGCTTAGCGATGATGATGCGCAAAATATCGATCTTAAATTGATCGACCTTGCCGCTTAATAACGTGTTGAGCTGCGACTGCGTCAGTCCGGTTTTTTCTACTGCGGTGGGCGGATTCCAGCCGCGCTCAAGAATTATTTCTCGGATCCTCAGTAGCGCATTTGACCGCTGCCGCAGAGCCTCCGCTTCAGCCGGGTCGTCAGTCACTGCATCAAAAATATTGTTAAAATGGCATTGATTAAAATCCGAGAATTCAGGTGACAGATGCTCCCAGCATTCGATCGCGGCGGCGAGTGCGTCGATCTGTTCTAACGCGCTGGATCCGTTTTCGTTCATTAAATGCTCGATCCGTGCTAATGCGGCCGCGTACTCGGATTCTGTGCTGATCAAAAACATCTGGCGCCTCGTCACTATTCGTAATACTCGTGTAATACGATTTCAGTCTTATTCACTATAAAGTAGTGAATGTCGCCCATAAAAGAGTCTATATCTAGATACTTGGATAGCCATCGACGGTCACTGTTCCTGATTCCGAAATCTGGATCAATCGCTCAGGATCGTAACCGGGTACGCGCTCGTAATGCGCGTACCCGCGCTGATTTGAATACAGCACTGAGCCACAATCGAGCCGTGTGCACATGTGCTGGTGCGTGTGTCCGTGGACACACAAGACGGGTGGTTTTTTCGTGCGCTCAAACAGCGACTCTAGATCGCTCGTATATGCTGCATCGAGCAATCCAGTTGAATAGCCTGGGCGGATACATTTTCTCGAGGTGCCGTGGTGGGTCATCAACACCACTTGCTCCTTGCTATTATTGAGTGTTGTCTCAATAAAAACGCGCGCCTCTTGATGCCAACCCAGCGTGTCCGTGGCGCGCAATTTTCGATACCGATGTCCGTAGCCATCCCGCACTTGAACCCGGATTTTTTTGTAGTCGTTCATCTGATGCTCGGCCTCTCTCATAGCTTGGGGTCCTTTTCCATGGAGTTGAAAATCGGTCCACAGATCCGTGGCAGCTATGCGAATGCCGTTGATCACCACGCTCTCGTTCAGCAAAAAATGGACGTGAGAGCCAGCAAACGCGGCACGACATTCCCGTGCCACTTTATCTCGCCGCGAGCCGTACAATTCATGATTGCCGAGCGTATAAGCGACCGGTTTTCCAGCCGTTGCATTCAGTATCCAATCTAGATATTTGGTTTTGCATTTGTCGGCGATATCACCAGCTAGCAAGACTAGGTCAGCCGCGTCGGGAACCGGCAGCTGGTACGGATCGTCTACATCAAACATCAGATGCAGATCTGAGACCGCTGTCAGCGTCAGTGCCGTCTGATCCTCGAACGCGGAATCCCGTGACTTGTCGTCGCTAATCGACGCCTTGGTTGTTATATGTTTCAGTAGACCTTTAGCCGCCCCTATTTTTTGATCACTCATAGTCACAATCCGGGCTGCCAAATTCTATTTCCAATAGGGCCGCCGACTGCGCCCTGGAGATGCCGTTCTTTTATCCCAGCGATTGCAATTTGATCCATCTCTTCAGACGACAATCCAATAGTGACAGTTAGCTGCTGGTTAGCTGTCTGCTTATCGACGACAAAGAGGGTAGGCTCGGTTAGTTCTAGGCATACCTCTTGGATCTCATCGTCGAATAACGTTTCATGATAGAAACGATATGTCTCGCTATAGCTAATATCGTTTTTTATGCTCATGCTATTCAGCCAGACGAATAATGTATTCGTCTGCCAGTCCATTTGAGGCGCCATAGCATTGTTCTGCTACGGCGGAAGACCAGCTAAGGTAATCAACAACTCGCTGCCGATCCCAGGCGGGAGGGATGCTCGCAATATTGCTACAGTGATCAGCCAACTTTATACGTTTGATTGCCATGCTGGCTTGAGAGACATGCTCGATTTGCTTAGCTCTTCTCTCCTTAAGCGGGAGTGACTTGTCGTCTGTGAGCTCTAATACATAGCTCACTACTTGAGGGTCAAAATTATTCCTCAGGATCTTCTCGGTCGATGGCGTATCTTCGAGAACGTCATGCAATATTGCCGCTTGTAGAACGAGCGGATCGTCTTCGTTCGCGAATTTTTCTAACAGGTAGGCGACTTCTATTAGATGGTTGATATAAGGTGAATTTTGATCACCTTTTCGGCGTTGTCCTGTATGAGCTACAGAGGCGAACGACAAGGCTTTTAAAATGCTGGAATGCGGCATGTAGCAATCCTCTTCTTTAAGTTGGGTGTTTCATTCAGAAACGTCTTAGTCATGCGGGGCTCCTTTAAATCGAGCCATCACAGCGTCCCAATCCGGATAACGCTTGGTACCGAAATGAATTAACTTTCACGTGAACTTATCCTGGCCTTTGCCGTGATCGGAATCGTCGATTAAGTAGTTACCTCTCAGAAGGTTCTTGTGAGCACAGAGGATCAATCGATCACAGAATTCGAGGCCAAAGTGCTCCGATTTACAGAACCAATTCACAGCTTCGATAGCGCCCTCTAAGGGCTTCAGTGCAGTAAAGAAACCGTATTGACACTGAGGGAACCCAACGGCTTTATTGGCCTCACGTCGCTGTTTAACCGTCCCTTTGAAGTCGCAAAGTGTATCGTCCATATCGATGTAAACGATGCCATTTTTCACGTCGATTTTACGCAGCGAGCTCGAGCGCATCGCTGCTCTAGATAGGCTGCAATCTGACGGTCAGCAACTTCAGCATGGACCAGGTCTCCGAATTTAATCAGCGCTCGATCCAGTGCGTGTCGCGCCCATGTTTCGCCACCCAGAGACTGGATTTGGACTAAATTCAGTTCCCGATAAACGATGATGTTTTCGTCGCTGATCGGGTGCTCCGGCGCATAGACTAGGGTGAATGAGTACATAGAGACAGGCATTGAAGTCCCCTTTATTAATGCTGTGTTTTTGCGCTGAGCCATTCCGCGGCGTGCGGAAGGGCTTCGTAATAGATTCTTAGGCGGTTAAATTTTTCTTTTATTTGGTGCAAGCGAACCTTGGCATCCAATTCTTCAGTTTTTTCTGCAAATTCGAGTAGCAGCGACAGCCAGCCGGGACCGCACTGAAGACCGTAGACATCGTATGAGTAGTTGTCTGCACCCCGTTGAAATAACGAGTATTTGGTAGCTAAGGCAATTTCAAGTTGGCTACCTAGCTCTGGTTTTTTCACCTCTTCCATATGCCCCCACCCAGAATTCATTAACGGATTTTAGGTATTACTTTAGCTGCTTTTTCATAAAAGTAAAGTATTTTTTGCAATAAAATCAATGAGTTATGTGTTGTAGAGTATATATAATACGGTATTTAGTAGTCATGAATGAGTGTTGTCATAAGTTTTGGGACGCAATAAATTCATATCTCTGCGCCTTCTGTCAAAATCGTTATTGGATTCAATTCACAGTTCCGGACATTTATAGAGCCGACCTAGCAGCGGTAGCAAAAATTAAGTATTTGGAATGCAGGTCAGGGTCCTACGCAGGTCATAGGATCTAATGAGCGGCATCGGTTGCGTATAGTCGAACGGTGATGAGCAGGTAAGCCCTCAACAAGCTTCTGCAAAGGCTTGGGGTTCTTTTGTAGGTCTGCAAGCGTGCTGAATAGTTTGGAAATTACAGCTTTAATTATTAAATGTTTCCATGTCATGACCTTATTGAAGCCAGCCGAAGTGATTTGCTATTTCTGTCTTGATAGTGGCCATTGGGGCTTTGCTCGATCTAAAGCCATCAACAACAACTTGGTATCGATTTCGTTCACAGGTTACGAAAATCATTTCCCTTAATGCTTCTGACACTCTGGTGTTTAGGCTAGGGTCGGCTTCCTGTTTGAGTTGGTATCTTGTGGCAAGAACCGCATGCATCGGCTTGGGTTCTTTAAACTGATCAAGAGTCTTATCCTGTATTAAGCCAGGCCCTTGGAGCTGGTAGGTGCTGTTCAAGGTTTTCAATGTCATTGACTCAAGATTGAGGCCGATAAGGTTTGATGTGTGAATTGCTGTGCCAGGAGGGAACCGGCCTTTGAAATCCATAACGACCTCACCATAGGCAATAAGCGGCCGGCAGCCTTCCTCGTCACACAGATTATTAATCGCCATTGCAACTTTAGGTGCGAGGGTAGATAAATCCACTCGATGGATGCACCAGTTTTTGAGTATGCCGGTGATACCCAGCGGGTTTTCTCGCACTAGGTGGATCATGGGGATTTCATTTTTCATACTTGAACCATACCCATATTCACATCCTCGGGTGTCAGGCACCTTCTAATCCCGGAACCAAATAGAATGTAAAAAAAGTCTTCAGTCTCAACGAGTGCGTTTTTATGGAGAGAGACTAAGTAGGAGCTGTAAAACCAGGTTTTACCCCTTACTTCTTCGGTTTCGTCAAAATTGATGAATCGGATTTTTAGTCTCGACGGCTGTAGGTTTTTCTCTATTAATTCTTTTAGAGTTATAGGATCCTCCGTGTAATCGATATCCAGCCACATCCATTTGCTTACTATGCGAACAGGCTTGGTTTCATTGAGTCCACGAGCAAGTCCAAGCAACTCGTCAAAACGTTCTTCTGTACAACCATAGCCGGTAGGGGTGCCTAACTGGGACAGCTGATCCGACATCTTTTTTAGTTCAGATGAAAAGTCTTTTCTAGTTTTTAGCATGCATTCCTCCTACTTGTTTTTGGTGAATTCGAGCAGCAGAGGCAAATTCAGATTGATTGTCGAGCTCTGTTTTTTGCGCCTTTTCCATATGCCTCTATCTAGAATTTATTAATGGGATTTGGCTGTTATCCTAGCTGTTTTTTTTATGCATGTAAAATATTTTTTCTATAAAATACATGCACTTACGGTATATAATGTGATGTGTGTATGGTGCAGTATATAGTCCTCCTTCAACAAACGGACCTTCATCGCTTCATCGCTAGGGATGATGTCGAGCCGGTATGCGTACCCTCCCATTGCCATTCAAAATGGCGAGTGCTCGATTGCAGGTGCTGGGTGATAAGCGCTTACGGTTGTTGTAGCTGTTGATCAGCATATTTTGCAGGTTCTGCACATCCATCGCTTTAAGGTCGCGGTAACGGATCGAGCCTAGAGTCGCTCTACGTAATGACTAAAACGTTGGATGTCCTGATCCCATGATTTCTTACTGCGCTTGATGTGGGGTCGGTAGTGATCCCAGAAGAACTCGCTGACGGTCGGTAACGACTTGCGCTCCTCTTTAGCTGCCTTCGGGTCGATGCCTTCCGCAATCTGGTTCTTATGCTTACGGGTCTCGAACGTGTAGCGCTCTAATGCGCGGGTCGGTGAATTTGAATTTTTTGATCATGCAAACCTCCAGAGCAGATATCTAGAGGTTTGATATATGGTTGATGTTTAGGCTGGCGCTGTTTATAAAAACCTTGCTGCAACAAAGGTCTTCGACGACAATCTTCGCACTGCGTAGCGTCTATCTCTGGTGTTGGCTAGAAAGCTCGTTCACTATCAGGGTGATACGGCCTCTTCGGAATGAGTAGGCTAGAAGAGGTATATGCTGGGGGTGCTTGATACGCACACCGTCACTATTGTCGTGCGGCTACAGAAAAATATATAGGTATGAAATGGAAGAAACAGTGCCTGATAGAAGTGAATGTCTATTGAAGTTGATCTGTGGGTATGGCTTTGATGACGACGTTGATATCGATAAAATATTAAAACATCTTTCTGAATCACTAAAGAAAGTTACGAATGAAATCGTAGATCTTCCATTATTAGAAGATGAAAAACTATCGCTTTACGGTCCATACCTTGGGCGATCGTTACTTGAATTGAGCGTAACTGCGCTTTTAGCTAGATTAGATCCTTTCAAAATTCTATTAATGAAAGGGAAGCAGGAGCGGAACGACTACGACTTGGGAAAACCGCATTCCTCTGCGATACGCTGGCAGGGTGATGTTGTGGACAAAGCGGTTTCAAATATATGGGACGAGAAATCACTTAAGGACCCCACGAGAGCTATTCTAGGCGCATATCAAATTGAGCTTGTTATGATAAATAGTGCGCAGAGAATAATTGATGAAGGTAATGAGAGTTCTATAGGTGAGTGGTACGGTGTCTTGATTCAAACAGATGCTAAAGGCTTGATTGAAAGGTTAAGATCTAAGATAAATTCCTTGTATTCTTCCTTGTCTAAAGGTATTCATCATGAGCTGCTTATACCCCAAGAATCAATTCTTGATCGAGATACTGTTTTAAATTTTTTAAATGATACATTTTATGTTGTAGCTACGCTTGGATTGCTCATTTCTAGAGTTCCTCATGCTTATCAAAAATGCCCCAAAGAAGAGGCTTTCATGAACTATAAAAATTCTAAAGCTTTGGAGGTTATCTAGTAATGGAATATGAAACTTATGAAGATAATTCTTTAGTACTTGCTGCAGAGGATTTTGAGGCTAAAGAGTTTTCAGAATATCATTATTTTACAGTCCAAGATAAAAGGTGCATTTCAAAGCTTCGTGCACATGGCCCTGTACTGCTTAAAGGAGCCAGGGGGTGTGGTAAGAGCGCCTTAATGATCGAGGCCTCTAATGGTCTATATCCAAAAGATAGTAGTAGTGCTGTAGTAGGTGTGTATGTAAGTTTAAGGCATTTAGATCTGCTAAGGTCTTCCGGTCCAGAATATATAGAACTGTTTTGTAAATTGGTTATTAATGAAATTGTATCGCAGTTAGATATCAGTGATCTTGAAAAAGATATTTACACAGTATCGGAATTACAGCGGTTGTTAACAAGCCTGTCGTCTGAGCTTGGTAAGAGGATAGTTCTTCTTTTCGATGATGCCGCTCATATAGGACGTGAAACTAGCTTGTCCGATTTCTTTGATATATTTAGAACGCTGTCTAATAATTCTATTTCTTGTAAAGCTTCGATATACCCAGGAGTTACTAAATTTGGAACCCGCTTCGATGTATATAATGACGCAACTGTTATCGATGTAAATCGTTCGGAAACAGCGTCTGATTTCTCAAGGCTATTTGAAGAAGTCTTAGATAGAAGGTTTTCTCAATCTCTCGATAATACTAAGTTCAGTACAGCGCTTCCCAAATCAGAAGTTTGTAAGATTTTAGGGCTGGCTGTTCTCGGTAATATGCGGGCGTTTATTTATAGTTGTAATCAGTTGATTACATCGTTGAATGGCAATTCTGCAGTTTCTCTGGGTCATATATCAGAAGCGTTTAAACAGTTATCTAATAATTATTTTTGGCCATTGTTGGAAGAAATAGAACCAAAATTAGGTATGTATCAACCAATGGTTGCGCCTGCCGAAGAAATAGCTCAGATCTTGTTTGATAAGTCTGGAAGTAAAGGCGAACGTTCGGTTATTGTATTAAGAGAAATAGGGCAGCGGCTTAATAAGCCCCTTGAGATTTTAGAGTACGTTGGTTTTATTGCAAGAAAAGAAGTTTCTAGAGCTATGAAATCTAGAGGGCGTGGTACTAGGTATGTACTAAACCTTTGTAATATTACAGAGTATCTTGAGAATAGTAGAATTAGTACGGCAGTTTCAGAAAAGTGGATGCGCTTTGAAGATGATGCAGTGGAATTTCATAGAGGAAGTGAACTATTTAAATTAGAGCTTCCAGATCCTTTAGATGACCATGACTTGGATATCCTTTCAAAGGATATAGAGATACTCAAAAAATCAAATGCTTACCCTTATGGGTTGACCGACTACATGGTGGGTTTGCTGCGTGATAACAACATTACTAACCTTGAGCAGCTAGTGAATACGTCTGATGTTGAGTTGTTGACGTTTCCGCTAATGGGACCGCAAACTTTAAAACGCGTTAGAAGCACTGTAAATCAGGCTATTTGGATGTAATTGCCTAAAAGCAGTCAGTAGGTTTTTTTTGCTGATTGCTTTGTCACGGGGCTAAATTAAGTGTCCAAGTACCGGATCTGTCCCGAAATTTGCTGTCTTAGATACAGGTTTGATTCCTGGGTGGATGGTAGGTGTCTTGGATATCGTTGGATTTAGTAGGATACCGTGACGCACAGAAACCGCACAGAAACCGCACAGACGGGACAGTAGGTGCACCGGGAGTGTCTATGGTGTTGTCTAACTAGAGATTTTTGATTTTTGCGATAACGCTTCGAAAAAGCGCATTTGTGTCGCTAACCCCAGCAAACAATAGATTTGTGGGGGGGCTTAAAGAGTGGTACCAGTGGGCGGGCTCGAACCGCCACGCCTTTCGGCAACGGATTTTTAATCCGTAACGTGTGCAAAAACCATTACGAGGAAGCTTTCCAAATTTTACACGATGTTTTTATTTCTTTGAGATTTGTTGCTGCCCTGGGCAAGAATGCTGATCTTGTCTAACACGTAAGGCAATTGTGCATAGGTGGAGAAATATGCTGGCTAGCGGCTCATCAGCCGATTTCTATTTGCCGGTAATGTGTTACGATAATGCCTCGAAGGCATGGCTAACATGCTGAAATTATTGCGGTAAACATTTTGTGGGAGCCCCCGCTAGGCTCCACCAATTTTAACGTTTTTCCACGTATCTCGTGGCTTTCAGCGTTATTTAAAAATTGAAGCTTCGAAGTGTGTCAATAACCTGTGCCAATGAGGTTGTTGTGGCTGTACGCATCCCCCATACCTATCGCCGTTTAAACGGCACTTATTGCGTCCGTTTTGCTATTTGCTCCGGTGGTCAATCTAATCTGAGTTTAGCTTCTACGACCTGAGAAAACTGTGGATTAACAACTAGTTTACATTTCTTAGGCTGACGTGATTGGTTCCAGGTATTTTGGTCTGTCTGGGTAGTACGGTAGGTATAGCCACCACCATTTCTGCGGATTTCACGACGATCAGTTGATGGAGAGCCCTCCTTCAGCTGTAATGATATAGTGGGAATCCCAGATAGGTGATAACACTATTCCACGAACTATTTCGTTCATATGCAGTAGATGACCATTAATGATTAAGATAAAACATATTATTTGTTTTTTTAGCCTATTTCTGCTCGTTGTGCCAGTCGCGCAATCTGAAGAAATCCTGATTAAGTTTTCTCATGTTGCAGCGGTTAATTCCCCTAAAGGACAGATGGCTAACAAGCTTAAAGAGCTTGTGGATGAGCGTTTGAAAGGTAAGTTAAAGCTTGAGGTGTATCCTAATTCTCAGCTGTTTTCAGACAGCCATGTCTTGGAGGCCATTTTGTTGGGAGACGTTCAGCTCGCAGCACCGGCACTCTCAAAATTTAGAAAATATACAAATAAAATACAGGTTTTTGACCTGCCTTTTCTATTTCAGGATATGGTCGCTGTAGAGCGTTTTCAGAACGGCCCATATGGTCAGAAATTACTTGCTTCCATGGAAAGTAAAGGGATTAAAGGCCTTGGTTACTTTCATAATGGAATGAAACAACTGACTGCGAATAGTCCGCTGCGTTGGCCATTGGACGTTAGAGGGAAGAAGTTTCGTATTATGACATCCGATGTCATCGCCGCTCAGTTTAAAGCAGTTGACGCTATCACGATTAAAAAGCCCTATGCTGAGGTGTTCACACTGCTTCAGACCAACGCGATTGATGGCCAAGAAAATACTTGGTCGAATATCTATTCTAAGAAATTCTTTGAAGTACAAAAATATATTTCAGAAACTAACCATGGCGTGCTGGACTATATGGTCGTGAGTTCGACTGAATTTTGGGATTCGTTGCCTGATGATATTCGTGATGAGCTCAAGATGGCAGTGGATGAAGCGTGCATCTATGGCAATCAGGTTGCTGTTGCTCAGGCGAAAAGTGACCGCCAAAAAATTATAGATTCAGGACGCTCTATTGTGATCAGTTTGCAGCCTAAAGAGATAGCAGAATGGGTTGAAGTGATGCAGCCGGTCTGGAAACAGTTTGAACCTCAACTGGGCAAAGAGTTAATCGATGCTGCTTTTAGTTCTAATCAGTAACTCTTTGTTTAGCACAATAAATTAATCTTTGGCTGCTCTTTCTAGTTCACCGAGGAGCTCCTTGGTAAGGTGGGACTTGCGACTATCTTCCCGCTCGATGATCCCCAGTGTCCGCAGCGGCACGTCTTTGGTAAATGGAATTTGTTTGACTGGTAGGTTACCCGGATAAGCAATCTTACGATGCGGGATAATTGCTACGCCCAAACCGTGATAGACCATGGTTGCAACAGCCTCCAGGCTATTTAGCTCCATGATTTCATTGACCTCAATATCTTCAGCTTTGAGATAATCTTCGATCATTTGTCCCACCCAGGCATTACGGCTATAGCGAATAAAAGGTTGTGTGCGAAGCAGTTCCTCGGGGGGCAGATTGGCCGAATCCAAAGGGGCGATAACGATTAAGGGTTCGGTACCGAAAGGTTGCCAGACGATCCCCGGACGTTCCAATGGTGGTTCTGAGATGATCGCTACATCAATCGATCCACGCTCAACTTGAGTGATCAGCGGGCCGGATAAACCACTGGAAACTTTAATATGTAGTTTTGGTAGTGATGATCTGAGATTCACCAGGGCTGAAGGTAATACCCCGGTTAGCATGGTTGGAACTGAACCTACTGAAAGATGGCCGGAAAGTTTATCGACGACGGAGGGAGATTCCATAAACTGTTCGTAGGAACGGACAATTTTTCGAGCTTTGGGAATTAATGCCAGTCCGGCTTCATTTAATGTGGGAGGGCGGTGGGTGCGATCAAACAATGGTGCTCCCAGCTCTGCCTCTAAGGTTTTCATCTGCATACTGACTGCGGCTTGAGTAATAAAAACTGCATCAGCGGCCTGGATAAATGAGCCTTTATCAGCGATGGCAATCAGCGTTTTTAGGTGGCGAATAGACATGGCGGTAGAGTCCTACAGACTGGAAATAGTATTCAATATACTTAATAAGATCTGGTTATAAAGTCAAGTATATAAGTAATATTTATGTTAATGGCTTGTGATTAGGTTCATGGGAGGATCGTTCCTGAATATCTTTAGAATTTAGTTAAGTAATCCTTATGATAATGTTAAGAATATACTGATCTGATAAACATATCTTAATGTTAATATTTCTTCGTCCGCTTCTTTTGTTAGGCGGTACTTGTTTAAAGCACTGTGGGTCGGGCATAACTTTCGGTTCTATCAGGCTCACAGCAAGTTCGATATCTAATGTCGCTACGGAGAATAAAAATGAAATCGTGTGATTCTGGTATGTTTAGGTCATCAAAAAAAGTCGTGCATGCGGCTGTGTTGGTGGGGGTGGCCACCATGGGAATAGCAAGCGAAGCGTTTGCAGATTATCCCAAACGCCCAATCTCTTTGGTCATCCCTTACGGTACTGGTGGTGCTACAGATATCTCTGCTAGAGCTCTATCGCAAACTTTATCTGCGCAGGTACCCAAGCCTATTGTTCTTGTTAATCGTACGGGTGCCGGCGGTGTTACGGGCTCTGCGAGTGTTAAAGCGGCATCAGGCAATGGCTATACGATGTTGGCTGCACGAGTTGGGTCCCACACCGTTAATCCAGCTATGAAGAGTAAGCTGCCTTATGCCCTGGATGATTTTAAGTTTGCCGGTGTCTATGAAATTAACCCAGTGGTCTGTGCTACCAGCTCAGATAGCGGTATTGATTCGATAGATCAGTTGATCGATATGGTTAAAAAAACGCCTGGATCGGTGAGCTATAGCTCTTCTGGCGTCGGGTCTATGAACCAGTTGGCGGGAGCCATGGTGATGGATGCCTTTGGAGTTGAAGAGCCGTTGAAGAATGTAGTTCACCTTCCCATGCGTGGCGGCGGTGCTGCCGCGACTGCAGTTTTAACTGGAACTGCGACATTTATCTGTACAAACTCTTCCTCTTTGGCTGGGTTTATAAAGAACGGTCAGATGAACCCCCTCTTCGTTACCACTAAGGAACGTGTTAAAGGAATTAAAGCTCCCACCGCTGCAGAATTGGGACATCCGGAATTAGAGTCTTTGGTGGGTTGGACTGGTATCGCGGGTCCATCTTCTCTAGATAGCCGTGTTGTTGATGCTTGGGCAGGGTGGTTAAAAACTGCGACCAGTGATCCTTTGTTTATCAGAAAAATGGAAAACTTGGGTTCCGTGGTCGTCAGCATGAATCCTGAAGAGTCTACAAATTTCGTTCAAAACCAGTATCAGACCTTCAAAGTCCTTGTTGATAAGCTCGGTATGAAAGTTAACTAGAGCTTATAGCCCTGTGTGCCTGTATTGGCACATGGGGTTTTTTTGTGCGTTCAATTTGAATTGGACATCGAATAAAAAGATGTTGTGAGGCCTGTCAGTATGCTTACACAAAAAAAAGAATTGATGCTGGGGTTGGGAGTATTTGCGCTATCGATTGCTTTGTTGATAGTAATCATCCCTGAAACCGTAGTATCTCCAGGAGTTGTTGCTAATGCTGTATTGGCACCATCGTTCTGGCCTAATGTTGTGTCAGGCATGATGTGCTTGATTGGCGGTTTAATGGTAGTACAGAGGATGTTGGAGCGCAGTGAAACTGAATCCAGTACTCCCGTATCAGAAGTGAAAGGCAAAGCCCAAGAAGCTCAATCTTCGATGGAAACCGCTGTCCGGATGCTGTGGTTTGTTGCGATGCTGGTGGGCTATTACAGTTTGATACCAGTGATCGGATTGCCAGCCAGTTCTGTTGCGGCTTTCCTGTTTTTTTCGCTATTTCAATGCCGTTCGACCTATCGAATGACGGTTTTATCTGTGGGTCTGATCTTACCTTTGATTCTGTATGTGTTCTTTTTTCACATTGCCGGGGTCGATATTCCACAGGGTGATTACTGGAGGTTGCCATGATTGATACATTACACGAAGCCTTTGCGCTGGTAACCGGATCTGGCAGTATTCTGGCACTTGCTATCGGTGTGACTATCGGTGTGATTGGTGGGGCGATTCCTGGAATGTCTGCGACTATGGCTGTCGCCTTAACCTTACCGTTTACCTTTAGCCTTGAACCGATTGTTGGAATTTTGTTATTGCTAGGTGTTTACAAAGGCGGGATTTTTGGCGGCTCGATACCCGCCATTCTAATTAAAACCCCGGGGACGCCAGCTTCTAGTGCAACAGTTATGGATGGTTATCCGTTAGCTGAGAAAGGACAAGCAGGAAAAGCTTTAGGGATGGCGCTTTATGCGTCTTGTACGGCGGATATTATTTCGAATTTGGCGTTGATCTTATGCGCAGGTTGGCTGGCGTCATTTGCTATGAATTTTGGCCCGCCAGAGTTTTTTACCTTAGTTGTATTTTCGCTGATGATTATTGCTGGGATCTCCAGTAATCAGCTACTGAAAGGTGTTTTTGCTGCGTCGCTTGGACTACTGTTTGCGACCATAGGTCTTGATTTAATCTACGGTACAGATCGTTTCATCATGGGTAATACCAGCCTGATGGGAGGGCTTAATTTTATCGTGGTTTTAATCGGTTTGTTTGCGTTGCCAGAAATAATTTCATTTGCATTGAATCCTTCTGATAAGCACGGTTCTGTTCGAAAACTTGGTGGTGATCATGTTACTTTTGCCGAGTATAAACGCTGTTTTAAGTCAATCTGTCGTGGTGGTCTTATCGGTGCTGTCTTAGGCTCTATACCGGGAATCGGTGCGGCACCTTCTGCCTTCTTATCCTATAGTGAAGCGCGTCGAAACTCGCCCAATAAAGACAATTTTGGTAAAGGTGAACTTGAAGGGGTGGCTGCTGCTGAAGCGGGTAATAATGGAGTCTGTGGATCCACATTGATTCCTTTGCTGGCGCTGGGTATTCCAGGAGACGTTGTCACTGCGATAATTATTGGTGCCTTCATGATTCATGGAATTCAGCCTGGCCCCCTGATGTTTGAGAACAATGCGGGATTGATTTATGCCTTGTTTATGGGGCTGATACTGAGCTCGGTATTTTTGTTATTTATCGGTGGGGCGGCGATTAAAGTTTTTAAGTATATTGTTGATGTTCCCAGGACAATTCTCTTTCCCTCTGTATTGGTGCTCTGTGTTTACGGTGCTTATGCCATCAACAACTCTCTATTTGACGTGCTGGTGATGTTTGTCATGGGCTTTATTGGCTATCTCATGGCTCGACTGGAAATTCCGGCGGCTCCTTTCTTGATTGCTTTTATTCTTGGACCCTTGCTGGAAGACAATTTCAGGCAATCTATGCTGGTTTCAGGGGGGGATTTTAGCATTATGTTTAGAGGACCTATTACGTGGTTCTTCTGGTTCCTCACAGCGATGACGCTATTCTTTTTGATCAAGGGCCATATGAATAGTAAAAAGGAATCTAAAATGGCTTTAGATTTAGAATAAGCATCTATGAATGTTGATTATTATAGTAGCGGTCTTTTATTTTAAGGTCGCTACTATATTATTTTAAGTATTATGTTGATCGTCTTTAAGTCATTGAATAATATGGAGTATATTTAGTTTTTGTATTTGTAGTCTCTTCTACCCCTTCTAGGTTTTCCCCCTCTTCATTAAAAATTATAATGAACTTTTATACTGAGGTTTTTCGTAATCTATCAGTATTATCCATTGGTAATGTCCTTTTGTTTTCTGTCGGTCGTGTGAATAAATTCATGATTATTCTAAATGTTCGTTTAATCTTGTTATCATAAGAAAAGCTTAAGAACCCCTTCAGTTTATATCGTTTTCATTAAGCAAATCTAAAGAATATTATTAGTCCTGTGATTCGGCCATTTTAAATTTATTTAGAGGATTTGGTGATTAACATGGCTAATAATAAACAAGAAATAAAAGTGACTATTGCCCGAGGGCAGCTGGGCGTTGATTTTGAATCATTTACTGTTCCATATGATGAAGAGCAAACGATTCTTGATCTATTAACTCATATTCAACGGGATGTTGATCCTACGCTTTCATACCGATTTGCCTGCCGCGTCGGCATGTGTGGATCTTGCGCCATGCGAGTGAACGGCAAACCTCGTTGGACTTGCAGAACTTTAGTTCGAAAGGCGCTTCAAGATGGCGAGTTAAGACTGGAGCCCTTGTCCAACTTTAAGGTTGTTAAGGATCTAGTCGTTGATATGGAGCAGTTCTTTGATAAGTGGCAGGAAGCCAAGGGACGCTTTGAGCCCTCTGAGTCTCCGGTGCAAGAGTTTGCGCCAATCAAACCGGATAACGCAAAACGTCAACTAGCGGATGAAGCGATTGAATGTATTAACTGTGGTTGCTGTTATGCCGCCTGTGATGTAGTCGCGTCAAATCCAGATTATCTAGGTCCAGCTGCTCTTAATCGGGCATGGTCTCTGGTTAACGATGCGAAAGATTTTGCCGGTCCTGAGCGTCTGAAGGCTGTCAGTGGTGATGGTGGCTGTCAGAACTGTCACACCAACTCTCAGTGTGTTGCACGCTGTCCGCTACAACTTAATCCCACTCGGTCAATTGCAGGTCTTAAGAAGGAAGTCTCCCTAGCGACTTTGAAGGGGCAGATATGAGTAATCGTCTCGAATTCAAAATTTGGTTAGCCCACCGGTTAAGTGCAATGGCGCTAGGGCTCTTCGTCGTTGTTCATCTGGCAGGAATGATGATCGCCATTCAGGGTGGGGTTTCTGCTCAGGAAATCCTTGGCCGCACCAGTGGTAACTACGTCTTTGGATTGTTCTATAGCCTCTTTGTATTGGCAGCTGCAACCCACGCCTCTATTGGATTGCGCACCGTTGCTCGTGAGGTGTTGGGATGGAAAGGATGGAGTGCAGGAATCCTGATTATTTGTTTTTTTCTGGCCCTAAATATTGTCGGTGTTTCAGCAATTGGAGGCCTGGTCCTATGAACACAAATCGAGATAAAAAGGAGTATTGGGCCTCATTTGTGCAACGTTGGTCTGGCGTCTTGCTGGCATTGTTTCTACCCGCGCACTTCACCGTTTTAAGCTTGGTGTTACAGGGTGAGCAGGTACTGGACGGATTTCTTTATTGGGCCGATGCGCCGATTGTGAAGTTTGCAGAGGCAGGATTGGTGGGGTTACTGGCAGTCCACTTATTGGGCGGCGTTCGTTTGCTGGTGATTGAATTTTTTGCCTGGAAAGAGTGGCAGGGATATCTGATCTCTGTGGCGGGTACCGGTGCCATGGCAGCAGGTTGCTTGTTTCTGTTGCGAGCATTTTGAACGGCCTGAGGGTCCCCTTTAGGGTATTTGGGAGGATGTATGAATATTGAACAAAAACAAACCGATGTCTTGATCCTAGGATCAGGGGGGGCAGGATTATTTGCCGCTCTGCATGCTTATAAAAATGATCCAGATCTGAAGATCACCGTCGCTGTAAAAGGGTTGCTGGGTAAGTGCGGCTGCACTCGCATGGTTCAGGGGGGCTATAACGTCGCCTTGAATCATGGGGATTCAGTCGAGCGCCATTTTATGGACACTATTAATGGTGGCTACTGGGTGCCCAATCAAGAGCTGGCCTGGAAATTGGTGGAGATAGCACCCAAGCGGGTGTTGGAGCTTGAGAATGAGATCGGCTGTTTCTTTGATAGGGTTGAAGATGGTTCGCTTCACGGAAAAGCTTTTGCCGGTCAGACCTTTGATCGAACTATTCATAAAGGCGATCTGACCGGGATTGAGATCATCAACCGGCTTGCCGAGCAGGTGTGGTCTCGTCCTATTGATCGGCTGGAAGATCACCGAGCGATTGAAATTATCACTGATGAAACCGGCGAGCGAATTTCCGGTGTATTGATGATCAATATTCGCACCGGTAAGCCACTATTTGTGCAAGCTAAGGCTGTGATGTTGGGTACTGGTGGAGGCCCTTCCATGTATCGCTACCACACCCCATCGGGGGAGAAAACTTGCGATGGATTGGCGATGGCTTTGCGCGCCGGATTGCCGCTTCGGGATATGGAGATGGTTCAGTTTCATCCCACTGGATTGCTAGCGGGTAAAGATACTCGCTTGACGGGTACTGTGCTTGAAGAAGGTTTACGAGGCGCTGGCGGACACCTGCTTAATGGTAACGAGGAGCGCTTTATGTCCCAGTACGATGACCGTGCTGAGCGTGCAACTCGTGATGTGGTCTCACGTTCTATTTACCGCGAAATGAAAAAGGGCCTTACCACGCCGAAGGGGGGTGTTTACATCAGTATGGGGCACCTAGGTCCAGATAATGTCCGCAAAAAATTTAAAGGTATGGTCAGTCGTTGTGCCGATGTCGGGGCCGATCTGGCGGCCGGCAAAGTGGAGGTCGTACCAACAGCGCATTACATGATGGGCGGGGTAGAAATTGACACTGAAACTAAAACAGCTTTAACCGGATTATTCTGCGCCGGTGAAGATGCCGGTGGTGTCCATGGGGCGAATCGCTTGGGAGGTAACGGCGTTGCTAATTCAACAGTTTATGGCGGTGTTGCGGGTGAGGAGATAGCCAAGTGGATCGAAACTGACGGCTTTTTTTCCAGCCCAAATGAAGATCAAATCAACGCCTCGTTAAAGTTTATCGAAACCCCGTTCAATAATAGCGGCGGCGATATCGTCGAATTGCGTAGCCGGTTATTGGATTCTATGTGGGACGACGCTGGGATTATTAGAACTCAGGAAGGGTTGGAACAGGCCTATGAAAAAGTTCAACTGATCTTGAAGGACTTACTGGAAACCGGCATTGCTGACGCTGGCAAATGCTACAACCAAACCTGGCATGACTGGCTTAATCTTCACTCTCAAGCTTCAGTCAGCCTAGCAATTATCAAAGCAGCCCAAGCGAGAAAGAACTCTCGCGGGGCTCATTTCCGCGATGACTATCCCGAAAAAGGTGACTTGGATACCAGCACATTTACCCGTGTAACCCTCGAAAGTGGCGACATGGTAGTGACAGAGGTACCGGTTGAATTTACTCGGGTTAGGCCTGGCGAAACTCTTATCGAAGAAGAAATTACTGGAGCCGCATAATGAGTTCAAATTTGCTTCAAAACTACAACACTCAACTGATACCTAGTGAGTTAATTCAGCAGGTGGCTACAGAACTGATGGTTCGGGCAGCAATAGATATACCACCCGATTACAAAAATGCGCTGCAGCTGGCTGCGGGCCGTGAAACGGAAGAACTGTCTTCTTTTGTGATCAAAACCATGTTGGACAATTATGAAATTGCCGAGAAAGATCGGCGACCGATGTGTGCTGATACCGGGTTGCCACGCTTCTACGTAAAGGCGGGTAACAATGCTTTGGTGAGCGGTGGTTTTGTTGCGTTGGAGAATGCTGTACGCCAATCGGTTGCCGTGGCCACTCAGGAGATTCCTTTGCGGCCAAATCGGGTGCATCCGCTGACCCGTAAAGATAACAACAATAATGTCGGCATACATGCGCCGGAAGTTGATTACAGCTTTGAACCGGGTGCCGATTGGATTGAGCTGACGACGGTCCACAAAGGAGGGTTATTCGGCACCGATTATCGGATGTTATTCCCCGGTGATGGAATCGACGGCATCAAGCGATTCTTCCTCGACACCATGGCTTCCTTCGGTCGGCGAGGACTTGCTTGTCAACCCGCCATTATCGGTATTGGCCTTGGTGGAAACAAAGACACCTGTATGCGTATCGGCAAGGAAGCGGCCTGTCTGCGTGTAGTCGGTGACGTTAACCCTGATCCTGATGTCGCCAAACTAGAGCAAGAACTTAAGGACTTGGGAAATGAGATCGGCATGGGACCTATGGGGTTTGAAGGCCAGACCCTAGTGGTGGATTGTCATGTTGAAGTGGCTTACACGCACACCGGTGGCATGCCCATGAGTATCCATTCGTTCTGCCACTCATCCCGTCGTGCTACCGCAAGAATATATGCCAATGGGCAGGTCGAATACAAAGACGATCCTGACTGGTTTACTGATTTTTACCGCCGGGAGGGGATCAAATGAGTATGCGCGTGGTAAAGCTGAATGTGCCTGTGTCGCAGGAAGATGTCGATAACTTGGAGCAGGGAGACATCGTATACCTAACCGGGTTGATCTACACCGCCCGAGAAGGTGTTTACAAACGAGTATTAGAAGCAGGGGACGAACTACCGGTGGATATTCGAGAAGTATCCAACGTTAACTTTCACTGTTCACCGGCCGCATCACTCAATGGTAGCGGTGGATACGATGTAGGAGCGGTGACGGCCACCGCAAGCTTTAGATTTGGCAAGTGGATGAAGGATTGGTTTGAAGTTTCAAACGCCAAAATAATCATCGGAAAAGGGGGCATGCCGGAAAAGACCTATCGTGAAATCTTCGTTCCCCGAGGCGCTCGATACCTTTCTACCGTGGGTTATGGCGCAGGTGCGATGTTGGGCTCGCGCATCACTCAAGTAAAGGATGTTCACTGGCTGGAAGATAATGGTATTGCCCAGGCGATGTGGATATTCGAAGTCGATGAAATAGGGCCCTTTATCGTCGATAACGACCGCGAAGGTAACAGTCTGTTTGTAAAGCACGAGAATGCGGTAAACGAAAAACTGGAAAAACTCTATCAGGGTCTCAAGCCGCCAGCGTTGAAACGATACGGGGAAACAACACATAGGGGTGATGAAGTGATTGGTGAGCCAGACACCCACCCCATTCGAATTATTAACGCAGCGCCAAAAGCTTAAATACGGAGAAAAAACACCATGAATTCTATTGGACATCATATAAACGGCCAACTGATTGAAGGCCAGCAAGAGCGCACGTCTCCGGTTTATAATCCGGCCACCGGTGATCAGATAGCAACGCTGGCGCTTGCTTCTGTTCAGGAAGTTGAACAAGCCATTAAGGCTGCTGAAGAAGCGCTTCCCGCATGGGCTGCAACACCTCCCGTACGCCGGGCTCGAGTGATCATGCGTTTTTTGCAATTGATGAATGAACATACCGATGAACTGGCTGCACTTATCTCAAAAGAGCACGGGAAAGTGCTGGATGATGCCCGCGGAGAAGTAACCCGAGGTATCGAAGTGATCGAGTTTGCCTGTGGTATTCCGCATCTGTTGAAGGGTGAATATAACGAGAATGTTGGTACTCGGGTTGATAGCTGGTCTGTCAGGCAGCCGGTTGGGGTTTGTGCCGGAATCTCGCCGTTTAATTTCCCGGTGATGGTGCCTTGCTGGATGTTTCCTATCGCGATTGCCTGCGGTAATACATTTATTATGAAACCATCGGAGAAAGATCCATCAAGCACCATGCTTTTGGCACAATTGCTGGATCAAGCGGGTCTGCCTAAAGGGGTCTTTAATGTTGTGAATGGCGACAAGGTAGCGGTCGATACCTTGTTGATGCACCCCAGCGTAAAGGCAGTTAGTTTCGTGGGGTCAACGCCTATCGCACAGTATGTGCAAAAAACCGGTATTGAACACGGTAAGCGTGTTCAGGCTCTGGGTGGTGCGAAGAACCATGCCATTGTGCTTCCTGATGCTGATTTGGATAGCACCGTGGACGCATTGATGGGCGCAGCATTTGGTTCTGCGGGTGAACGCTGTATGGCAATTTCCGTGGCAGTGGCTGTTGGTGATATTGCTGATCCACTGATAGAGGCGCTAACCGCAAGGCTACAAGATTTGAAAGTGCTACCGGGTACTCATCCTGATGCAGAAATGGGACCTCTGGTCACTGCTGCTCATCTGGATACGGTTCTCAGTTTTGTTGAGAGTGGCATCGAAGAAGGCGCCCGCTTAGTGGTAGACGGTCGCCGTACCAATAACCCTGAGCATGGCGATGGCTATTTTATGGGCGGCTGTCTTTTTGACCATGTCACGGCAGAGATGCGGATCTACGAAAAAGAGATATTTGGACCGGTACTCTCAGTGGTGCGAGTGGACAGCTATGACGAAGCGCTTGAGCTGATCAATAATCATGAGTACGGCAATGGCACTGCAATCTTTACGCAGGAAGGTCATGCAGCCCGGGAATTTGCAGCCAACGTTCAGGCCGGTATGGTGGGCATCAACGTTCCTATTCCGGTACCAATGGCATTTCACAGTTTTGGCGGCTGGAAGAACTCTCTCTTTGGTGATCACCATATGCATGGTATGGAAGGAATTCGATTCTTTACCCAGTTAAAAACTGTTACCTCTCGTTGGCAAGCGAACGCAAGCCGGTCCCAGTTTGCGATGCCTACCATGAAATAGCGCGTCCTACCTTTATAGCGGCAGTCTCAAAGGGCTGCCGCCCAAACCGTAGTCAGCAACCTGATGGGGTGCGGGCAGCGGCGTCTCTGGAAATCTCATTTAGGGCAATTAACTGAATTCATGCAGTTGCTGCGTGAGGATGGTCAGCAGGAGTAATTGAAAATGATTGATCCGATGACGATGACTCTAGTCCTTATGGGTCTATGTCTAGCGGGGGTGGTGAAGGGGGCATTGGGGGTTGGTTTTCCGGTGGTAGCTATGTCTCTACTAACGGTGTTGATCGAACCTAAAACAGCCATTGCTCTCGTTGCTCTGCCGGTGTTAGTGACTAATGCCTGGCAGGCATACAAAGGTGGTCGTTACCGTGAAACTTTGTCCAGATATAGGGTCATCATATTAACCTTAGTCACTGGGACATGTGCCGGTGCAGTGATGGTAGCTAAGGCAAATACGGAGTTTTTACTGGGTGCTATCGGTGCAGTGGCGGTGCTTTTTGCGGTGATTAATTTTCTTCGACCAGAGCTTCGGGTGTCGAAAAAGAAAGAGCGCTGGGTGGGACCGCTGACTGGTATGGGAGCTGGAATTGTAGGTGGCCTGACCACCGTCCATGGTCCTCCTATCATGATGTATCTGATGGCGCTGGGATTAAAAAAGGAAGAGTTTGTAAGAACCATTGGTTTTATCTGGTTTTGTGGTTCGGTACCGATGTTCTCGATGTATCTCTATATGGGTGTAATCGGAGCCGAAGAACTGTTGTGGTCTCTAAGCGCGCTTGTACCCGTATTCATGGGGGTGACTTTTGGCGAGTTTATTAGAAACAAAATAGACCAGGAAGTTTTTAAGAAAGTACTTATTTTCACATTATTTGCGGTAGGTATAAATTTGATCAGAAAATCAGTGTTGTAAATGTTGTTTCTGTCCTAAAAATTAATAATAAGTAAAGGTTTGTCATCATGTATGTAGATGAAAGAATTTATACATTAAAAAATGGTAAGGTTCCTGAGTTTTTGAAACTGTACGAAGCTGAAGGTAAAGACGTTCAAATCCGTATTCTTGGTAATATGATTGGATACTTCCATACAGATATTGGGCAGCTTAATCAGGTTGTTCATATGTGGGGGTATGAATCGCTAGATGAAAGGCAACGTCTAAGAGCAGACTTACAGGCAAGTGAAGAGTGGCAGTCCTATGCCAAACAGATGAGGCCTTTGGTTCAAAGTATCGAGAACAAAATATTAATACCTGAGTCTTGGAGTCCAATTGGTGGTGTTGATCAGTAATTGGCTTTGATAGTGGGCTGTTTTTATATGGCCCATTTAAAGTACTTATTTAACAGATAGATTAGTGGTTATTTCGTTCTGTTTTTAATCCTCTGGCCATATCTCTAAACATGTTCATAACTAGGAGTATGAAGTCTTGCTTGTTTAGCAAATAGAGCTCATTGAATATGGATGTTTTTATTTTCAAGATTTTGGATTTACATTTGGCAATTCCTTCGCCTTGTCTCTTATTTAAACTAATCATGGCGGTCACTCCAATCTGATCTCCCGGCAAAAAATCTCGTATTAGATTCAGTTTGTCGCCGCGTTTCTGATAAAGGCTAATCGATCCTTCCAGTACGATATGAAATTCGTCTGCGGTGTCACCCGTATGAAATAGAACAGAATCATTGCTCAGCTCTATCTCTTCTCCGTGAATTACAAGAAATTCTATTGATTCTATGGATATAGCTCCAAAGGCAGATAGGTTTTGAAGTTTTAAGAGTTCGGGGTTGCTGAGTTGATTATGACGTCCCATACAGATCCTATTACGAGTTCGTTAAGTAGAGTTTGTGAATTTCTACCTGCTTATGCTGTGATTATAGAACATTCAAGTGAATGCAGTTGATTTTGAATATTTGGATTAATTTTTTTGTTTATATAATGTTTTTATTATTTGATCTATCGGTGACTAGTTATGTTGGTTTTTGTAGATAAGATTTTATATAGAATTATGCGTTTAGAAATCTCTGATGAAAATAATTATGCGGACCTAAGAGGTAGTGTTAATAATATAGATCACATCTTATATGATATGGATCTTATCGACTCAAAAAGTGCTGCGCTGCTAACCCATGTATCAATTATGCTGGCCGTTGTAGTTGGAATGATGTACGCATTAATAGAATCACAAAATAGCATTTTTGCATTGTTTCTTAAATTTAAAATTATATTCTATGCGATTGTGGCGTTGGGATTGTTAAGATGCGTTGACATATTAGGGCCTCCTTTTAGAAAGATTGATAAAAAAAATGTATCTCCAGATCTTTTTTATTATAAAGAGATTATGTTGCGAAGAGCTGTTTATCAATTTACTATTAGAATGGTTTATATATTAACGTTTGCATTGGTTGTTGTAATGACTTTTAAAGCAATTTTTTTTAATTAATATTTTAGTTAT
The DNA here is from genome assembly GCA_036960175.1 of Motiliproteus sp. Classification (GTDB taxonomy): domain Bacteria; phylum Pseudomonadota; class Gammaproteobacteria; order Pseudomonadales; family Balneatricaceae; genus Motiliproteus. The sequence goes on along the minus strand of JBALWH010000048.1, from coordinate 6,380 downwards.
GATGTTAAGTTTTTCTTAATTTGTTTTTAAGAATAAGTTGATGTTTTTGTATAAAACATTAAGTGTATAGCTTCTTTGTCTCTCTTGTTATTTGGGTCTTGAGTAGGCGGGGAGGCTGTTTATAAATATATGCAAACGTTTGCTGTTTTCCTGCTTGCTCCTTTTTAAAATAAAACCTCTTTTAGTAACTGATAGTTTAATTGGATGTTCTATGTCAACAAGTATTGGCAATGCAGGCCCGTTTGAATCCAAGTTTTATAGGGTTTTATCTTCCATTGCACCGGGTTTTACGGTGTGTTTTTTAGTAGGCATGTCCGCCAAGTTCGTTTCAGAGCATTATGGTGGCCCGACGATTCTCTATGCATTGCTAATGGGAATGGCCTTGAACTATTTGTCTCTAGAGGGCAAATGTGTCGCTGGAATCACGTTTTCTGCAAAATCTATTTTGCGTTTTGGAATCGCTCTGCTGGGCGCTCGCATCACTGTTGAACAGATCATGGCTAGGGATCCTGTGATGAAGTCCCCAGCATGAGGCAATCTTAACCCTCATGATTTGAGGAATGTTCGATGGCTCACCAGCTCACCTTCGCCGACAGTGAATACTGTTCTAAGCGCCGCCAAACCCACAAAGAGATCTTTCTAGGACGTATGAAGTCGGTGATCGAGCCTCATTACTCTAAGGCTGGTAACGGCCGCCGTCCTTATCCGCTAGCAACGATGCTGCGTATCCATTGTATGCAGCAGTGGTACAGCATGAGCGATCCAGCAATGGAGGATGCTCTTTACGAAATTGCATCCATGCGCCTGTTTGCAGGTCTATCACTGGATAAGCCGATTCCCGATCACTCTACCATTCTAAAATCCCGTCACCTTCTGGAGCGTCATGGCTTGGCCAAAAAGATCTTTTCTGAAGTCAGCAACTGGCTGACTGAAGCAGGCGTACTGATCAAAGAGGGTACGCTGATGGACGCCACTATCATCGAAGCGCCCAGTTCAACAAAGAACAAAGCGGGTGAGCGTGACCCCGAGATGCATCAGACCAAAAAAGGCCATCAGTGGCACTTTGGCTTGAAAGCCATATCGGTGTCGATGCTCGAACGGGCCTAACACACACGTTTACAACGACTGCGGCCAATGAACACGATCTAAATCAGGCAAAGCATTTGTTGCACGGTGACGAAGATTTTATCTTCGCGGATGCAGGTTACCGCGGAGCAGAAAAGCGAGAAGAGTTAAAAGACATAGCCGTTGATTGGCACATTGCAGAGCAGCCTGGAAAGTTAAGGACGCTGAAGAAGCATCCGAGGATCAATAAAGTGGCTATCAACATCGAATACATGAAGGCCAGTATCCGTGCCAAGGTCGAGCACCCGTTCCGTATCATCAAGTGCCAGTTTGGTTTTACCAAGGCACGCTACCGAGGTTTGATGAAGAATGACTGTAAGTTGGCAATGTTGTTTGCGCTGTCGAATATTGCTCGAGTGGATCAGATGCTTCGAGCGTAGGATAGATCCGTCTGCATGCTTGAAAACGGCGCGTAGATGATCAAAAAACGAGCAAAGACTGGCGATTAATCGGCCGAATGGCTTTGATGAGCGATAGCGTTCAATAAGTAGGACTTAATCACAGGATCCCTAGCAGCGATATGAACTCTACATAGAGTCCAGTTCAATATGTAATTAAGGGATATGATGGATAATTACGTATGGTTTCTTATTATTTACAGGCTCCCCCGCTAGGCTTCACCAATCTCTTCTAAAAGCGGTGGGATCCCACAAAATTCTGCGATCAGAACAACACTCTACAGCGGATGGTTCCAGCAACCTTTTGCAGTTGTTTTAACGCTAGCTCACTGTGTTCAGCGTCGATATCCATGACTACATAGCCGACCTTGTCGTTGGTCTGCAGATATTGACTGCTTATGTTGATGTTATTTTCTGAGAAGATACTGTTGATCTGAGTTAGGACGCCTGGCACGTTCTCGTGGATATGCAGTAAACGGTGTTTGCCTGGATGGGAAGGTAGCGCGACTTCTGGGAAGTTCACAGAGGTGATAGAGGTGCCATTGTCGCTGTATCGGACCAGTTTTTCTGCTACTTCTATCCCTATGTTTTTCTGAGCTTCTATGGTGCTACCACCGACATGAGGCGTCAAAATCACGTTGTCGAATTCACGTAGAGGTGAGACAAATTCTTCGTCATTGGACTTGGGCTCAACCGGAAATACGTCAATGGCGGCACCCAGCAGTTTGCCTTCTCGCAATGAGTTGCTCAGTGCGTCGATATCGATAACCGTTCCTCTTGACGCATTAATGAGTATGCTGCCCGGCTTCATTTTGGCTAGCTGTTCTTCCCCCATCATGTATTTAGTGGAGGGAGTTTCTGGGACGTGCAGGCTGACAATGTCGCAGCACGCCAATAAATCTTCCAGAGATGATTTTTGAGATGCATTGCCAATAGGCAGCTTAGTTACCACATCGTAAAAGCAGACCTTCATACCCATGGATTCTGCCATCACGCTGAGCTGTGATCCGATGCTACCGTAGCCTATGATTCCTAGGCGTTTGCCGCGAATCTCATAGGAATTCTTGGCTGATTTCGTCCAAACCCCACGATGAGCGTTAGCATTTTTTTCTGCTACCCCTCGCAATAAAATAATCGCTTCAGCCAGTACCAGTTCGGCGACGCTGCGGGTGTTGGAAAAAGGGGCATTGAATACGGTGACGCCACGCTCGGTGGCAGCCGTAAGGTTGACCTGATTGGTACCAATGCAAAAGCAGCCTACGGCCATCAATTTGCTGGCAGCATTGAGTACTTTCTCATTGATTTGGCTGCGGGAGCGAATACCTACAAAATGAGCGTCTTGGATGCGCTCAATTAGCTGTTCTTCGCTAAGAGCGGTGCTTTGATAATCAATGTTGCTATAACCTTCTGCATTAAGAGCATCAACGGCTGATTGATGTACGCCCTCTAGTAGCAGAAATTTGATTTTACTCTTGTCCAGGGAAGTGATTTTACTCATGTTCTACAGGCGACCTTTAATAACTTAAGAGTGTGGACCAGTATTTCTACGCGGACACCAACGCAAGCATCGGCGGTGCTCAGTAGCTCAACATAAGCGTTTGAGGTTGAAACGGTTTGGATCAAAGTGTTTGGGTGTGTGTGGTTTCTATCGGACCCTTTTTTTACTGGCTCCGTAACCTTGATTCTTCTGTTGAATGGCGTTGCGTACTTGGTCTTGTACAACTTGACTAAGGCGCTTGTTGACGATTGTTACCTGTAGCGTTCCCCATGTTAGCCAGCAATAGGTATAGCACCCCTTCCGCTTTCGCGACCAATCCGGGCACCATGTCCATTGAGGATTTCTATTAATAACGATCATAACTAAATTCTCTGTTGAACATGGAGTCGGTTGGCTAGGGGTAACACGTGAGCCTAACTGCCAATGATTCCATCAATGGGTGATGATGCGCTGGCATAGGCTTTTCTTGGCATGCGGCCCGCCAAATAGCCTTCACGGCCTGATTCCACGGCTTTGCGCATTGCTTGAGCCATGAGTATTGGATTTGTTGCATGGGCGATTGCACTGTTCATCAACACACCATCACAACCCAATTCCATCGCCAATGTTGCATCAGATGGCGTACCTACACCGGCATCTACGATGATGGGTACATTGGCATTTTCAAGAATCAGTTGAATATTATGAGGGTTGCGAATGCCGAGGCCTGAACCGATCGGTGCACCAAGTGGCATAACCGCCACGCAGCCCATCTCTTCCAGGCGTTTTGCGATCAGTGGGTCATCGCTGGTATAGACCATTACCTTAAAGCCATCTTTAATCAGCGTTTCTGCGGCAGCAAGGGTTTCGGTGACGTTTGGATATAGGGTCTTGTTGTCGCCCAACACTTCCAGTTTTACCAGGTCATGACCATCCAATAACTCACGGGCTAGACGGCAAGTACGCACGGCTTCTTCTGCGGTATAGCAGAATGCAGTATTGGGCAGAATGCAATATTCCTTGGGGGAGATGACATCCAGCAGGTTGGGCTCTCCTGGGTTCTGGCCGATGTTAGTTCGTCTTAGCGCAACGGTCACAATCTCAGCACCGCTGGCGCGGATCGCCAGACCGGTTTCTTCCATATCCTTATATTTTCCGGTGCCGACCATCAGGCGAGAATTAAAAGCGCGGTCGCCGACGATAAGAGGAGAGTTTATATCTACCGAAGTCATGGAGTTCACCTGTTTTTATTGTATGGAATGTCGTATCGATCTAATCACAATGTCTGGTGTATCTAACCGCCGCCGATGGCGTGAATAATTTCGATATTGTCGCCGTTATTGATGGGCGTTTCGGTGTGTTGGCTGCGTGGAATGATTTCACCATTGAGCTCCACTGCCACTCGAGTCTTTCCTTGGGTATAGAGTGTCAGTAATCCTGTTAGGTTTTTAAAGCTGTAGACTCTTACGGAGGTACCATTGATGGTTAGCTCGATCATGTCCCTACCTTCGGCGCCTTTACGGAGCAATTATTATTGTGTTGTTGCATCATCAATTCCTACGCCAGAATCTAAAAGGGCCAGTTTTCTATTTTATTAAGTCCAGTTGGCAAGGGTGTCTCTAGGCGAGCTTGTATAGATGTTAGAAGGGGTGAAACTAAATGCGCCAAATTAATTCAGGCCTCGCTTTTACACGTCAAATTACGAGCATGTATTTTAATCTATTGAAATATAAGTAAATAGTTTGATTTCTTTGTCATCATAAATCTTGGATCAACCCATTTTTCCAATCTGGTTCTATTGCCTTTTGGGCCAACCTTCTAATCTGTTAGCACGTTGTCCGAGGTCACATCGCAGTTTTAATGTGTCTAAGGGCCGAAAGTTGCCGTTGCTCTAAGGTGTTGTTAGATGCCTTGCAACGCTTAACCGTTAATTGATTTTGGCGGTGGTAATACCACCACTCATACAATAATAAGGAATTCAAATATGGCTCGTATGACTCCTAGTGAAGCGATGGTAGAAACCCTCGTTGCAAATGGTGTAACAGACTGTTTTGGTATCATGGGCTCAGCGTTTATGGACGCCATGGATATCTTCACTCCAGCTGGCATCCGTCTTATTCCTGTTGTTCATGAGCAGGGCGGCGGCCATATGGCTGACGGTTACTCTCGTGTATCTGGTCGCCACGGTGTATGTATCGCTCAAAACGGCCCTGGTATTACTAACTTCGTTACTGCAATTGCTGCAGCCTATTGGGCGCACTCTCCAGTTGTATGTATCACTCCTGAAACCGGCACTAACACTCAGTGGTTGGGTGGTTTCCAGGAAGCACAACAGCTGCCTTTCTTCGAAACAATCACTAAGTACCAGGTAACTGTTACTAACAACACTCGTATGGCTGAATACACGGCTCGCTGTTTCGACCGCGCTATGCTGGAAAATGGTCCTACTCAGTTGAACATTCCTCGTGACTTGTTCTACGGCGATATCGATTGTGAAATTCCTACTCCTATCCGCATCGAACGCGCTGCTGGTGGTGAAGAGTCTCTGAAAGCTGCTGCTGAATTGCTCGCTAACGCTGAATTCCCAGTGATGATCTCTGGTGGTGGTGTTGTTCTTGGCGACGCATACGATGAAGCGATCGCTATCTCTGAGCAACTCGGTCTGCCTGTTGTAAACAGCTACCTGCACAATGACTCCTTCCCGGCTTCTCACCCTAACTGGTGTGGCCCTCTGGGTTACCAGGGTTCTAAAGCTGCGATGAAGCTGATCGCTAAGGCTGACGTTGTTCTTGCTCTGGGTACTCGTCTGGGGCCATTCGGTACTTTGCCTCAGCACGGTCTGGATTACTGGCCGAAGAACGCCAAGGTCATCCAAATCGATTGCAACCCTAAGATGCTGGGTCTGGTTAAGAAAGTTGACGTTGCAATTTGCGGTGACGCAAAAGCAGCAGCAAAATCTATCATGGCTCTGATGGAAGGCAAGCCTGCTAAGTGCTTGGATAACCGCGCTGCACGTGCTGAAGAAGTTGCTGCAGAAAAAGCGGCATGGGAAAAAGAACTGGACGAGTGGATCCACGAGCGTGACGATTACTCCATGGAGATGATCGACGAGCAAGCTGGTGAAGAAGGTCTTTACCTGCACCCACGTCAGGTTCTGCGTGAGCTTGAAAAAGCGATGCCTGCAGACGTTATGGTTTCTACCGACATCGGTAACATCAACTCTGTTTCTAACAGCTACCTGCGTTTTGAGCGTCCACGTTCATTCTTCGCGGCAATGGCCTTCGGTAACTGTGGTTACGCACTGCCTACTATGATCGGTGCTAAAGTTGCAGCTCCTGATCGTCCGGGTGTCTCTTACGCTGGTGACGGCGCATGGGGCA
>JBALWH010000047.1:0-35722 GCA_036960175.1 Motiliproteus sp. | reverse complement strand
GGGTGCCGAACTGCCACACCAGCGAGGCTAGCGAGCAGGCGATCGGCAGTACCGTCAGCCAGATCGAGTGGCAATACCAGTATACAGCCAGCGCCGTCATCAGCACCGCCAGGGCGCAGAAGATCAGCACCGACTGGCCACCTTCGGCCACATCGCCTACTTGTTTGGCAAAGCCGATAATACGAATGGTGGTGTTGTCATCCTCGAATTTACGCCGCAGATCGGCCTCGAGGGTCTGATTGAATTCGATATAGTTGAGCGCCTCACCCGTCTGGGGGTCGGCTTCCAGCAGGTTGACGGTAATCATCGCGCTGGATGAATCGCGCGCCACCAGCTGGCCCATAAAGCCGCCGCTGTTGGTGAGTCGGCGGATCTCGGCGATCTTGGCATCGTCCAACGCCTCGGCCACCACATCGCCGGGGATCAGCGGGTCGGCTTTGAAGCCTTCGGCGGTGATCTCTTTGGCGTAGACGTTGGGGGTCCACATCGAAGTGGTTGACAAGCGATCGACGTTGGGCAAATAAAGTACTGCCTGGGTTAGCTCATAGAGCCGGCTCAGATCGGCCTTGTTCCAGATATCACCGTCTTTGGTTTCCATCACCACGATCAGACGGTTGGCACCCAGCAACTGATCTTCGTAGTCGCGGAATGTTTGAGTGTATTCGTGCCCAGTGGGCAGCTGTTTGTCGAAGCCGGCAGTCATTTTCAACTGCAAGGCGTAGTAGGACATTAGTCCGGTGAAGAGCACCATCAAGGTTAGGGCGATGGCCCGTCCGCCGAACAGCATGCTTTCCAGACGATTAACAAGAGTGACCAACATAGCCGACCTCATATTGTTTTAGTTAAAAAAGGGTCGCAAGGGTTATCAGTCGCGAAGCCGGTACCGTCCGGCTCCGCTCAGGGCTAGCATTCAGCCCGGTGGTTCAGATCAGAACGTCTTGGAGATAGTGAACGCGATCACGTCCTTATCCCGGTTATCCACCACCCGCTCGGGCTTACCGCCCCAATACGCTAGATACTGCAGCGACATGGTCAGATCGTCCTGATCAACGAAGTTGAGGTAGACGTTGGCCTCTTTGGCCTCATTACGCCACCAGCCCAGCAATTCGTGAGAGGAACCGCTGACGTTGTGACGGAAGAACACACCCGGCGTCACCGTCCAGCCTGGGATCAGGCTGCCTTCATAGGCGACGTTGGCTTCCACCGCATAGCCCCAGGACAGGCTCTTGCTGCTATCGAGGGCTACTTTAACGTCGGTATCATCAGCTTTCAGACCCGGCACGTAGGAAGCCGCCACATCGACCATAAAGATACCGCTGTCACCACCGGCGGCATTCAACAACCAGCCCATGGGGCCGTTGGGGGTCAGCAGGTTGATCGCGGTGACATCGGTGCTCCAACGCTTCTGTTTGCGCAGACAGGTACCGGTGCCGTAGCAGCTACCGAAGGGATCGAGGGCGATCACGTCGTTAGGACGGTACGCCAGCTCGGCACCGACGGCCCATTCGCCGACATCGGTATTCATGCTGACCGCAAACATATCGATTCCTTCACCGTAGGTCAGATTGGCATCGAAGCCCAAGGCGTTAGCGCTGGGGGTAGTGCTCCAGCGAACCCAAGGGAACTTCTCGTTGTAGCGGGCGTAGTAGAACCCGTACGCCGTGGAGCTGTCCTCACCCTGGAACTGCAGCGTGAAGCCATACTGGGCACTATCTGGTTCATCTTCTACGCCGACTGTTCCCAATGCGTCATTGTCGGTCAGAATGTTGCCTGGCCCCAACAAGTCGCTGGTGGACCAGTAGGTACCCGCCGGCAGGAAACGATGACCTTCGTGCTTAAACTGGTAGTAGGCTTCAACACTCAGCTCATCAGTCAGACCCTGATTCACGGTGATCATCGGCACCGGGATCAAGATCTCCTTAATCTGGCCGCCGGGCAACACCGCTGATTGAATATCCACAGGGTTAGTGGCGTAGTTGATGCCGCCGAAGTGGAACAGACTCTCGCCCCAGTTCAGTACCTGGTTGCCGACTCGAACACGGCCAAACTGATCACCGATTTCGTAACCCTTCTCGACGAACAGGTCGAGAATGCGGATATTATCGTCGGCGGCATCCTGGGCATCAGGGTGCAGCGGCGATTTCGTATCCCCCATCTCGAAGTCCTTGACCCAGGTTCCGCGGGCAAAGATCGCCCACTCGTTATCGAACTCCAGGTCCAACTCGTGAATACCCCGCACCGATGCGGAGGGAACCGAGTTGTTGGCGTAGTTGCCCTTGTTGGGCGACACGACCGCACCACCGGCGTTGGTATTCAGCGTCGGATCAGTTTTCTCCAACGAGTACTGCAGACCGGAAAACACCGTGGTGATGAAAGTGCCCTTCACATGCTCTGTCTCGAAGGTTACCGCTTGAGCTGTTCCCGCAGCAGTCAGCATGGCGTAGGCAACTGCTTGGGAGATAATACGTTTGTTCATGGTTGTTCTCCTTATACTTAGCTGGATGACTAGCGGCGGCTTGAACGCTTGAGGTAATTGACGGTGAAGTGTTTCTTATTCATCTTGCCATCACGGGCGTAGTTCCACTCCACATCACGACCACCGCCATAGGGCGTGGAGTCCACTACCCAGCGCTGAGTCTGCAGGTCGTGGCTAACGTGGGAGATGCTGACACAGGAATCCAACTCCCAGACCGGCATGGGGTGCGCTTCAACGGTACGCCAGATCTTGCCTTCGGCATCGAAGTGATCGGCCACCAGGATGTTCCAGCTATCCTCATCGACGTAGTAACGACGGGTCGGCATGGTGTGACGCTTGCCATCTGCAACGGTTGCTTCGATCTCCCAGACACGATGACGCTCGTAACGTACTAGATCGCGAGGGAAGTGGTCGGGGTTCTTGATGCTCGCTTCGTCGGCAGTAAAGTCGTAGGCCTTGAAGCTGTTGTAAGGCACGATCAGCTCTTTCTTGCCGACCAGTTTCCAGTCAAAGCGGTCCATGGCACCGTTGAACATCCAGAATTCGTCAACCACCTTGGTACCTTCGTTACCCATAACCGGGGCATCGTAGCTGTAGGTGGGCAGACGACGAACCCGACGCTGGCCGGGGAAGTACAGCCAAGCGTTGGTGGGCTCGTTGATATTCCATTTGTAGAGCAGCTTCTCACCGATCCGCGCTTCGGGCTCGAAGGTGTCGTAGACAAAGGCGGCCTCGATGCCACCGGCATCGGCAACGCCCTGGTTGTTGGGCTTGTTGAACGGCAGATCAACCAGCCATTCGTTGTAGAACTTAACCCAGGCATCGGAGCCTTTGGACGGGGAGATATGAGATAAGAACTTCATCTTGAAGCCCTCACCCATGTAGCGCATCTTATGGTTCCAGATCACCTCTTCGGCAGTCTGGGGAATCGGAAACAACACGGCGTTACCGACACCGGCTTCCAGCTTATTGCCGTCGCTGCTGAGCTTGGCGCTGGCGGCGTTCAGCTTGGTACGCTCGTAAGCGGATTGAGGCAGCGCGCAACTGCGCTGGGTGGGATACACCTCCATGGTGTAACCGGACAACGTCTTGATCGAGGCGATCTGGCCGGCGGTCAAGGAATCGGCATACTGATCCACATTGGACGCGTCTATGGTCAACAGCTTGGCGTCGTTCTGATGCGGCCAGAATTTGTGCCGCGCCTTGCCCCACTCCCAACCTGCGGGTGCTTCGGTCTCGCCACCCGTCCAGGCGGGGATGGTTCCGGCGGCGTTGGCCGCCTGCTCAGCACCGGTGGGCGTAAGATCTTTACCCAGACGATCGGCCTGGCTCTGATCGACTGCCGCATAGGAACCGCTGGACACGCCTCCCAGCAACCCAGCCAAGACAAGATGCAGATATCGCTTGCTCATCGTTTTCTCCTCAAAGCCCTGACCTTCAAAAAAGGTGGGCTTACTCTTATTGTTTGGTTGCGGTGATGACCGAAGCCCTCACCCAGGAAAATTCCTTGTGTCCAGAATCTCTTTTCCGGCAAAAACCAACAATCGCGGATGAGGTCACGGCAGTTGTCATCAAAGGCCACCCAGTTGGCCGTTATGGACAGCACCGACGCGGCCGAAAACTGTCAAAAAAATACTTCGTAACTATTTGGTTTTTTTAGCAAATCAACTAATACACAATTTTAGTAAGGGTTGCGTGGTTTAGCGAATGAAGCTAACTTGAAGGGAACGTGTCCGATAAAGACCAAGAGGGTGACCGCCAATGACGCCGGGACAGTTTCGCACCGCCTACATCCACAAGCTGCTGAGCGTGATCGAACAACAGGGTATCGATGTAGAACCTTTCTACCGCTTAATCGGTCTGACCCCCGAGCGGGTTCGCGACCGCATGGAGACCAGTCGCCAGGATTACGAGAAAGTTCAGTTCCAGGTGATCGACGACGTCGACCTGCCGGGACTGGGTCTGTTCCTCGGAGCGAGTGTCAACCTCAGCGACCTGAGCCTGGCCGGCCTGGCCTTTATGTTCAGCTCCGATCTGGAGCGCGGCATCAAGCGTTGGACCCGGTTTCAGGAGCTCACTGACCCACCTCACAACTATCGATTTTATCGTGGTGAAGCACAGTCAATACTACGTGCTAACATCAACCTCGAACCCTTCCAGGCCAATATCAAGCGTAACCGCTTCGCTATCGAAGAGAGCCTGTCAGAGTGGATGAAAGCGGGCGAGCTGTTTGACCGCCCCTACGGCTGGTTCAGCGAGATCCACCTCAACTACCCCAAGCCGGACTACGCCAACCTCTACGAGGCGCATTTCAACTGTCCGGTGAAGTTTGACCAGCCCAACACTCAGTTTCTGTTTTCTTCCAAATACCTCAACGCCCCCATGCGCCACGGCGACGAGGATATTGCCCAGATTCTGGAATTCAAATGCGCGGCACTGATCAAGGCCAGCCGTGGCCAGGATGAACTGGTTTACACCATCCGTACCATCCTGATGCGCGACCCAGAAAAATATAAACATATCGGTGAGATCGCCAGTGTCCTCAACGTCAGCGAGCGCACCCTGCGACGACGCCTCACCGAGCTGGGCACCACGTTCAAGGATATCGCCTTCAACTACCGTATGACCTTGGCCTGCGAATATCTGGTCTCCACCGACCTCCCTATCAGCGCCGTGTCCTATATGGTGGGCTACTCCGATACCGCCAACTTCTTTCGGGCGTTTCGCCAGCACGCCGACATGACCCCCGACCAATATCGAATCGGTCACGCCAAGTCCTACTGCCAGGTCGATGACAAGGAAAACTCGAATCAGTAACGAAAATTCCGGGCTAACTTTCGATCCAAAGCAGACGACGTCGCAGATAAGGTCCAAGCGGGTCGTATTGGTCACCCGGCTCCATTCGATAGTGGCTATTAACCCAGATCTGTTCGGTACGAAGGCCTCGCGATAGTCGGCGAATCAGGGCCAGTTGCTGTGTAAACAGGCTGACCCCCTGGCAGTAACGATCGCGGTTAGCTCGACGCACGGTACGATCTTCGTAACCAAAGGGCTGCACCATCAATACCGGCATCGGCAGAGATAGCGGCAGGTGAGCCAGATGCAGTTGATCATCTGCGATCAGCGTCGGCGTCATGGCATTGCCGATTTCCCCGACATCACCACCGCAGACCACCCGCAACCCCAGATTCCTGCTACGCTGCACGATCTCTTGGGCCTGTTGCTGCAAATTGGCGAGGCAGAGCGGCCCAAGTTGGGTTTGGCTGTCCAATGCCGGCCCACATTTAAGCTGCCTGAGCGCCCCTTCTATCGCCTCTATCAGCTCTTCGTAGATCGTTTCGTGGACATGAATACGCGGCGTAAAGACGGAGGGGTTAAGGGGTGACAACACGCGTTTGATCAGCGTCTCGACCACCTGATCGATATCGGCGTCTTCGAACACCAGCATCCGGCTGGAACGAGATAGGTTAGAGCCATCGCCGAGCTGCGGCTGAAACACATCATCGTGGCTGAGCAAACGTTCTTCTACAGCGGCGTCGGCCGACAGCAGACTGATCGCATCTTCAGGCACACCTGCTCTGGCCAGCAGGTCGCAGAGATAGTAAAACACCGGGTAGGTCGCATCGTCACAAAGCACGATCACGCTGCACCCAGCAGATAAGGCCGACACCACAGGAATCAGGCGCCGGGTCAAAGATTCGGTGCAGTGCAAACGCAGCACCGCGACACCGCCAGGCTCACGGAAGGAGCAGCGAAACGGGTCCATCGCCCCCTGATCGGCACCAGTATGACCATCGAGCTTTGACGGCAGGCCCGCCAGATAGCGAACCCAGGACTGCGCTTCGGGGATCACATTATGCAGGATAGCGCTGATGGCTCGCCCAGTGGCTAACGATTCAAGCTCGGCCAATGGGTGCTGGTAGGTATCAAACAGCTCGGCAAAACGATAAAGCAGGCTTTCCCGCTCACCGGAGCTATAGGCCCCCCACTCTCCCTGTAGCACATCTAGTGCAGCCGCGACCGCTAGGTCGGCATCTTCAAGGGATGCCTGGGCCACGCGCGCAAATATTTGTGCAGTGGTAGGATCAACCAGTGGGCGAACCTCTCTGCCTTGGTCCCGCTTATTAACTACACGAACACTAGGCGGCAGGACCTGACTAAGGAGGCCCTGAACTTCATCTGAAAGACCGTCAATTTGCTGCACGATAGACGCTGCACTAGCGGCGCTTTGGTGATGACTCATGGCCACACTCCATCAGGTTATTCGTAGACCGGAGCGATTAGACCGGGGCGAAAATTTCAGTCAACTGGATAGCGTTACCGCCGCAGGGCTCTTTCAGATAGCCGGTCAGTAAACCGGTCACTGGATCGACGGCAGGCTCCTGAATCGCTTCCATACCGGCCCAAATCGCATCATCCCAGGCGCGCTGGACATCCTTGGCCTGATAGATAATTTCACTGATATAGGCACCACGTTTGGCGTAACGCACTTTCTGATCTTCTGTACGCGCCTTTTGCAGTACAAACAAGTTGCGCCGCGTGGCCGGATCGTAATCCTTATCCACCAGATAGACGACCCGCGCGTCACCCTCACCGAACTCACGTATAACCCGCAGGTCCATGATGTTCTGATACCAATCGACCATGGCATCCAGGTCATTGCAGATCTCGATACAACCGAGCATCTGCAACCCACACTGGCCGGAAGGAGCCTGGGTAAACTCCTGCACCCGGAAGTTGTCGTCGGTGTACTCCATGATCTCGATCCAACGCCCTTCGGGATCGTGAACCACAAAACCATCGTAGGTAGGGAAATTCTCGAACGGCATCACTTCGGTGGCACCGTTGGCCAACAGTTGATCCATCGACGCACGGGCATCAGACGTCAGCCAGCAGATATGGTTGTAACCACGACCATGCTCAGCCCACCAGTTGCGCTCGTATTCGAACTGGAATGGCGGTGCCTCGATCTGAATCTGGAATGCCGAACCACCGCAGCCCATAAAGGTGTAATCGGAGTGACCTTCACCGGTGACATGAAACACCGCGCCGGAAAAATAGTTGGTAATGCCATGGTGCCAGCGAAGATAAGGCCACATATTGTCGCGCGGCTTATCATCATAGATGCAGAGGTGGTGGATGCTGTAATCGAGTTGTTGGCCGCTCTTCATGATCGGTACTCCGGTTCGTCGTCAGTAACAGGTTATTGATGACTACCAAGATTACCGGCCCTGCAAATAGAGGAAATGAGGTATGCGGCCAACAGGTATGACAATTCAGGCCAAGCGATTTTCTGCTTACTGGCGGTGAAGAGAAGAGGCCCTCTTAAAACGTACGGACCCTATCACCTCGGAGCATATGCGTATCATTGATAAATATGAATTAAACGACAGAGCCATTAATTGTCTGGGAGCGTAAATTCGAGGCTAAAGTTGTCCATGATTTGCTGGAGTTCACCCGTACGACGCATCTCATAAATTTGTATATCCAGTTGTTTCTGGAAGTCGCTTTTGTAGGCAAACTTTCCCTGATCCCTATCGGTATATCCCAAAAAGCCTTGCTCCAAAGTCACGGTCGCCCCTTCAACCAATTTGGCATGTGTACTACCTTCCCTATACTCACCACTATTTCTTAGTGATAGTAATTCAAGGTTGATCGACAACCGGTCATTCATGTAACAGTCAGCTCGTCTTTTCCCCAGTGAAAGCAGGCCTTCTCTGTTGCCCCGTACTTCCATGACTTTGATTTTTTTAGTGTTTACCGCCTCCCAGAATTCATCTCCACCCACTTGAAATCCTGCATTAATACCGATAGTTAAGCCATAATAATGCTCTGGCCAAAGGAAGCGTTCGAATTTATCCATTACCTTCGCATGACAATACACAACGACACGCTCATCCAAAATAGGTAGAGAATAGGGCCAGATATAGGGCCTTTTTTTGTAATGCATATAAGGCGGATAGAGAGCAAAACCACTACCGGATTCCAATAGTTTCAGCCCTCGTTTCCACGGAACGGCTTCAATTTTCACATGGTAATCAGGCATTCGAGAAAAGGCTGTCTGAAGAATTTTTGTATACAGCCCTTTAGCAGTGCCATCCTCCAAGTAAGAGTATGGAGGGTAGCTGTCATCAGCATAAACAGTGACCGAAGTCGCCTCCGCGCTAACACCATCAGTACATAGCAATAAGGCAAAAGCGAACGTAAGACCCTGACACCTATTCAATCGCATATTTGCCTGCCCATATATAATTTATCCTAGCGCATGTATTGGCGTATTATCTTCTCAACTTTCCCACTCGCTTTGAGCTCTCGAAGAGCCTTTAAATACGGCTGCTTAAAGTCTTCTTTGTAGGGAAAAGCATCTGCACTCGCGGCAAATCCAAGAAATCCGCTTTCTGCACTAATCGTGGCACCTCGAACGACACTGCTACCATCGTACTCGCCTTTCTTAGCTAAGTGCTTTAATTCCCATTCAATGGATAACCCATCATTCATATAGCAGTCAATTTTCTTATCGATCAACTTAAGTAGATTCGCTTTGGTCTCGGCCGACAACATTGCTCGATAAGCCAGCACAGCCGCTTCGCCGGATCGGTTTTTAGTGCCTCCATCAACGTACTACCGGCCTTTTCATCGTTTTTAGCGATGACTTGATCCGCCCTAGTTCGTGCCAGGGTCTATACAGAATTCATTTTTTCTAATGAGTGACTACGGCTCATCGCCTCGACGAAACCATCCTTTTTTGTCAAGCCGATCCCCCCGGAAAATTTCTAGTAGCAGTTTTCTCGATTCTTCCAGTAGCAGCGTACTCGAGGCAATTGCCGTCGCCAGCAGCCAGTCGGTGAGCGTTAAGTCAACAGTATCGAACACGGTCTGTGCGGCGCCCCAATGAACCACCAGCACCTGAAGCCCAACCACGCTGATGAGAGCCAGCCAAAGCTTGCCGTTGGCGAAAAACTGGCGATTGAAAGCGCTTCCGTACTCGGCTCGAGCATTGAATACATTGAAAAACTGGAACAAAACGAAGGTGGTGAACGCCAGAGTCATCGCGTAGGTCTGACCAGCATGCTGACCCCAGGCATAGGCGCCAAGTGTGCCTGCCGCCATAGTCAAACCGTAAAGGCCGAGACGCCACAGGCGGTCGATGGACAATATATTAGCGTCGGGCGCGCGCGGCGAACCCTGCATAATGCCAGGGCGAGCCGGTTCGACGCCAAGAGTCATGGCTGGCGGACCGTCCATGATGATATTGACCCATAAAATCTGGATAGCGGTAAAGGGCGTCGGCATGCCAAACAGCGGTGCCCCTAGCACCGTCAGAATGGCGCCGATGTTGGTGGAGAGTTGAAAACGTACGAACTTGACGATGTTGTCATAAATGGTGCGCCCTTCCTCGACCGCGTGCACGATGCTGGCGAAGTTATCGTCGGTGAGTACGAGCGTGGCGGCTTCTTTAGTTACTTCGGTCCCGGTAATACCCATGGCAACACCGATGTCGGCAGTTTTCAGGGCCGGTGCGTCGTTGACGCCATCACCGGTCATTGCAACAACATGACTGCGCGCCTGAAGCGCCTTAACGATGCGCAGCTTGTGCTCTGGCGAAACACGAGCGAAAACCGCTGTGCGTTCTACCAGCTCAGAAAGCTCGGAGCCCTCCAGGCCTTCGATTTCGCGGCCTTCATGCACTTCATTACCTTTGCCCTCAAGCAAGTCAAGATCCCGGGCTATAGCTGTAGCGGTAACCCGATGGTCGCCAGTAATCATCTTGACTGCTACGCCAGCCGCCTGGCAAACCCGAATCGCCTCTTTCGCCTCGGGACGTGCCGGGTCGATGACACCGACCAGTGCAATCATGGTCAGGTCGCAGACCCAGCCAATAAGGTCGCCGGAGGGATCAAAATCGGCTGCGGGAATCACCCCTCCGGCTAGGGCGAGCACACGCATGGCATCCTCAGCAAAGGCAGCGTTCTGTGCTTCGAAGCCAGCATGTGAAACATCGTCGAGATCTCTCTCCACCTCTTTATCGAGCCATCGACTGGACCTCGCCAGGAGTACGTCTGGCGCGCCTTTTACCCACATACGCACCCTGGCACCGTCATGGTGGAAAGTGGCCATAAACTTGTGCGCCGAATCGAAGGGAATTTCGGCGATGCGTGGGCAATGTTCTATGAGGGCCTCCTGATCGACCCCGCCCTTAGCAGACAGCGCCAGCAGCGCGCCCTCGGTTGGATCGCCGATCAGTTCACCGTCGCGAATGCGACTGTCGGCGCACAAGGCAGCCGGTGCCAGCAGCGACGCCCAGTCCGGCACACTTTGACCATCCTCTGGGGTGATTTTGCCTGAATAGCTATAGCCTTCACCATCGACGGAAAAGAGCCGGCCCATACAATAGACACGTCGCGCCGTCATCTGGTTCAAGGTGAGCGTGCCAGTCTTATCTGAGCAGATTACCGTTGTGCAGCCCAGTGTTTCCACCGCATCAAGCTTTTTGACGATAGCGTGTCTTTTGGCCATTCGGTGCATGCCGAGCGCCAATGTAACGGTAACCACGGCAGGTAAGCCTTCGGGAATCGCTGCCACCGCTAGAGCGATAGCGGTCATCGCCGTCTGGACCAGGTCATCACCGCGCATCACTCCGATCACAAAGATCAGGGTGACTACCACACCGGCAATGATGGCGAGCCGCTTGCCGAGCTTGTCGAGCTGCACCTGCAAGGGCGTCGCCGATTCGGCGGCTTCGGCCAGCAGTCCGGCTATTTTACCCATTTCGGTGTGCATGCCTGTGGCAGTGACAACGGCTTCTATCCGGCCTCGGGTCACGACCGTGTTCATGAAGGCCATAGATCGTCGTTCCGCCAGCACTGACTTTTCGTCAACGGCGTCCGCGCTCTTGGCCACTGCGTGGGATTCTCCGGTAAGTGCCGCTTCCGCTACTTCGGCAGAATGGGCATTAAGCACACGAGCATCAGCCGGGATGCGGTCGCCTGCTTCGAGCAGGAGTACGTCACCGGGCACCAGATCGACTGCCGGGACCTGCATGACCACGCCATTGCGCCGGACCCGCGCGATGGGTGCCAGCATATTTTTGAGCGCGGCCAGCGCCGCTTCAGCACGATGCTCTTGGAAGAAGCCGAGTGTGGCGTTAAGCACCACCACGATGGCGATGACAAGAGCATCCTTGAGGTCGCCAACCGCACCAGCCAACATCGCGGCGCCAAGCAGCACCATCACCAAGAAGTTGCGAAATTGATCGAGAAATTTGAGCCAAGCCGGACGCGGTGGCTTGCTGGCGAGCTGGTTAGGGCCGTTATCTGCCAGACGCGATGCCGCCTCAGACGCAGCCAATCCGTTGCTCGGCTCGACACCAAGATCGGCGACTACCGTCTGTGTGTCTTTAGCGTGCCAAGAGGAAGCGCGGCAGCTTTCAGGTTCGGGGATTGCAGCAGACATAGGAAAGTCCCTTTTGTATCAGTTAGGTAGCACGTCCTACAAAGACGGTCGCGGCAATAAATACGCTATAAACCAAAAGAAGAATTGGTCCACGGTGGCGCCCAATGACCTCCCGACGATTGGGAATCAACAGCAACAACGCAAGCACGCAAGCACCCACCGTCATCGCGATTTCCATCGGCGGAACCACTATCTGATGAATGCTTGCCGCTACACCGACGATCGCCATACCATTGAATAAATTGCTGCCCAGCAGCGTGCCGATACCAACATCATCATGACCACGAATTCGGGCGAGCAACACTGTCACCAACTCAGGAAGTGACGTACCAAATGCAACTACCGTTGCGCCGATGATGTAATTGTCCACCCCAAAGGCAGAAGCAACGCCGGTAGCGCCGTTGACAAACAGCTTTCCAGCTAACATAAGAGCGGCCAATCCAAGTAGGCTGAAAACCAGTGATTTCGAGAGTGACTGGCTGGAACATTCCTGGTCCACAGGTTCAGTGTCAGCAACCAGCGCACGTGCGGCTAGGCCGGATCGAATCAGCAATCCTATCCATAGCGCAAAAAGCAATAGCAACAGCGCGCCTTCGTTACGGGAGATGACACCCTCTCGCGCAAGCCAGAGAGTCAATATAGGTATCGCAAGGGCGATGGAATAATCCCGGCCGAATTCATTACGCTCAACCCGGATTGGGCCAAAAAGCAGAGCGAGCCCGAATAGCAAAGCGATGTTCGCGATGTTGCTACCGAGCGCGTCTCCCAGACCGATTTCCGGCTGCCCGGCCAGCGCGGCAACCGTTGACACTATCAGCTCAGGACTTGAGGTAGCGAACGCAGCGAGGCCGGTGGCAACCAGCAGTTTGGGAAGGCGCAATGCTGCAGCTGTACCAAGCACGCCCTTGAAGAAAAGCTCGCCACCCAATCCGGCAAGGACTATCGCCCCAAGGATCGCAGCAAGATCGGTAACAGAGACCGAGCCCATCAGACGATCTCCTCCATGAGAAAGCTGCCGAACAACAGGAAGCTGACAACCTGCTGTTGTTCAATAACTTCTGGCTGTGGCGTTGTAGCAACACAGAGCAATAACATCGGGTCAATATTACGGTCGGACATATCCCTGTCGCCTAATATAGTTACTGATGATAGAAAGTATGGCTTAACTGATCAGAGCTGCGGAGGAAAACGGCGGTCAATGGGCTACTTACCAAAGACCGCCGCTTCGCAGGCCTAGATCAAACGCATGGTACTATCCACCGTTATGTCAATGGGATCATGTTTGACGAGCATATCATTCTCCACGAAAGGACCATCGGCAGGCCCTGGCGCAACTCATTCTACCTCCATAATATGGATCAAAAACACTTTCATCAATCGCTGCTATTCATAAAACCAAGCAGTTGCAGCAAGCTGGTGAACAGATTGAAAATAGCGACGAACAGTGTCACGGTAGCCATTACGTAGTTGGTTTCGCCACCGTGGATGATGTTGCTGGTCTCGTACAGAATGAGACCAGACATCAGCAGGACAAACACGGCAGAGACGGTCAATGACAACGCCGGAATTTCGAAGAAAACCGCACCAAGCCCAGCAAGGAAGGCAACGAGGATGCCAGCCATCAGGAAACCGCCCATGAAGCTGAAGTCCTTCCGAGTTGTCAGCGCGTAGCCTGAAAGACCAATAAAGATCGCCGCCGTGCCGCTCATGGCCATCATTACCGTCTGGCCTCCGTTAAGCAGCCCAAGATAATGACTGATGATCGGTCCAAGGGTGTAGCCCATGAAACCGGTGAGCGCAAAGACCGACACCAGACCCCAACCACTGTTGCGCAATTTCGTGGTCACGAACAGCAGTCCGAAATATCCGATCAGAGTAACAATCAGACCAGGATGAGGCAGCTTCAACGTCACCGAAGTGGCGGCTGTAATAGCTGAGAACAGCAACGTCATAGACAGTAGCGTGTAGGTATTGCGAATCACCTTGTTGGCTAGAGGCACTGCGTCTGTACCAACAGGTGACGTGTCGAAATCGATATTTGCCTGGTTCATTTGTATCTCCTGTTAAAAATGGTGGCGCGTACTTGGACCGCAATCTTCAATAAATCAATATCATAACTCTGTCAAATATGAGCCTTAGAATGACTACTCACTCAGCGGTATTGATGGGCTGTCTGGGCGAATGCCGCACTGGCACCAAAGCGATTTTCTTGCGGCTGAACTGGTAGTACAGACCTGCCCCGAGCGATAGCGTCAGAACCAGTGCGATAAGGACTGTGTTAAAATCGATCATACGGTTTGCTCCACAATAGTTGTTTATATCTATAACGAAAAATCTGCCACCCAAGTGCTTACCTAGTACCTTCCATAAGTACGCAAACTACACCTTGGGTTTTGAAGAAGTTTCAGACAAATGCCTCGCTGCCTTTCGTCTGTTCATGTGTGTCAACTTCTCGCATCGCGAACTCCATCGCCTCGGGCACGTATTGCTCATCGTCAGACGTAACTACTTCGCCGACAACCATACGTTGGTGTCGATGCTCGTGACGTCGTTCCAGCTTGCGAGCGATAGTGTGTTCGGCACGGTCAACAGCGCGGTTAATCGCGACATACAAATCAGCCCTTGTATCCTCAATGATTACATCCTGCATACGCGGAATGGGGATCTGGATGGCGCAGCGCTTGTCATTACCTCCACGCGGACCATTAATATCGGAAAGCCGGACAATAATTCTATCCACATCGTTGCTGGCCCAGCTGAGAGCGAAACGCAAGCGCCGTTTAACGTTCTGTCGCAAGCCGTCAGTCAGTTCGAATCCTTTAGTCTGAATATCGATACGCATGATGAAGTCTCCTATCGGGTTAAGCGATAAGGACATGCTAGGTAGCGCAAAAGGATCTTACAATTCGATTTTAATGATCATTAAGATCGAATTTAACGATCTATAGGGTGCTTCTTCTTATATGATGGTTTTATCACCTATCTATTCTGGTGCCGTAACGAAGACACTACAAAAAGGATCCTATGGCCTCTCTTAATTTCAATCATTTGCGCTATTTCTGGATGGTGGCCAAGACCGGCAGTATTGTCCGCGCTGCCGAGCAACTGCACATAACACCTCATTCAATCAGTGGGCAACTCAAGGAATTTAATCGCACGCTGGGCATCGATCTTTTTCGTCGCTCCGGGCGCAACCTTGAGTTGACCGATGCAGGACGGCGGATCTTGAGTTATGCAGAGGAAATTTTCAGCATCGGTGATGAACTGATCGAAGCCCTACACGATCAGAAGACAGTAAAAACGACGCCCTTTCGAGTGGGGGTTGTCGATTCCGTGTCTAAGTCGATCGCCTACCAACTACTGGAGCCTGTGCTCAAACTCGATGAGCCGGTGCGTTTGATCTGTCGCGAAGGGCGCCAGGCCTCGCTGTTAGCTGACCTGTCAATACACCGACTCGACATGATTGTTGCCGACCGACCAATACCAACTCATTTAAGCGTTCGTGGTTACAACCACCTACTCGGTGAAAGCGCCTTGACGGTATTTGGGGCCCGCCAACTCACCAAAAACTTGTCCGGCAGTTTTCCGATGTCGCTCAAAAATGCGCCGTTTCTTCTTCCTGGAGAAGACGTCACTATCAGGGCCAAGCTGATCCATTGGTTTGAAGCCAACGATTTGCACCCCCATATCGTCGGTGAGTTTGACGACAGCGCCTTATTGAAATCTTTTGGACAAACCGGCGCCGGATTTTTTGTGGCACCATCAGCGATCGCCAATCATGTCTGCGAACGTTACCAAGTCGCAGAAGTCGGCCGCATCGGTTCTATTGTGGAGCAACTTTATGCAATCACAACAGAACGGAGGATTGCCCATCCCGCAATCAAAGCGATAAGTTTGTCCGCAAAAGAGGACTTCTTTAGTAAAGGAAAGTAATGACTGGCGCAGGGATACCATGTTTTTCACTACGAATCATAATGTTACAGCCTATTCTGATATATACAGGCTATTTCTCTAGTTTTTGTGAAGTTTTGGCTGACCATCGTCTCAGAGGAGCTGCACACATCAAAATGTAGTAATAGTTTCCATCCAAGGAGGAAAACAAGATGAAACGATTCAAAAACATTCTTTGTGTACTTTCACCTGAAAAATGGTGCGAGCCAGCCCTTGAACGGGCTGTATGTCTTGCCGAGAACGACCCAGAAGAGTTGGAGTCAAACCATGTCGCTTAGATTGGTGTCCATTCTGGCTGGGCCAGATCAGCCTTGATGCGACCCCACGAAAAAGTTCAACTTAAAACTGATCGAAAATGACATTGGTGCGACGACATATGTCACTTTTTATCAAATCTTCTGGAATTTGATTTATTTCAGAAATATATACCCGAACTGAACCCAAAATCAGTAATTAATCCTGCTTTCCTTTGCCTAGAATACTGCGCTTCTTAACTGCTAAACCAGATTATTTCCATGACTTTGTTTCAGAAAAAACTAGGCGCAGCCGTTCTTGCTCTTGGTGCTGTAGCTAGCGGCTCTTGCGCCGCAGCTGACGTACAGAATGACAGTTACAAAGTTGACCTTGGCCTGCGTACCTTCTACATGAACCGCGATTTTGGTCAGGGCCTCAACGATACTCACGCAGCGGGTCAGGCTTTCAAACTGAACATTTCTTCCCCTTACTATGGTGGAGTTGTTGGCTTTGACGTATCAGTTACTCAGGTAGTTGAACTGCTTGACGACAAGACTATCCGCTCTTCTGACGTTCTGAACGAAGAAGGCGATGGTTACACTGCTGTTGAAAACCTATACGTCAAGTTTAAGCCTCTAGACAATGTGAAAATCCGTGCTGGTCGCATGGTGATCACCACTCCTCTGCTGAACGACCTTCAGTCTCGCCTGTCGGCACCAAGCACACAGGCTATTACCGGTGAAGTTACACTAGACAACCTGGGCGTCTACGCATTCTATTCAGACGAAGCCTCCCGTAACAACAGCCAGGGCTTCAGTGAATACAAAGCAAACGGGGAAGACTACAGCATCGTATCTGTGGGTGCGTCCTACAAAACGGCAAAAGGTCTGAAGGCACAGGTTCAGTATGCAGTTGCTGATGACTACCTGAAACAGTCATTCTTCAACCTGACCTACAGAACCAAGCTGGCCGATTACGATGTTACTCTGGACGTGATTCACATGCGCGGTGAAGATGACGGTGCACTATACGGCAGCGATTACGACAGCAGCCTGACCAGCCTTACTGCTCGTTTAGCTAGGGGTCAATGGGCGTACACTGCGAATTACCAGACTATCGGTGGTGATGACGGATACGCACTGAAGTGGGGTGGCCAGGACGACACTCAGTACTTCACTTACAGTGCAATCCAGTTGCTGGACTTCAACGCTGATGATGAGCAGTCTCTGCAGCTCCGCGTTGACTACGATGTAACTTCGATCCTGGGTCTACACCTGATGGCGCGCCACACAGAAGCCTGGGATATTGATTCCGGCAGTATCACTGACGGTCAGCGCCGTGAAACTAACTTCGACGCTAGGTACAAAGTACAAAGCGGTAAAGCGAAAGACCTGAGTCTTCATCTACGGGTTGCTCACGTAAACGGCGACGCTGCGATCATTCCTCGCATTAACGACATTCGCCTGATCTTGGATTACCCGCTAAGTCTTCTCTAAGTCTTCTCTAAGTATTTGGAATATAAAACAATGGTAGCACGTGAGCAATGGGGATCCCGTCTGGGCTTCGTCCTTGCTGCAGCTGGTTCTGCAGTAGGCCTTGGCAACATTTGGAAATTCCCTTACATGGCGGGTCAAAATGGCGGTGGTGCCTTTTTGGTTTTATACCTAGCACTGGTATTCACCATCGGAATCAGCGTAATGCTGGCAGAATTCGCCATCGGTCGCGCCGCTCAGCGTGACCCGGTTGGTGCATTTGCCGTGCTTAAAGGCAAGCTATGGCCTTTAGTCGGGATCATAGGTGTGATCGCCGGTTTCATCATTTTATCCTTTTACAGCGTTGTTGCGGGCTGGACGATTGCGTACATCATCAAGATGGCGACTGGTTCACTGGTGGGGGACGCTGAGGCTCTTGGCGCAGCCTTTGGTGGCTTTATTGCAGATCCGATTCAGCCGCTACTCTATCACGCGCTGTTTATGGGACTGACAGTGGCGGTGGTTCTTGGCGGTGTCCACGGAGGTATCGAGCGCGCTTGTAAATTCCTAATGCCGATGCTGTTCGTTCTATTGCTGGTTTTGATCGCTAGGGTAGTTACGCTGCCCGGTGCGGAACAAGGTCTGGAGTTTTTCCTCGCACCTGATTTCTCCAAGGTGAATGCAGATATGCTGAACGCCGCGCTGTCACAAGCCTTCTTTTCGCTTTCCATTGGTATGGGAGCGATGATCACTTACGGTTCCTATCTCAATAAGAAGGAAAACATCTTTAAGTCTGCTCTGTGGGTGAGCTCACTGGACAGCATTGTAGCTGTTCTGGCTGGTCTGTTGATCCTACCGGCGGTATTTGCCTTCGGCTTTGACCCCGCTGCTGGCCCGGGTCTGACATTCATCACTCTTCCGGCCGTCTTTGCACAAATGCCGGGCGGAACCTTCTTCGGTATCCTCTTCTTTGTGTTGCTGACGGTTGCAGCGCTGACATCTGCAGTTTCCCTGCTGCAACCAATAATCGCTTACTTTGTGGATGAAAAAGACTGGAACCCTAAGACTACCGCTGTTGCCGCCGGTGTGATTATTTTCGCACTTGGTATCCCATCTTCCCTGTCAATGGGCATCTGGAGCGACGTTCACATCATCGGTGAAAAAGGCTTCCTTGATTCAATGGATTATATTGCCTCCAACATTCTGTTGCCGGTGGGAGGTATCCTGACCTCCATATTTGTCGGTTGGAGTGTCGCCGATAAGATGAAGGATGAAGTGACAAACTCCGGTGAAAAACCCTTCCCTTTCGTGGGTGCATGGTTATTTATCTGTCGTTTTGTTGCTCCAGTTGCGGTTGCATGGATTTTGGTGACAGGCCTCTAAGATCATAAGCCGAACCTAATAGAAAAGGCCGCCGGAATGTGTTTTCAGGCGGCCTTTGGGTTTTGATGTGACTGTGTGATGAAACCAGAACTCCCTAGCCCCGCCGGTTCGACTACGCCCGCGAAAGCAGCCGTTGGTCGTCAGTACTGTCAAGTCTGAGTTCGGTATGAACAAGATTCCGGCTGCTATAGAACAGCCAAGATATTGAAATATTTGAAAAAGTTAGTTAATTGTTTCTCCTTGTAAGGGCCCTTCTTCTATATCCTCTATATCCTCTATATCCTCTATATCCTCTATATCCTCTATATCCTCTATATTTTCAACAACAGGAGGCGGTGGTTGCTGGTCTGCTTGAGGGTGGTTTGAATCCTCTGAAACAAGGTCAATCATTACAGAGAAATTCTTCATTGATTGCAGATGGATATAGACCATCTCAAGTTCACCACTCTGAGCAAGTTCTGACAGCGTATCGCCAGACAATGCATGAAGCTTGGTTCTATTGACACCCAAAAAGCCAGTTAAAGACTTCTGTTTACCGGTATTTAAAGAGACTTTTGCCTGCATGGATTCAAACAGGTCTAGCTCCTGGAGTTTTTTGCAAAATGCCTGGGTTCTTTTGAAGTGAGCCTGATACTCTTCGACAAAGGCAAGAACCCCACCAAGATACTGGGTGCGCTCCCCATCGGCATCAAATAACCGCTCCCCTTTACCGTCTTGATTAAACCCAGAAAAGCTCTCATCAATGCAAAGCATCAGGGTTCCACCGTCATCCGTAGTAGAGAAGACAAATGGATAGCGTCTAACAAAAGCGGGGATGTACTTGGCTTTCCAATTGCCGTCACTATCAACAAAAAGATTGTGCTCATCACCTATACCAAGAATGGCAACGGGGACTACATCATCACCAGCCTGTGCAAATACCATTGGATACTCTCGGGCAGCATTAGGAAACTCCACTGCCATGAGAGGCACAGAATTAGTTAGCTTCGCATACTCGTAGTTTTTCCCTGTCTTAACCGACCAATCTCGGTGACGACTGCTGGACACTGGAACCGCATTTTCATAGAACAATAATTGTTTACTCACGAGACTCCCTCCGGTTTACCCATTGTTTCATGCCAGTACGAGCCCGACACACTGACTAACTATAGCTGATATTTATCAGGCGATAAGGAGGGCTGCATATACTTTTTTGTATATTTATTAAGCTGTTTTCTTAATGACTGCATCGAGGATGTTTACACCGTGATAAAACCGAGTACGGTCTCGTACCTGAAAACAAAAATAACGAAATAAAAACGAACTCTTATTTTCTTCTTGCAGGGGTTTTGTTTTGACCAAACAGAAGAATGTGGCGGCTGAAATTAATCGGTGTGATTACTTCTATTCCGATAAGAAATGAACGCTACATCTAACTCCACTGGGAATGCTTAAGCCCGGGTTGTCAAGCTCCAAGCGAACCCCAAAGGTATCGCTGGCCGGATCAACAATTCTATCCACCACTGTAACCGATGCTGTGTGAACAGCTGCGCCCGGATACACAGGTCGAATCTCGGCCTGCATGGTAATTCTGATTTGCCCAAAATAGTCAACCGGCACAATCACTTCCACGTTGAGTGGATTAACCTCTGCGACTTGGAGAATCGGACGATTGTCGACAGATTCTCCAAGTGAGATTTTCCGATCCACAACGACACCATCGATAGGACTTTTAATGGTTCGGCGCTGGAAAAACCGGGTAGCCCGTTCCAACTCTATCATGGCAACTTTCTTCCGATGCAAAACCTGTTGTAACTGTAGTTGTGCTCTGGCCGAGTTCGTTGCTGCCTCATCAAGATTTTGAGATGATACCGCACCCTTTGTATGCAACTCCTTGATTCGTTTCAACTCTCGTTTAGCAAATTCAACATCTTTGCGTTTTTCAGAAATTTCGGCCCGGAGCTCTGCCCTGGACTTTGCCAATTTAACGGTGACTTCTTCGATATCTGAATCAAGTCTGGCAATAATTTGCCCTTTATTGATGAGATCACCCCGGTCGACTAACAACTCTGAAATCACACCCTGCTCCCGAGTACTAACATCCGCTAGTGAATGAGGTTTAATCAAGCAATCAAAACCAGATAAAGGCTCTGAACTATCTGCGGCTAACACGAAACCAGCATGCATTATAATCATCGATCCTAACAAAGCGCGGCTTACATCCATTTTCCCAATCCCTTTGATTTAGTCATTCGGGTTGTCCACTGTATGAAAGCATGGAACTCAAATATTCATCCATTTTTAGTAAATCCCTTCGAATCTGTGAATGCTTGCGTTCGGCTAACCATTGCGCCAAGGATACGGTCATTCGTCCAGCCAGGTTGACTGGTAAGTCATTGTTACTTTCAACACATCCAAGAAGCCAATGCGGGCTATAATTGGTTACGATTTCATCGTCTAGCGAAAGGATATATTCAAAACTACCTCTATCCCCTTGCCGGCCTGATCGTCCAAATAATTGCCGGTCAATCCGTCTCGCCTCATGCCTCTCTGTGGCAATAACATGGAGGCCACCAATTTCCGATACACCTGGCGCTAGGTGGATGTCGGTGCCACGTCCGGCCATGTTTGTGGCAACCGTCACATGCCCTGCTTCACCTGCCTTAGCGATTATTTCAGCCTCATTACGATCTTGGCGTGCATTCAGCACCTCGTGCGGTATGTCCACTTCAGAAAGCATTGCACTAAGATGTTCGGATGCGCCAACAGAACGGGTGCCAACCAACACTGGGCGCCCCAGTGTTCTGATCTGCTGAATGCGGGATAAAATCAATTTCCATTTGGTTTCTGCAGTGGGATAGACTCGGCAACCATAATTCACTCTATGCAGTGGTTTATGAGTGGGTACGCTGACTGTACCAAGACGGTAAGTTGACCACAGCTCTCCCGAGATTTCTTTGGCCGTTCCTGTCATCCCGGATAAGCGCAAATAACGACGGAAAAAACGTTGGTAACTTATTCTTGCCAGCGTTTCGGGCTGAGAAGTGATATCACAGCCTTCTTTCGCCTCAATCATCTGATGCAGGCCCTGCTCCCATGAACGATCAGGCATCACACGGCCAGTATATTCATCAATAATTTGTACTTTCCCTTCTTTAATCAGATAGTGCGTATCGCATACAAACAAGTTCAGTGCCGAAAGCGCCTGTCGTATATAATTTTCACGGCGTTTAACTCCCAGCCACAGTCCACCAATAGTCTCAGCGTAATCACGAAGCTTTTCTCGCCCCTGGTCTGTCAAATCCACTATTCGATCCTGATCGCGCAATTTGAAATCCACACCACTCAGAAGCTCAGCAGCTATACTTAATGCCTGTTTATAGATCGTCCCCTCTTCAAAGGAATCAGCTGGCCTTGAGATAATCAGCGGGGTCCGCGCCTCATCAACCAACACACTGTCAGCTTCATCGACGATGGCAAAACATAACCCTCTGAGTAAAACCTGCGCGTTTTTTGCGCCACCATTGCAAAGCCCATCCAGTTCAAACCTTATGCATCCAGAGTTGCTTCCCATAACCAGGCGATCCTTAAGATAATCAAAGACCAGTTGTTTATTAGTGCAGTAGGTAACATCGCAGGCATAAGCAGCTCTACGATCTTCAGCACTCATACCCTCTACAATCATTCCTACTGACAAGCCAAGTGCTCTATAGATTGGCGACATCCACTCGGCGTCACGTTGCACCAGATAATCATTAACGGTAACCACATGCACCGGTATGCCGCTAAGCGCAGCTGTGCAGGCAGGTAAGGTCGCTGTTAGGGTCTTACCCTCCCCCGTTTGCATCTCAGCCACTTGGCCCATCATCATGACCCAACCGCCAATTAGCTGTGCATCAAAATGACGGAGACCCAAGGTGCGACTGGACACTTCTCGCACGATTGCAAAAGCGCGTGCAATTGCGCCATCCGTCAGACCATCAATACTTAGACACTGACGCAATTCCACCACTTCGGCTGCAAGTTGTGCATCACTCAAGTCCACTAGTGCTTCACCCTGACGGTCAACCGAACGGGTAATATCCGAAAACCGGGATAAACGGGAGGGCAGCACCGATTGGCGTAAAAAACCCGATATGCGAGAGGCAGCACGATCCAGCCGCCCACTGGGTGACTCATCGCGCTGCGGATAACGACCGAGTACGAGCCCCGGACGTAGTGAGGCGCTAGACTCCAAAACGACTAAGGAACAGTTGTTTTATCTGTCGGTACCACTGAAAGGCCAGTGGCTCATATCCATGACCGAATCGTACGTTCACACGTCCTCCTATCTGCCCAACATCTGTTACACCAGGCAACAGAAGATCAAACTGAAACACCCTTTCCAATGCTTTAAGTCCATTAGAATCGCTAAGATCTACGGGAAAGAGACCTCCACCGGCACTTCCCAGCGCGGCCGAAGGCAATTCATAGGTACCACCAGGTACTTCTCTTTCAATCGTTGCTCGCAGTGGTTGGCTGCCCAGGCTCTCCGGCCACACATCCACCTGTTGAGTCTGACTTCGTACCAATCCGATCCGATTCTGACTGACAACGGTTCTCACTTGTGTCATGGCTGGCTCCAATACATACCCAATAACCTCGCCCCTCTGAAGATAACGCCCAGGCAAATCAACGGCGTTGGGAACAACAAAGGTACCATCTGCCAAACTGTAAATAGTCAGTGCCGCTACTTGCTCTTGCAACCTAGACAACTCGGCAGAGACACTCTCGATTTCCTTACGAATCACAGCAGCCTGGGATCTATCCACGAACTGTATTTCAATCAGTTTGGCAGTTAGTTCTCTTAACTGGGCATTCAATAGATTAGCTCTCGCCTGCAAAATCAGGTCCTCAGATACGATCAATGCTTGCCCCTTATTGACTACCGTATCTTCAGAGACCAACAGTCGATCGACAAAACCGTCTACTCCAGCACGGACGTAGGAATGCTCCGGCAACCAGACAACACCTTGAGCCATTGTTCGGGACGGAGATGGCACCACAAATAGTAAAATAGCCATCAGCGCAACTACAAATCCAGATAAACCAATGGCTTGTAATCGTTTTCGCTTCAGCCGCGGGTTGGAGATTAGAAAGTCGAGCATCTTCACCAATGGCAAGACGATCTGCGTTGCAACGGCCCAGGTTGCCAGCAGAATGCCGATGAAGAAGAGCTCTCCTGCAATAAACAGGATAATTATAAACATGATAAACATTCGGTACATAAAAGAGGCTATGCCAAAAAAAACAAGCCAGCCACGTTCACCCGATGCTGCAGGTGACTTTGCCTCATGCATGGCAAACAGATAACGCTGGACAAGATAGGCCAGATATTTTTTTGATCGAGTAGCTAGGTTTGGCATCTCGATCAAATCCGAGAGAATATAGTAGCCATCGAAGCGCAACAGTGGATTGCCATTAAAAAACAAGGTCGATATGCCACCGATCAACATCACATTAAAGGCCACCGCACGCACCGGTCCTACTTCGACATTCAACCAGACCAGCATCGCAATAGAGGCAAGAAACAACTCCACCATGATACCGGCGGCACTGACAACAACTCGCTTATAGCGTTCGGGGAAGGCCGTGGCGGATGAGGCTTCAACGTAGGGGATAGGCATTAGCACCAGCAACATGACACCCATTTCGTGTACTTCGCCGCCCCACACCTTAGTTGCAAAGGCATGTCCAAGCTCATGCAGAGCTTTAACAGCCGGATAAATCAGCCAGAGTAATAGCAGGTTGTTATAGGTCACCGCTTGATCAATGGCATTCTCGCTCAAGTCTGTCCAATGCATTGCGGCCAGAACTGCGCCCAGAATTACAACGGATAGCCAGATCACTATACCCAACAGACCAAACAAAGGTCGGACCAGATATAGAAACTGATCGAGAAACACATCTGGATCAAACAGAGGGAAACGCAGAGCCAGTGGTGACATCAAACGTTGTTTCCATTTTACCCGCTGATGTTTTTCGTGGCGTTGAAACAGCTCTTCACCGTCTGGTGTGACATCACTTTGCAGCACATTGGCCACATGAAACTGGCTTAGAAATTGAATTGTTTCATCTTGAGTAGGTGCATCATCGCCCAGCTCCTTTGTGACCAGATGCCAAATATCATCCACACTCCGTTCACCGTCCATCAAACCGATAAAATGGTATGCAGCAGGGGTAAAACGGTGATACTGACCAGACGAAGGTTCCCTGATTACATACCAAATCTGTCCTCGGTACTCATGCCGGTGAATTTCTGCATGACTGCGGATACGAGGTCGCAACTTTGCAACCCGATACCACATGGAACTGTAGAGGTTATCACTCATAGATTGCTCCGACTAAGGCCACCATGACCAAATAGTGAAGCGTACCCACTCCATCAGTTCATGGGTCCAGATCCAGATTAATTTACGTTGCTCAATATCAATTTTGCCAACGCCTTCCATGCCGGGTCTACACTGTTGCAAATCTCCTTCCAGCCGGGCCTCAACACGAAAAAAGTTACGACCCTCTTCAGATACGGCAACCGGTGTCTTTTTCTCAATAACCATACTCAAGAGCTGATTCGGCATACTGGCTAATTTTAATACGCCACTTTGACCTAAGGTTACCTGCGCAAAATCCCGCTCATCCACCTTTAAGATCACCCGATAACTGTTGAGTGGAGCTACTTGAAACATTACCTGCCCCCGCTCTACCGGAGCCCCCAGCATCTGGCTGAGATCACCGCTAACGACAACGCCATCAAAAGGGGCTCGAATTTCGGTACGACTTAGCTGCTCGTCCAGCAGTGCAATCTGGCTCTCAACCTGATCCTTCTGGGCACTGAGAATGCGCATCTGTGCCCGCTCGTCATTGGCTAAAGCCTGGCTATACTCCCGTAGGCGCTGCTGCTTCTGGTTCTGCCATTTGACCCGCTCTAGAAGCAGATCCTTATCCTCCATGGCAAACAACAGATCATCTGCCTTGACGACATCACCTGCCCGAATGGCTGACTCCGATATGTATCCGGTAAATTTAGCCGTAATCGACCGCTGCACGGACCCCTCAAGGGTTGCATCAGCAGACACCCGGAAACCACCCTCGGCAAAAACCAAAAAGGCAATTAACAATACACTGGAGATCATACTCAGTTTGAGCCCGATGTGGCCTGCTCCGAGCAACCGGTGTAGCAAATCGATTACAGAACCCCATACTTTGCTGATAAGCCAGCGATCATCTTTACGCCTGGTATCTAAAACCGGGCCAACCAATAACGCAATATGCCGGCACAGATCCAGATCCTCTTCACTAAATCCGTTGCCATGTGCGCGGGCCAGTGTCAGACAGCCGATAGGCTGACCTGCGTTCCCCATGGGAATGGTGCATAGATGCCCCAGATTATCATTGCGGGTAAGTTCTTCATGGGTGCGCAATGCGCGAGGGGGCGTATCAGGTAAGGGGGGATATACCAGCAGGGCCTGTTGATCCAATGCCTCATCCATCGCCTTACCGATAAGGCGCATCAAATTACTTTTTTGGTCAAACTCAGCGCTATGGGAGAAGGCCCGTAATCGGGTGTGTTTACCCTTTAAAAACCCGATACCGACCCATTCACAATCCAGTCGAGTAGCCAGTTCGGTGACAAAGGCGGTGGCTGCTGCCTGGAATTTCCGCTGTTCCAAACTGATAGCAACCAACTCTAGAGCTGCGGCAAGTCGCGCTTTAGGCGTCAGGGTTTTCTGCCTAACCAAGACCTCAAGCCAGGCACAACCCCATTGCAACTGCCGCATTACGGCCCGCAACTTGGCCTGACTTAGCGAGCTAGTTTGCAGTGCGACTACACCACATAGTTGTTCATCCACTAGCAGCGGATAGGCTAGCGAAACACTAGCATTAGGCGTTGATTCTGATATCGCCTTATTGCGTCTAACAGAGCCTTTGCGCTCGCTCATCGCCAGTTCGGCGATGACGGTCATCTCAAAACTGGTGTCTGTATCACTAGGCCAATGGGCGACGGGAACGAATGGTCCGACTTCGGCTTCACCTAAAACCACGACTCCCTGCTTAACACCCTCGATCAATTGGCATTGGAGTGTCAGCCAGGCTGAAGCGTAGCTTTCTGTAGAGGTCGTATTGCTGAGTTGTGACCATGTCTCTGGTTCCAGAAATGCATTCTGATCGCCACTATGTTCTGTAGTACCAGATTGTTCGCTAGAATCCGACGGCTGATCGTTCCTGTATACACCCGTTTCCAAAGAGTGACCTCCCGTCATGGTTTGGCCTTTCGGTACAACGTCGAGAGGCAAATGGTATCAACTAACTTATCGATAGTTCACCAACCGTCCCTGATCTCAGGCATTTAAGTCATCTATAAAAATATAGACCACAAACGCTCTGGCCATCAAAAAACCCTGTCTGTTTTACAAGCTTTTAAGCCTGTAGACAGACAGGGTCCTATTCCCTGAACAAAGCTGAATCCTAACCTACTTAGATCACTTGGTATTTTACTGTAGGTTCAGTGATTCTACTTTTTACCAGGTTTACCAATAACCTCCTTATTGAGCCAGCCAATCATCTTTTCAGACTGTAGTCGGGCATCCTGTTCCTGAGGTAATGTGCTGTCGTCAAATAGCCATTCACCGAGGAAATCATCATCCAATCCTTCTGCACTACCTCGCTCCTTAGAAGTTGCCGGATATTCGGTGTAATCCACAAAAAGATTACCGCTACTTTCGTACTGCACACTCCGCGCACTGGCCATTGCGCCATCGACTTTGTCAGGTCGTGCCTGATACGTTGTTTCCTTATTGGTTAAGGGTTCTTCAGAAACAGGAACAACAGGTTTAGCTTCAGGTGGCAGTTCTATACCAGGGTACGGGTCAGACAACATCATCTGTAGTAGTTGATGACCGCTGAGCGCCAGATGATCCAACTCGGTTTCCTGCAAGCCACTGGCAGTGACGAATACTTGTTCGTCACTTGCAGCTTCGACAGAACCTGGCAGCAAACGGACTCCTGTAGTTAATGAATCATCCATTAAGGTATCTGTATGCTCCGGCTCGTGCTCAAAGCCAAGGATGTGGCCGAATTCATGATTCAAAACGGTCAACAGATCTATCATCCCTGATGCCGAGGAGTCCCCAGTCACGAACTCACTGTCGTCCTCGGGTGTTTGGTCGATAAACCAGCCATGGCCCGCCGCATCGCGGTCGAGGTAGATCGTGTTTCCATCGACGCTGCCAAGCAGAAGCCCCTGCAGATCAGCAATCTCGATATTAATATTCGCAAGCAGCTCTGGATCCTCGCCTCTAGCAATCCAATAATCAACGGCGACGTCAACTAGCGGTGCCAAATCATCCTTTGTTAAATCAATAACCCCAATAGACTCGGCTGATGCACTGGCTGCTCTGAGCGCTGAGGCGAAGAAGGAATCGTTAGTTCGCACATCCAAATCGTCGAATTTAGCCGTTCCATCGAGGACCAAAAGCCCGAAGCCACCATCAACCAAAGCAGCGTTGAAGCCATAGCTAGTTATCGGCGTACCGTCGACGCTAATGTCGATACCGGCCCCCTGCATAGTCACCTTCAGCCGGTGATCCGTGTTCGAATCAAGAGCGTATGCAAAGGAGGCGTCGATGACGACACCGTCATTGGTCGAATGTCCTACGATCACCTGGTCGTTAACCACGTCGAGCGCAACGAACTTATAGTTATCAGCATCGTAGCGGTCGAACACATAGCCGGCGATGCCGCCGGTAGTAATATCTACCTCCATCTCGAGGATGCTATTGGCGGCAAGCGACGCGCCCAGTTCGATGAGCTGGACCGCCGGACCGGTGGCGTCAGCCGTTCCGATAAGAGCCTTTGAAGACTCATCCCAAATGCCGCTTGCGGCTGTTCGAAGCAACTCAGCAGGCGGTTTGAAATCGTCGGTTTCATCAAGCGTCCAGTCGGGAGGCAGGATCTGCACGGTAAAGTTGTCCAGACGACCGCTGGAACCATCCATCGCCACGCCCACCATGCCACGGTTCAGTGGGATGGGATCGCCCAGTGCGTCGTAGCGTGGGTCATAGTCGTAGCTGAACCAGTTCACTCCGGCGACTGCTACGGTGACGTTGTTGCCGTTCACGGCGACGGTCACGGTGTAGTCTGTGTTGGGCTTAATCTTAACCGGCTTATTGGACTGGACCAGATAGTGCCACCCCGCCTCGTCGACGTAGCCCATCTCGATCTTATTGGTCGAAATATTGATACCCGCGAACTTAAAGTCGGCATCACTGTAGTAATCGAAAATCACGTAGCCGTTCGACTTATTACCGCCTGTAGGTTTATCCAAATTAAAGGTAGCCAAGATCTCGTAGTAACTAGGCAAGTAGTCGTCGAGGGTGAAGACCGCGGCGGCAACGTCATTCTTAGTAGCGGACGAGATGGACAATTGGCCGCCCGTGGCGACAAAGTTGCCGACGTCCTTGGAAAATGCGTCCATGGTGCGGTTGTCGAAATCAGCGGTGCGCAGAATATCACGACGGCCGCCGGGGATATTACCCGCCTGCGGGTCGGTAGGTGGACCACTCTGATCCTGCCAGAAACCGTGGTCTTGTTGGGTGACTAGGCCCATCTCACCGTAGGGCTCGCCCATCTGGTGGAACACATTGGAGTAACGTGAGCGGTCACCGTTGCTATTGCCGGTATCGGTCGTGCGCGTTAGGTCAACACCGTCGCTCGCGGCTTGGGCCGCCAGGAAGTCCCACAACTGCGGTGGTACCTGGCGACTAACCGTAGCAATACCGAATGGTGCAAAGGGCACGATGTAGGAGTTGAACTCGCCGAGGTGATCTATCAACCGATCGCCACCGGTATTACCGATGAGGATATCCAGACCGGCTCCGCCGAACACTCGGTCCTCCCAGCTAAGGTGGGTTTCAGGGGTGTCGTTCAAACCGGCATCAGCGCTGTCGGCCGAACCGAAGTTGCCAGTATCATAACTGGTGCCTGGTCCACCAAGGACATCATCGGCGTTCATCAGGTCGTTGCCAAAGCCGCCGTAGATATGATCACGACCGGTACCGCCGACAATCCAGTCGTTACCCAAGTCGCCGAAGATAACATCGTTGCCATCGGACTCGACCTCAATCAGGTCCCCAATCGGTGTACCGTTGGGTTCGAAATCGACATAACTCTCGATGACACCGTCCAGCTGTGAATCGGCGTTTTCTGTGCCCTCGTCGTCGGTTTGATTGAGGAAGTAGTGCTTCAACAACTCAAAATCATTAGGATCGATAAGATCGTCCTTCCAGACCTGATCAGCGTCATCAAACAAAATTACCCGTCGAGGGTCGTACTCGTCGTAGAGGAAGAACTCACCGGTACGTTGCAGTACAGGGTTCGGCTCGTTCCAATGCGCATCACCGTCACCGAACATCAACAGGTTTCCAGGGTTATAGGGACGGCTGAAGTCAGTTCGAACCAGATAGTCGACCGTGGTCGCCAGAACCTCAGGGGTGTTGCCATGACTTGGTGATCCCTGGACTGGATCTGCCAAAATCACCGGTGCGTAGGATTCCGGCAGTGCTTCGCCACCGGCGATTGCGTCGTCGCCAGAGCCGCCGTGGATAAAATCATCCCCCAGGCCACCGAAAATAACGTCATCAGCAAACTGCGGATCATGATCGGTCGGATCGGCGGATACTACTGGTGAAAGTACCGCACCCTCGACATTGTTGAACGGTGTTAGATCGACTGCCTTAACCAGTTCACCCTCGATGTTGATCTTGGCTTGCTGCACGCGTCCCGGGGTATAGATTTCCTCATTCAGCACCACACCCTGGCTGGTGCGGGTATCCGGATCAGCGTTCAGTAGGCTGAAGACGCCGTAGAGTTCTTCCGCGAATTCGGTACCGTAATTACCGAAGCTGCGGGTACTGCCCTTCAGACTAACCGCCCCGTCATCCGAGAGACCCGTGTTACGGCTGGTGAGGATACGGCCGTCATCGCCAAGCACACCGTCGATACCGGTGCCGCCGGAAATCCAATCGTGACCCCAGCCGCCGACGATGTCGTCGCTGTCACCGTCGCCGAAGGCCTTATCGTTACCGCCCTGCAGGTAGATCACGTCATCGCCTGTTTCACCGTGAACCTCGTCGCTGCCACCGATATCCACCAGCGACCAGAAACCGAAGGTATTGCGCCAGAGATCATCAGTTTCGGGATCAAGACCGAGATCATCGTTCTTATCGTCATCGTCGCCAACAGGGGCAACGAGATCGAAGTTTGCAGTGACATAATCCGGGCCACCTGGGGTGTAATCGAGATGGGTGACGCCGCGGGCAATGATGCGCTCTCCCACATCGGGGGCATAATTATCGTAGTCGAAGGACAGATAGAGGCCATCGCGCGACAGGTAGAGTGTTTGGTATGCCGCCGAATCAGTCGGATCGATGTCGTTGTCATCGATGGTGAACTCATCTTCATCGGTATCCAGCAAGTCGATTCCGTTGATACCCACTAGGCGAATGATATTAGCGTTGTCGCCGGCGATAACGTCAGCGTCCCGCGCGTGTCGGCCGCCATCGTCCGTACTATCTCCTGGCAGGCTCTCATTCAAACGATCATCCTGCTCGCCGGTACCACCAAAAATAATATCCTTGGTATCTGGCCGCATATCAGGGCTAACCAAACTGAAGAAGCTTGAAGAACCACCGACGATGTCGTCCTGGCCGAGACCACCGAAGATTACGTCGACGCCACCGCCGCCCTCAATGTAGTCATTGCCGTCACTGTCACCGCCAGCCTCGTTGGCTTCAATGACAAAGAGTTCGCCAACCGGGTCGGTGTCGCCCTGCGGATCACGAGAAGCGCCAACATGGCGACCTGCATCCAGCATCCCATCAACATCGCCCTCATCGGCCAATGTTGCACCGTCAATGGTGCCATCGCCTTGAATTACGTCGTTGCCGAGCTGGCCGAAGATCTGGTCATGCCCAGCGCCGCCAGCGATGTAATCGTTACCGAAGGTGTTTTTGCCTTCCTTGCCCTCGTCATAGTTGAAGGTATGCAGGTCGGCGTAATCAATTTCGTACTCGGTCCACCAGCCGGGACCATTCGGATCGCGGTAATCCCGTGCGATTGGGTTGCCATTGTCGTCAAGCGATACCATCAACAC
This sequence comes from Motiliproteus sp., assembly GCA_036960175.1. Classification (GTDB taxonomy): domain Bacteria; phylum Pseudomonadota; class Gammaproteobacteria; order Pseudomonadales; family Balneatricaceae; genus Motiliproteus. The sequence continues at coordinate 3,585 of JBALWH010000047.1, read as the reverse complement.
ACCGCTGGTATCTGGCGTGATTTCCCAAACACCTGGTGCGACCAGTATTCCGTAACCTTCCTCGGCCGGGCGGTCCGTGCGGGAATAGATCAGCACGCCCGCCAGAGTTTGGAAGCGCAGGCTTTCAATGTCATCAAGCAAATTGCCGTCAGAGCCACCCATGCGGGTCAGGAAGACGCTGTCACCGAAGATCAGGTCGTCGCCCTCGAGGCCGTCGATCATGTCGTGGCCCGCGTTACCGATCAAGATATCGTCGGCCTCGGCGCCTCGTATCGTATCATCACCGCCGTTCTGTAATTCCTCGGAACGTATCGCCAGGATGCTATCCAGGGTTGTGGTCTGAATCTTCTGTTTCAGGCCGTTGCTATCGTCGTAAGGGACAATAGGATCGGGAATATTAGGATTCACCACATTCTGGATAATCGAGCCATGATCACCGAAGATAATATCCGGATCGCCATCTAGAAAGCCGCTGCCGTTACCAACGATGTGGTCGTCACCGGCAACGAGATCGTCGAGCATGGGCGAAGCCACCGGCTTGAAGGTACTGTCAGCCTTGGACACATTTTCGTCCACGGTTGGCAGCGGGCTGTTGTTATTGGTCGCTATCTGTAGCGCGCGAGTAAAGATATTGACGTTAACGCCGCTGTCACCGTAGATGTGATCGACGCCGCGCTGGCCGATAATAGTATCGTTGCCCGAGCCACCGGCGAGATGGTCACCCGCCTGGGAACCGATGATCAGGTCGTCACCTCTGCCGCCATAGGCGGTGATACCCACGGTGATGCCAAGGGATGCAATGGTTCCAGCATCTGCCTCAGCGGCGAACAGTTGGCTCGCATCAATGATGTCGTGGCCGTGGTAGGTGAACGGGTTCGCTAGTGGGAAGATCCACTCGTCGTCTTCGTTCTCCTCATCGGTCAATTGTGGGAAGGGGTCAAATGGCTTTTCACCAAATTCAAGGCCGAGGCGATCGTGAGGATGACCCGAGTACCAGACGCCGTCCTGGCTGGTGTCACCGTAAATAACCAGCGGGCTTTCAGGACCCGCACCGCCAGTAACGACGAAGTGATCGCCACCTACACGGGCACCATCTGTTGGGGTGGTGATATCAGTGGTGGTGACGTCGGTGGTCGTGATCGTAACCTCGTGACCGCCTTCGTCGCAGGGGTCTAGCGCGGCATTGGCGAGTACCATGGTACTGGTATTTCCGTCGTCAAAGATATCGGCAACGGAGAATCCGCCGGCAATACCGTCTATAAAGACTACATCTTCGACATGGAACTTATCGTTCCAGCTTGTGCCATCTGTACGAACCAGGCGATCGACAATAGTGTCTACGTTATCTACCGTCTCGGTTATGACCGTCGGCTGGGACACGAATAGTGTGCCTTCGCTGATCTCGTCGTAATCCGTGTCGGCGCCCACCAGCGGTGCGGACAGCACGATCTGCGAACCTTGGCCAGCAGTAAGATAGATCCCCATCGAATCATCAAGCGTCGTATTACCGTCGTCTCTTAAGTCCTGATAATCATTCGGATTAACGTCTCGAATCGCGAGCACCTCGCGGGTATGAGCCTCACCATCAAGCTGAACGACCTGACCCACTTCGAAACGATCATCGTTGAGTGGGTTGTCGACCAGCAACTCGTAGCTCCGGCCATCGAGACGGGTAATGACCAGTTCGTCGCCGGGTTGAGTTGCATCTTCTTCACCGGTCTGCAGGTACAAGTCTGTGGTCGAGTTGACCTGCAGGTTACCACCGCCGTGAATCGTCGATAGCGTACCGTGCGGTCCCTGAATCCAGAACAGATCGGTGATCGATGCACCTTCTGTAACACCGAGGGCATCAGCAAGTGGATCTCCCTTCACTTCCATTACCGAGATATCAGTGTTTTCATCATACTCAATGGTGACCACGCGATACTGCAACGATGGTCCATCACCGAGGCCAATGATGCCGTTGGCACCGATATTGAGCAGATGACCCTCGAGGAAGCCGTCGTCTTCCCAGTTGCCAGAACGAGTCAGGGTGCCACCCACCGATGTCGTGGCCACTGTTGCTGTCAGGGAGTGAATAACCAAATCATCAATAGCGATCAACTTCTGTACTGCGGCCTCATCTAACACCGGAGACAGCGTTGAGAAGGCGGGGCCGGAAACGATCAGAATCGAGTTGTCATTGGGGTCGTAGTAGGGTGTAGTCGTGTCTGGATTGATAATCGGGTTAGGGCCGTCAAAGTATTCGATCGCATCCTCGATACCGATAATCTGCCAGCTAAAGGTTTCAGGATCATAACCATCGATAAACAGAGTCTGGCCGATAAGGAAGCCTTCGGCCTTCCAATCCCAGCCATCACGGCGGATAGTCTGCTCACTGCCAAATCTTTGATGAGATTCAAATCCAGCCGGCAGACTAGCTTCCGGATCCTCGCCTAAATCGTAAAAATCAAAGACTTGCTTGGCTGAGACGAACTCTGCCGGATTGAGCGTGCCGTCAACCTGCAGGAAGTCATTACCTTCGCCGAGCATCAGGTTGAACACCTCGATGGTGCTGTTGGAACCGTCGGTCTCAGCGCCAGAATTACCAAAGTTGATCTTGCCAAAGCTGATGCCGCCGGGATAAACCAGATCCTGGGGTGTTGCGGAATCGAATCCCTCGCCGTAGAGCGGACCGGTTACATCGGGGAAGACCAGGTCTTCCGCCATGCCGAAGCCACGCAAGGTGGTATCGTTCATGACGCCCTTGGTATTGGCCTTGGATCCGTCATTGAATATATTCAGCACGTCGATCTGCTGGCTTTCTGGAGGCTGGGTAGCAATGGCAATCAGGAATTCGTCCTTCTCGCCCGGCAACTTGACACCATTGGTCAACGAACGATCAGCACCGGTAGTGCCCCCCTCCACTGAGAGCGGACCCCGCAGGTCAGCCAGGCGATGCGCCTTAACTGGGAAAATCTTGGTGCCTTCGCGGGTTGGTGGTACCTCGTAGTTAACGTCAGCCTGCAGCACGATCTCCTGCTGCTTGTACCAGTCCGTGTCGGTAAAGGTGGCGATGACGGCGATACGGTTAGCTTCGACATTGATCGGGCTTAGGTCGGTAGCACTGGTCAGCCAAGCTGGCAGGGCACCATCGGTCTCAGGGGTAAATTGAATGGTGCTGTCTTTAGTCTCGTTGAGGCCACGAATAATCGCGATTTTGACATCAACATGTTCACCAAAGTTTGCGTGCCCGTCCTGCATATTGGTAATACGTACTCGCTGGCCCTCAACGAAGCCCTGGGCCAGCCAGCCTTCGACTTCCGATTCCGCCACTGCCGCTTCCGGACGGATGATACGATCGGTGATGACCGGTACGCCACCGTTATCGGCGGTCAACTGCGGATCTAAGACCTGGGCAAAAAAGACTTCACCGACCCAGACGTCCTCTTCCGCCAATTCGGACAGAATCACCGTATCCACCACTTCGAAGGGGAAGGATGCTCCTCCACCAAGTGCAGGTAGCGCCTGATCCAGGGTGATAATTTGGCCGTCTGGAGAAATCGCCGTGATCTGGTAATCACCGTCGAAATCACCATCGATGGC
>JBALWH010000046.1:0-36856 GCA_036960175.1 Motiliproteus sp. | reverse complement strand
CCAGTGCCGCAGCAGTTACCTGGGCCATCATAAAACCAGAATTAATGCCGCCATTATCCACCAGAAAAGGGGGCAGTTTACTGAGGTTGCTATCGATCAGTAGTGCCGTTCTGCGCTCGGACAGAGCCCCGATTTCAGCGATCGCAAGCGCGAGATTATCGGCAACCATGGCTACCGGCTCGGCGTGAAAATTACCGCCGGAGAGTATGTCCTGTTCCTGGCTGAAGACCAGCGGGTTGTCAGAAACAGCGTTGGCTTCCACCAATAAAGTTCTTGCCGCGTTGCGTACCTGCTCCAGGCAGGCGCCCATGACCGGTGGCTGGCAGCGCAGGGAATAGGGGTCCTGAACCGCTTCACAGTTGCGGTGGGAATCTTCGATCTGGCTGTGATCCAGCAATTTGCAATAGGCTTTGGCGATATCGATCTGTGCCTGATGGCCTCGTGCCTGCTGGATCTTGGCATCAAAGGGTTTACGACTGCCCAGAGCTGCCTCGACACTGAGGCTACCGGTAACTATCGCGGCGGCCAATAGATCTTCGATGCCAAACAGCGCCCGCAGTGCCAGGGCGGTGCTGGCCTGGGTGCCATTGAGTAGCGCCAGACCCTCTTTCGGCCCTAGTGTAATTGGTTTCAGGCCGGCAATATTGAGGCCTTCAAGGCCGCCTAGTCGCTGGCCTTTATAGCAAACTTCTCCTTCCCCCAGTAGTACCGTACTCATATGGGCTAAAGGTGCCAGGTCACCGGATGCCCCCACCGAGCCCTTTTCCGGAATAGCCGGATAAACCTCGGCGTTTAGCAGGCCTATCAGAGCGTTAATCACTTCCATACGGATGCCGGAGAACCCCCGCGCCAGGCTGTTTATTTTTAACACCATTAATAACCTGACAGTAGGCGCTGACATCAGCTTTCCAACTCCAGCCGCATGGGACAAAACGATGGAGCGTTGCAGCAATTGCAGTTCTTTGTCATCGATGCGGGTATTGGCTAAAAGACCGAAGCCGGTGTTCACACCATATACAGTGCGGCCCTGGTCGATCACCTTCTTGACGGTTGCGACCGATGCGGCGACGGCATCATGGCACCATTGATTGAGTTCGATTTTAACCGGCTGTTGATAGACTTTACGCAGGGTGGAAAGATCCATCAATCCAGGGGTGATATTGAGATTAAACATCTCGGTCACCGCTGTCACTGCTGCTGGATGGGGTGTTTAGCATGGGCAAATCCAGGCCTTGCTGCTGGGCGCAGTCGATGGCGCTTTGGTATCCGGCATCGGCATGGCGCATCACTCCGCTAGCGGGATCATTCCATAATACTCTTTGCAGGCGTTTAGCGGCTGCTTTGCTGCCATCGGCGACTATTACGACGCCAGCGTGTTGGCTAAATCCCATGCCGACACCACCACCATGGTGGATGCTGACCCAGGTGGCACCGCCGGCGGTGCTTAAGAGCGCGTTTAACAAAGGCCAATCTGATACGGCATCTGAGCCATCGAGCATGGCTTCGGTTTCACGATTGGGACTGGCTACAGATCCCGAGTCCAGGTGATCACGGCCGATGACAATAGGCGCTTTCAGTTCGCCACTGGCGACCATGTCATTAAAGGCCAGAGCGATACGGGCACGGTCTTTCAGTCCGAGCCAACAAATACGGGCCGGTAATCCCTGGAAAGGAATATGTTTTCTGGCCATATCGAGCCAGTTATGAAGGTGCTTATCATCCGGTAGCAGCGCTTTCACGGCGGCATCGGTGCGGTAAATGTCGTGTGGATCACCGGACAGTGCCACCCAACGAAAAGGGCCAATGCCCTGGCAGAATAACGGGCGGATATAGGCGGGTACAAAGCCGGGGAAATCAAAGGCATTACTGACCCCTTCTTCCAACGCCATTTGGCGGATATTGTTGCCGTAATCTACAGTAATGGCACCCTGATGCTGTAGCTGCAACATGGCCTGTACCTGGATAGCCATGGAATGCTTGGCAGCCTTTACTACCGCCGCTTCATCCTGCAAGCGCAGTTGTTTTGCCTGCTCCAGAGTCCAGCCCTGGGGAAGATAGCCATTGAGAGGGTCATGGGCGCTGGTCTGATCGGTGACTACATCAGGGGTGATGCCATGGGATGCCAGCTGTGGAAACACATCGGCGGCATTGGCCAGCAAACCCACGGAGACGGTTTTGTTTTCCAGCTTGGCCTGTTGGATTAATGCCAGGGCTTGCTCAAGACTCGTGGTTTTATGGTCCAGATAACCGTTACTCAAGCGGAAATCGATGCGACTTTCATCCACCTCTGCCGCTAGCATGCTGAAACCTGCCATAGTGGCGGCTAAAGGTTGCGCGCCTCCCATGCCGCCAAGCCCCGCTGTGAGGATCCAGCGGCCACTGGCGTCGCCTTCGAAATGTTGACGGGCGATGGCCCCGAAAGTCTCATAAGTGCCCTGTACGATGCCCTGAGAGCCGATGTAGATCCAGGATCCGGCGGTCATCTGACCGAACATCATCAGCCCCTGGCGATCTAGTTCGTTGAAATGTTCCCAGTTAGCCCAGCGCGGTACCAGGTTGGAATTAGCGATCAGCACCCTGGGGGCATCGATATGAGTTTTGAACACGCCAACCGGTTTGCCAGATTGAATCAGCAGTGATTCATCCGCTTCAAGGCGTTTCAGCACCTCTACGATCTTGTCGAAACATTGCCAGTTGCGGGCGGCGCGACCAATGCCACCATAGACCACGAGTGTTTGCGGATGCTCCGCGACCTCTGGGTCGAGGTTGTTCATCAGCATTCGCAGTGGTGCTTCGGTGAGCCAGCTTTTGGCCTGTAACTTGTTGCCCCTGGGGGCTTTGATGACTCTTTGCTGGTCTTCGCGACTAAATGAGTTTATACCGTTATCTTCTCGTTGGTTTTCCATGGCGCTACCTCTGCTAGGGTTCCCTGAGAATTAAATGGCAGAGTCTGGCTGCAACCCGGGCGGTGCGGCGGTCAATATCCAGGTCCGGGTTATACTCGGCAATATCAGCCATTCTAAGTTTTAATCCAGCTAGTTGCCGTGCCTTTTCGATCAGTGCTTCCAGCACTTCCAGAGCAATGCCGCGGCCTGCCGGGGCGCTGACGCCGGGAGCGACTGAGGCCGGCAATACGTCCAGATCGATGGTCAGATAAAGCGCCCCTAAGGGGGCGATGAATTGTTCCAGCATTTTATAGGCATCGTCTATCAGCCAACCGTTGAGCTGACTATCGAGCATATAGCTTACGTTCAGTTGTCTGGCTCGTTGAAATAAGGCGCGGGTGTTGGCGCTTTCACTGATACCAAGGACGGCATAGTGGAAGGGCATATTTAGTTGTTGGCATAGATGAGCAATTTGCAGGAAAGGGGTGCCGGAGCTGGGGTGTTTGTCCTGGCGTAGATCGAAGTGGGAATCGAAATTGAGAATCCCCACCGGGCCATCGATACGGGTGGATAAAAAACGTTGCAGCCCCATGAATGAGCCATAGGCAATCTCATGCCCACCGCCTAGCAGCAGCGGAAAGTGCCCCTGATCCAAGAGTTTGTAGACCCAATCAGCCTGTAACATAGAGAGTTCGTCGAGATCGCCGAGATCACAGTGAATATTGCCGGCATCGTAAATGGGGGCGTCCAGATGCAGAGGCATGGGGGCCAGCGCATGACGGATGGCATTGGGGCCTTTGCGGGCGCCGTGACGGCCAAGATTACGCCGCACTCCCTCGTCCGAGCAAACCCCCAGCAGGGCGATACCGGGTTGATCAACCTGGTCCAGAGGGTGGACAACCTGATGCCATCTTAGGGCATTTCCCTCTTCATAATCATCGATGCGACCATGCCAGATCTCGGCTTTCATCTCTTCATACATCTCAGACTCCTTTCTGCGCTAATGGACAATTTACAGTGTCCGGAATCGTTGTTGATGCAATCACCCGCTGCACCAAATTTAGGGAACCAAATTCATAGCTTAGTTGCGCAGGGTCGTTGATATCCCAGACCAATAAATCTGCATCGTAGCCGAGTTTTAGTTGGCCTTTGCGGTGGCCAAGACCCAAAGCAGCGGCGGCATTTCGGGTGACTCCGGTGAGGGCTTCTTCTGGGGTCAGGCCGAAGTTAATCACCGCCATGTTCATCATCAGGCATAACGAAGCAAAGGGTGAGGTTCCGGGGTTAAGGTCGGTTGCGACTGCCATGGAAACCCCGGCGGCTCTTAATTTGGCAACCGGAGGTTTGTGTTTTTGGCGGAGGAAATACTGCGCTCCTGGTAGCAGGCAAACCACCGTATCGCTCGCGGCGAGGGCTTTAATATCACTGGCATGCAGGTGCTCGCAGTGATCCACGGACCAGGCCTTGTAACTTGCTGCTAGCGCTGAACCGCCGAGGTGGGAGAGTTGTTCAACATGGGCTTTGATCGCTAGCCCATGATCTTCAGCCGCTCTGAAAATCTTTTCTGTCTGCGGTAGATCAAAAGCTATGTCTTCACAAAACACATCGACCGCCTGGGCCAGCTTCTGTTCTGCGACCTGTGGAATAAGCTCCTTACAAATCAGCTCGACATACTCATTGGAGCGGCCTTTAAATTCCGGGGGAATGATATGGGCAGCCAGTAAACTGGTGCGCAGGTGCACATTAATGGATTGGCATAGCAGTTTTGCCGCCCGCAGCATTTTCAACTCATCCTCGACCGTCAAACCGTAACCGGATTTGATTTCGATGCAGGTGACGCCTTCGGCGCAAAGTGCTTGCAGACGCACCAGCGCCTGCTCAGCAAGCTGTTGTTCGGACATTTCCCGTGTTGCCATTACTGTGCTGAGAATGCCGCCTCCCCGTTGGGCGATCTGTTCATAGCTGCTCCCCAGCGCCAATTGTTCAAAGTCTTTACAGCGGTTTCCGCCGTAAATCAGATGCGTGTGACTGTCTATTAGCCCAGGGGTTATCCAAAAACCATTGGCGTCTACGGTTTCACTAGCGCGTAGGCAGCTATCTACCTCTGCGTTAGGGCCGATCCAGCTAATCTGATTGCCCGTCACCGCTATGGCGTGGCCTTCCAAGCGACCATAAGGGGTTCCGATCTCGGGGCATAGAGTGGCTAGGTTGGCGTTAGTCCATACTCTATCGACTTTTATAGGCTGTTTGCTCACGGCAACCCCAAGGTTAATAATTATGGATCTGCTTGATTTGTAAAGTATGGACCTGGAAGTAGAATCTGGCAGCTTGAGTGGGGGATTAGTTGCTCAAGCAGGGGAACTGTTGCTCAGTTCGGTGCAGGGCACCGGATGGCTGCAGGGTGCTGGATTTGAGCACAAACTGCTCGACGCTGAAGCTGTAGCTATCGCCGCTGTTAAAGGCGATAAAGTTATCTAGGGCAGGGGGATTTCTGCGCTCCATCTGTGCCAGAGTGATATGAGGATGATATTTTCGGCTATCCAGTGACAGCGCTTTGATCTGTATGAGGTGTTTATGGATTTGCCTTTGCAGCTGCAGCAGCGGCTCGCAGGGTTTTGTTCCTAGCCACAACACACCGGAACGAAAACTACCGATGCCTTGGCACTGCAGTTCAAAAGCGGGAAACTTGATTTCATTCAGGTTTTCAATAATATCAATTTTACGCGCAGGGTTGATTTCGCCGATAAAGACCAGAGTGAGATGCATTTGTTGGGGCTCAAACCAGCGACAGCGGGGCAAGCCAAAGCAGCGCTGGCTCAGGGCCTGTTTCATGGCGTCGGGGAGATCAATGGCTGTGAATAGGCGCATGGGTGAGCCTGTCGTTTGAGCTGTTTTTAAGTTTTCGTTTTAGGTTTTCGTTTTAATGTATCTGTTTAGGATAGCTGTTCAGGTCAGCTGCAGCAGATGACCCTGACGTTTAAGCCAGCGGCGTCGCTCGCGATAATCGGGACAGTATCGTTCGACATGGAACCAGAACGCCGCAGAGTGATTCATTTCCAGCATATGACTGAGTTCATGGATGATGACGTAATCGATAATATCTTCTGAGGCCATCATCAGTCGGCTGTTAAGGGTGATACGCTGGCGCTGATCGCAGCTCCCCCAACGACTTTTATAGCGTTTTACTTTAAGGCTGGCTGGAGACAGTTGCATAATGTCGCTCCAGTGCTTCAGCCGTTCAGGAAAGTGTTGCTGCGCTTGTTGCTTGAACCAGTGTTCGATGACGTCGCCAAGCTTGGGATCGAACTCTCCCTCAGGGATATCTACACAGAGATAGCCACTGTCCAGCTCTACACAGGTTGCTTCGGCACTGACAATGCTCAGTGGATAGGTATTGCCCAGGTAGCGCAGTTCGGTGCCGCTGATTAAGTCAGGTGGTGAATAGCGCGGCGGTGTGGCTTTCAGCTCAGCCAGTTTCTGTTGGATCCACTGTTGTCGTGCGTTGACCATGCTTCTTAGCACGGCCAGGGGAGTGTGTTTAGGGGCTAACAAACGCACGCCACCATCGCAGATCTTAAAGCCGACGCTGCCTTGGCGACGGGTATATTTGATCTCGACCTGAAAGTCGAAACTGTCCATACCGATAATTCCTGGCTAGTCCGGTATAACCCGGACCTGAACGGCGTCTACCCCGGAGCCGGCAATAATGTCGGAGATCACCACCACCTGATCACCGACCATGAAACCGGCTTTGTGCTTAAGGGTTTCGAAGGCGTTAGTGAGGGTTTTTTCCGGATCTAGGCTGAATTCAGTGCGGAAGGGATAAACACTGCGATTAAGTTGCAGTTGCCGGCGGGTACGGGGGTCGTTGGTAAAGGCGTAAATTGGGGTCCGATGGGGGGCGCAGTTGGTGACCATGTTAGCCATGAAGCCGCGACGGGTAATCACCACAATCCCTTTTACACCGATGGCCTCGGCCAATTGCACTGTGGCCGTTGCTAGGTGTTGTTTATCGTCATCATTTCTTAGGCCTTTGTGGAACTCCAGTCCGACTTCTTTTTCTGAGGCTTTGGCAATTTTATCGAGAATTTCGACACATTTGATCGGGTATTTTCCGACCGTTGTTTCACCAGAGAGCATCACCGCATCGGCGCCTTCGTAGATGGCATTGGCGACATCGGTAACTTCGGCGCGGGTGGGTACCGGGTTGGTGATCATCGATTCCAGCAGGTGAGTGGCAACAATTACGCGTTTGCCGTGTTCGGCGCAAAGCCTGACCATGCGGCGCTGTACGTTGGGCAGTAGCTCGATGTTGATCTCTACGCCAAGATCCCCTCGGGCCACCATCACGCCGTCGGCTGCATCGATAATGTCTTCTAAGTTTTCGACCCCTTCCTGGTCTTCTATCTTAGCGATCACTTTGATTTTGTTGGCCTTGTCTCCCAAAATCTCACGCAGCTCGTGGATATCCTTGGACTTTCGTACAAAGGAAAGGGCGATAAAGTCCAGTTCCTGCTCCATAGCGAAGGCAATGTCGCGGCGGTCCTTTGCGGTGATAGCCGGTAAATTAACTCGGATGCCTGGCAGGTTGACGTGACGTTTACTGCCTAATACGCCACCATCAATCACTCGACAGCGTAGCGTGCGTTCTTGTCGTTCCAGGACTTCCAGATTGATCAGGCCATTATCAACGGTGATTTTGTCACCGCTATCGACACTGCCGATGAGGTCATCGTAATTGACGTGGATGGAGGTCTCTTCGACGTTTTCACTGCCGCGTACGGTGATGGTGATTTCGGCGCCGGACTTCAAATCCAGATCATTGGCGATGTCGCCGGTGCGAATCTCCGGTCCCTGAGTGTCCATCAGGATAGGTATCGGGAATTTTACTTTCTTATTCAGAGTGCGAATGGAGCGAATGACACGGGCGTGGGAGTCATGGTCGCCATGGGACATATTCAGACGCACGACGTTCATGCCAGCATTATAGAGTTTTTCTAGCATCTCCAGTGATTCGCTGGCGGGACCGATGGTGCAGATGATTTTGGTTTTTCTGGCCATGAAATACCCTGAATAGAAATGATTGGTTGAAGCACTAGGCTCTGCTGGATAACTATAAATGATCCTGGCACCACTGTAGCAAGGATTTTACCAGTTCTTAACTTTGAAGCCGATGGCGATGCCGTTGCTATCGTAATCCAGCTTCGCCTCTTGGTATTTTGGATTGGTTACCAGCTGTCTAAGTTTTTTAAGGGTGTTGAAGGGGATATCCACCAGCATTGAATTGATCATCCAGTTCGGCAGTGCGCCGCCAGGTTCGATGTGCTGTTGCCAGGTAACATTTACCCAACCGTTTTCCAGTTTTTGTAATAGGTAATGTCCATTAGAGCGCGCGATATGGACATTCTGAGGGTTAGCGATTGTTTGGCAATGAGAATTGTCTCGGTCGTCGCAATAGCTTGGCGCGGCGTTCAGTCGGATAGTCATGGAACCTTCACTTGGATCTTGTTCGATCAACGCATGCATGATGATATCGCGATTGGCAGCGGGAAAAGGAAAGTCGTTGACCTGGTAAACGTAGCGTTCGCTAAAGCTCAGTGTTTCCAGTAAAGCAGGGTCTTGGCACTGGTGGACCCACTCTGGACAGGCTTGGTTGTCGTGCATCACCCCAGCAAGACTGTCGAGGCTGCTCTTGATGCGAATAACACCTTTGAATTCCTTTATGGGAGAGTCTGTAACGGGGCGCAGGAATATACTGATTCCGTCTTGCTCCAGGACCTTTTGCCAGCCATCGTCTGCCAGTAATGGAGTCGCGGGTAGTAACAGCAAGCAGCACCATAGCCAGTAAGTGCCCGTTCCGAGCCATTGCGGCCGGGGTGTTCTTGATCTAGTTGAGAGCTGTCTATTGTCCATACCTATGTTTGTAGTCCATGCTGAATATCAGATCAACCATTATTAATACCGAGGTATTATGTATTCGTTAAAATCCTGCTTTATGCTGTTAATAACCACCTGTCTTCTTAATGGCTGTGCCACGATGCGTACAGATTTTGAGACACCTGCGGTTACTGTCAGTTCGTTCAAGGCATTGCCATCGGAAGGCCTTGCGCCGCGCTTTCAGATTGGCTTGCATATCGTTAATCCTAATCGAACAGCGCTGAAACTTCAGGGTGTGGCATACAGTATCAGCCTGGAAGGCCATAAGATCATTACTGGTGTCGCCAATGATCTGCCAGAAATTGCAGCGTATGGCGAAGGCCAGGTGATAGTGACTGCCGTGGCGGACGTCCTTAATACGATTCGCTTAATTACCGGGCTGATGAGTCAGCCGCGGCATGAATTTAACTATGAGTTCAATGCAAAGCTTGATGTCGGGGCGCTTTTACCGGCAATCAGGGTGCTGGACCGTGGCTCGGTTTCCCTCGACTCAGGTTCGGCTTCAAAGCCGAAATCGCTATAGCTATAAAAGACTCACAGAAAACTCATAAAAAAAACAAAAAACAAAAAACAAAAAACAAAAAAAAGGCCCCGATAATGGGAGCCCCTTTTTAGGTTATTAGACCTTTTGTAAAATGCGGATTAAAGCGCTTTCACGGTCTGGCGATGAGCATGCAGCAAAGGTTCGGTGTAACCACTAGGTTGTTCGCGGCCCTTAAGTACCAAGTCGCAAGCGGCTTGGAAGGCAATACCATCAAAGTTCGGAGCCATTGCTATGTAGGTCGGATCAGCTGCATTCTGACCATCAACGATGGCCGCCATACGCTTCATTGTTTCCATCACCTGTTCTTCAGTACAGATGCCATGACGCAGCCAGTTGGCAATATGCTGGCTGGAAATACGCAGGGTAGCGCGGTCTTCCATCAGGCCAACATTATTGATATCCGGTACTTTGGAACAGCCGATACCCGCATCGACCCAGCGTACAACGTAGCCAAGGATACCCTGGGCGTTGTTATCCAGCTCTTTTTGGATATCGTCAGCGCTCAGTGGCTGATCACCCAGCAGCGGGATGGTCAGAATGTCATCGACACTCGCTTCAACACGACTTCTCAGTTCCTGCTGAATGCTTGGAACACTAACCTGATGGTAGTGCAGGGCATGCAAGGTTGCCGCAGTAGGCGAAGGGACCCAAGCGGTATTAGCACCTGCTTTAGGATGGCCAATCTTGGCTACCATCATGTCCGCCATATTATCAGGGATGGGCCACATGCCCTTACCGATCTGGGCTTTACCAGGCAGGTTACAGGCCAGACCGATATCAACGTTGCGATCCTCGTAGGCAAGAATCCAGGCCATGGTTTTGAGCTGGCCTTTAGGTGCGAAAGCGCCGGCTTCCATGCTGGTGTGGATCTCGTCACCGGTGCGATCCAGGAACCCGGTGTTGATAAAGACCACACGCTCCTTGGCGGCACGGATACATTCTTTGAGGTTGACGGAGGTGCGACGCTCTTCATCCATAATGCCGACTTTAACGGTATTACGTGGCAGCCCCAGCATGTCTTCAACGCGGCCGAATAGCTCACAGGTAAAGGCGACTTCTTCAGGTCCGTGCATTTTCGGCTTAACAATATTGACGCTGCCGGCAGTGGAGTTGCGGATAGTCTGACCATTGAGCTGGCCCTGGCCCTGCAGATCGTGCATTGCGATCAGTGAGGTAATGATGCCATCCATGATGCCTTCAGGAATTTCATAGCCATCTTTATCGATAATGGCAGGGTTGGTCATCAGGTGGCCAACATTACGGATAAACAGCATGCTGCGACCCTTGAGAGTCAGCGTCGAGCCCTCAGGAGTCGTGTAATGGCGGTCATCATTGAGTTTACGAACGATGGTCTCGTCGCCTTTCTGCATGGACTCTTCAAGATTGCCCTTCATCAGTCCCAACCAGTTGCTGTAGGCCAGGGCTTTATCTTCGGCATCAACGGCGGCGACAGAATCTTCGCAGTCCATAATAGTGGTCAGGGCCGCTTCAACGACAATATCTTTGATATGCGCGGCATCGGTTCTGCCGATGGGGTGATTGGCGTCGAACTGGATTTCAAGATGCAGATTGTTGTGAGCTAGCAACACCGCGGTAGGTGCCTCAGCGCTGCCTTGATAACCGACCAATTGGCTGGAATCAGCCAGAGTGGTTTCGCTGTCGTGATTCAGCTCGATGCAAAGATCGCCTTCTTTAATGGAGTAACCGGTGGCGTCTTTATGATTGCCGCGAGACAGAGGCGCCGCTTGATTCAATAGGTTGCGGCCGTATTCGATTACCTTGCTACCACGGACAGGGTTGAAGGCTGCCGTTTTTTCAGCGCCGCCTGTTTCCGGCAGAACGTCAGTACCGTAGAGGGCATCATAGAGACTGCCCCAGCGCGCATTGGCTGCATTTAGCGCAAAGCGAGCGTTCATGATAGGTACAACCAGCTGGGGTCCGGCCTGCTTGGCAATTTCAGGTTCTACATTTTCAGTGCTGATGGAGAAGTCTTCGCCTTCCGCAACCAGATAACCGATCTCCTGCAGGAAGGTCTTATAGGCGGTAAAGTCGCCAGCGCCATTTTCACGATGCCAAGCATCAATCTGAGCTTGCAGGTCGTCGCGCTTGGCCAGCAGTGCGCGATTTTTCGGGGCAAGGTCATTAACGATCTGCTCTAGCCCGCTCCAGAAAGTATCCGCATCGACTCCCGTTCCAGGGAGGATGTCATTGGCTATCAGGTCTTTAAGAACCGTGGCAACTTGCATGCCGCCAATCTGAGTACGTGCTGTCATAATATGGGCCTCGATGATCATACCCCTGCTGTTGGTTGCAGGGGTCTTGGTAATATTCAGTAAATAGAAAAACAGCTATAGTGCTATTCTAGTTCGCAGGTGCGGCATATATCTAATCTATTGTTATTATAATCGCTATAAATTCGGTGAATATTGGTCTTTAACAGCATAACCGGTCCAAATATGGCCCCCTGTAGTCGCAAGAGGCCTGAGTTGCCTGTTTATCGTACGTTCTATGTTTCGTTCAGCTCGACTTGTTTTGCGACTTTCACTATCAGTCGACGCAGCCACTGATGGCCTGGGTTGTGTTGTAACAACGGACTCCAGGCCATCTCTAACTTGATCGGTGGTATATCAAAGGGCGGCTCCTTGATCACCACGTTAGGATTGTTCACCAACAGGTGGGCTGCACGGGAAGGGATGGTGACTACCAGATCCTTACGTTCGGCTAACAACATGGCCGCCTGATAGTGGCGGGTGAATACGCGGATACGGCGTTTCTTACCAATTCGATCCAGAGCGTTATCTACCCAGCCTAGCCTTTGCACGTCAAGAGGATCGATGCCAACCCCGACCCCCCAGCCGGTTTTACTGACCCAGACATGGTTCGAGGCTAGATAACTATCCAGAGTGAAGTCGTCAATGATGGGGTTGTTGACACTGAGCAGACAGGAAAAGCCATCCATCCACACATCCTTTTGATGGAATGATTGCGGAATAGAGTCGAAGCGGTTGATGACCATATCCACCTTGCCCTGTTCCACATCCAGAAAACTGACATCACTGGGGGTCATTATATCGAGGGTGGCGTTGGGCGCATCTTCACGCATCTCCTTTAAGAGCTGGGGGATCAGCGTGGATTCAGCATAATCGCTGGCCATGATGCGAAATACTCGGTCTGAGGTATAGGCATCAAAATCGGTTTGCGGCTGCAGCGCTTTCTCCAGTCGCGATAATGCGTCACGGATCACAGGTTGCAGAGTATTGGCTCTTTCAGTAGGGGTCATGCCCTCGCTAGTACGCACCAGTAATGGGTCTTCCAGTAGGTCTCTCAGACGGCGCAAACCGTTACTCATGGCCGGTTGACTGATGCCCAATTGGTTGGCTGCTCTAGTTACATTACGCTCGCGCAGCAAAACATCTAGGTAAACCAAAAGGTTAAGATCAAAGCGAGCAATATTCATAAGATAAATACCGAAAATAAAAACTATAAATTAGCTAAATTTTAGACACAGTTCTAGTATCAACACAAATCAATTGTTGCCTGAGTTATATTGCCCTTGGATTTATAGGGCTGCACCGACCCACAGGCTGTTGATGTTTACTATCCCTTCAGCTACAGCTTGCTTGCTGTTGCACCATTGGGCCTGCTGGGCCTAGTACTCATTTACCCCGCCCTCGAGCGGGGATTTTTTTGTCCGCTGTATGCCAACAGGCCGCGGGTATTTAGTGTTTTTCAGTTGATCAGTCGATGCATCCGCATAACCACGAGGCTATAATGCCGTCCTTTATAGGCAAGGCATAAATTCGGATGCAGGAAACAGACGTAGTTGTTATTGGCGCAGGGGCTGCTGGTCTGATGTGCGCCGCTCAGGCCGGTTACCGGGGACGTCAGGTACTGGTGCTGGATCATGCCAAAAAACCGGGCAAGAAGATCCTTATGTCCGGTGGTGGCCGCTGTAACTTCACCAACCGTACGGTATCCAAAGAACATTTTGTCTGCACCAATCCCCATTTCACCATCTCGGCATTGAAACGTTTCAGTCAGCAGGATTTTATCGATATGGTGGATCGTCACGGTATCGATTATCACGAGCGGGAATGGGGCCAGCTGTTTTGTAACGACTCCAGTAAATCCATCGTAAAGATGCTGTTGACTGAATGTGAATGGGCACAGGCCAGTATTCGCACTGGCGTTAGCATTAAAGCGGTTGAGTCGTTAGTAGACGGGGGCTATAAGATCATCACCAGCGGTGATGTTATTCACTGTCAGTCCTTGGTTATTGCGAGCGGCGGTCTGTCCTTTGCCAACGCCGGTGCCACCGGTATTGGCTACGATATTGCCCGCCAGTTCGGGCTAAATATCCTGTCGACTCAGGCGGCACTGGTACCTTTTACCTTGCAGCCGAAAGAGCTTGAGCGCTTTAAGCCGTTGTCGGGTATCGCCCTGGAGTCACGAGTCAGCTGCAACGGTATGTCATTTCGAGAAAATCTGCTGTTTACTCATCGTGGTTTCAGCGGCCCGGTGATTTTGCAGATTTCAAATTATTGGAAACCCGGACAGAGCATCGAGATTGACCTGTTCCCCAATATAAATCTGCTTGAGTGGCTTGAACAACAGCGTCTGGATAGACCCAAAGCCGAACTACGCAATATCCTCGCTGAAACCCTGACCAAGCGCCTGGCGACAGCACTTTGTGAACTCTGGCAGTGTGATCGTCCTATTGATCAGTTCAACGAACCTCAACTCAAAGAGATCGCCAATCATTTCCAACACTGGCAGATCAAACCTTCGGGAACCGAGGGCTATCGAACCGCAGAAGTTACGCGAGGCGGCGTTGATACGGATGAACTTTCCTCCAAAACAATGGAAGCAAAAAAAGCCCTGGGATTATATTTTGTCGGTGAGGTGATGGATGTCACCGGCTGGCTCGGTGGCTATAACTTCCAGTGGGCTTGGGCCTCGGGTTTTTGTGCGGGACAGTTTGTTTAGGGTGTGTTAACGAAATTAAAACGGAGACAGTAGGAATTAGAACGGAGACTATCTATATTCGTTATTTTTATAAATAGTTGATATTTATGGATAAATAAAAAGTCTTCGGTTTTTTGTGAATGCATACACCTTTTATCGTTCTGGACACATTCTTAAAAGAACAAATCTATTGAGGTGTCTGATCGAATTCACCTCTTAGTGGGTTTTTCATACGCTCTGCGAGCGAGAGCCAAATTTTTTAACAACGGACATTAGAACTAGCTGCTGACGTGGCCGGTATTGAAGTAAAAGGACATCATTGCGCCAAAACGGACATTGGGTGGCTACTGAGGATTGGTCAGTAACAGACTGCTACCGGCCCTTAGCTGCCATCAGGCTCGAAGAACCTTAGGCAGCAGGTCTGCTCGTTTTGAGCTTCTCAGCATGAACCAAATTCAATCTGATGATGGACGTGGAAGCCAACACTGTTCATAGGTAGAGGCTTATTTATAGGACATCCAGCTTCAGCTTATGCGCCCCTTGCGGACGTTATTAGCGCTATGTTCGGTCCGTATTATAACGCTGGATCGGGAGTCTGATTATTGACTGCGTAGGTCCAGAGTACGTGGTTAAGGTTGGAGAACATATTTTACGATTTCCACGATCTGCTCTGTGGTTTGTGCCCAGGCCAACGCTGATGCGTTGACCTCTTTCAATGGGTGGGCAAGTTCAGCAGAGTGTAGCGTGATATAAGGCTTTCCCAGAGATGTACAGTATCCAGCATCAAATGCGGCATTCCACTGACGGTATTTGTCGCCAAAACGGATTACTACCAGGTCGGCCTGTTCGAGCTGACGCTTGGTGCGGATCAGGTTAACCTTAGATGATTTATGATCCCTCCAGAAATTATCCAACTCTTCGCCGAGCAGGTCGCCAGCCGCATCGCTGGCATCGTGATCGGTTACCGGGGCGAGAAACTGTACGTCCAGGCCCAAGTTAGTGGCTCCCTGGCGGATCTCTTCGCGCCACTGGGTATGGATTTCTCCCGAAAGGTAAATTTTGTAGCTCATTTAAGGCTCCTGATTGTTTATTGACTGAGGTGCTGGTTGTGGCAACCCCGGTTGGGCAAGGGAAGGGGCAGGAATAGAAAAAGCCGAGCTGAACCCGGCAAACGAACATTTCTCTTTTGGAGCAGGATTTTTGGCCGCTCTCCTATATATCGCTGACGTCGCTCAGCGGATAGTTATTTGGGTAGCTCTGCGCGGCGGTGCCAGTTTCGATAGCGGCATCGGCCACCCGGCCCAGCAAGCGGGGGATCGTTGGGTTTGGGAATAATATACTCAGGTCCAAAGGACGTTTCGTCGATACCATCGGCGTTCTTTACTGACTGCAGAACCGGTTCCTTGGCCAGATCAGCTATTGCCTTCACTACTGCCGCCATCTTCATCTCCTCGTTGATGTAGCGGGCGCGTACATCAAGGGCACCGCGGAAGGTGTAGGGGAAGCAGAGCACGTTATTGACCGGGTTGGGGTAGTCCGAGCGACCTGTGGCCATGATCAAATCACTGCGGGTGGCGTGTGCCAGTTCGGGTTTGATCTCCGGGTCCGGATTGGCGCAGGCGAATACGCTAGGATTGGGAGCCATGGTGGCGAGCATTGCACCAGTGACCATATCTGGACCAGCCAATCCAAGGAACACGTCGGCTCCAGCTAGGGCATCCGCCAAGGTGCGTTTGTCGGTGCCGATGGCAGCGGCACCTGCGCCCAGGCACACTACCTTGGCTTCGTGGATATCTTCGCCTGATATTTCCAGTGCGTTAAGCATGCCCGCAGTGGTGACGATGGCGGTGCCGTGCTGGTCGTCGTGAATCGCCCGTACCGGTTCGGCGACGCCGGGGCTGTAGGCCAGCGTCAGATCCTGAGCTGTGTCGGCTGCGGTACTTAGTTCGATGCTGATCTTTCCCGGCCGGGGGAAGTCATGGTAATCCAAGACTTGCTGTGAAAATTCGTTGCTCATAATTCCTCACTAATAGTCTGTCGTCGGATGCACCCGATCGGTTGATGTTCTTTGCCCGCAGGCATCCAGCGGCCTAATCTAGGCCAGGTTTCAATCCGCTCTGTTCGATACCTGAGATTGCACATGATTCATCGATATCAGACTCGTCTCCTGTAATCCCTACCGCACCGATAATATGATCCTGTTCGTTCTTGATGAGAACGCCTCCAGGCACCGGCACGACATTGCCGTGAGTGAGGGTACTAATTGCTGATATGAAGGAGGGACGCTGCTGTGCGGCGACGCCAATGGCCCGGGAGGAGATACCCAGCCCTATAGCCCCAAGGGCTTTAGCGATAGCAATGTCCGGCCGGAAAATACTCGCACCATCTTGCCGCTGGAGTGTAATCAGGCAGCCCCCGGAGTCCAAAATGGCAACCGTCAATGGGGATGCATCGATCGATCTCCCTTTATGGAAACATGCCTTGGCGATAGTTAATGCGGTGTCTAAGCCTAAAACTGGATACATAATGTTTACCCTGTAAATGATTAAATCTTATCAAGGAGTCGCAGGCTCTTGTATTGGAAGTCTGCGACACGTGGCCTGCTGGCTATACGCTGTGCCCAATCTCTTTGCTCGATACCACAGTGTTCCGTAGCACCCCAAGCTTCTCCACCTCGCACTCAACGACATCACCGGGTTTTAGGTACCAGGCATGCGGCTTTTCGTGGAAGACAGCGCAACCGCTTGGTGTGCCGGAGCTTATGAGATCGCCACCAACAAACCCCTGGCCCGAGTAGTAAGCTACGATTTGCGGCATGGTTCGGCACATCCTGCTGGTAGACGAATGCTGACGGATTTCCCCATTGACCTTCAGGTTCATATTCAAATTGCCAACGTCACCAATCTCGTCGGTGGTGACAATGTACGGTCCGATCGGGCAAAAACTATCCAGAGCCTTACTGTAACCGTAGCTACGGTTAGGAAACTCTATGGCCTGAATATCACGGGCAGTCACATCGTTAAAAATCAAATAGCCACCAATCGCGTTTTCAGCTTCCTCAGGGGTTAGGTCCTTGTGTTTGACACCTTTAATCACAGCACAAATTTCAAGCTCGTAATCAAGCTCGCTGGTGAGGTGCTCCGGATATATGATGGCCTCGTCAGGACCGGTGCAGGCTGTTGTGTTCTGATAGAAACCGATCCACGGTTTTTCTTCTTCGTACTTGAATCCGGCCTCACCCATCTCATCGATGTGCTCTAGGAAATTTCCGGCTGTGTGCCACAGTTTTGTGGGTTGAATGGGAGCCAGTAGTTTTACATCGTCGCGATTGAAAACCAGCTTTTTACCGTTCACGTCCTGTACATGGAGAGGATCTTTTTCGATGATATATGTCTCCGCAGCACGGGCAGCATCGAGGCTACGGTCATCGCCGGCTAAGAGTTCACGCATGTCTGACGGGACCAATGCATCGGCCATTGCTTGCGGTCGTGGATCATTATTGACGTCAAGTGCATAGGCCGCATATGCATAGTTTAGGTCTACCACTTTTTCGGATTCGGATTCCAGGAATAGTGCACCGATACGCTTAACGCCAACCGGATTCAGAAATGTCACAAGTTTCATTAGACGACCTCAATAGTTCTGCCAGCGTAACGATCGCATCACAGGCGCTCTAGATGCAGGTGAAGTGATACATTAGGCTTTGGATGTTCATTCTTTGATATATAATTATATAATTAATTATATATAATGCAATAGGCGTTTGACATCAGTCGATGAAGTAGGATTATTGGCTCGCTGATGGCGATAGAGGAAGTCTGTATTTTCTGGGATAACGCCTGCGTCGAAATCTGCTCCGGATCGCTCAATGTCTAGGCGATCCGTTATGAAACGATGCATCAGGGCGTATTTGAATACATAGAGGTTGATTACAATCGACCCCGAGGCTCAGTGCTCTTGGTTATCTCAAGCGGTGATTATTAACTGTTGCTGTCGCGAGGAAGTAATACTTTAAAGCAGCTGCCTTGCTGCGGCTGGCTATCTAGTTCGATGGTGCCACGATGTGCTTCAACCACTGCTTTAACTAGGCTCAACCCAAGCCCCATCCCGGGCTCGCTGCGACTGCTGTCAGCTCGGAATAGGCGGTCGAACACTAGCGGTTGGTCGGTCGCGGCTATGCCGATGCCGTTGTCTTGGATCGATAGTAGGATTTGGTTATCAGCCACGTGTAGCGATAGTTTTACCTTGCCTCCGGGCGAGGTGTACTTGATTGCATTGTCCAGCAGATTGGCCAGTACTTGGCTGATTCGGACTGGATCTCCGTTGATGACTATTGATTCTGGGGCCTCTAGGCGCAGTTCGACTTCACGCTCTTCGGCAACATAGCTGTATAGCTCCAGGCATTGCTCGGCTAATTCGGTCAGTTGGATCTGTTCAGGATGTAGTTTAAGCAGCCCGCCTTCGGCTTCGGTTAGATCGAGTAGAGTCTTGAGCATTAATTCGATCCGCTCGCTCTCTTCGGCGCAGTCGAGAAGGGCTTCCTTTAGCTCCTCTTTCAGCGCGTTCTCATCGGGTTCTGGACTGGAGAGTGCCGACTCGACGCTTAAGCGCATTCTCGACAGAGGTGTCCGTAAATCATGGGCGACGGAGTCGAGTGACTGGCTCATCGTCGTAATCAACCGCTCAATCTGCGCCAACATATCATTAAACAGTTGCGCCAGTTCACCCAGTTCTGAATCCGGATTGCGTACAGTGACTCGGGCGTTGAGTTGATTGGCGCGCAGTTGGCGTACGGTATCGATCAGATCGTTCAGTGGTCGTAGCGCTCGCCAGTTCATGTAACCGGTTAACAGTAGCCCTAGCAGTAATAACGGTAGCATCACCTGCAGCATCAACTGACGGTAGCTAGTCAGCTGTTGTTGCCGTTCGGTGGTCGACTTGCCGATGATCAAGCTGGAACCGTCGCTGAGTTGGATCTGACGTTGCAGCAAGTGAGTATTGCCGACCCGGGTGTGTAGCCAGTCACCGTCTATGTTGATTGGCTGTAGTTTTCCCTGCCAGTGTTCAGGCTGCACAAGCAATCGCTGTTGTTGGCTGCTCTGCACCTCTACCCGCATCTCGCTGCGCCGAAAATAGGGCGCATCGCGTTCGATAACGTGTTTGAGTTTTTCCAATCCTACTTGGGCGTCGAGCCGCTGATAGCTCTCTAGGAATGAACCGATCTGCTGTTGGTCTTTTTCACGTTGCGAACGCTCCAGCAGATAATCGACAGTGATAAACAATGCCGTCGCGCTGAGTAGAAATAGCAATGAAAACCGCAGAGTCATCCTCAGGGCGGTATTGCGACTGAGCTGCTTGATCGAGTGTTGGACGGTGTTAAAGGTCATGGTGTTGCCCCGAGGTTTATCGATCTTCGGTTCGCAGGACATAGCCAACCCCGCGGAGGGTGTGAATCAATGGTAATTCAAAGCCCTTGTCGACCTTACCGCGTAAACGACACACCAGTACGTCGACCACATTGGTCTGCGGGTCAAAGCTGTAATCCCAGACGTGTTCGAGCAGTTGGGTTTTGGACAGCACCCGGCCTGGATTGCGCAGCATATACTCCAGCAACTGGTATTCGCGTGGTTGCAGATGGATGCGCTGGCCGTTACGGCTGACCTGCTTCTTATACGGATCCATCGACAGGTCGGCCAGTTTCAATTCGGCCAGCAGGCTGGAGTCGCCACCGGGTGATGGCGTTGAACGACGCAGTAATGCTTGTGCCCGTGCTTGAAGCTCGGTAAATGAGAACGGTTTTGTCAGGTAATCATCGCTGCCGGTCTCTAGTCCACGAACCCGGTCTTCGACCGAACGCTTGGCGCTGAGGATGATCACCGGCGTAGCCAGTCCGCGCGCGCGTAGCTCTTCTATGATCGACAAGCCATCACGTCCCGGCAGCATCACATCGACGATCAGCAGGTCATGGTCACCATCGACAGCGACAGTTAAGCCGCCGTGGCCCTCGGTCTGGATATCGACTACGTCGCCAGACTCGCGAAAGCCTTTGGCGATGTAACCGGCAATTTTGGGGTCGTCTTCGATTAGTAACAGTTTCATAGGGTTAATTTAACACCGTTATCGGTGGTAGACACCTATGGATAGCGGACCCTTTCAAAATGGTAATGTTTTGGCAAGGTTGGGGTAAGACTGGGAAGTTAATCTGGTCGCAACACTTTAAACCCATGAGGAAAACAACATGAAAAAAACTCTGCTTTCACTGGCCACCATCGTTTCTAGTTCAATGTTCATTATCAGCTCAAATGCCCAAGCATCTGAGATGCCACAGCGGGCCTATCTAAATCTGGAGACTGCTCAGCAATTGGCCAACGCAGCAATCGCCAAGTGCAGCGCCGACGGTTATAGCGTCAGCGTCTCGGTAGTCGATGCCAGTGGTTTGACCCGAGTCCAGCTGCGCGCTGACGATGCCGGTCCGCATACACTGGAGAGCAGCCGCAAGAAGGCGTTTACCTCGGCTAGCATGGGGCGCCCAACCGCTGACTTTGCCAAGATGATCACCGAAAAGCCGTTTTTAGCAGGGTTGCGAGATATGGATCCGAACCTTTTGATTCTTGGTGGCGGTCTGCCGATTAAGAATGATGGCAAGAAAGTGGGTGGGATCGGTGTTGGTGGAGCACCTGGCGGCCATCTTGATTCGGCCTGCGCTCAGGCGGCCATCGATAAGGTGTTGGGTAAATAACGACAGCTAACACGCTCTAGTTTCCCCCTTCTTTAGGTGTGATCGTCATCGCGTCGAAAAGCCAAGGAGGGAGAAGCGGGTGGCTTTGAGTAGTCCTATCAAAGAGGCGCTTAGGCTGCGATGGCATATCTACCATGCTTTTTGTAACGGTTTGGTATTAGCCACGCGGCCTTTGTCTAACTTTCACTTCTACACCCAGTACCCATATTCATGGAGTGCTAGACCCGCTTGATGTCAATCAGCCCCTCTTTCTGAAAGCGGACATTTTTTGGTACTTCAGGGAAGCTGGAGTACAAGGCCATCTGGTAGGCGACTTTCCGATTGTAATGCATGAAGCATTGCTGCCACTCCATCTGTGGATTGAAACACGATGGCAACTTCATCCCAATCTTACAACAGGGTGCTGTTTTGACGGTTAGAGGGGCCGATCGTTCTGCCGGCTATTGTTGCCACGGATGGGCATGGTCACCGTGTACTCGATCTGACATTGCGATTGATTAGGCATCTAAACCTGTTTTTTTCAATATTTTGTGTCTGAAGTAGTCATTTTTTGGATTTCAAAGGGCTGTGTAAATGTTTGTTTTATAAAGTAATTCATAATTATATGTTCTTTAAGTTATTGATTATATTGTAAATAATTAATTCTGGTATTTAGTATTTGATTGGTGGTAGTGTTTAATGACTTGGATTTGGTATATGAAATCAGGTCAAAGAAATAGAGAGGCCATGGACGTTAGTTGCCAGCGGATTAACGTAGTGAACTTTAGACCCAGCACTGATTTTTGTTGATAGGGATAAGGTTGAGGCTGAAGGATTTTGGAACTCAGGTGTCAGTATTTTCTTTATGGCCGTGGCTCCAATGTATTTTGAAAAATAATTAAAAAAATAGGAAAAAGTAATGATAGATACAAAGCGCATGATTCGACGCGGGTCATCTGTGTTGGTTGCTCTTGGTCTAGGTCTCTCGTTATCTGCAAGTGCGGAGACCCTCAGATTTGGAGGAAATTTCTCAGTTGATCACTCAAGCACTAAGGCGATGGAGCTGTTTGCTGAGGAGCTAGAAAAAATCTCTGGGGCTGATGTGAAGGCCCAGCTTTTTCCCGCTATGCAGCTAGGCGGAGCAAAGGAAAATATAGATCAGGTTCGTTCAGGGGCAGTAATGGGAACCTGGATCGGCATCTCTTATCTATCGCGTACAGTTCCTGAGCTCGAAGCTGTAAGCCTACCGTTTGCATTTTCTACCCGTCAACAAGCCTTCGACGTTATTGATGGCAAGGTTGGTGATGTGTTGAATGAAAAACTGGCCGAGAAAGGTTTTATTGCGCTGGGGTATATGGAACTTGGCTTCCGTCACGTTACCAATAACACCCGAGCTATTAGTTCGTTAGAAGATTTTCAGGGTCTGAAGCTGCGTTTGCAGCCTAATCAGACCCATTTGGCGACGATGCGTTCGGTCGGCGCTAACCCTGTCTCGATGGGTATCAAAGAGGTCTACGGTGCATTGCAGCAAGGTGTGCTCGATGGCCAAGAGAACCCCTACAGTATTATCAGCACCAAACGATTCGATGAAGTACAGACCTATTTGTCAGACACCGGTCATTTTTACGACTTCATTGTGGTCGCGGCAAACCTGAAAAAATTCAACAAGCTTTCTTCTGATAGGCAGCAGGCGGTACGTGATGCCATGGCGACAGCTGTTGCTTGGCAGCGCGCTAAAGCTGCCGAAGAAGATACCGCTGCAAGAGATGAACTGGTCAAAAGGGGAATGATCTTCACGCCGATCTCTGATGACTTGCGGGCCCAGCTTAAAGCCAGATCGCACGGCGTTGTTGACGACCTGAAAGCCAAGATCGGTGACGAAGTGATTAATACCGTCATGCTGGAACTGAATAAGTGAGCAAAGATAATACGGAGCTGGAGGCGAAAGCCTCCAGCAACATCAGAAGGGTGTTTGAGAGAGTGCTAGCCACGACTGACCGGGTCTCTTACTGGGCTATCATCTCGGCGATGGGCATGATGACGTTGTTGGTTTCTGCCCAGGTCTTCAGTCGTTACCTGTTGGATATGTCGATCGATTCGGCAGATGAGTTATCCCGATTGTTCTTTGTTTGGTCGATCTTTCTGGCCATTCCTCATGGCATCAAGGTTGGAATTCATGTCGGCATAGATGCGCTAGTGATGAAGTTATCTAAGCATTGGCGCCAACGCTTGGCACGAGTCACTGCGTTGTTTAGCGCGGTTCTGATGACCATCTTATTCTGGTCAGCCGCGGAATCGGTCAGTGATAAATGGCAGGAACTGATGCCAACCGTTGAGATGACCGCTGCTGTTTTTTATATCGCGGTTCTTATATGTGCAGGCCATTCGCTCATGCATTTGATCGCCAAAATTTTCCAACGCGACCAATAGATACCAGAGGTTTGTCCTATGACTCTTGCAATCATTGTTACCTTTTTAGTTCTTGCCTTGATAGGGGCTCCTCTAGCATTCGCTTTAGGTTTGGCTTCTTTAGCCGGGCTGTATATGGGCGATATGGATTTCGACATACTTTCACAACGGATGATGCACTCGGTTGATAACTTTCCGCTGATGGCGATTCCGCTATTTATGCTTGCCGGTGAATTGATGGTCGCTGCCGGGATTCTGCAACGATTGGTGGAGTTTGCGAACTCCCTAGTGGGCCGGGTGCATGGTGGGTTGGCTCATGTCGCTATCGTTGCGGGAATGATCCTTGCTGCTGTCAGTGGTGCCGCTGTGGCTAGTGCCAGTGCGCTTGGCAGCACCATGGTACCTTCGATGCGTAAACAGTATGACACTGGGTACAGCAGTGCCGTGATCGCATCAGCCGCCAATCTGGGTGCCATCATTCCGCCCAGTAACGCCATGATCGTTTATGCATTGATGGCCGGTTCTACTGTATCTGTCGGTGGCTTATTCATGGCAGGGATTGTGCCTGGAATCATCCTGACTGTTGGCTTTATGGCCCTGGCCAGCTTTATCTCGTATAAGCGAAGCTACCCGCTGACCGGTGAAGATCTGAACCTGAAAAAAGTGCTGGGCCATACATGGCGAGCGATGCCCATTCTGATGATGCCGGTTGTGGTTGTCGGCGGTATTGTGGGTGGGGCGTTCACGGCAACCGAAGGCGCTGCAATTGCGGTGGTTTATTCGTTGCTGATGGGGTTCTTTGTTACCCGCAAGTTGAAGATATCCGATCTGCCACACGCCATGTTTAATGCTGCTGTTACTGCAGCAATGGTCGGAGCTCTCATCGCTTTCGCCTCAACAGTGACCTTCGTATTCACCATCGATCTGATTCCCATGCAGCTGTCCGCTTGGTTGAAGAACTTCACCTCAGACCCTCAGGTGTTCCTGTTGTTGGTTATGGGGCTGTTGATCATGGTGGGCATGTTCATTGAGTCCAATGCCGCTTACATCATGTTGGTACCTTTGCTCGCACCTATAGCGCTGTCCTACGGCATCGACCCGCTGCTGTTTGGCTTCCTGTTCGTACTGAATTTGGTGGTCGGTATGATGACGCCGCCAGTCGGGATCCTGCTGTTTGTGATGTGTGGTATTTCCAATATTAGCTTGCATGAACTGATCAAGAGCGCCTGGCCCTTCATCGCCTTTCAATACGTGGTGTTGGGGCTGTGTATCGTCTTTCCGGACATTGTGACCTGGCTTCCGAGACTGCTCGGTTATTGATCACGTATTTCACCGGCTGTCAGCAATCTTCATCTTATTTGCTCCTGGTCGATTCTGTGTAAAGTTTATAAGTGAATAATAATTATGAAAATTTTAGTCATTAACCCGAATATATCTCAGGACGTAACTGACCTGATCGAGAATGAAGCCCGGCGTAGTATCCTGCCGGGGACGGAGCTAACTATGGCGACGGCGCCATTTGGGGTGGCGTATATCGAAACCCGGGCTGAAGCGCTGGTTGGCGGCTACGCCATGCTTGAAATCGCTGCTGAGCATTATAAAGACCATGATGCTGTCGTCGTCGCTGCGTTTGGTGACCCGGGATTGCCAGCACTTCGTGAAGTGATGCCGATCCCTGTGGTTGGCCTGACGGAAGCGTCGGTTATCTCTGCGTGTATGCAGGGCGGTAAATTTTCAGTTATTGCGATTTCACAGCGTATTAAAGCCTGGTACCAGGAATGTATTAGCAGTTATGGTTTGGACGAGCGGTTGGCCAGTATCCGTGCCCTGGATGAGCCTTTGCAGCATATCGGTCAGGTTCAAGAGAATCAGGGCGAGAGCTTGATTCGATTGGCGATGCAGGCAATCGAGCAAGATGGTGCAGACACCCTGATCATGGCCGGGGCCCCATTGGCTGGCCTGGCTCGTTCGGTCAGTAGCCGGATACCGGTGCCTGTATTGGATGGGGTTACCTGTGCACTGATTAAAGCTCAAGCGATGGTCAATATGGCCGCCAATACCCCGACATCCGGCAGCTATGCTCCACCTCCTGAAAAATATCATCGTGGACTGAGTCCAGCCTTGTCTGAGTTGATCGGGCGTCAAAAAACTGAAGAAGAGAAACCCTCTCTTCAGGTTATTGAGACTGTTTAGACCAGGTTAATCTGTACCCAGCGAGAGGGCGATAATGATAAACAAACCGTCAAACGAATCGAGTATTGAGCTGGTGGCTCGGCAGCGCACCGTAAAACGAAATTCGCCCTTGCGTCGTGTGATTCAGCCATCTCTGTCAGAGATAGCGAAGCAGCAGCTGCGCTATATGATTGTTCGAGGTACTTTGGCTCCCGGCGAAAAATTGGTGGAACCCGAGTTGTGTGAGGCCTTTGGCATCTCTCGGACCCCGCTGCGGGATGCATTTAAATCGCTGGCAGCTGAAGGTTTGATCAAGCTTCGCCGCAACCGTAATTCGATAGTTGCTCCCATAGATGCACAGCAGCTGGAGCACCTGTTCGAAGTTGAAGCCGGCATTGAGGGCATGGCAATTGCTTTGGCATCCCAGCGGATGACTAATACTGATATCAAACGCTTGGAGGCTTTGCAGGAACGTATCGAACGTTTGCAGCATGGTGATGATATGGATGCCTATTTTGAGCTCAATCAGAAGATCCATTCTATGATCGTGGAAGGGGCTAAAAACCCGGTTTTGCAGGAAACTCACAGCCACCTGCTTGGTAGGTTGGAACGGGCTCGCTATGCGGCTTTGGGGCAGTTTGGTCGTATCGAAGAGTCCATCCAAGAGCATCGCATGATCCTTGATGCACTTAAAGCCCGTGACAGTGTTCGAGTACAGCAATTGATGCAGGATCATGTGCGACATACAGGAGATCTGGTTACTGCGATATGCAATAACTTTCGCCGCAGCTCAATTTCTAGGTGATTTATTTGGGAGTGTTGGAATCACTACGGGGCATGGTGAGCTGATACATACTGATCCAATCGATTGGCCTCAAGCTGATATCTGACTTCAGGGTAGTGGCAGTACGAAAAATTTATTTCTACCCCGTGTTCTCTACCATTACGTTTTTGGCACGTAATTTAAGTCTTTCGCGTGGCATGTTCCTACTCTATATCAAAAAATGTTCAGGGTGATCTACAGTAACGATTTTGCGGAATTGTGACCAGAGCCGTATCTATACCAATGCGTATTTCTAAGATGGGCTGACGGTTATAGGCCATCAAGAACGATGGTGCCTGTACAGCTCACAACACAACAAACAGGGTGAGGAAAATAAATGTCCAGCGATTTTGATAAAGATGCTTTGGCGTATCACAGAGCAGGACCTGCAGGAAAATTGGCGATTGTCGCCACTAAGCCGATGGCTACCCAGCGTGATCTGGCGCTCGCTTACTCACCCGGCGTCGCTGCTGCCTGTAATGAGATTGTGCGCGATCCTGCAGAGGTCTCTAGTCTCACCGCTCGCGCCAACCTGGTCGGTGTCATCACCAACGGCACCGCCGTGCTGGGGCTGGGCAATATCGGCCCGCTTGCCTCCAAGCCGGTGATGGAAGGTAAGGCAGTACTGTTCAAGAAGTTTTCCAATATTGATGTATTTGATATCGAGATCGACGAGCTCGATCCGCAAAAATTCATCGATACCGTCGCTCGCCTCGAACCGACCTTCGGCGGCATCAACCTGGAGGATATCAAGGCGCCCGAGTGTTTCGTGATCGAGAAGGCGTTGAAAGAGCGGATGAACATCCCGGTGTTTCACGATGACCAGCACGGCACCGCCATCGTTGCCGGTGCGGCGGTATTCAACGGTTTGCGGGTGGTGGGCAAGGAGATCAGCAAGATCAAACTGGTCGCCTCGGGGGCCGGTGCCGCCGCGCTCTCCTGCCTCGATATTCTGGTCAACATGGGCCTGCCCAAGAAGAACATCTGGGTGACCGATATCGCCGGTGTTGTCTACGAGGGGCGCACCGAGCAGATGGATGAGTACAAGGCCCGCTATGCGCAGGTGACTGACGCTCGCACCCTGGGTGATGTGATCGACGGAGCTGATGTGTTCCTCGGTCTGTCAGCCGCTGGAGTATTGAAACCTGAGATGGTCAAGAAGATGGCCAAGGATCCGCTGATCCTGGCGCTGGCCAATCCTAACCCCGAGATTACCCCCGAAGATGCCCGTGCCGCCCGTGCCGACGTCATCATGGCCACCGGTCGTTCGGACTACCCCAACCAGGTCAACAACGTCCTTTGCTTCCCGTTTATTTTTCGCGGTGCTCTAGATTGCGGCGCTACCAGCATTAACGAGGCGATGAAGGTCGCCTGTGTCAAAGCGTTGGCCGATCTGGCAATGGCGGAACCTATCGACAGGGTGCGCAAGGCCTACGCCGGTGAACCGCTGCGCTTCGGTCCTGAATATCTGATTCCCAAACCCTTCGATCCTCGACTGATCTTTATGATCGCACCGGCAGTCGCCAAGGCGGCGATGGATACGGGTGTCGCCTCGCGTCCGATATTGGATATGGAGGACTACCGCCGAGGACTGGCCCGTTATGCGTATCGTTCCAGCCAGGTGATGAGCCCGATCCTAGAGCGTGCGAAGCAGCAGCCTAAGCGGGTTGTATTCGCCGAAGGTGAGAGCAATCGCGTGCTGCAGGCAGTGCAGCAGGTGGTTGATGAAGGTTTGGCTGAGCCGATCCTGATCGGCAACACCCAGCGCATCCTTGAGCGTATCCAGGGGTTGCAGCTACGTATCAGTGAAGGTCGCGATTTTAGTATTGTTGATCCCAACGGTGGCGATTGGTTCGAGCCTTACCTGGCCGACTATATCGCCCGTATGGGCCGCAAAGGGATCTCTCCTGACGAAGCTAAAAGCATCATCCATACGGATAAAACCGTGATCGCGGCGATGATGTGCCTGCGCGGTGACGCCGACGCCATGCTCTGCGGCGCCCACGGTCGCTTCCGCCAGCACCTCGAGCGGGTCAACAGCCTGATCGGCAAGTCAGAAAACATTGACGACTTCTCCACGGTCACGGTGTTGAGCCTGCCCACCGGCACCTTCTTCATCGCCGATTCACACATCAACCCCAATCCAACCGCCGAAGAGGTCGTTCAAATTACTCTGCTGGCGGCAGAGGAGATGCGCCGGTTCGGCATCCTGCCTAAGGCAGCACTGCTGTCCCACTCTAATTTCGGCACCAACGACCAACCAACGGCTCTTAAGATGCGCAAGGCGCTGCAACTGCTAAACGCGCAAGCTCCCGAGTTGATTGTCGACGGTGAGATGCACGCCGACGCGGCCATCTCTGAAGAGCTGCGCAACAAGGTGTTTCCCGATTCGGTACTGCGCGGTCAAGCAAATTTGCTGGTGATGCCCAATATCGAATCGGCCCATATCGCCTACGGTCTGCTCAAGACGTTGGGCGGCGGTATCTCGGTAGGACCGATCCTGCTGGGTGCTGAGAAACCGATCCATATCATGACCTCCAGCACTAGCGTCCGCAGCATCTTTAACATGACCGCCATCGCGGTGGCTGGGGCGCAGAGCCAGCTTGAATAGCCCGCAGGGTAAAGATGCGAGTGATCAGCGCGGCATCAACCAGATCAGGATCGATCTGGACGGCACCGAGAACAAGGGAAACCTAGCCTCCAACGAAGAGGCGCTGGTGGTCATAACGAAGCGATCAGCAATGTCGGTTATGAGCTGAGCAAAGACATCCCTCTGGGGATGGACTGCGCCTATTCCGTATTCTACAAGGGCTAAAAATACGACCTATCGGGTGAAGGGAAGGTGTTTGACGCTGAAGGCTTCAGCCGAGTATCTAGCAGAGCTGACCCAGGCCGCCGGCTTACCGCAGTGATCTCCCACCGTTCCGGTGAGACCGATGGCACCAGCATTGCCGGTCTGATGACGGGGCAGATCAAAACGGGGTCACTGTGCCGCTCGGACGGGGTGGTCAAGTACAACCGTTTGCTGAGGGTCGAAGCGGAATTCGCCGGACAGGCCCCTTACTGCGGGTTGCGCGAGATCAAAGGTCAGTAGTAGAGGCCGGTTGCTTCCGGCCCCTTACAGAGCGAGTGCGTAGATTATTCCTTTGTCCTCTGGTGTTAATAACCACTATGGCAGAGGCTTTTTACACCGAAATTTGCATCATGAAAATCAGACTGAATGGTTCAGTTTCTGAAATAAAAGTTGGACCTTTTTAATAAAAATAATGAAGGACATCCTGGATGTTTTTGAATAAGAGAGTGGCTGAGGATCTGGTTATCAACCTAGCTAAGGTCAATGAGCTTGAAGTGAGTGTGCTTGATCATCGAGCTGTTCTAGTTGGTGCAACAGATACTGCAGCTATTGGAATGTTCAATAGAGATGCTTTCAAGGTGATCAACGATAATTATAAAATGCTGATAAAGGAAGAAACTGCCGAGAACGGTCGGGTCGGTTTCGGTAAATTACTGCTGCCGATTTATGTGGATAGAAAAGTGATCGGTGTCGTTGGTATTTTTGGATCAATAGAAAATATTTTACTTTCTGAAAATGTAGCCAAAACCGTTATCGAACTCACTGTTAAGGGGCTGAATGGGTCAGCGGCTAGCCAACAAAGTAATACCCAGAGGCTGATCGGGTCGATCATTAGTCCTCTTAAATATGATCAAGAAACAAGAACCGAACTCTTGAGTTCAATTAATCCCGCAGCTGATTGGATCGTCATCGTTTTTGAAGTGTACCGAAAAGATGATGGCAAAGACCTATCCTGTCATCAGCTAGAGCAGGTCCTTAGAAGCCTGAATTCAGCGAAGGCCGTAGATCTGCTTGAACGGGTCAGCCCCCGCCAATTTGTCATGCTAAAAAAGGTAAAAGTCGGCCCCAGAGGCTGGGACCACCAGGCAACAACTCGTGAGATCGAGGGACAATGCGAGGGTTTGTTAAGGTATCCCTGGCTTGATCTGTTCGCCAGTTGTGGCAATTACTATGAAGGGGTTGAGCGTCTGGCGATCTCTTACCAGTCTGCCATTCATAGCTTAGCGATAGGGAAGCAGCAGTTTCCCGAGCAGCGGATTTATAACTACAACGACATGGCACTTGATGTGCTGTTGTTATCGACCAGTAATAATTGGACCTCTGAATATCTGGAAAGAAGTTATTGCAACCTTATATCGAATGATAAGAACGGTTGCCTCCAGAAAACACTTAAATGCTTTTTTGGATCAAATTTAAACTTCGGAAAAGCGGCTGAAGATCTGCATGTTCATAGAAACACACTGAGATACCGTCTAGCTAAAATACGCGATTATACCGGTCTGGATATGAGTAATATCGATAATATATTTTTTCTCTACTCAGCGTTAAAAATACATGGTATTAATCGTGATTCGGTCTCAAGAAAATTGGTGGTCTGACTAATAAAAACAATATGTATCTTGTATTAAAATCATTAGACTGACAGTTTTATAAGCGCTAAGGAACCTGCGTCGCGATATTCTCCACTGTGAACCATACAGTACAGCAACCACTGTGCGTTCACCTTCTCTTTTTCCCCCAATGAGAAGCGAGTGAAACCCTTGTCGGTTTCCAGATTAACAAACTACCGGCTCGATCATTCTAAGGCGCTGGCTGTAGATATGCGGCCCCATCCGGCTGTCGGTTTTGGTCTTCATTCTATCCATGTAACTCAGGGCGTTACGCTCACTTTTATTAAAGAAGGTCACCTGACCATCTCCTCACCACCCGGTCGACAAGGCTCGGTTAGAGCGAATGGCTATAGCATTGATCGATATTGTTACAACTAGCTGTAAAATATAGGCTTAAATTGCACAAGTAGTCCGTGGGATAGAAAACAAGACCAGACTTTTTGTCGAAGGGGGAGACAAAAGCCTGGTCTAGCCGGTCGATCCATGACTCTGCCGCAGCAAAGGGTGCTTGGAACCCTCATAGCGACTAGGGGAAACTGTAGAGCCGCCGACGGGCGGCTCGGATAGCGATTAGATATCAACGCCAAAGCTATACTCGATACCTACAGAGAGGGCATCGCCCTTACCTAGGGTGGTTTCAGCGTCGGAGTTGTACTCGATATACTGGACAAAGGTAGATACCCCTTCACCCATATTGTAGTGGGCCAACAGCTGAATGTAACTGCCTTCCAAACCGGCATCATTATCGGTGTTGCTATAACCTAGCTTCAGGGTTGTGTCGTTCATCTTGTAGGAGACGCCAACACCCACCATATCCACATTAGAGACGTCTTCAGATTGGTAGGTGCCAAACAACCCCATGGAGCCTAGGCTGACGGAACCACCCAATGAGGTTAGCTCCACTGCGCCGGAATCAAAATCGGAATCGACGTCGTAGTAGGATGTCTGCACATCATACATATCACCCACCAGGCTAATGCCGAAGGTAGTGCCGTCGAGATCCTTGGCCGGGCCAGGAATCGTGTCGTCGTCCGCATCGGCGATCACTTGCACGTAGCCGTTGATGCCGTTGAAGCTCGGGGTCACGTAGCTGAGAGCGTTACCGATCCGATCCGGCCCCATAGCAAAGGGACCTGAGTCGTTCTTAAACTGGTCGATTTTTTTCGCCTGAGCCATCAGGTGGTTTTGACGTCCAATAATGACCTCACCAAAACCGCCAAGCAGGTTGATCTGCGCCTTTCGGACGAATACGTCATCGGAATCAGTACTTTTCGTTGCCAGGCTGTTAGTAGGCAGGTCGAATTCTATCTGGTAGCGGACCCGCAGATCATCGAACTTGTCCAGTTTTATAGTCTGCTTGAGTCCCAACCGCGCTTTGTCGACGAAGCTATTCAAATCAACATCATCGCGATCGATGGTACGCGCCTCGACTTTACCGTAAAT
The DNA here is from genome assembly GCA_036960175.1 of Motiliproteus sp. Lineage (GTDB taxonomy): Bacteria > Pseudomonadota > Gammaproteobacteria > Pseudomonadales > Balneatricaceae > Motiliproteus. The sequence goes on along the minus strand of JBALWH010000046.1, from coordinate 4,496 downwards.
ATTGAAGGGACCTTTTTCAGCCAGTGCGGTACCGGCTGATGTAGCTGCGCAAACGGCAATCAAAGTTGCCAGTGGTTTTTTCATATCCATTTTATTATTACCTTTAAAATATTTACTTAATCAGGCAGCTTGAGATTTAATAAAACGATGTCTCGTTTGAGTGTGTATTTCAAATCATCAAGAAAACATTTGTTTTTAAATTGCGTTTGCAACTTACAAGCATATTGTCATGCATGTTTTTTGTTAGCATTGTTCAAGCGTACAGAAATAGGATTTAATTTTTGTGTAGTTGCACAGTTTTATTTTCCGATGCAAAAAACTACTAATAGCAGTTTTAAATGCCATGTTCTAAATGCTATGTTTTAAATATCATGTTTTAAATGCCATGTTTTTAGTGGGTTTGTTTCGCCTCTGTCGAAGCCCCGGTCCAGGGCAGATTGGGGGCAAGTCGATCTATATGTGCGTGATAGGCGCACTATTGAAATCGTAAGGGCTGGTTCCAAACGAGGGGGCTGGGACGAGTTCTTTGTAACGGCAGCATCGTGGGTTTTTCTGAGAGATAAGGCTCATGAAATCCACCCAAAGAATACGGAGTCGTATCCACTGTTTGTAGCAATGGTATTATCTCAGCGACCCGACTATGGAAGAAAAACTCTATGAGATTATTTTAATGCGGCAGTTTGCAGGGCTCTCACTATCTTGTGGTTCGATCCCTGATGAAACAACCATTTTGAAGTTTCGCCACTTGCTGGAACAGCACGATCTGACCAGTAGGATTTTGAATCAAGTGACGGAATAACTTCAAGAAAAGGGACTGATGCTACGCCAGGGAACTATCGTTTATGCCGCCATCATTGCCGCGCCGAGTTCCACCAAGAATGCTAAGGAAGGTCTGATTAAGTCTGTTTTTGTCGACAAACTCACGCGTAAGCGGTTGATATGCATAGGGGCAGATTTTCCGACGAGGACTTAATCAGACCCTCCCTCTTTTGTGCAGGTTTTGACCAGTTCCGTTGTTGGTTGATCGATTACATCAACGACGCAACCCACAGCACTTCGGCGTCCTGCTTGCTGACACTGATCAGCGCGTGTCCCATGGTGCTATCAAGATAACTGCTGTCACCGACTTCCAGTCTGACCGGTTCGTAGCATTCGCAATGCAGCTCAACCGATCCGTTGAGTACCAGCAGAAACTCTTCGCCCTGATGCCTGACCCAATCGTCGAACGAGTCGAGTGAGCGTGCATGGATGATGCTGGTGAACGGCAGCAGTTTCTTTTGGCTCAGTTCGTTGGCTAGCAGCCGGTGTTGGTAGGATGGGGTCGAATGCAGTACGCCTTCATCGCGACGGGTCAGCGCCCGACGGCTGAGTCGGGTATCCGCCAGCGTAGGAGCAAACAGTTGAGGTGGTTTGATGCCCAGCGCCGTGATCAATGATTGCAGCAGCTGGAAGGTAGGCGATAGTTGGTTGTTTTCGATCTTAGAGATGGTCGATGGAGCGATGTCGCATCTGTCACTCAATGCTTTGAGCGTTAGATTTTGTTGCTGACGGGCCTGTTTGATCTGCCGTGCCAGCTGTTCAGGTCCGATCACGCCCTGGGCTTTTTGATGTTTCTGCTGATGGCTGTCAACCAGAACAGAGGTGGTTTCAAGGGTACTGGTTTGCATCATGGAGTACCTTCTTCAGGTTAGCTTCGGGGTTGTACAAAACTCCGCACGGGTTAATGGAAGTCTCTCTTAAACTGCGTTTTTGAGCTGCGATGGATAGAGAAAGGCACCGCCCGATGTCCGTTGTCTGGTTTGCAAGCTTATGGTCGGGCTTGCGAGTCAACAATGTGGGCTGGCAACAGGGGGTGCAGGGGGTTGTGTCGTCTGACCTGGTCAGCTTTTTACAAACTGATCCAACCGGCTTGGCCTTGCTTTTCAGCCAGCTTGGCTGCCTCTGAGGCTACCGCCAGATCCTGTAAGCCAACACCGGTGCCGTCGAACAGAGTGATTTCATCGTCTGATTGGCGTCCTGGGTGGGTGCTGTTAATCACCTTTCCAATGGGGGTGATATCGGTCTCGGCGATCACACCCGAAGCGATAGCGTGTTGGGCTTCGCCGATGGTGACCGATTGTGCAACTTCATCGGTATATACCGTCGCCAGCGCCAGCAGTTCAGGGTCGACTTCTTGCTTACCTTTGGTGTCGGTGCCCATGCAGGCGATATGGGTGCCGGGCTTGATCCAGTCTTTCATCAGCAGCGGCTCGAACGCGGAGGTGATGGTGATGATCACATCGGCTTCGGCTCCGAGTTGCTCGCGCGAAACGCTTTCGAACGGCAGCCCCAGCTCTTCACAAACAGTCGATAACCTTGAGAGGTGTTCGGGATGATTATTCCAAGCGATCACTTTTTCGAAGTTGCGTTGTTCGACTGCAGCACGCAGTTGGAACGTTGATTGATGACCGGCGCCGATCATGCCCAATACCTTGGCGTCTTGACGCGCCAGGTGAGCGATCGATACCGCAGACGAGGCGGCCGTACGCACTGCCGTCAGGTAGTTACCGCCGACGATCGATTTCACTCTGCCGGTATCGGGGTCGAACAGCACGATTGTGGACTGGTGGTTGGTCAGTCCCTTGGCCGCGTTGCCGGGCCAGTAACCGCCGGATTTAACACCCAGCGTCATGCCGGCACGATCAAAGCCGGATTTGAAACCGTACAGCGCATCGGCATGACCGATCGCTTCGCGCACGACCGGGAAGTTGTAAGCATCGCCTGAGGCCATCGCGGCAAAGACACTTTCGACGGCACGAAAGGCGTCGGGGCGGCCGACAATCGCTTCACAAACCGCTTCGGAGATAACCGAGATACCCTGGTCGAGGGTGTCCGTGGCGGCTTGAGTGTTGTCGTTTGTGGTTACCAATTGCATATCGGTAGGCATAACGTTTTTCCTTAGGGGATGATCAGCCCTCCCGGGCTGGTTTGACCGGGAGGGCGACAAAAATGATGAAAGGAGAGCGGTTAAAACGCCTTACCGCGGGCACTGACCGGCCATAGCGCTTCAACCTTGCCGTTACGCACGCCGACATACCAGTCGTGGACGTTGCAGGTTGGGTCACAGTGACCGGGAACCAGTTTGAGTTTGTCGTTAATTTTCAGTACGCCTTTAGGATCGGCGATCACGCCGTGTTCGTCCGAGCACTTGATGTACTCGACATCGTCTCGGCCGAATATAAACGGCAGACCGCTGTCGACTGATTGGGCTTTCAGGCCAGCATCACAGATCGCTTTGTCTGCTTTGGTGTGGCTCATGACGCTGGTCAGGATGAACAGCGCATTGACCCACTCCCCCTGATCAATGCGGTTGCCGTCCTTATCGAGGATGCGGCCATAGTCGGCATCCATAAAGGCGTAAGAGCCGCACTGCAGTTCGTTGTAGACGCCCGAGTTGCTCTCAAAGTAGTACGAACCGGTACCGCCGCCAGAAACCAGTTCAGGTTTTAGGCCTACTGCAGTCAGCGCGTCGGCAGCGTCTTTAACCATGGCGATAGCCTCGTCAAGCTTGGCCTCACGATCAGCGTAGGCATCGATGTGTTGCATCGCCCCCTGGTACGCTTGAATACCAGTAAATTTCAGGTTTTGTGCCGCATCGATAGCCTGTGCGATATTGACCACGTCTGGGGTATTGTTGACGCCGCAACGTCCGGCGCCGCAATCGATCTCAACCAAACATTCCAGCTCGGTGCCGTGCTGTTGTGCTGCTGCAGACAGTTCGGCCACGTTGTTGATCTCATCGACGCAGACAATGATGCGTGAACCCAGCTTGGGTAGTCGGGCCAAACGGTCGAGTTTCAACGGATCGCGAACCTGGTTAGATACCAGCACGTCTTTGATGCCACCGCGAACAAACACTTCCGCTTCGGATACCTTCTGACAGCAGACACCGATGGCACCGCCTAGCTGCTCTTGCAGCTTGGCGACGTCGACAGATTTGTGCATCTTGCCGTGAACCCGGTGACGCATACCGTGCGCCTTGGCGTAATCTCCCATCTTCTTGATGTTACGTTCCAGCGCGTCCAGATCGAGGACTAGGCAAGGGGTTTGAATATCCGCCTCATCCATGCCGATCGACGCAGGAATGTCATAGCCAACTTCGAGATTACCCGGGGTAGTTATTGCATTCATTTTCTTCTCCAAATACTGTTTTATTGAGTTGTTACGTCAGGTTTTAATTCAGTTCTTAAGCCATGGCAGGACGTCGAGATCAACGTTACCGCCGGTAATGATCACGCCGATACGCTTGCCCTTGAACACGTCAGGGTTTTTCAGGATGGTGGCCAGCGGTACCGCGCTACTGGGCTCCATCACGATCTTCATTCGCTTCCAAATCAGCTTCATGGCATCGACAATCTCGTCCTCGGTGGCGGTCAGGATGTCGGTCACATGATTGCTGACGAAGTGCCAGGTCAGGTCTTTGAGCGGCACTTTCAAACCATCGGCAACGGTATCGG
>JBALWH010000045.1:0-38324 GCA_036960175.1 Motiliproteus sp. | reverse complement strand
CCATCGACAACAGAAGCCAAATCAAGCACTTGCTTGATTTGGCTTTTCTCGTTCTGGGGCGTCAAAAACCACCATGTGACAGTTTCTGTGACAACGTGATAAACGCCTTATGAGTTCTCCCTTCTAAAACGACCTACCGGCTATATTCGTCTCAGCGAAAGGAAAGAGTCGTCTTAAAGCGCTGCTATGATCTTCACCTGCCAGCTTCTAAATCATAGGTTCTTTCAAGTACTGTATTGCATCTTCTATCTCAGATTTCAGCCCGGCTAACGCATCGAGATCACCACCTTCTGCCAAGCTTTGGATATATTCATCTGTGATCTCTTCATGCGATTGCTGCGGTTGATCCTTCTAGGTCTGTGTTAACCAATCAAAACAGATGATTTTATGGTCGTGTGCGTAAGGCTTACTCAGGTCCTGAATGATCCGTCCCACCATTTATGGACACCGAACCAAGTCACATAAAGCAGCTATCCAATACAGCGTTATCTAAACCTCAAATTTCGAGGGAGGCGGCTAAATTCAAGACCTATGCCCCTATAATTTATGGACTCCCCAAAATATTTATTATGCGCTGCAACATTCGTATCAGCATCGACTATAGTTATTGAAGGCTTATTAATAACGCACCACGAATGGCCCCTACAACTGTTGCTAGGCGCCAGGAGGCATGGATGCTGATGACGACCAACACACCCCAGAATACCCGCTTACATAGCCTTCAGGTGAGGCCACTAACTTCAACCAATGCAACCCATCCCGAAATTAGCAGGCTTGATGCTGCCGGTCGGCGGCAAAGGCGCCATTGCCGGGAATCCTGCCCTGCGCTAAAAAACCATCGCATGGCTGTTACGATATTTGAAAGCAGCAGGGACGGCATCGCCATCATCAATTCGGGCAACCGCATTGCAGAGGTAAACGCCGCCTATCAATCGATCACCGGTTATTCCTGTGAAGAACTAAAGGGCTCTCGCCCTAAAATACTCAGTGGTAATGATCAGCTGCAAAAAGTCTACAAAAATATGCAGCACGATCTGCTGGTAAGCGGCCACTGGCAGGGGGAAACATGGAAGCGGCATAAAAATGGTCAGTTAATACCGGTATGGCTGTCCGCGACGGATATCATCGATGAACAGGGAAAGGTGATTAACCGAATTGAGGTCTTCAGTGATATCTCGCAACAGCAAAACACCAAGACTCGGCTGCATGCTCTGGCCTACTGCGACCCCTTAACCGGACTACCGAACCGTGCCTCTTTTTATCAGCATGTCGAGCGGGTATTGAGCGAGAGTATTCTCCTGCAGCGAAAGCCCGTGATCTTGTTGATCGATCTGGATGAATTCAAGCAGATTAACGACACCCTCGGCCACCGTTACGGCGATCAGCTGCTCAAGCAAGCGGCTCAGCGAATGAAACTCTGCCTGCGTAAAAACGACATGCTTGCCCGTCTTGGAGGGGATGAGTTCACCGTACTCCTTGACGGTGATGACCTCGCTGACGGTCAAGAGATAGTCGCAGAGAAGCTGCTTAACTCGCTACTCAGTAGCTTTCACCTAGAGGGTAAAGAGGTCTACATTCGGGCCAGCCTTGGTATCTACAAGGCCGATCCGGAGCAAGATAGTGCCGAGAGCTTGATTCAAAAAGCTGATATAGCCATGTACCGAGCCAAAGAGGAAGGCAAAGGCTGCTATCGGCATTACGATTCCTGCCTCAATAACAGCATGCAACGTAAAGGGCTGCTGACCTCGGCTCTGCATCAGGCAATCGAGCTGGACCAGTTTCACCTGTGCTACCAAATTCAGGTCGATGCCAACACCGCCGCTCCGGTCGGTATGGAGGCGTTACTGCGCTGGGACCATCCACAATTAGGGAGCGTGTCGCCGTTTGAATTTATCCCAGAGGCCGAGGCCTGCGGCCTAATTTTGCCGATCGGCGAATGGGTGCTGCGCCGCGCCTGCGAGCAAATAGCCGAGTGGCAACGCCAGGGTATAGCGCCATTACCGGTGGCGGTCAACGTCTCCCCTGAACAGTTTTATGACGAAAACCTCGTCGACAAGATTGTTGCCATACTTCATCAAAGCTGGATCCCGCCATCTCTGCTAGAGATCGAAGTTACTGAAACTGCCGCTATGAGCAATACAGAAAAAACCGTCAAACAACTTGATGCACTTAAACAGCTCGGCATTAAGATTGCCATCGACGACTTCGGCACTGGTTATTCGTCTTTGAGTTACCTGAAAAAGCTACCTATATCCAAGCTGAAGATCGATCGCGAGTTCATCAAAGATATCCTTGTTGATGCCGACAACTACGCGATCACCAAAGCGGTTATCGATCTTTCTCATACGATGGATCTACGTGTGGTCGCCGAAGGGGTCGAAACCGAGCAGATAAGAAAACGGCTGGTTGAGATGAATTGTGACGTAATTCAGGGCTTTCTCTACAGTCGCCCCGTCCCCGCAGCGGAGGTCGTTGATGTGATCCAGCAGCTGAACAGCGATACAAAGACGCACAGAGGAACACTTGTCGATCTTGAGTCGAAGGTAAAGACACAGAAAAAGAGTCTCATTAGGCCTGATGACTTTTTGCCTGCCAAGCCCCCAGCCCGTTGGGGCCGTCAACACTCCCTCAAACTCTCTGGATTCCTCCATGCTCTAAACGATAATCATGAATGACAGGAACAGCTAAGCAGGGTAAAACACTACTGCTTTTGTGTGCAGCGTTCTCAGAGGCCATCCTCGGCATAAAAAACCGAACCCCCCATAACGATCAGGGGTGAAATTCGCCGTCCTTGAAGATAAATTCAACCGGCGACAAGCTGCAAACCCAAGGCTCAAATACTTCCCTGACGCAGCGCGGCCTAATCACTACTCCCGCCCAAATAGCGAACCCCTGTAGCTAAAATGCTCGAACACTAAGCATTCTTAAAGGTCTTGCTTCAGGGGAGGACTAACTGACTTGGATCAAAGTAACCCCTCCCCCTGGTTGACCTCATGTATCGAGTGCTGAGAGGATGGCCAACAATAAAAACAATACAGAAATACATAGAGAGAAAACTCCGATGTTTGATTCTGCATCCGTTGTATCCGGGTCTTTGTTCCAACCACTGCACAACCTAGAAAATAAACTCGAAGAGGCTTTGTATAGTGGAGAAGGGTATAAAACAGTCGCTCAAAATTTAACCTATTTAGAAAATTACACTAAATTGCACTTCAGCGTTTCCGGAACCCTCTCCCACCATTACCAATTGCTTGTTAATCAAGTAAATGAATGGGTATCAGAATACAACGATGGTCTAAACGTACTGACCGGCGAGATCCTGCATTTCCTCAGACACTGGCTCAACAGCCATTCCCATTTAAGGGCGACTGAGTCAATCAGCCTGTCGTAGACACCAGCCCCACTAACACGGACGCAAAAAAAGGCCCGTCGAAAGACAGGTCTTTTTCCAGTGTGGATTTCATTGCCATAAACACCAAGGAGAACTATTTATTCCAAATAAATAAAATGACTACAACCCACTGTTTTTATAGGCCAATCAACTAATACCCTGCTTTTGTCGCCCGCTAAAAAAGAGATAATCACCAGATCATCCATTGCTGCGCTAGCTATTAATTTATTAACCGCGCCAATTGGATGACGGCTCTCCGAATTAACATTGAGGCACTGAATAACGCAAACTACACTCACAGTGTACTGTTTCACCCTAAGGCCATGCTGCGCTCGTAACGATACCGCCCCAGGCTACTGTAGCTATCGATACCGTGGTGATTTTACAAGGTAACGAAGGAATTTTGATGCCCGTTTCAGCAAAGATTGACGCTGCATTTTCTGATCTGCTCTTTGCGGGCCTAGAAAAGATAGATCAGGGGCTTGCCATCTTTGATGAAAGCGGTTTTTTTATCTGGGGTAACGCGTATTTCAGCGCCCTGCTCAACGTCCCCGCTGACAACTCCCTGAGTATCGACTCCCTCAGCCATGATCAACACACTCTAAAGAACTCGCTGAAATTGAATCAGCTACACCGCGACGATCAGCGGGTGCATGTGAAACACTTGTTGATTGACGGCGCCACGGCAGAATTGACCTTCACTCGACAAGATTCGCTAGGCTGGGTGGCGACCTGTTCCAAATCCTACTGCCTAGGCCCGATACATAGAGAAGGGGTCGATCTGATTATCAACCACAGCCCCATTCCTATTTTTGTCATTGATGAAGAACATCGCATCACCCATTGGAACAAAGCGCTAGAAAAGCTCTCGGGGCTCAACAGTGAGCAGATGCTAGGCACCCGCAGACAGTGGGAATCCTTCTATGCTGAACAACGGCCGGTGTTGGCCGACCTAGTCATCGCCGGGGCCAGCGAATCCGATATCACCAGCTATTATGGTTCTAAAAACTACGCCTCCTCTCACATTGCCGCGGGCGCATTCGAGGCAGAGGACTTTTTCCCCGACTTAGGCAAAGATGGCCGCTGGCTTTTTTTTACCGCCGCCCCCCTACTGAATACGCAAGGTAAAATCATCGGTGCGGTGGAGACACTGCAAGATATAACCAAAAGGAAAGTAGCCGAGCAGGCTTTGGCAAAGCACCATGATCAGCTGGAGGAGTTGGTGCAGCAACGCACGGACGAACTGTCCAGCGCCAACGAAGAGCTGTCCCAGTATGCCTATGTCGTATCACACGACCTAAAGGCCCCCCTGCGCGCCATCCGGAACTATGCCGACTTCCTCTGTGAAGATCTGGACGCTGAATTGGAAGATGAACAAAAACAATACCTGCAAGGGATACACCGCGCCCTATATCAAGGAGACTCCTTGATCGACGACTTGCTAGAATTTTCCCGCGTCGGTCGCGCTGAACAACATCGTCAAGAGCTGCAGCCCGCCGATTTCATATCAGCCATAGTGGACACCCTACGCATCGACCCACAACAGATCAGCATGACGGAAAACTGGCCAGCCCTTGTAATCGATCCACTGATGTTCAAACAGGTGCTGCAGAACCTGCTCACTAACGCCTTTAAGTTTAACGATTCGGCGAAACCGCACGTAGAGATCGGCTGGCAACCGCTAGGTTCTGATAATATCGAACTCTATGTGCGTGATAACGGCATCGGTATCGATTCCAAATATCACCAGAAAATATTTTTGATGTTTCAACGCCTGCATGCCAACACCGAGTATCAGGGTACAGGCATTGGCTTAGCAATTATCAAAAAGGCAGTGGGCCTACTACATGGCAGCATACGCGTCGAGTCAGAAGTGGACGTCGGCAGCACCTTTTATATCACTCTGCCGAGGGACGAGCGCTGTGAATGAGCAAACCTTTGTTGTACTGATGGCTGAAGACAGTGAGCACGATATTATCGCCACGCGCCGCGCGTGGCGAAAGGAATCCATCCCCCACCCTCTTTATATTGTCACCGATGGTGAACAATGTTTAGACTATCTGTATAGAAACGGATCTTATTCAGACCCAAAGTTTTCACCCCGACCGGGGCTGCTATTGCTGGATATAAATATGCCTAAGATGAGCGGCCTTGAGGTACTAAAAAAGCTGCGCGCCGATAAAACATTTTGTGATCTTCCGGTAGTCATGCTGACCACATCAAAGGCAGAACAGGACCGCATGGGGAGTTATATCCTAGGTGCCAACGCCTTCATCACCAAGCCCATTGGGTTCGAGAACTTTTCCGCCGCATTAAAGCATATCAGTAATTTTTGGAGCCTTGCTGGAACAGCAGGGGGGTAACGATGAATCATAAGAACCCAGCACTGGCATTGCGAATTTTACTTATCGAAGATAACGAACATGACTGCCTAGTATTTCGCCGAGCAATAAAACAAGACAACCCTCAACACCAGATTACCGAATGCACACGCGGTGAAGAAGCCCTGTCAAAATTACAAAGCGAACCACAACAATTCGACATTGTCGTGGTAGACCACCAACTACCCGGCATGAGCGGACTGGAGCTGTATAAGACATTGCTAAGCGGGGACAAACCAATACCGGTAGTACTGATGACCGGATGCGGATCAGAACAACTGGCGGTTGAAGCGCTAAAACTCGGAGTAGATGACTATATTGTCAAAAGTGCCGACCACGGCCATATGGAGCTGCTACCTCTGGTACTACGTGATACCTACCAATTGCACCAGGATCGCATTGCCAGAGAAGACGCTGAACGCGCCCAAAGACAGAGCGAATACCTACTGACACAAATCGTCGAGCGCAGCTCAGTACCAACCTTCGTCATTGATAAAGACCATATAGTGACTCACTGGAATCTCGCCTGCTCCCGTCTGACCGATTTCAGCTCGCAACAGGCAATAGGCAGTCATGAACAATGGCGCGCCTTTTATGATAGCGAACGCCCAGTGATGGCAGATCTGATGGTGGATAAGGTTCTCGACGATACCGTCGCTGAATTCTATCCAGACAAACATCACCGCTCAGAACTTATTGAAGGCGCCTACGAGGGCGAAGATTTCTTCCCAGCATTAGGTGAATCGGGCAAGTGGTTGTTTTTTACTGCCGCACCGATGCGCGACGAACAGGGTCAGGTAATTGGCTCCATCGAGACGCTACAAGATATCACGGAGGCTAAACAGGCCGAACAGGCACTACGTGATAGCGAACAACGATTCCGGGAGCTCAGCATCACTGACGGACTGACGGGCCTGTTTAACTCGCGTCATTTTTTCCATCAGGTCACGCAAGAGGTGAACCGCAGTAACCGCCATAACCATCCCTTGTCGGTATTGATGATAGATGTCGACCACTTCAAACGCTTCAACGACAACTACGGTCACCAAGAAGGAGACACTGTGCTGAGTAAGCTGGGGAAGATCATTCCCGCCTGTCTGAGGGGATCAGATTCGGGATTCCGCTACGGCGGCGAAGAGTTCGCTGTCATCCTGCCAGAAACACCCGGCGACACCGCCCGTGCAGTGGCGGAACGCCTGCGCGAGATGCTCGCTGAGCTAACGTTCACCCCAACGCCAAACATCGACGAGCAAATCACCATCAGCATCGGCATCGCCCAATTCAGAGCCGGAGAGAAATCACAGCACTTCATCAAACGCGCCGACGATAATCTGTACCAAGCCAAATCAGCAGGGCGGAACCGAGTACATTACAGCTAGTTTCAGCAGCCATCACTCGCTTCATGCGTATAGACACTCCTATGCAAAAATATACAAGAGATGTGCTATATTTATCTAATTAATAGGCTTTTGTATCCATAAAGAGGATGTATGACCAAAAGGCGAGCTTCAAATTTAAAAAATGAAATCGAAAATGAAATAATTGAAGGGGTTCTGAAACCGGGTGACCGTTTAGATGAAACCCTGCTCGCTGAGAGATTTGGGGTTTCCAGAACTCCCGTTCGAGAAGCATTACTACAACTTCAGACAGCCGGGCTGATAGAAATGCGCCCACGTAAAGGGGCTGTCGTAGCCTCAATCGAATTGAAAGAATTGCTCGAGATGTTCGAAGTAATGGCTGAGCTAGAAGGCATGTGTGGCCGGCTTGCGGCAAGACGCGCGTCTCATGAAGAAATACAAGCCATCAAGGATAGCCACAAAGCCAGCTCTGATGCGGCAAAGAAAAAAGACTTTGATCGATACTACGCATTAAACGTCGATTTTCATGAAGCCATCTATCAGGCAGGTAGAAATAGTTATCTCGCCGCACAAACCATTAATCTGCGTAACCGATTGTCCCCATATCGCCGTACACAGTTAAGAAATGCCAACCGTATACTGGAATCATTCGAAGAACACAGCCACATTATAGAAGCGATAGAAAATAAGGACGCTGACAAAACAGAATTGCTATTACGTGAGCATGTAACTATCCAAGGTGGAACCTTCAGTGACTTTATAGCGAGCCTACCGCAATAAGTAAAATCTCTGAGCATCTGGGTAGAGGGAGTACTTGAGGAACTGGAACTATGCTGATCTCCGCCCTATCCAAAGTTTATTCCGCTGCGTTAAAAGCCTTTTTTCTCTGCTCCTCCACCCTTGCCTTATCCCTTATACCAGCCGATCACACAATGGCTGACATCCGATTTGTCACCCAGGATTTCCCTCCATTTAGCTACGCTGATAGTGCCGGCAAAATATCGGGGCCCTTCGCGGATTTGGCCAGGCACATCTGCAAAGTCAAACAGTTGCAATGTACGTTTGATATTCTTCCATGGAGCCGAGCACAAGCCTACCTGAAAGGGGGCCTAGCAGAAGCCATCTTTCCTTTCGGCATCAATAAACAAAGACAAGAATGGGTAACGTTTAGCATTCCTGTTGTGGAAACGGCCTACGGATTCTTTCTGCGTAAAAACAAACCAGTTACGCTGAAAAATAGTGATGAACTAGAGGGGAAAACCATCGGTGTCTATGGCCCATCCAATACCGCCACCGTTCTCAATGAATTCAACATAGACCAGCAGCGCTTTAAAGTCATGATGACACCCGATGATCAGCAGCTTTTCAAAATGCTGTTTATTGATCGCGTCGATGCCGTTTTTTCCAACCGCGATGTTGGCATCGCAATGCTACAGCGACTACAAAAACAGGCTTATCACTACTCAGGCAATTATGTCCAAATTGGCTATTACTTTGGGTTCCCCAAACACCGGACCAGTAAAGACGTGCTGATATTCATGCAAACCTTGGCGCAGATGAAACAGAACAAACGCGTTTCAGGTTTCTTTTGCACGTCACAGAATATCGATCTATTTGGTTGTCGGTAACAAAGCGGCTCATCTATATACGCACAGAGGCCGGTTTGTTCGAATCACTCAACCAAGCAATCGCCAAATGCGTCCTTGATGCTAGTTTCGTTTTACGAAGGACATTAGTCACATGAACTTTAACCGTATGCTCTGTAATTGAGAGCTGTACGGCAATTTGCTTGTTAAGCAGCCCCTTTGACACCAGCTCAACGACCTGTCCCTGTTTGTCTGTAAGAGTATCAAAACCTGGATGCCTTCCATCGTAACTACGCAGTGCGGTAAAGGCGTATTTCCAATTACTCTTACCCTTGACTGCGTTGATCAATATCGCCGCAATGTCAGATCTAGCCACTGTGAGCGGCAACATCGAAATTGCGCCAATTTCTTTGGCTTTAAGCACACTTTCCCTACCAATCGACGCCGCCAAAAAGACGGTATTGGTGCCGCGTGTTATAGATTCAAGCGGGGCGTAGGAAAGAGAGAAGCCATCAATGCCTGTATCGATAACAATCAGATCGTACTCATAGCCGTTTTGAATTTCGGCTTCTAATGCATGAAAGGAATCAAACTCAACGCATTCTGACCTTCGGCCATGAGTATAAAAAATATTCTTAATACTTTGCCTTATGGACGGATACGGCGCGGCAATAGCGACCCTTATCGACTGGGGCAAAGAGTTCTCTTCAGCGCTTTTGGCACAGAGCATATGGCCTTCCTCTAGCAACGAGAGTGATATCAGTAATTAGGGAACAAGAACTAATTTAAAAACTAAAGTGCCTGGGGACAGAGGCATAACCAGAAGGTCATGCCCCATATTTCATCCAACTATTTTATTTCAGGCCCCATAACGTAATCGGGTAGCCAAAGTACGATCTCCGGAAATACCGCCAAAATGACAATGGCTAACATCATGCAAAGAACGAAGGGATATGACCCTTTGAGAATCGTTGGCAGACTAACATCCTTACAAATACCATTGATAACGTAGAGGTTAAGCCCCACTGGTGGCGTTATTAATCCAATTTCCATATTGATGGTAAACACCACGGCAAACCAATAAGGATCGAAACCGGCACTCTGAATGATCGGTAACAGTATCGGTGCGGTCATCAGAATCACAGCCACTGGCGGCAGAAAGAATCCTGCTACCAATAAGAACAGATTAATTAATCCCAACAGTACCCAACGATTTACGTCCAACCCAGCAATACCTTCAGCAACAGACTGAGTGATGTAGAGGCTCGACAAGGTGAAGCTGAATAGCTCAGAGGCGGCAATGATCATCAGAATCATGACGCTTTCCTTCATGCTTGCAGACAGCATCCCCCACAGGCGTTTCGCATCTCGAATCTTGTAAATGACGACACTCAGCAATACACAAAACATCGCTCCAACACCCGCCGCTTCAGAGGGCGTGGCGATTCCACCGTAAAGCACATAAAGCACTCCGACGATAACCAGAACAAAAGGTATAACCCTAGGTAGTACATTCAACTTGTCCATCAAGCTGTAACGCCCGGCTTCGGAGCTGAAGTCATAGCCATTACTCTTAGCCGTATAGAGTGCCCAGGTCATAAATAGTGCGGTCAACATCATGCCGGGGATCACTCCAGCAAGGAACAATCGGCCGATAGAAGTCTCTGTCGCTATGCCGTAGACGATCATGGTAATTGAAGGCGGTATCAATATACCCAAGGTGCCGCCAGCAGCGATTGCACCTGTGGCAAGGCTGGCAGGATAACCGCGTGCACGCATCTCCGGGATACCCATCTTACCGATGGCAGCGCAAGTCGCCGGCGAGGAACCACTCAAGGCGGAAAAAACTGAGCAAGCCCCCAGGTTGGCGATAATCAACCCACCAGGAACCCTATAGAGCCAGCGATCTAATGCCTCGTATAAATCCTTGGCAGCGGGAGAACAGGCCACTGCAGATCCCATCAGAATAAACATGGGAATCGATACTAGGGTGAAGTGACTAATGCTAGCAAAAAAAGTCTCAGCAACGATGTCGATAGAAGAAGCCCCATCGAATATCATTAAGAATCCAACACCAACCAATGCTAGGGTGAATGCCACCGGCACTCCGGTAGCCAAAATGATGATGGTAGTGGCACACAACAACGCGCCTATAGTTAGCGGACTCATGAGTGACCTCCTGGCTCAGTACCAAAGGGAACTTCGTCATTATTGGTAATCATACAGATAGCATCTGCGACATATTCCAAACTCAATAGCGTCATACCAACCGGTAGTGCTAGGTAAGGAATCCACAGCGGAAGCTCCCAGATCGATTCCGTTGTCCAACCTCCGTCCCAAGCCTCATACCATAGCTCCCAACCCGTGTAGCTGAACAACAACGCAAAAAGAAGGGCGAAAGTAAGGGTGATATAAGCAAGAACACGCTGATATCTAGGTGACGCGTACATCGTTAACAGATCAACATTTACATGGCCCTTGATTTGAGCCACGTAAGGCGCGCCAAGAAATACTGAGCAAGCCAATCCGTAGGTAACGAAGTCAGTTTGCCAAATAGTGCTTTCCCCTAAAAAGTAGCGAACAACAACCATCTGGCAAACGACTAGTACTGATCCTGCCACCAAACAAGCGGATACCAGCCCGCTAGCTCTGGATAGCATCCGGATCGAATATATAAAAAAATCCATAGAAGTTTGCCTGTGTTTTTTATAATGAACGGCGGTCCTAAAGACCGCCTTAGGCAGTGAAAAAAAAGCAGGGATTATTCGACAGCCAGCGCTTTATCAAGCAGCTGTTTTCCGCCTGAAACCTTGTCGGCGAAAACCTTGTAGCTTGTATCCTTAGCAATAGCGCGCCACTTGTTGGCATCGTCGGTAGACATAGTGACTACTTCAACACCGGCCTTAGTAAAGGTATCTACCATTTTCTGGTCTAGCCCTTTAGCTTCGTTGAAGAAATACTCTTCCGCTTTCTGTGCAGCAGCCGCTAAGGCTTTTTGCTGAGCCCCATTGAGCGAATCCCAGGTTTTCTTAGCCATTAACACTGGCTCGTACATAAACCACAGAGCATTTTCGCCAGGAGCGGTAAGGCAGCGAACCTGCTCATAGATACGATAAGAGACAAAGCTACCTGAACTGGTGTTCGCAGCATCAATTGTTCCTGTCTGCATCGCGGTATAGATTTCAGAACTGGGCATGGAAGCGATAGAAGCGCCAGCGCCCGCTAACATGCGTTCAAAAGCCTTACCGGCAGCGCGGGTAGTTTGCCCCTTTATATCTTCTGGGGCCTTAATGCATTTAAACGCAGAGGCAAATCCACCAGCCAGCCAGGCATCCGCCAGCACAACAACACCGGCTTTTTCTATTTCAGTTTTGATTTCGTCCATAAATGGAGAGTCGTTCAGGCGCGCAGCATGGTCATGGTTTTTGACCAAACCAGGCATCAAGGTAGCGTCAAATTTTGGATGGCGACCGGAGGCATATGCCAGTGGAAAAAGAGCCATATCGAGGCGACCTTTAGTCATGGCGCCCCATTGTTCTTTGGCCTTATATAAAGAGGACCCAGGGTAGACACGAATTTCCAGGTCAACACTGGCCGCCGCGACCTCTCTGGAAATCATTTGCATCATCTCATCCCGAACATCTCCTTTTCCGCCTGGAAATTGGTGAGAAGCCTTCAGCACTGTGGCTTGTGTAGCCCCACTTAACAGACTAAGACCGAGCGCACTACCGATAAGGATACGTTTTAAGCTCATTTCTTTACTCCTAATTATTTTTGTTTACGAGTATTTAAGGATTCATTAAACATACAGTAAAAAACCCTAAATCACACTTTATTCCTTCTAGTGTATTTTTGTCAAGCATTCTTGTATACAACAGAGCGATTATTGGATATATTAAATTCAAGTAACAAATCAGAAAAGAAACTAAAGGTCACGTCATGGATACACCCGGACACAATGAGCTTTTAAAGCAATTGGAGTTTGAAATCATTTCAGGTGCTCTTAGGCCTAGAACCAAATTGAATGAAACCCAACTCGCTACACGCTTTGGTGTTTCTAGAACGCCTATAAAAGAAGCACTGTTACAGCTCAAGGCTGCCGGACTGGTTGAAATACAACCTCGCAAGGGGGCTCAAGTGGCTGAACTGAGCTTGAAGAAGATTCTTGAAATGTTTGAGCTGATGGGTTTTTACGAGGCGATGTGCGCCAGGCTAGCCGCCCGACGAAGCCATAGCGATGACGTGACTAACATACGACTGGCTCATAAAAACAGTATTGACCCTGCCAACAAAGGCAACGTCAACAGATACTTTTTGGCTAACGTTGAGTTCCACGAGGCCATCTATAAAGCCAGCAGGAACACGTTCCTAGCCACACAAGCATCGGTGTTGAATAAACGCCTAACAATCTACCGCCGTGCACAGTTGAACTGCGCCAACCGAATCACAGAATCATTACACGAACATCAACTGATTATCGACGCAATAGAAAGTGAAGATGCAGATCTGGCCGCTCACCTAGCAGCGACCCATGTCGTTGAACAAGGCGGCAATTTCAGCGATTTCATCGCCAGCATTGACCTTTAACTCAACCCTACCTGATGACTTCAGCAGAACTCTGTTGCTGCTAAAGATCGTTACTAACACCCCACACCAGGAGAATGAAAATGCAAAATAACAATCTATATGAGACTTTCCGATCTAGATTCCCTAAACAAAAAGATACCGTCTTTTTAGAGCATGAACGTGGCCTGCTGAAATATCAGGATCTAGATGCAGATACCGGGAAAGTTCATGCCTTACTCCAGCAACTGGGTGTTGTTAAGGGTGAGCGGGTTCTGGTTCAGGTAGACAAGTCCGCCGAAGCGGTCGTCCTGTATCTGGCCTGCCTTCGCGCTGGCGCAATATTTATACCTTTGAACACAGCATATACCGCCGAAGAAGTGGCCTATTTTATGGGCGATGCCAAACCAGTTTTACTGGTATGCAGCCCCAAAGCACTGGAATCAGTTTCCGGTCATGCAACAAAGCTCAACGTAAATCATGTCCTAACCTTGGATGCGCTAGGCTGTGGTTCTTTTACTGACCGTCTTGCAGGCGTCGCCCCCTGTGAATATGTGGAACACTGCGAGGCTGATGATCTTGCTACGATTCTCTACACATCAGGCACGACTGGCCGCTCAAAGGGCGCCATGCTTTCTCATGCCAACCTGTCTTCCAACGCCAAAGTACTGCACGAATATTGGCAATGGGAAGAGGGCGATGTATTGCTTCATGCGCTGCCAATATTCCATGTTCATGGTTTATTCGTCGCCCTTCACTGTGCGCTGATGAACGGCTCCAAAATAATTTTCCTACCCCGGTTTGATATTGAATTAGTCAAACGCAATCTACCTCGATCAACCGTGATGATGGGGGTTCCGACCTTCTATGTGCGTTTGCTGGATGACCCAGAATTCAACCGAGAGATGTGTCGCCAAATACGTCTATTTGTTGCTGGCTCAGCTCCTCTATTAGCAGAAACCTTCGAACAGTTTGAAAACGTCACAGGACACAAAATTCTAGAGCGTTACGGCATGACAGAAACGGGAATGATTACTTCAAATCCCTACGATGGTGACCGCGTAGCCGGCACGGTGGGATTCCCATTCCCCGGCATCAGCGCCCGAGTAGCCAATGAACAAGGGGACGAAATTAGCCGGAACGAGGTGGGAGTGCTGGAAATCACTGGTCCCAATGTTTTTAAGGGATATTGGTGTATGCCCGAAAAAACTGCCGAAGAGTTTCGCGATGACGGTTATTTCATCACTGGCGACATGGCCACGATGGACGATGAGGGTCGTATTTCTATCGTCGGACGGGCAAAAGACCTGGTTATTTCTGGGGGCTACAACGTTTACCCAAAAGAAGTCGAAATAGCGATTGATGATCTTAATGGCATCAAAGAATCGGCGGTAATCGGCTTACCCCATCCCGATTTTGGTGAAGGTGTCGCTGCGGTCGTGGTGAAGGAGAACGGAGCCTCCATCACCGAACAAGACATTGTCGGCTCCTTAGCGCTGAAGCTAGCGAAGTTTAAGCAA
Organism: Motiliproteus sp.; assembly: GCA_036960175.1. Lineage (GTDB taxonomy): Bacteria > Pseudomonadota > Gammaproteobacteria > Pseudomonadales > Balneatricaceae > Motiliproteus. The sequence continues at coordinate 23,525 of JBALWH010000045.1, read as the reverse complement.
CCCAAAAAGGTATTTTTCGTTAACGAATTACCCCGCAATGCCATGGGTAAAGTACAGAAAAAAGAGCTGCGAGAAACTTACAATGACAGCTTCTAAGCAGCAACGGAATAGTGCCGCCTCTCTCGAGGCCGTCCTTCACCAATCAATACCAGCAAGCGAGATATTGCAGCTTCAGGTAACTGAATTGAGTGATCGATTCATCACCATCAAAGCGCCTGTGGAAGGGCCAAATATCAATATCCATGGTACTGGCTTTGCTGGCAGCATCTATGTTGTCTGTGCACTTTCTGCCTGGGGGCTAACTTACAATCGATTGGATCTAGAGGATATCGACGTAGACTTAGTCATCGCTAAAGCCGAGATAAGTTACATGCGTCCGATCACTGGAGAGATTGAAGCTAGATGCAGCGTTGACGATAGCCTTTATCAAAAATTCATCTCTGAAATAGAGCAAAAAGGAAGGGCTTCCATCGAGGCTCAGGTAGAGGCGATAAGCGGGGATACGGTAAAGGCCCGGCTGAAAGCACGACTGGTTGCGATCAAAAGATCCTGCAACTAACACGAAGCAAACCGAGTGTCTTTAGATAACGATCTGAAGACACTCTCAAATCAAGCAACCGGAGAATATAACATGCGTATCAACCAATTGATTTCATCGGTTGCGGACGCCGGGCGTGAAATTCTATTTAACAAAAACCAAAAACCGGTCACGCAGTCTTTGCACGACCTCTGTGCTGACCTTTGTTCCAACAAGGGTGAAGCATTAGGCACCGCGCTGGCACGGGAAGTCGTTGTTGCCTATAACAATGCGAACAAACAGCAAAAAATAGATTTTTTCTTTCATTTACTGACATCCTATTCGGCCAATCCCAGCGAGGTCCTAAAAGCCGCCGAAGCCTATAAATCAAACGCCGATTATGCTTCTTTCAAGGCACTCAATGATATTGTTGAAGCGCCTAGGCAGAATCTGTTTCGACGCATAAATATGGCGCCAGGGGGCATCAAGACCATCGTCCAACTCAGACAAGATCTGCTCGCAGCGATAAAAGAACACCCTGAGCTAAAAGTAATTGATTTTGATCTTAAGCACCTGTTGAACTCCTGGTTCAACCGGGGATTTCTCAGTCTAGAAGAGATTGATTGGAAAACTCCTGCTCATATTCTTGAGAAACTAATCAAATATGAAGCGGTTCACGCGATGAACGGCTGGGACGACCTAAAAAAACGCCTGGGAACCAATCGCCGCTGTTTTGGATTCTTCCACCCCTCCTTGCCCGATGAGCCGTTGATCTTCGTTGAAGTGGCCCTAGTAAAAGGCATCGCAGACAAGGTTCAGCCGCTGATAGACCCAGACGAGTCTATCGATGAAATCGACGTAGATACTGCTATCTTCTATTCAATAAGTAACTGCCAAGCAGGCCTGCAAGGCATTTCCTTCGGCAATTTTCTGATCAAACAGGTGGTGATGGAATTAAAGAAAGAACAACCCTCTCTCAGCCAATATGCAACTCTGTCCCCTATTCCGGGTTTTGGTAAGTGGCTGAAAAGGGAATTGGATAATACTGACAGCAGTATTTTAACCCCCCAGCAACGAGACAGTCTTAAAGCACTATCTAAAGACAACTGGCACGCTGACGAAACCACTACCGATGCCCTCAAAATTCAGTTGATGCCGCTATGCGCACATTATCTCTACAAGGCAAAACGCAGGTCACGTCCGCTAGACCCCGTAGCCAATTTTCATTTGGGTAATGGTGCTTATATACAACGTATCAATTGGCTGGGTGATACGTCTGACAACGGTATCAAGCAATCAATGGGGATGTTAGTTAACTACCGGTATGAGATTGATAAGGTCGAAAAAAACCATGAGTGTTTTGTCAATGAGGGGAAAATCACTGTTTCGAATGATTTCAAAAAAATGCTGCCGTAATCCCAGCTTGTAGGGTAATCTCCCCGAAAATCAGCGCTGCTAAAAAGTAGAATTTTCTCGTAATCTATACGCAGGCGTGTCCCCGTACCGGGCACTAGAAGAACCCGATCAGCGGGTCCGTTGAGACGCTGGCCAATACTTTCTCCTGGCTCTAAACAATCAGGAAAGGGAGAGGCCTCAATTGAAAATTGCTAAGGCAAGCCAAACTAAAACGGGGGGTAAGCTTCATGCTTACTCATCCTTAAATACGGGGGTAAATGATTTATTCGTAGACTCTAGAATGAATAAACAAGAATGTCCAAATGAGGCATCCCTTCTTACTTGGCGTTTTCAGTTGCCCATTTCTCGAACTGCTCTAGCGTGATTTCATAGGTATCATATTCTTCTGAGTCAGGGTCACAGTAACTCTTTGTGCAAGCAGCACAGGCCAGATTGAAGTAGTAAGGGTCATCATTGGCAGCAGCAACTACTGCAGAATGAGGGTCATTTTTATAGCGCTCTAGCTGCTTAATTGAGTCCTTGTCCCCGTCCTCTGCGCCATACTGAATGCCTTCGACCATGGTTAATCTAAAGACAAAGTTTTCATGATTTTCAAGATAGTTTATCTTTTCATGAAATTTTTCATCACCCAGCCAAGATAACTCAAACATTAGTCTTTCCATAATAAACGGGTCAGTGTCTTTATAATGCTCGAAGGCCTTATCCAAGAGTGGAAGGTACTTCTTATCCGACAGTTTCCCCATCACATAAATGACAGCACTTCGCCGAGCGGCAGGAGCTTTAAAAAGCCAATCTTTAGAAAGTTCTCCTAACTGTGAATTGGCAACCAAGGGTTGATAGTCAACTTTATGCCCTTCCATGGTCGAGCTGATAACCAACTCCTTAAGCGTAAGTGCAGCTTCGTACCAGTCCTTTACTAAATGTTCAATGGCACCCAAACAGTAATCAATGATTTCCTGAGGCGCGTAGAGTTCTTCCAACTGAGCGATCGACAATTGTTCCGTACTAAATGCGATCAGTTGCTGGGTAAATTCATCGGGGGGCAATTTCATTTTCTGTCCAATCCAAATCGTTCAAGAGCTTGCTCTGAGAGAAAACTTTTTCCTTGGCGGTCGATGACTACGCCAAAGATCTCTCTTTTACTTAAGTACTCTTTGGCACTTAGGTTCATAACAATTGTAGCTGTTGTATCAGACTCAAGGCCGAGGTTTCATGCTACCCAACGGGGATCTAATTCCTTTTAGACCCTGGACCAGCAGCAGCCCCATCAACAACGCTATTTATTTAATAGCGCTACTATCAGCTCAGTAAACAGAGCTGGCCGCTTGCTGAGCTGGCAGCGCCGTATAACAGCGCCACTGATACCGTCTAACTCCAGCGCCCGGCCCTTTTCTTGATCTACCAGCATGGACGTTTTAATGGCATCGAACTCACTGATCAATTTAAACATTTCATCGACGTCTGACTGCTGCAAAGCAACGCCCTGTTGATTGGCGGCCACTCTAGTTTCTTCCATCATCTTATAAACAACAGGACCATATGCAGAATGCGCAGTCAGCTGCCGGGTATCCAGCCCGGTCAGTGCCGATAACGGATTGACACCATTATTGATCAGCAGCTTTCTCCATAGCTCACGCTCAATATCAGCACTGACCGTGGTAGGAATGCCAGCACGGTCAAATACCAATTTCAGCTGATCGACAAAGTTATCGCCGCTGTTGTTTTGCTGGCGTGGCCAGCTCCCCAATACCACCTGTGCAATCCCCTTGGCTTCCACTCGGCCAGGCTCAAGGATGTGGCCGCCTATACGTACCGCAAGCCCTCCCAAGGTTCTAGCGTTGCCAACTGTGGCAGCTATTTGGGGCTCATTTTCAACGCCATTTTGCAGCGACAACAAAGGACAGCCCCCTTGCTTTAACCATGCCTGCGCTTCACTCAATAGCGCCTCTGTAGCCGCACATTTGAGCGTCAGCACAATAAGATCGAAATCTTCACAGCGGTAGTCACGCAACAAAGCCTGCTGCTCAACCGCAACGACCGGTTGCTGAAATGAAAAACCCTCGTGCTCGACCTGCAAGCCGATATCCTGCATGGCCCGCAGATGAGCACCGCGCCCCACATAAACAACCTGGTGGCCCGCCGTCTGCAATCGAGCACCGTAATAGCAGCCAATGCCACCGGCACCCCAAATCAGAATCCTCATGGTTAACCTCCTCCAATGGATTTACTCAGCTATTCCTAATCGCCTGCCCCTATTACCCTACCCCATAAACAAAAAACCCGGGCATTACGCCCGGGAAAGATATTAGATAAGGAAACAAGACAACCTGTTCTCAGGCTTAAGTGTTAACGACCAGACGCACGCAGATTCTGCACGGTCATCTTGCTAACGGGAGTCAGCTTAGGATCAACGATGCCTTTGAACTGACCGGTCGTGCAATGATTCGCTTGGATATCGACCATAGAGAAAGAGTCATCGATAGCGACACCCGTGCCCTTGTTCACAGGGAGGTGATAGTCAGCGTGGGCCTGACCAATGGTCCAGCTCTTCCACATATCGCCCTTGCGATCATAGGTGATGTTGCGAGGGATGATAAAGGTCTGGGCATCGATAAAGTGCTGACGCTTGCTGATCGGATGATTAGAATCAACCGGCTCAGACTCTACTACGTAGGTCTTGCGAAGTTGCCAGGTAATCTCAGGGAAGCAACCACCTTTACCGCCAAACTTAATGACCTGGTAACCGTCGTCGTCTTTATGAGTCTCGGTATCCAGGTCCATCTCGTTGTGCTTATACATGGGTGACAGCATCATCTGGGTACCCTTGTAGGTCCACTTCATATCGCTGATACGGCCGTTATAGCCTTCGAAATCCTCGATCATTACGTCAGAACCCAGGAACGCATCAGTAACCTGACCACTGGACAGACGACGTACCCGGCGCTGAAAACCCAGATAGAGATAAGCATTATCACGCTTCAAATCGTTTTCGAAGCGCTGAATCAGCAACTGCGTATTCTTTACATCAAAAGGCTCCAGCACCTGCACGTAGATACCACGGAACAGGTTAGACGGATTTGGAGTAATCGCTGGGAAAGGTGCCTGCTGGGTACGGTGGGTATAGTTGAGGAAATGGAAGTTCATTTTCACGGTACGCTCAACCTTAGCGTTGTCCATATTCCGGTACTTCCAGTAGAACGGATAGATGGATGCAGAATCTCCCCAGTTATAACCGTACTTATAGTTCCAGGCTAGCTTTTCACCGGCACGAGGATCATCCATTGAAGGCTCTTGTGGGAACGGACGTCCTGCCACAGAACCGCTAATTTCTCCCGATTTATCACCGAGAGCCACCGTTCCTGAGTGCTCCCGAGTTGCATCCACATAAGACGGGTGCAGATCAAATGAAATGGTTTCTCCCACTTTCATCTGGTAGTCACCGTTCTTGATAAACGAATACATGGCAGGGTCCAGATACTCCTTCACCGCATCCACATTACTCTGATCAATCACCATTCCTGGCTTGACTGCATCCACCTGAGGAACCGATTTCGCATAAGGATGGAAGGCCTCCTGAATGACATCCTCAGCGATATTAGCCTGAGCCGCTGAGGCCATTACGGTGCTAACCGCAACAGCACTAATGATTTTTTTAAACATATTGAATTACCTTTTTATTATCTGTTAGAAGCTGTAACGAACAGTCAACTGGATTTCATCTTCCTGATTAGCAACACCGATAGGTCCGTTAGAGAAACGCGCTAGCGGCTCGTTGGTGTCCTGGAAACCAGCCACTGACCAGGGGAATTTCTTCTCCCCGCCGTGCTTAACGTTCAGACTCAGATTCACCATCCAGTGGTTATCAGGGGTCCAAGAGATACTTGGGGCAACCACAGTCGCTGCCGCGCCAAAGTCATGGGCAACAATCACTTGTGGGCTAAGGCGGTTGTTCAAGTACCAGCCTTTGAACAGGAAGGTACCGATCCAGTTATCTTCCTCGTTAGGCATATCCGCTTCGTGATCGAGGATATGCTCACCAAACATTTGAGCAGAGATAAGGAACGCACTGCGTGTACCTAGGGCAGGAATTACTTGGTTCTTATCGAAACCAATCACATAGCGGAACATGTCAGTTTCTTTATGGCCGTCAGTATCTCGAGGCATTTCTTCGCCTTCGGTTAACGCCACTTCTACACGCCAAGTCGCATCCATAGCCATGGAGTAGTAATCAAGCGCACCACCGATCAGATTGACCTCTGGGAATTTGATATCAAAGACACCATCAACCGCTGGCAGGGTTGCATCCATAGGATGGGGGCGGAAATGCAGCGAAGGCAGCTGCTGACGATAGTGCAGAAAGTTCAGAGAGAAAGTCGAATCGCCGTAAACACCTTCCCACTTGAAGCCGATCTGGGTATTACCCAGGCTCCAGCTAGGATCTTCAACGTCATGAATAATAGGGACGTTATCGCTATAAAGAGGGATACCCAGATCAGCCACGTTAATAGTGGAGCTGAAGAAACAGCCCGCATCTAAGATCCGATACGCCTGGCCACAAGTACCCAGGTTACTAGGACGGAATTTATCGAAGTTCCAGACCACCGAGAAGTTGGAATCATCAAAGGTTTCGGTCGCCCCCATGCGCCATTCGGCGTTGATCATCCATTGAGGGATACGGATATCTTCCAGCTCGTCATAAATATTATGACGGGAGTAATCGACCGGGTTGACCACATCCAACACCCGGAACAGATCAGTCTTACCCCAAACCACCTGCTGCTTACCCAAAGTCACGGAGATCACGTCACCGTTAGGCAGATACTTATCACCGGCGACATAGAACTCACGCAGAAAATCGAAGCGGTCGTTAAAGTCAGAGAATCGCAACTCGTCCTCATCCTGATCCATATAACCGTTCAGGTTATTACACTTGGTCGGATCATTTTCACAAGGGACCGGCGTACCGGGTGACAAGATGGTGGTATTCGGACCAGGAATAAACGTCGTCGCAGGGCCTCGACCATGCCAGCTTTCACCCAAGTAAGACTCAGTGGCATCCTTACCAAATTCATCATCATTGAGGTCATAGACACCATCGTAAGTGGCACGCAGCACACCGTTGATGCTGACGTTACTCCAGCCGTTTGTTTCAACAGGCTTGGTAAACTCACCCTGCACTGTGTTTCTGAATTTCGACAAACCCACCGAATCCCGGGTGTAGGTCGCGTTCTCAACGTAACCAGACCACTCGGCATCGGCGGCGAATGCCGTGATGCCAAAGCTCATCGCCAGCCCGGCGACGACCCCTATGGCCCGTCTACTGAGGGTCATTGTGATATTTTTTATCATTGTCTCTTTACCTTATGGATTTTTTTTATGAGATCAGCGAGATCATCCTCAGGACAGATCAGCCGTGAATCACACCATCCTCGTCCTTATAGGCCTTGCAGATGAATTTGGGTTTGAACACCAGCACCCAGCTAGGTACCAGCAACATGGCAGCTGCGCCGTTGAGTACGACCATCACGATCAGTAGCAACGCCGCGTCAGCTTGGAATCTCAGATCAGAGAGCAGCACCCACATGACGATGCCGGAGATCAGCGTGATAGCGGTGAAGCTAATCGCTAAACCGGTAGTGCTGATGGCCTTCTTAACCGCCGCATTGATATCCTGCAGGTTAACCATCTCGGACCGGATGCGGTCCATCATGTAGATCGAGTAGTCGATGCCGACCCCGACACCCACCGCGATAATAGGCACGGTGTTGATGTTGATCCCCATCTGAGTGACACCCATGTAGGCGTAAGTCAGGGTGGTGGCGAACAGCATCGCCATAAACATCATCGAACCGGCCGCAACAGACTGATAGAAGAACATCACCATCGCGAAGATCAGCAAGAACACCAGCGGCAACACCCAAAGATTGGTTTCGTAAGCGGCTTCGTTCATCGCCGCAGTCACCCCGATAGTGCCGCCCGCCAGACGGATCCTCAGCCCTTCGACTTTGTCCTTATTGGCGTTGATCCACTGCTTAGCGGTATGAATAGCGCGACGAATCGTCTCGCCCTGATGGTCCTTGTAATAGAACACCAGGTTGGCCATCCGCTCGTCGGTATCGACAAACTCATTCAGCGCACCCGGGATAGGGCTAGACATCATGTAGGTGAACATCAAGCCACCCACGTATTGCTTATCGTTAGGGATCTGGGTCCAACGCGGGTCGTCATTGTGCAGCAGACGATTCACCTGCTTGACCAGATCAGAGACACCTTTAGCACCGCCCACTTCCGGATCCAGCAACATATGCTTTTGCAGATCACTCAGCGCGTTCAACACTTCAGGACGCTTGATACCGCCCTTCTCTGAAGTCTCGGCGATGATATAAAGCTCTTCCGAGCCGGGGAAACTGTCGTTCACCGCCTTAGAAGACAGGTTGTAATCATGGCTCTGATACAGGATCGGCGACCCCGGCTCAGACTCACCAATCACCACTTTAGACGCGAAATACCCGCCCCCGCATAACAGCAGCGCAGCGAACGCCAAGGCATTACGGGCAGACCTGCGATCGCTGATAATGTCAGCGCAGAGATAGCCCACGTTGCGGAAGATATTGTGCTTGATCTCGATGTTCTTCGGCTTCGGCAAAATCGACAACAGTAGTGGCACCGCCAGCAAAACCGTGATGATTATGGACAAGGCCCAGAGGGAAGCGTAATGCGCCAGCTTGGTATTCAACGGAATAGAACCGATAGCGATTAGCAACAAGCCGATCGCATCGGAAACCACCCCTAAGCTGCCAGGGCGGAACAAACTATCGAAGGTGGTACGGGCTGCCAGCTGATGGTCTTCGTGGTCGTTAAGCTCAAGATAGTAACGCTCGACGATCTGGATACCGTGCGACATCGCCCGCGCCGAGATCAGGAAAGGAATAACCAGCCCCAGCGGATCAAGGTTGTAACCGAACAGCGAGATAATGCCGATACCCCAGATAGAGGAGACGATCACCGCCGCCAGCGGGATCAACACCCCGTAAGCCTTGCGGAAATAAAACACCAGCAGGCCAATCATGATCAGCGCAGTAAACAGGAAGATCTCGATGATCTGATCCAAATACTGATACGCCCAGCCCACCAGCATCGGTTGCCCGGTAACGTGGATCTTGATACCCGCTACGCCCTCATCGGCGCGCATCTTCTGGATCTCGTTGAAGGTATTAACGTAGTCCAACTGGCCTTCGTTAAGCTGCGCCTTGATCAGCGCCATCTTCATATCCGGCGACACTAAGGGGCCGTAAATGCGAGGGTTAGCGACAATATCCGAACGCAGCTGCTCCAGCGTGGCAGGAGACAGTTCGCCACCCTGAGTGTCGTAATAAGGCTCGGAGTTAACGTTCCCTTCCGGCGTCATCCACACCTTACGAGAGTTACGGTGAGTCACGCTGGACACCAGGTTATGGTTAATACCCGGTAAGCTGTCCACCGCCAGAGTGATACGGTGAATCTTCTCCAATGCCTTGTTGCTGAAGATATCGCCGTCTTCCACCTCGACACCGACGATGATCACATTGGCGCCACCGAAGGACTCCTTGATCTCATTGTGCAGCTTGATATAGGTGTGTTCCTGAGGCAGCAGATCGGCAAAATCCGAGTACATCTTGACCCCGGGGATCTGCGCCGCGAAGAACAGCGTCACCAACAAAATCGTGCTTAGAATTATTTTTGGATGCCTAAATACCGAGGTATCCAGGTTATGCAAAAAGTGCGTGGCCTTATGGGCCTGTGCGGATGTCTTATCCATGATAAGGCCCCTAGTTGTTAAGTAGCTGGCTGTCGGCAGACAGCTCAGTGTTGTGGGATAGTTTCTGAGAGAGCTGCGGATCGATCGATGGCTTTAAATCGAGAGAGCTTGTCAGATCAAGAGAAAGCAGGGATCCAGAACCGCCCGCCAGCAACAAGCTGCCGTCGTTCAGTCGCTGGGCATCGCGCAGATAAACGGGCTTGCCCCCTTCAACCGCAACCTTGTGCCAGCTAATACCATCCAGCTTCAGCACGGTGCCATGGTCGCCATAGGCGAATAGCTCGCCGTCGATACGGTAAAAGCCATAAATAGGGGATTCAGTCGGCGTCTGTTGCTGCGTCCAGTTCATGCCAGCATCTTCGGTAAAGAGGATCTGACCACTAAGACCCGCAACCCAACCTACATCCACCGAGTTAAAATGAGCGCCCTGTATATAGAAATCGTTGGGGATATATTCCGGCTCGTTCCAGCTTTGACCACCGTCATCGCTACGACTCACGACGCCAAATTCACCGGTTAAGATCGCGGTATGCGCATCGAGAAAGACAATGCTGGTTAGAAAGGCATCTTCACCCAGGGTGTTCTCGTTCCAGTTCTGGCCCTGATCATTAGAAGACAGAATGGTAGAGAAGCTACCCACCACCCAGATGCTGCTATCCGGTGCACAGGTCAGAGCCATCACGTCTTCCTGGGTGGGCAAGTCACTGGCCTGCCAGCTAGATCCATTGTCGTCACTGCGCCAGACTTTCTTGTCCATGCTTAATGCAACAAAGCTGTTATCCGGGCAACTGGCTACGTCCACTAAAGGGGGCTGTTCGCTAATCTGTTGACGCGTCCATACCAACTTGTTTTCAGGACTGGTCATCACCAAGCCATCGTCACCCACCGCCACCAGGGTCGCGCCATTACTAGCGATCGCCTGAAACTGATCGGTACGGCGAACCTGCTTTTGCAGTTCCTGAGTCACACCTTCAAGATTCAGCGGCGCTTCACAACCGGTCATCAGCAAAGGCGCAACCGTCGCCGCCAATAACACTTTCAATGAAGATCCCGTGGGCTGGATCGAAGATAGCGCCCTGTTCGGCAAGCACTGCTCCGAACAAGGGTCGACGTGTTTTGTTTTACTTATGGACGTCATTTCATATCACCAATGCTTTGTATTTCACGGCGCAGAAGCACCTTTACAAGACTGGTAAAGCAACCGCTGTGCCAGTTACAAAAACGCACCGACCAGATATGACATATAGCAATTTATAGAGCTTTGGAAACAAACAGTTAGGAAGGCGTATTTTTTATCTAACGGGAGACAGCGAAAGGAGAAAAGAAGCTATAAAACAAGGATCAAGCAAAGTCACTTCATCATATAGTCAACGCATCGAAAGAACGTATCACCATATCGTAAAGTGATTTATGTCAAGATTTTTGGATTTTGATGAAGGCTGGGAAAGCCGTGAAACAACCTTTGTGGAGGGATATTTCACGGCAGATTGGATGACGGGACTATGGGTAGTTTGAATTAAAGATCGGCAAGTTCTTGGGTTAAAACCGGCCTCCCCTGCACTCACTGGCTCGCGCTGAATTTTAACCGCAACACCGGATGCCCCGCCAGTTCAGCAAGTGCCTCTTCGGGTTTCTGGTCGCACTTCTGTTCCTGCAGCTTAAAACCATAGCTCGCGTAAAACTTACGGCCAATAGCATTAGCTTTAAACACCTCGACTTCAAGATAGCCGTGCAGTGTTTGAGCCTTATCCATCAGTGCCTTACCTATGCCTTTGCCATGGTGTTCTGGTTGAAGAAATAGCGCGCCAACCTGATGGCCCATCAGCGCGATAAAGCCGACAACACACTGGTCTATCTCCGCTACCCAGGTATCGGCGTTGGGTAAATAGACGGCGGGGATATCACGCCTTACCTGGGCAACAAAGTCATTATCGAGAAAGGAGTGTGCCAAGCTATTGGCCGCCTCCCATGCGGCCATCAACTCATTCTGGTCACGCTGTTGGTACTGTCGAATATTTGCGTTCATCGTTAATCCTGATTGCATCGTTACATCAATAGTTGATAGCAATTTTAGAGATCAGCGATGGATAAGGATTGAAGAAAAACGACAGTATTACTCAAACTCAAAATTGCCATAGGTATCGATAGCAAGATCTCGTTGCTTGGCGTACTCACCCGGCGTATTGCCAATGGTGTTTTTGATATATCGAATCAGATGGGGTTGGTCGCTGAATTCAAATTGAGTGGCGAAATCCACCCAGTTAATATCTTGGCCTTCCATTTTATACAGCTGATTAAGCATCTCCTCGAAACGAATCATCGAATGACACTGCTTCAAAGTAAGGCCAGTCACCCGCAGGAAGCTCCGTTCAATGGTGCGTTGTGATCGATGCAGCGCAGCGCCAATGTCGGCAATAGGGGTATTCGACAGCAGAGGTAAAACATCGCCAACCAGTTCACTGTGCTTGTCTTCCTGAACCCTCAGTAACCAAGAGGCCAATAGCTCATCAAGCCTGTCGCAAAGCTGTTGCGGCTGATCGGCTGCACCGGTCAGGAGGCTTTCTGAATCAAACGACGCCAAGCCCATCAAGCTATTGATATCGACATCAGCAATCGTATCCAGCACAAACTGGGGAAGGCTATTCGCCAATGGGTACAACGCTCCGACTTTAAATTTAATGCCCAGAATTAGAAAAGGATCGGAGTGATCCATCACAAAGGTTTTGCGATGGGGAAATATCCAATGACTGCCACTGCCCTTTTGGGAGGCAGAGCCTTGATCATAGCGAGTGTTGTGATGATCAGCCGCAATAATCAGATGGGCGGAGGTGTCGGGATTTAACTTGGGATGACTGTTGCCCAAATCACCCGGCTCTTTCTCCAGAAACCAGTAACAGTCAATATACTTGGCGACCTTTGAATCCTTGGGGGAGAGTTTCCAGTTTTTCATATAGGTGGCCAAGTATGGTGGCAAAAGGATAGCGGCACAGATTCAATCAGCCGTTGCGTCAGCGTTCAGTTGCATTGGCTTTCTAGCAGCATCGTACTTCAAATTTTTTGATGAAGTTCACCGAAAATAAAGACACCCCTAAAAGGTCCTGTATTAGCATGACCAATAGAGTCTGACCCCATTGGTCACAGTTTTTCATTTAGGGTGCCAAGTATGGTGTTGGATGGAGTGGTGCTAATGTTTTGGTAAGCGGCCGAGTGTAGTGAGGTCCAGCGAGGGGAACCGAGCGATGCTTGCCCTACTTACTAAAACTCTATGCCAGCATTAAGAAATATCAATGGGGTCTGACCCCATTGGTTGGTTAAAGTTGACTGCTTTGTTATGTTTAATCTGCGCCACCTAAATATTTCCATTGACCGTTGTCACAGTACGAAACCTCGGACGCTTTTCCCAGCATGACATCATCAATAGCTAAATGATTCATACTGGGCACTACAGGATTTTCATACTCTGAGAGCATATAGTTATATATCAAATGTTCATCTGCCAATTGAATAAATTGCCCCGCTGAACTTAGTACACTCATACATTTTTTTGGACCTCCCCAGTACATACGGATAGACCTAGAGTCGTCAGTCACGCATATTACAGCAAGGTCAATCTGGTTCGGTGCTGCGAACTCACCGATTAAAGCTCCGCCGAATCTATAACTCTCTGCCACAGGGACTTTGCACCCAGATTTTTTTAAGTCAGAAACCACATGTGAAGGCAGTATATTTAGCTCATCCGGCTCCACCAAAGAGACAACCTCAGCATGTAGCGGTGAAGAAAAAATCAATACAATACTTACGAAAGCAATTTGAATACTCATAATTTCCTGGAGAACGCTTTAAATAAAGGGCCGTAGCCTTGCGACGGTCCGAGCCCGTAGGGCGATCTTTGATTTTATTGTTATATGCCATATCTGATTCTATCTGCGAAAATAATGACAAGAACAAACAAGGCTACTGAAACAAGAATGCCGATAAATACGGTGAAGTTTACTGTTGTTTTGGTTTCTTCAACCGGGGGGTATGAACCGGCAGTGACAAGCATTAAAGTCCCTTTCCCAGCGTAATAAAATACAAAGTCCATCAATAGTGATACGAAGATAAACCGCAACAAACCTGCAATAGCTTTAAAAAAGCCTTCAATTATCTCATCCATGCTCAGACCGTGTAGGCATATAACGCTTTGCTAAGCGGCGCGCGTTAGCGCGTTGATCTTGTACCACTTTGGTGGACACTTTTTGGCCGGAACGATGCTTGAGCAACTTGTTATAAGCCACCACCCGAGACCTCCGGATAAACCTTTACCCAAGGATCAACATTGCCAGTTTTCTTATACCACTCGATTGTCGACCTAAACATTTCAATACCAGTTTTAATTGGTATTTCAGTGTAACCACTACGAGCCGTTGGCTCATAAGGGTAGCGGGCCTGAACAAACAAATTGTCATATTTTTCAAACCAGTATTCATGGTTGTGGAACCCCAACTCACGATATATAACTGGATCAACTTGTTTAGCAAGGTCGGTAAGTAAATGTAGCCTTTTTCCTTTAAGTTCATACTGCTCACCGACAGTACCTTTCCGTTTATTATCTGTTGGCTCAGCAATAAAGCTTTTGAGAATGATCTCAATTGCAATGGCTGCATTAATCATTGCTACGCCACCTAGATTTGGTTGCCCCCAAAGCAACTTAGCAGCACGTAAATAATCTGAGGCTGTTTCCAACATATATGGAGACTGATTTCTACTCATACCCTGTCCGTGGCTTATAACGCCTCATTAAGAGGCTAAAAATAGTTGGTTAAAATAAGCGACGAAGGAGCAAAAACCAACTGTTTTTTGTCCTTTTAAATGACTTGTTAGCATACTACATATCACGACTGATGGTTTCCAATGAAGTTACTCTAGACATCAACATCTTGATTTCAGCACTTGGGTAATGATCAAGCTCTGACTGAATAAAATTGATAAGATCTGGAATATAAGAATCTGATTTAACAAACAGATATTTAATGTCTGACGGTGAGATTTTTATACTATAAAACTCTTTAGAGTTGTTGTTTTCATTCTCGAGAGTCTTTTCATTTTTATATAAATTCTCGATGAGAAAAGGTTTTATTTTAATGGTGTTACTATCACCAGTCACAGAATATCGCCATTCATTTTCTTGGTAAAACTCTTTTGAGATAAACTCACCACCAATAAACATATTTCCTTCGATTGGTTTTATATGCGTCATTATCGTGTTTATATCAACATCAGCACCTTTGTAGAATTGCTTACCTTTTAGGTTTTCTCCTAAAAGCTTCTTTAAAGCTTGGTGTTGTTTTGTGTTTTCATTTATATAAATCACAGGTGATAAGCCATTTGATTTTGCCCACTCCTTGGTAACCCCAATTCCAAAGGAACCATAGAAGTTAACATGTTCATCAACTCTAGATAGAGGAATGTCACAAAAGCAAACCATTGGGTACGCCGATTGATTATCAGCACCTGTATACCACCTGACATCTTCCAAACAATACCTTGGCCAAAAGCCACTTTTTAATATGTCCTTTAAAAAGGTTAAGTTTTTAGTGAAATGAAATAGAGTATGTGACTTTGGTTGCAAATTTAATCCCCACTCTGGATAGTATGCTACGCCTAAATAACAGGCTAAGTAATGGTTGGCTAAAATTGTGTAGCGAAGCGAAACGTAGCCAACTGTTACGTGTCCTTGTTGATTTCCTTGTTAGCTTTCGTTGTGCTGTACAATAAATCTAGCTCTTTCGTATAGCTCATCAAAAGTGATTATTTCAGGGCTTATAGTATTTTTACGAAATAATTCAAATGATCGAAGCTGATCTTTATTTACACCATGTTCTCCTGAAAACTCTTCGAGACTACCGATAACTAAAAAGGATTTTGGTTGATAATTAAATACCTCTTCACCTGTAGGGTTACCTGATTTATCTTTTAAACTTATTTGGTTAGATAGGCTATCTATTGCAGAAGCAACAGTACCTTGAACTTGAGCAACAGCACCTGCCAATTCTTTAGATGGAGCCCAGCAACCCGCGCGATATGGTTTTGAATCTAGTAGTTTCGTAGTATGTATTTTTATTTCTACGAAGCAAAGATTCGAAATTATACCTTTAGTTTTCATTAAAGCATCTACGCGTTTACCATGATCAATAACGCTGTAACCTTGAACCACCTGTTCTAGCTTTTTATCATCTAGCCCCGAAAGGAATAGGTAGCCTAATCCATAGCCAAATATCCATTCATTTTTTTCAAAATATTTTTGCCACAAGCCTTCATCTTTAGTTTTCTTCTGGTCTTTTAAATTTGAAAAATACTGTGCATCGTTTAATAAGCGTTTAAACACTTCAATCTGTTTTTTACGATACCCAACAGAAACTAAGTCTTTGGTAGTTACTTCAGAACGAAGAACTTCTGTGAATAGTTCATGATTATCTTCCAGCAATCTTTTTGCTTGTGAATCAGATAATACTATCCGGTTTAATTCTTCATCTGTGATGTTCACTGAGCCACGATGAGTGAAGTTAATTGATTGAATATTTCTAATAAATTCAACTAACTTACCGATTTCATCACCAACGAATGAAAAACTAGCATTGTGTGGTTTATCCGCCGCTACGCTATAACCTTGAATGCTTAGGACAAAAATGCCTTTAGTATCTTCAAAGAATTTTGCCGTTATGTGTGATTTAGCATTTGGCCTATGGCGAATAACAGCTTCACCTTTAATGGTGCCAAAAGCATATGCATCTGTTGATTCAATTACTTTTGAAGCTATTCTAACTTTTCTATCGCCATTGAATTGATTAAGGCTAGGGCTAATGTATGTCTTTCCTTCAATAGGGTTTTCGTAATTATCCATAACTTGATTTAAAACTCCATACTTGAAAGAAAGCTAACAATTTAATACTTGTACCGTGTAAGCCTAGCAACCTTGCAAGCTCGCTTTACCTTGCAAGCTATAGGCAATAAAAAAACAGAAACATCAGAGAAATTTAATTAGGATTGGCCCCGAGGGTCGGTGCATACGAGCGCAAATCATCCTGATTAGTTTCCAACATCTTGGTCTATGTCGTGCACTTTTTAAGATTAAGGCTGATGCACGCTGCTCACCCGTTGGCCAAACTATAACCTAGTCATATGACCGATGGCTATAATCACTTTTTTAACAAAGGGTTATTACCGATTTCTGCCCCTCAGGCACAAAAAATCCCGCCTAATTTGGCGGGCCTAAAAGGTCTGGGAGGGCGGACCGAGGCAGAACCAGTGTGAATGGCCATCACCTTGGTTCGGGTACTATGTTTCCGGTACCGCGTTACTCAGGCACCAGTGCCCGATACGCATGCCAGCTCCCGTGCGCAACCAAGGGCAAGGCAACAATTAATCCAATGTAAAAAGTCATTAGCCCGATACTTACAATTACAACGATCAAAAATGCCCATATCATCATGGCGGGCATATTCTGCAACACGGACTTTATGCTGAAACGTATGGCCGTGAATCCATCGATTTTTCGGTCGATCAGTATTGGCACTGTTATCGCGCTTATCACAAAAGCGCACCAGGCGAAGAAAGCACCAACGACAATGCTTGCCATCAGAAACACCCGGCCTTTTTCTGACAGGAATACATTGCTGAAGAAATTCTCCAGCGGTGGCGAAATACCTTCATAGAGCAGTGAAAACAGCACGAAATTGGACGCTATCCAGAGTTGCAAAATCATGAAAAAACCACCGGTGATCATAGCAATATGGACATGATTATTATTCAATGCATCCAGCGGGTTACAGCTATTGAGCGGTTCCCCCTTTTCCAAATATCTGCTTAATTGATAATGGCCAATACCTAAGAACGGGGCAATGAGAAAAAAACCTGACACCAGAAAAGGCAGCAAAAACAGGCTGTCTGTTGCCACTAAACCAAAGGTGAGTAAGCCACTGATTATTGCAACACCCAGACCATAGCTAAGGCTATATTTAGCTGAATCTTGCATATCCTTAAAGCCTAGCGTTAACCATTTGAAAGGTTCGGAAATCTCGATTTTATTGACAACGAGATCAGGCCATCGGGTACTACCTGTATAAGGCGTGCTTTCCATCTTCATTCCCCTGACAAATAAAAGCGCTCTGATATTTATAGGTTAATTTAAGCTCCGGCGTATTATTAAATGAGATTGGTTCTCTAAAATACCAAGGTATATTTCTCCGGATAATTGCAAACAAATCCGGTCACCTAAGACCATAAGCCGCGTAACCTTCTGACGGGAGCCGAATCTGCCCGCTTCAGGTTGGCTGGCATAGCGCGAAGCGCGTACCCGCAGGGCGGTTTCGTGGGGAAAGAATTTTTTGGTTCGTTTGTGATGCTTCAAAAATGAACGCGCCCGACAGGGGCGCAATAGAACCACAAACCTAACAACAACAGATCAGAAAACCGCTGAATGCTCGTCTGCGTAGAGGGGGTGGGTGCCAGCCGAAACTTGAGTTATCACTATCGACACGAAGAGCAAGCTGAGCTTCACGGGTAATCAGGAACACGGATACAGGCCAACAGCCCGTTGGCCTGTATCCGTTTAGAAAACCTTAACTTAGATCTTCTTAACTTAGATCTTCTTAAACAGGGCCGAACGGGTTTGTTCTTCTGATCCATCGGCGGCGGTAAAGAAGCGCTCCATATGAATATCCCGTTCAAACAACCGGCCCTGCATCAGCGTGGTTACGGCCGCATCGATCATCGGTGGTGGTCCGCACATATAGGCTTTATGGCCATCGAAGCGGTTGTCGAAATACGCTTTTACTGCCTCATGAACAAAGCCGGTAAAGCCTTGCCAATCATCACCTGCTTCCGGGGCATTTAACGCGGGGATATAGTGAAAGTTGCTGTGCGCTTTATCCAGCTTGGTAAAGAGTTCGCGGTTGTAGAGCTCGCCCACATTACGCGCGCCCTGGAACAGGTGGATCTCACGGCTATCGCCCTCCTCCAGCATTTCCAGAATCATCGATTGCGGGCTGGATAAACCCGAACCGCCAGCAATAAAGATGACTGGTTTGGTATCTGACTTGCGGGTAAAGAACTGACCGTAAGGGCCGGTGACTTGCAGCTCGTCGCCAGCTTGCAGGGTCTCATGGATATAGGTGGTGCCTAAACCGCCGGGTACATGACGAACATGCAGTTCCAGGGTTTTGCCCTGGGAGGGTTTGTTGGCGATAGAGAACGCACGGGAGCCTTCGACGCCGGGGATCTTGAGGTTGATATACTGACCGGCCTGAAACTCCATCTCCCCATCCAGCTCGAAATGAATCCCCTTAATGGTGGGAGACAGCTGGCGGATCTCGGTGACCTTGCCGTTGAAGTCCTGTACCGGATAACCTTGAAAGTCGGGGTCTACATCGATATCGGCTTCGATCACCAGGTCGGATTCGGGTATGGCGCAACAGGCGAGAATCTTGCCCTCGTCCCGCTCTATATCCATCAGGGCGAAGGGCGAGGCGTTGCCCTGATCCACGTCGCCATCGGTGAGCTGACATTTACAGGTGGCGCAGGTGCCGTGACCACAGGCAAAGGGTAACCAAACCCCTTGACGCAAGGCGGCATCGAGGATGGTTTGACCTTCTTCCACCTCGATCACATCGCCGGTGGGTTCTATTGTTACTTCATAACTCATAACAGGTTCCTTTCTTAAAACAGGCGGCCGATTGAACAGCACCTATGAGTTTCAGCCGCTTATACGCCAGCGTTCTGAAAGCCTTTTAGTTCAGGGGTATGGAAGCGCAACAAGGATTTATGCTCGATGCCCTGATCCTTCAGGGAGACTTCCAACTGCGGAATAAAGGGCTGACCGTTGAGCATCCACTCGGCGGTGTCCCAATTAATCTTGGTGAACTCTTCGTGCAGATCGAAGGTTGAAGGGATCACTTCGGTGAGCAGGGTGTTAAAGCTGATATCCGGGGCGACCGGATAAGCAAAGGCGGCGCAGAACATCAGGTGGTGATCCCAACCGACGTAAACCAACTGATTGCCACCGAAGTTTTCCTGCTTATCGAGCACTTCGCCCTTATAGTCGGGGATAATTGCATGTACTGGCATGTCGTCATTCCTCTTTCTCAAGCCCTGGTTCTGTTTGATCGCCAAGGCTCTTTTGCAGTCGTTGGGCGGGGTCTAAGACAACCCCGCCGCTATTTTCTTAAAAGCGTTACACGCTTGTTAATGGATCAGAGAATTAGGCGACGCCTTTCCATTTCTTCCAGCGCTTTTCATCGGGCGAACCTTTCATATCCATATTGTCAGTGCCGACATTCATCTTGTAGAAGTCGCTCAGCACATCTTCAACACCGGGGCCACCACAGTTGCCCTGATAGATCTGATGAACCGGCAACCAAGACTGCACGTACTTCTCTGGCTCGTCGTCAAAGATGTCCTTACAACCGTCGGAGCAGAAGTGATAGTGCTCACCTTCGTAATGGCTGTCGCGGTAGCAGACCTGAGTCGGGTCATCCATCTCGGTGAACAACATCGGCACCTGACAGGTAGTACAGAGCTGAGGCAGTCCCTTGGAGTAGAAACGCTCGCCTTTGGCTTCCATCTCTTTGGCCATCTCCCAGCGTGGGCGATAGTACTTGTCGAAGGTGTCTGGGTATTTCTCTGACAACCAATCCAGCTCTTCGTCAGAAGGAATCCAGGTGTGGAAACCAGTGGCATGACCGTGGGTATAAAAAGTCCACCAAGCCTGATGAGAGATATGCTCTTTCTCTTTCTCGATAGTCTCAGAGTACTTAGGCATCCGAATGCCGTAGCGCGCCAGATCTTTAAACAGGGCACCACCGGCCTCTTCAAAATAGACTTCCCAGGCTTCTTTCCAGGACATCACTTTGTTGGGCAACATGTAATCCATCATCATCGCTACGATGGTCAGCAAACGACTACCGCGCCAGAACCATTTGTCGATCCACTTCTGCACAATCGGTACGTTGTCTTCATGCTGTTCCAGCAAGAACTTTATAATCTCCAAGCCTAAGGTCATGTGGCGGGCTTCGTCAGACTGCGCCGAGAAACCAAAGGTAACAGTAGCCATATCACCGTTATGGGCGGCACCGGACATAAAGGGTACGAACAACAAGTTAGTCAGTACGTACTCGAAGGAGAAACCAATGGCGACCATAAACTCGAAGGGGCCAGCGGCACGGGCATCGTTGAAGAACGACTTAGGCACCGACAAATACCAGACCCGATCATGCTGAAGGCTGTATTCCTGGAAGCCATCGAAGAACTTGTTGTAGTGACTCATGGCGTGGATCTGAGTCTGCACGTGGCGCAGCTCATCCAGCGATTGCATCTGGCAAGCCACCCGCGCACCGACACCACTAAACTGACGTCCGGTGTGAGCGAAGCCCTGATACGCCTGATATTCCAGCGGCGACACACCGGTTAAAAACAGCTTAAGAGCGTTGACGTAGCGCGGATCAGAAATGTTCAACTGGCCGTTGTTCTGAGAGAAAGCATCGAAAATCGCGTAGAGCTTCTTCTCTTTTTCAGCCTGGTATTTCCAGTAGGTGTCCATGGTCAGGCGGAAGGGGTCTTCCCACTTCGACCAGTCGGTAATTTTAATGCCTTCGAACTCTTCGAATGGGAACGCCTTCTTGCGATCGGCATAGGAATACTCCCAATCCAGATCACGGGTCAGCAGTCTGTATTTGTCTTTGATATTCAGCTTTTTAGTAGCCATGGTGCATACCTTCTTATTATTGGTTCCAATGCAGACTGAGGCCGTCGTCATCTTCATCGACGTTGCCACCCAGGGTGATCAGATTGAGGTGCAGCTCTTGCACATCCCAATCACGACCGATCTTCTCTTCGACGGTTGTCCGCTTAACGATTAAGCGGCCTTCCACTTCGATGCGAATCATCGCGGGCATATGAATCACCGTGGCCTCGGGATTGTCTTCTTCGATGGCCTCGACGATGTAGCGTGAATCGTCGTTGTCCTGCAAAGCGATATAAACTTTTGACATGATCGGACTCTCTCTTATTTGAACAGGCCAGCTTTCGCCAGACGTTTATCCAGTGAGGCTTCAGCCTGTGCCAGAGCGTCAGCACCCAGCATTTCACTCGCCAATGGTTTCAGTGCTGTCAAGATCTTGGCCTTCCAGTTGCTGATCCACTGTTCCAGCAACGCGGTGTTCTCGGCAGATTCTGAGGCGGCAATCTTGAGGGTGGCATCCACCCAGCGGGTGCTATCTTTATTCCAGACCTGCATAAATTCAGTCAACATGCCGACATCTTGGCCACCGTTGTCCTGCAGCCACTGGTCAAACTGGGTGTAATAGAGCTCGTAGATCAGCCCATCCATCACCACATTCTGAGCCACCATCACCTCGAACCAATCATCGACTGTGGTCATCTCTTCGACACAAGCGCGTACGCCCTGCCAAACCTTTTCATCCAACCAGTAGAGCTTGGCTTCAGACAGGGAATCACCGCTGTTGCCATCCAGAATCAAACCAATACGCGACAGGTATTGGGCGATGCCAAGGCGGTCCATGGCGTTAAAAATGCAGGCCTGAGTGATCGCTGTGCCATAGCCATAATCACAGGCATACATGTTGTTCAGGTTGGCACCCTGTTCGACATGGCGCAGCGGGATCAGGAAACGGATCAGCTTGGCTTTCATGGGCTCATCCAGCAGCCTGCTGAGATTGCGCTTTTCGAAGAAGGCGTAGCTGTTCTCGGCTGCTTCCTGCATCTTTGCGCGGCTTTGCACGTAAGCACCGTAATAAAACTGTCGGGGATCACGGAAGGCATACCAGTCTTCCATCTTGATATCCGTACGGGTCTTATCGTTAAGCAGCTTGTCTGGCTGCCACAGTGGGCGGTAGTTGAAGTTCTCCTCCGACTGCACGTCGTAAGTCGCTTCCTGATAACGGGTGGCCGGCTTATCGCCGAATCGACGTTCTATGTGGGCGAAGGTATTGCGTACCGGCTCTAGCGTCGAAGTTTTGATTTCAATGGTCATTGCGGTTATTCCCAGCAAACTTGGTTTATTTTTATTGCGCTGCGTGATCTTGACGATGATTAGCAGCCATCAGCGTTTCATCGCCGTAACGCCACTTTTCCATTTCGTCATCTACCGACAGCATCTGCTCAGCGGTCATATGCACCACATGGTTTTTCTGACAAAAGTCATCAAACACCCCCTGGGGCATAATCAGCTCGACGAACAAATTCGGCTCACCGATCGCGAAATCGAACTCGACGAAACGAGCGCCTGTCTTGCTGCGTACCCGAACGTACTTCACCAACTGCTCAAAGGGCTGCGGGCTAGATGTTCCGGTATCGGGTTGTAGGTTTGTGTGTGTCATTTCGCTCAAATCACCTTTTGATCCAAAGTCGAAAGAGATTGAGCAAGGGCCGTGCCAGAGTGGCAAGACAGCCCACCAAACAAACCGCAAATACGGGATATCCGTTTGTTTTGAAAAGACTTTAAATATGACAAATATCAATATTAAGAGATTCTCATGCTTATAAAGAATGAGTAATCCCCCCTGTTAAAAGGGTGATGAAATGATTAGGCTAAGGAGACTTATTGATTATTTGCTCAGATGAATAACTGCCGCTCCCTTTAAAACAGACTATTGTCATCTGTGCATGACTTTTGCTTTGAATGACGACGGGCTGATTCAGCCAAAGCCGCTGAGCAGCCGGAAGATTAGTTAGGGAACCTGTGTACAAGTCCAGTGTGTTCTCTGCGGTATCTAGAACGGCCAGGTGCGCGAAAGATCG
>JBALWH010000044.1:0-39512 GCA_036960175.1 Motiliproteus sp. | reverse complement strand
GATGGCGTCCCATAGGGGGTTCGAACCCCTGTTACCGCCGTGAAAGGGCGGTGTCCTAGGCCACTAGACGAATGGGACGTAGCCGTTAAATCTTCTGCATAATATGCAGGGTGTTTGGAGCGGGAAACGAGACTCGAACTCGCGACCCCGACCTTGGCAAGGTCGTGCTCTACCAACTGAGCTATTCCCGCACTCTCAACAAAGAGATGGCGTCCCATAGGGGGTTCGAACCCCTGTTACCGCCGTGAAAGGGCGGTGTCCTAGGCCACTAGACGAATGGGACATCTCAAAACACCTGTCGTTGAATGTCACTTTCATGAGCATTCCCTGACAAAGGAGGCGCGTATAATATGGATTTATAAAAATCCCGTCAAGCGCCTACAGCAAAAAAAGTGCTAGGATGACTAGAGAGTGGAAAAATACCGCTCTGCGGTCGTAAAAAAACCTAGAAGGTTTAAGTATTTGCCTGATTCGTCGATAATGAGCAGATAATAATTATTACACAGGTAGTGCCTATGAGTGGCGGTATAATCGCAACCCTGATTTTGACAGGCGTCGGCTGCTTGGCTTTAATAGCCTATGTAGCACAGTCGGTCGAAAATGCGAAACAAGAGCGACGAAGAAAAGTGCTAGCTCTGCAAGAGCGCACCAGAGTGTGCTGGAACCTAGTTACCGAGCTACCCTCAGCCTACCTTCCCTCTGAACTAAGACAGTTCCTTCTTGCCTACCTTACAGGCCGTCACCAGGACATTCTGTCCATCGACCCCGGCAACAACAACTCCAAGTCTCAGCTATCAAATATCAAAGAACTACAATCACAGGAATACAGCAGCACGCTAGACACACCAGAACCAGTCTTGACCGACCTGATTACCGCAAAAAACACGGCGGCAAGAATCAAGGACATGGTTAACTTCTTCGTTGGAATTCATAAAGACGGCAGCCTCGAAAAACGCACAGCCCAACAGTACATCAATCAGGGAAAAGCGCTTTACGTTGTAATAAAAACCGACGTTAGCCAACTAGCGGCCCGCCAAGTAGAAGCTACCAACAACCCAAAGCTCGCTCTAGTCCACTACAACACCTGCCGCACTCGGCTTGAGCCCTTTGCTAACAAAGGTCAGATGCCACTTCGCATTAAGTTTCTGGATGAACGGATAAAGAAGTTAAAAGCACTCGCGAACGACCAAGAGAAAGAAGAACAGACCATCAAGGAGGAAGAACAACTCAAAGAAGAATGGAACGAATTCAGCAAGGATAGCGACTGGAAAATCAAACACGAGTATGACTAGACATCCGATCATGCATTCTAAAATCAGCAACAGAATCAGAGTAAGAATTGGTCGGAATGATAGGATTCGAACCTACGACCCCTTCGCCCCCAGCGAAGTGCGCTACCAAGCTGCGCTACATTCCGATTTTTAAAGCTAGAAATTGGTCGGGACGGCAGGATTCGAACCTGCGACCCCTTCGCCCCCAGCGAAGTGCGCTACCAGACTGCGCTACGCCCCGACACAAGCAGAGATCTAGTTCCGAAAAAAGGATTCCGAAAACCTCTGCATAACAGCGGCGAGAATGGTACTCCAACTGAGTTTTCAGGGCAAATTGAATTTGTAGAGTTTTTCTTTCAGGTTTTCTTGAACTCTTCCAGAATGGTCTCAAGCTCAACAATAGTCTGGCGAATCAGCTGTCGGTACTTACTGTCCTCGGCCTTGGCACCATCCCCGCTTAGCCATTGCCTGGCTCCGGCGATAGTAAAACCCTTCTCGTATAACAGCTCACAAAGCTGGCGAACCAAAAGGACATCCTGACGCTGATAATAACGGCGGTTACCGCGACGCTTAACAGGGCTCAGCTGTTCGAACTCCTGCTCCCAATAACGCAACACATGAGGCTTGACGCCACAAAGCAGCCCCACTTCTCCGATGGAAAAATAACGTTTCTCAGGAATTACTAGCGGAACATCACTCTTCTGCGGGGCCTGCATAAGTCTCCACTTTGTCCTTAAGCTTTTGACCCGGCCTAAAGGTCACCACCCGCCGGGCGGAAATAGGCACTTCCTCTCCGGTTTTGGGGTTACGACCTGGTCGCTGATGCTTATCCCTAAGATCGAAGTTACCGAATCCCGACAGCTTTACCTGTTCGTTATCCGCAAGACAGGTTCGAACCTCATCAAAGAAGGTTTCGACCATATCCTTTGCTTCACGTTTGTTAAGCCCCAAAACGTCGAATAAACGTTCTGCCATATCGGCTTTCGTCAATGAACCCATCGCATGCCCCTTTTACCGGTCTACTGAAACCAGCTTAAGTCAATTAGCCTCTGAGTTCTGCGGCAAACGCAGATTGCATTCCCGACAGAATTGAATCAAAGACTTCGTTCACTTCTTCATCAGTAAGGGTGCGCGACGGATGCTGCCAGGTCAAGCCTAAAGCCAGACTTTTTTTACCGTTTTCAATACCTTCGCCCTGATATACATCGAACAAAGTGGTATTTTGCAGCCAATCGCCACCCTCTTTTTTGACGATATCAAGTAGTTTAGCAACAGCTACAGATTCATCCACTATGACAGCCAAATCACGACGAGTTTCTGGGAATTTCGACAATTCACGGAACGCTGGAAGCACACCCATCTCAATTTCCGCCAGCGCCAGCTCAAATAGATACACTGGACCACTAACAGCCAATTCCCCATATAAACTAGGGTGAAGAGCACCAAAATAACCAACTAGACGCCCTTCACGCTCAATCCGAGCACACTGGCCAGGATGCAGAACATCATGACTTCCCGATTCGAAACGGTACTCTGACAATGCGCCACCAGCACCCAATAAAGCCTCCACATCGCCTTTAACATCAAAGAAATCGGCACTTTGCTGAGCTTCCGACCAACTTTCTGGATAGCGACTACCATAAACGACGCCAGCCAATACTCGGTCCTGCACAAGAGAGCCCTCTTCAGACAGGAAACGCTGGCCGCTCTCAAACAGACGGATACGACCCTGTTGACGATTCTGATTATATTGCAGAGCCTTAGTCAAACCAGGCCACAACGTCGTTCTCATAACCGCCATGTCACTGGAGATCGGATTCGCCAACGCAAGGGGCTGATGCTTTTTATCAAACAACTGCTGCAGCTTAGGCTCAATAAAACTGTAAGTAATCGCTTCTTGATAAC
This sequence comes from Motiliproteus sp., assembly GCA_036960175.1. Classification (GTDB taxonomy): domain Bacteria; phylum Pseudomonadota; class Gammaproteobacteria; order Pseudomonadales; family Balneatricaceae; genus Motiliproteus. The sequence goes on along the minus strand of JBALWH010000044.1, from coordinate 36,336 downwards.
CCCGATTAACCAGTAGTCGACGCAACTCGGTTAGCGGTTTTTTAATTTCCATCTGCGGCTGCAAAGAGATGGTAGCAGTACTGGAACTGACCGGAAGATTGTTATAACCGTAAATTCGGGCTAGCTCTTCCAGCAAATCTTCTTCCAGCGAGACATCAAAACGATAGGAAGGCACTGTTACTGCCCAGACGCGATCTCCGCTAGATTCAACACCCATACCCAGACGAGTCAGAATTTCTTCAACTTCACTGTCAGGAATATCCAGAGCTAACAGACGCTTGATGCGAGCAGCACGCAGCGTCACTACCACAGTCTTTGGCAGACTGACTTGATCAACGACCTCGGTCACTGGCCCAGGCTGACCACCGACAATATCAATCAGCAATTGCGTTGCACGCTCAACGGCGCGGACCTGCAAAGCGTAGTCCACCCCTCGCTCGAAACGATGAGAGGAATCCGTATGAAGACCATAAGAGCGCGCACGACCAGCAATCTTAATCGGATCAAAATAGGCACTTTCAAGAAACAGGTCCTGGGTTTCACGGCTAACACCAGAGCCCTCACCACCCATAATCCCAGCCATAGCTAGCGGCTTCTGCTGATCTGCAATAAGCAAAGTATCAGCATCCAACTCAATTTCCTGACCATCAAGCAGCACCAGCTTTTCTCCAGCCTCTGCCATCCGAACCCGAATACCACCGCTGAGCTTATTAAGATCAAAAGCGTGCATCGGCTGACCCAACTCAATCATGACATAATTGGTAACATCAACCACCGCATCGATACTGCGGATACCACTGCGGCGCAAACGTTCCTGCATCCATAGGGGCGACTGAGCAGCAAGATCTACACCCCTGATTACACGCCCCACATAGCGCGGACAAGCGTCACCGGCTTCAATAGACACAGGAAATTGATCATCGTTCTGAGGCGCAACTGCAGTCACGTCCACAGCGCTCACTGCTATCTTGTTGAGAACCCCCACTTCACGGGCAAGACCCGCCAGGCTCAAGCAGTCACCACGATTAGGCGTCAGATCCACTTCAATAATGCTGTCATCGAATCCAAAATATTCACGCAGATCCTGACCAACCGGAGCGTCCTGAGGTAACTCCATGATGCCATCAATGTTATCGACAAGGCCTAACTCGGAAGCACCACAGAGCATACCGAAGGACTCAACCTGTCGCAGCTTGGCTTTTTTAATTTTGAAATCGCCCGGCAATACCGCACCCACCTGAGCAAAAGGAACTTTAATACCCGTGCGCGCGTTCGGGGCTCCGCAGACTACCTGAACCGATTCACCACCAGCACTGACCTGACAGACGCGCAGCTTGTCTGCATCGGGGTGCTGTTCAACCCCCAGAATCTCACAAACAACAACACCACTAAATACCCCTGCGGCAGCCTCAACACCATCAACCTCAAGACCAGCCATGGTAATTTGAGCAACCAAGGAGTCTGTATCAATGGCTGGATTAACCCATTCGCGTAACCACTGTTCACTGAATTTCATTGCAAGTTCCCGCTATCTCTTGCTGACAACGATTGTGAAAATAGCTAACAATCGCATACCGCTTAAAATCTTCTCTGACTTGGCCGGCAGTTGCTGCCGACCACACGCCAAACTAATTCGGCCTATCTAAACTGCCCTAAAAAGCGCAGATCATTCTCAAAGAACAATCGCAAGTCATTCACCCCATAACGCAGCATTGCTAATCGCTCCACCCCCATGCCGAAGGCGAAACCGCTGTATTTTTCGGTATCAACACCACAGGATTCAAATACTTTTGGATGCACCATCCCGCAGCCCATCACCTCTAACCAGCCGGTATGACTACAGACTCGACAACCCTTCCCTTGACACATCACGCAAGCGATATCCACTTCCGCAGACGGCTCGGTGAAAGGAAAATAGGAGGGCCGAAAACGCACTGGCAATTCCTGCTCAAAAAACGCTCGCAGAAATTCTTCCACGGTACCCTTAAGGTCAGCAAAACTAACTTGCTCATCGATCAACAAACCCTCTACCTGATGGAACATTGGGGTATGAGTCAGGTCGGAATCGCAGCGATATACGCGCCCAGGACAAATGATACGAATAGGTGGCTCGCCATTTTCCATGGTCCGAATTTGCACCGGGGAGGTGTGCGTACGAAGCAGCGTATGACTATCAAAGTAGAAGGTATCGTGCATGGCACGAGCCGGATGATGAGCCGGAATATTCAGCGCTTCAAAGTTGTGATAGTCATCTTCTATTTCAGGCCCTTCTTCAACGGAGTAACCAACGTTGGCAAAAAAACCTTCGATTCGCTCCAGCGTTCGGGTAACCGGGTGTAAACCACCACAATGCTGACCACGACCAGGCAGAGTGATGTCGATTGCTTCTTCTGCTAGCCTGGCATTCAGTGCAGCAGCAGCAATAGAGTCTTTACGCTCATTAATAAGCGCTTGCAAAGCCTGCTTAGCTTCATTGATGAAAGCACCCGCCTGAGGACGCTCCTCTGGGGACAGCTTCCCCAGGCCTTTCAGCAACTGAGTGAGCTCACCCTTCTTACCCAGATACTGCACCCGCACCTGATCCAACGCACTCGCATCTGTTGCTTGCTCTACGGCCTGTTTCCCCTGAGCCAACAGGTGGTCTAGGTTTTCCATCGTGAACTCCAAATCTTGCCGTTCATTCGCATCCCTGCCATGACGGCCAATCAATCTCGTTGCAAGAGTTAAACTCGCACTTCTCCTGAGGAATACTGTGAATAAAGCCCTCAGGACAAATGCGTGTCAAACAAAAAAACAGGGGAAGAGTTTACACCCTTCCCCTATCTGAACCGAGAAACAAGGAATGAATCCTTGCTCCTGCTACGGCAATCGAATCACCCAAAAGCTTAGATTAAGCTAGGCAAGCCTTAGCTTTTTCAACGATCGCAGTAAATACAGCTTTCTCATGCACGGCCAGGTCGGCCAGCACCTTACGGTCGATTTCGATAGAGGCTTTTTTCAGGCCTGCAATAAATCGGCTGTAAGACAAACCATTAATACGGGCTGCTGCATTAATACGAGCAATCCACAGGGCACGGAACTGACGCTTACGCTGACGACGGTCACGGTAAGCATACTGACCAGCCTTGATAACGGCCTGCTTAGCTACGCGGAATACACGGCTACGAGCACCGTAATAACCTTTAGCTTTCTTGAGAATTTTCTTGTGACGACGACGAGCGGTAACACCACGTTTTACGCGAGGCATAATTCTATCCTTCTACTAACTATTCTAAACACCAATTCGAAAGAATCAGGCTTGACGCAACATGCGTTTGACCAGAGCAACATCGGAGGCGTGAACCTCACTAGTACCGCGTAAATGGCGCTTACGCTTGGTGCTCTTCTTGGTCAAAATATGGCTAGTGTGGGACGACTTACGCTTGAAGCCGTTCGCGGTTTTTTTGAACCGCTTTGCAGCACCGCTACAAGTTTTCATTTTAGACATGTTAAAACTACTCCACGCATTCGTTGATTTATATATAACGCGTTCAAACAGCAAAAGCCCGAGCCCTCGCGCCCCTCAACAAAGAGGACCAACAAGATGCACAGGCTTGAGCAGTGACGCGTTACTTCTTCTTTTTGGGAGCCAGAACCATAATCATCTGACGGCCTTCCAACTTTGGATACTGTTCTACGGTACTCTGCTCTTCCAGATCAATTTCGATCCTTTTCATCAGCTTCATACCCAGATCCTGGTGGGCCATCTCACGACCACGGAATCTCAAGGACACTTTCGCCTTGTCTCCATTTTCTAGGAAACGTACCAGGTTGCGTAGTTTTACCTGATAATCCCCATCTTCAGTTCCTGGACGGAACTTCATTTCTTTGACTTGAGTCTGCTTCTGCTTTTTGCGTTGCTCAGCTTTCTGCTTCTTCACTTCAAAAACATGCTTGCCGTAGTCCATCAACTTACAAACTACTGGCTCTGCGTCAGGCGCAATTAGCACAAGATCGAGACTGGCTTCTTGAGCCGTCTTCAGTGCTTCATCTATAGGGACAATGCCGAGCTGCTCGCTCTCAGCGCCTACCAGGCGAACTTCCCGAGCATCGATCTGTTCATTGATCGTCGCTTTCTTGCTCGCGCCTTTGCTATTTCCTCTTTTAATGTTCAACTCTCCGCTACAACCTGACCTTTACGTGCTACATCATCAGTCAACAACTGGCTGAACTGATCGATGCTCATAGAACCTAGGTCTTCCCCAGTTCTGAGACGTACGGTCACGGTCTTAGAATCAACTTCCTTATCGCCGACTACCAGCTGATAAGGCACCTTCTGAATTGTGTGCTCGCGAATTTTAAAGCCGATCTTCTCGTTTCTCAAGTCCGCATGCACTCTAAATCCACGATCTTTCAAAGTTTTTTCGATTTCACTGCAAAATTCGGCCTGATTATCGGTAATATTCAGAATTACTACCTGAGTCGGCGCCAACCATGAAGGCATCGCTCCAGCATACTCTTCGATAAGAATTCCAATAAAACGCTCAAAAGAACCCAAAATTGCGCGATGAAGCATCACCGGTGTTTCCCGTTCGCCCGCCTCGTTAACGAACTGCGCATCCAGACGGCCGGGCATTGAGAAGTCTACCTGTATGGTGCCACACTGCCAGACACGACCGAGACAATCCTTTAGCGAGAATTCGATCTTAGGACCATAAAAAGCACCTTCGCCAGGCAATTCATCCCAATCCAGCTGTTTGCCATCTAAAGCAGCGGCTAAAGCCTGCTCTGCTTTATCCCAGACTTCGTCGCTACCGACACGCTGCTCAGGACGAGTAGACAGCTTCAGAATAATATCGGTGAAACCGAAATCTTTGTATACGCTATAGAGCAGATCGATGAAGTCAGAAACCTCATCCTGAATTTGCCCTTCACTACAGAAAATATGTGCGTCATCTTGAGTAAAACCGCGCACCCGCATCAGACCATGTAAAGTGCCGGATGGCTCATTACGATGACAGGAGCCAAACTCCGCCAGCCGCAGTGGCAGATCCCGATAACTACGAAGTCCCTGATTAAACACCTGCACATGGCAGGGGCAGTTCATCGGCTTGACCGCATAATCACGATTTTCCGAATGGGTGGTAAACATCATTTCACTGAACTTGTCCCAGTGCCCTGAACGCTCCCACAAAGCCCGATCGACCACCTGAGGTGTTTTAATCTCCTTGTAATCATGGCGATTAAGCACGCTGCGCATATATTGCTCGATCGCCTGATAAATAGTCCAACCATTGGGATGCCAGAACACCATCCCCGGCGCTTCTTCTTGCGAATGAAACAGATCTAAACGCTTGCCCAGCTTACGATGGTCACGCTTTTCCGCTTCTTCCAAGCGATGCAAATACGCGTTTAGTGCTTTTTTATCGGACCAAGCCGTGCCGTAGATACGCTGAAGCATTTCGTTATTAGAATCACCACGCCAATAAGCTCCCGCCACCTTCATCAATTTGAAAGCTTTGATATGACCAGTACTGGGGACGTGAGGCCCAAGACACAGGTCAATAAACTCACCTTGCTGATAAAAGGAGAGATCCTGCTCTGTGGGTATGTCTTGAATAATCTGGACTTTATAGTCTTCGCCAAGATCCTTAAAAAATTCCACCGCTTCGGAACGACCCATGACTGAGCGAGAGACAGGCAGGTTGGCTTTGCTCAGCGCCTTCATCTTCGCTTCTATCTTCAGCAGATCTTCCGGCGTAAACGTGCGCTCATACGCGAAATCATAATAAAAGCCATTCTCGATAGTCGGACCGATGCTGACCTGAGCACCTGGAAATAATTCCTGTACTGCCATGGCCATCATGTGAGCGCAGGAGTGACGGATAATCTCCAGCCCTTCCTCGTCACGAGCAGTGATAATGGCCAGTTCAACATCGTCTTCAATCAGATAACTTGTATCCACCAGCTTTCCGTTTACTTTTCCAGCGAGCGCCGCTTTCGCTAAACCAGCGCCGATGGATGCGGCGACATCAAAAACGGAAACCGCTTGGTCAAATTGACGAGTACTTGCATCAGGGAGGGTAATAACAGGCATGATCAGTCCTTTCCCAGTGGTGACCCCTACCAAAGGCCACATTAGGATCTATAACAATTAAAAACGAAGTAATAGCCGTACAAACCAGGTACAGCCTCAATCGTGCCGAGCCAGAACACACTTAACTAACCAGCCCAACAAAAAACAGCTGCAATTTTATCAGCGCATTGGCAACGCATACAAGGACGAACTGACAACAATTTATACAGACAGCTGATCTCGCGTATAACGGATATGCTGCTGAGCAGCATTACGCGCCAAATTTCCATCTCTATCCATGATAGCCTGGTAGATATCAGAATGCTGTATTGCGATTTTTGGCGGATAGCGGCCCGATAGTTTCAAGGTCCTCGAAAGCACGCCATACATGGCATTAAAGTACTTGCTATAAAGTACCTGACTGATCGACATAACGATAAAATGATGACTAGATTCAGCGATCATCATATGAAAAGTAAGATCTGCTTTAGCTTTTGTTATCGTAGTGTCTGCGACCCCTCTTTCTAGCATCCGCTGATATTCAGCGGTGAGCCGTTGACGCTGCTCTGGTGTTGCCCTCAATGCAGCGAAGTAGGCTGCCTCGCCCTCCAACACCTCCCGCATTTCCATCACATTTAACTGCAGAGCAAGGCTAGACTGATCATTATCCCGCATCGGCAGATCATAAAACCCCTCAAAGAGATTCTTACAAAAGCTTCCACCCCCATGATAGGTTTCGATCAGCCCCCTATTCTGGAGATCGGTAACTGCCTCCCGCACGGATTCTCGGGACACACCAAGCTGTGAAGCCAAGCACCGCTGAGAAGGCAGCTTCTTACCTGGGAGAATTTCTCCATTCAAGATCTGCCGTTGCAACTCTTTCATAATCCTGCCAGATAAACGCTCGGACGAAGCCACCATATTTTATTAATCCTTATTTACCCATCCCCGAAAAAGCAATCCATACTTAGCTCAGCAATCAACACTACCTTTTTTGGTCAGACCACTTTCCGAATATAGTTTATCTGATTTTTGTCATTAGGCTAAGATTTAGCCAGTTATCTTTCATCCATAAAAAAAGAATGAGAACAGCCCATGAGCTCATCCACTACTGCAAGCGGAAATAACTATCAGGTTGGCCTATTCGTCACCTGCTTGGTAGACATGTTCCGCCCCAGCGTTGGCTTCGCCACCATCAAACTGCTCGAGCAAGCAGGGTGCTCGGTCGAAGTACCGGAAACCCAAACCTGCTGTGGACAACCGACCTACAATACGGGAGATCGCAACTCCACCCGAGAAATAGCCATCAATGTCATCGATGCCTTTGACGGCTTCCAGTATGTCGTTGGCCCTTCCGGCTCTTGTATAGGCATGCTGCATCAGTATCCCGATCTATTTGAGGCAGACGACCCTTACTACAAGCGCGCCAAAAACCTGGCTGGGCGCGCCTATGAGATCACCTCATTCCTGACTGACATCCTGAATTTCGATCAGATCATTGCTAACTATGAGGGCAAGATCACCTATCACGACTCCTGCGCAGGCCTTCGTGAACTGGGGGTCAAGCAGCAGCCGCGAAAACTACTTGGCAAGGTTGGAAAACTTGAAATTAAGGAGATGGAAGAGGCAGAAACTTGCTGCGGCTTTGGCGGCACCTTCTGCATCAAATATCCCGATATTTCCAACCGCATGGTCTCCAACAAGACCGGAAACGCAGAAGTCAGCGGCGCGAGCACCTTACTAGGTGGTGATCTAGGCTGCCTACTCAACATGGCAGGAAAGCTGAAACGCGAAGGCTCCAAGATGGAAGTTCGACATGTGGTAGAGGTACTGGCAAACATGACCCAGGAACCTGCTATCGGCGAAGCGCACTACGATCTGGCCAAAGAACTATAACCCGGAGCTCTGATATGCAAATTAACAGCCCAAATTTCAAAGAGAGCTCAAGAATTGCTCTGGAAGATGTCAATCTTCAAAAGGCATTAGGCAACCTACGAGACGGTTTCCCGGTCAAGCGCGCCAATGCTGTCAGTCGTATGCCGGAATTCGAGCAACTTCGTGATGAAGCTAAAGACCTGAAGAACCACATCATCGCTAATATGGATTTTTATCTTGAGCAGTTCGAAAGCAATGTGCTCAAAAGCGGTGGTCATGTGCACTGGGCGCGTGACGCTGAAGAGGCTCGCAAAGCCATACTGGATATCTGCCGTAACGCCGATGCGAAAACCATCACCAAAGGCAAATCCATGGTCTCGGAAGAGATCAATCTCAATGAATATCTCGAAGAAAATGGTGTGACTCCGGTTGAAACCGACCTAGGGGAATACATCCTGCAATTGCGGGGAGATCATCCCAGCCACATTATTGCACCGGCCATTCACCTGAATCTTGCCGATGTCAGCGATATCTTTCACGAAAAACATGGCACCCCTCGCACCGAAGACCCTGCCGAGCTAATGCAAGAAGCACGAGAGATGCTGCGCAAACAGTTCGTCGCTGCTGATGTGGGCATTACCGGCGCCAACTTTTGTGTTGCAGAAACCGGCAGCACCATCATTGTCACCAACGAAGGCAATGGCGATCTGACGCAGACCCTGCCCAAGGTCCACGTGGTGATTACCACCATCGATAAAGTGGTTCCAACCCTTGAGGATATGACGCTATTCCTGCGACTGTTGGCGCGCTCTGCCACCGGACAGGAATTCACCGTCTACAACACTCTATCTACCGGCCCTAAACGCGAAGACGATCAAGATGGTCCTGAAGAGTTTCACGTGGTGCTGCTGGATAACGGCCGTAGCGAGATGATTGGCACCGACTTCCAGGACATGCTGCGCTGCATCCGCTGCTCCGCCTGTATGAATCACTGCCCCGTTTACGGGTCTGTCGGTGGTCACGCCTATGGCTGGGTCTATCCAGGCCCCATGGGCTCCGTGCTCACGCCTAAGTTGATCGGTATCGATAAAGCCGGCCATCTGCCCAATGCCTCTACTTTCTGTGGAAAATGCGAATCGGTTTGTCCAGTTAAAATTCCATTACCCAAGTTAATGCGACATTGGCGAGAACGCGAATTTGAACAACACCTGTCTCCCAAGGGCTTTCGCTTTGGTATAGGTGTATGGGCATATTTCGCTCGCCGACCGGCACTTTATCGCTGGCTGGCACGCGCCAGTAGTCTGTCCCTGAAGCTGATGGGCGGAAAAAAGAACCGTATTCGTTCTCTACCACTGAAAAATGGTTGGACCCTCTGGCGAGACCTGCCGGCTCCACAGGGCGGTACTTTTATCGATCAATGGAAAAAGCAGCAGTCTTCAAAATAGGGTGATACAACCATGAGTTCATCTCGAGAACAGATTTTCGACAATATCCGCCGCGGCCTGAATCGCGACTCTCTGGAAGGCGAAGCACTGGAAGTCGTAAAACATCGTCTTGCCTCTCACCCATCCAGCACCATACCGTCGCGCAGTGACTTGCCTCAGGAGCAACAAGTCAAGTTGTTCGAGGAGATGGCCATTGAAGCTGCGGCCGAGTTGATCAAGCTTGAGCAATATTCACAAGTACCAGAAGCCGTCGCCAAATTTATGCGCGACGAGAGTCTCAAGCATCTGGTCAGCGCCACTTCAACAGAACTAACAGAACTGGACTGGAGCGCACTGGATGATTGCCAGATCGAGCACCGCGAAGCCTTGGCAGGCGATATTGCCAGCCTAACCAGCTCATTCGCGGGGATCGCGGAAACTGGCACGCTGATGCTACTGTCAGGTTCACAATCACCAACGACCTTGAACTTCCTGCCAGATATTCATCTGGTAGTACTGGAAGCCAAGAATATCGTCGGCCCCTATGAAGCCGCTTGGCAAAAGCTGAGAGAGACTCATGAAGCCATGCCGCGATCAGTGAATATGATTACCGGCCCTTCTCGCAGCGCCGATATAGAGCAGAAACTACAGATGGGTGCTCACGGCCCCAAACGACTAGTTATTTTTCTGATCGGGGCCTGAGTTAACAACTGATAACTGCAAGCCCTATAGAAAAAGCCCGTATCACTTGATACGGGCTTTTTATTACCTGAACAAAGCATTAGCATCAGAAATTCAAGGAAATATCCTTGTGTACTGACTGACAAGAGGCTATTTCTTCGGCCTGCTCTATGGTTAAACGCGGCTGCATCCTCAATCCCATAGAATGCTTGATCGACTCATCAAATGCGGCCAATTCAGACGCAATTTCAGCAGCCGCGCGACGACGCCAGGTCACTTCAGACACAAAAACTTCCTGCGCAGCCTGAAGCTGTTTAAGGGCTTTATCTGTTTTAGATTTTTTCAACGCCTTAACGGCACTAGACAGCTTAGACCTGATACCACGAGTGGCTTTCACAGCCCCCAACGCCTTTGAGAGTTCTTTAACCTGACCGATTGCTTCTTTTGCTGGCAACTCCGAAATAGCCGACTGCAAATGCAGAATTTTCGATTCATACCCGGACAGCACTTCTGCGTCGGCGATTGCTAGCCTCAACTTGGTCAAATTTTCATAAACCTCATCAACATTACTACGATAGGCAGTTCGTGCTTTTCTCTCGGCCTTGGTTAAATCTACATAAGTCTTGCGAGCGGCATCCCAAGAATGGGGAATAGCAGCCTGCAATTCCGCCTGCTCGGCTTTGTAGACTTTGACCTGAGCATCCAAGCCATCCACCATTACCTGATCAACCAGATCCGCTCGACTACCCCGAGAACTATCGCGTTCCGCCAATTCAATGACAGCTTGCAGCTCCCGAATTTTCTTTTGCAGCCCCCTGACTAGTTGGTGCTGAGGGCGATATTCAGGGGTGTAGGCGACCAGCGCCGCTTCTGCCTTTGCAATCTCCTCCACCAAACCAAAAGTTTTTCCGGCGTTATCTTGACTCGCTTTCAGAGCTTTCTGCTCTTTCTTCGGCAGATAACTGATATCCACAGATTTAAAGCGTTCTATCGCGATATCGAGCGTCGCACGCTCACTGCTATAACGTTCAAACACATAGCCTTCGAGACAGGACTGTAATCGCGGATTTATCGGTGGCGGCGCTGTCTCAGAAGTCAGATAAGTACGATTGGGCAGATAATTAACCATACTGGGAAAGAATCCGGTAATCGTCAGGGCTAACAACTGCAGTCCAATAAACGCCACGGCACCTTTGTAGATATGCAGGGTTTTGATGATTTTTGGCGCCACACCACGAAGATAGAACAGTGCAAAACCAAAAGGAGGCGTCAAGAAAGAGGTCTGGATATTCAGCCCGATCATCACACCAAGCCACACCGCCGTAACATTGGCACCAGGGTCCGCAAGCAGGATAGGTGCAACAATAGGCACCACAACCACGGCAATTTCGATGAAATCGAGAAAGAACCCCAGCAAAAATATCACGACCATAACAACGACAAACTGAGTCCAGAAACCACCCGGTAACCCCGTCAGGAACTCTTTGACCAGCTCTTCACCACCGAAACCTCTGAAAGCAGAGGTGAGCATTGACGCACCGACTAGGATAATAAATACCATAGACGTGGTTTTTGCAGTCTCCAACATCACTTCATTGAGGGTGTTATCGATTTTATAGGCTCGCCAGATACTCCAGGCAACGGCAATCATTAATCCGCTCACGGCCATCGCAGCTAAAGCCACACCGAAAGCTTCTTCGTCTGAGCTGATACTTTTTATATTGAGATCATAGCTACCCATAATCAGCGCAATGGCGAGGGTCGAGACGATAGCAATAATGGCCGGGTAATAACTAGTTCGTGTGCCTGTGGTCAGGCGGTAACCGCCCATAATCATGGCGCCCACTGCACCAATAGCGCCAGCCTGGTTCACCGTCGCAATACCCAGAATAATGGAGCCCAAGACCACAAAAATCAGCGTCAGAGGAGGCACCAGCGCTAATAACACATTTACCAAAAAGTAACGATCATACTTGCCGTCGTAAGGCACAGGAGGCGCCAGCTCCGGCTTAATCAGCGCCGTAATCAATATATAAAGTACGTAAATCCCTACTAACGCCATCCCGGGTATCAACGCTCCCATAAACATATCACCGGCGCTCGCCGAGGTAATGTCAAAGGTAGCAGGCATCGAGTACTCACCGGTTGCTGCTTTATAGGCCGCCTTTCGGGCAGTACTGGCTTGATCTGCAGCACTGGCAAGCTGGTCCGCTAGGATAATCAGTACGATTGATGGCGGTATGATCTGCCCCAATGTTCCTGATGCACAGATGGTTCCGCAAGCGAGAGATTTTGAATAATTGTTACGCAGCATCGCAGGAAGCGAAATCAATCCCATGGCGATAACAGTGGCACCGACAATTCCGGTGGTCGCTGCCAATAATGCTCCCACCAATACCACCGAAATACCCAGCCCACCCGGCACCGGACCAAACAACTGAGCCATGGCAACCAGCAGATCTTCAGCAACTTTGGAGCGCTGCAACATGATGCCCATGAAGATAAACAAGGGGATCGCAATCAACGTATCCCGCTCTACATCCCAATATAAACTGCGAAAATTGGTTACCCCGGCACTGAGCCATTCAACCGGCCCGCCATGAGCAAAATAAGCACTAGGGTCATCAGCAAACAAATAACCACACAGAGCAGCCAACGCAATCGTCAGAATGGCCGAGCCTGGCAGCGAAAAAGCCACGGGAAAACCCGACGTCAACGCCGTCACCATTAGCAAGATGAGTATTAATAGAAACACCAACTCCATGATTCAGTCCTTATTCTTCCGTACTCTAGGATCTTCGCCTAATTAAATGTAACCACCGGTTTTTCACGTCCGGGTTCATCACGAAGATCAGCTATATTGTTCAACAGATAACTGCAAAATTGCACAATCATGGAGAATGCAAAAAACACTAGATAAGCGACCATCAGATATTTCACATACATACCGTAGCCGCTCTGAGATATCTCAAAACTCAGCAATGGACTATTAATACTGCTGCCTTTCCCCCACATTCCCATCGTCAAAATAATCCAGCACAGGGGTAATCCGAGCAACAACAAACCCAGGGTATTGGCCCAGGCTTTAGCACGTACAGAAAAATGAGCATAAAGCACATCAACCCGGACATGCCCTTCAATCAACAGGGTATGAGCACTGGCAAAGAGAAATAATGCGGCATACCAGAAACGTACCAAATCCCCCATAAAAGCCTGTTCATAGGAGAATACAAAACGAAATATAACGATTTGAAACTCAGCGATCACTACTAGCAGAGCAAGCCAGGTAAAACCCAAGGAACGGGAAAAAAGAGCAACAACAAAGGAAAACAGGACTAACGGATAATGCACGTAGGTCCCTCGAAACTGGGGGCGCCCGAGACTTCGAGCAATCTCATCACCGGTTAACGATGACAGAACACCTTCGACTCGCAAGAGAGAGATCAACATGTCGGTAAAACCGACAATAAAAACCATCCAGAATGCACCCCGAATAACGTAAGCCGCGAAGGCGGAAAGAGAAGCGGCATCGCGGCGCAGCCCACGCTGAGGGGTTATCATCACGTAGCCGACAACCAACAACAATGCACCCAGGTAGCTTGCTAGTTGCATCCATCCATGAGCTAGCTGAGCTTCACCAAGCGGCGCTTTTAACGGGGAAAATCCTAGCCATTGGTTATGAGAAAGCAACTCTACCAGGCCGGGCCAACCCTGCCAGAAAATCAGGTAGTCATTGAAAAGAAAAAGAATGGTTACCGCAACAATAGAGCAGGCAAACACCCTAGCCAGCTTATCAATGACGGTATTTGGCACCTTAAGACCAGCAAGGGATTGCTTGGCGGCGTTTTTGGCCATCCCCCCATCATCCCGGGTTTCGGTCTCGTTCATTATTAACGCCCGTTTTCAAAAATATTATTGTTATGTTTCTTACAATCGACAGATGGAAGTATTGTGGCGTTTTTCTTGGTTCGCAACGGCCTGTTAACTTTACTAGAAAACCGTCAACCTGTAGGAGGGCAAAGAACCAACCTGTGAAGCCCTTTTCTAGGGCTTCACAGGACAACAGGTACAAATAAAATCTACAGATCCAGCACCCGGTTACGCTGTTCAACGTACGCCTGATCAGAGATCTTGGCCCAGGCTCCAACCTCACTACGAGACTTAACAAAGCTGTCATGAATCCTGGCTGCCAGATCACTGTGTTGACGAGTTTCTGCAAAGACCTCTTCCGCCGCTACACCGAACGCATCATAGATATCATCATTAAACTGACGAAGTTTGACACCTTGCTCTTCAATAAGCTTAGCCAGATAGACGCCATTTTTAGCGTTATATTCCGCCATCATGACATCATTTTCCATCGATGACGCCGCTTCAATCAGCAACTGATCAGCCTTGGAAAGACCTTCCCACCATTCCTTATTCATACCGATCGCCAGCATGGTGCCTGGCTCATGCATACCTGGATAATAATAATATTTGGCGGCTTCATAGAACTTCATGAAGCTATCGTTCCAGGGACCAACCCATTCAGTTGCATCGATAGCACCGGAGACCAGGTTTTCATAAATCTGACTTCCTGGCAGCGATACGGGGGAGGCACCTAACTTCGCCATAACGTCACCACCCAGACCCGGAATACGCATTTTCAGGCCTTTGAGGTCATCGACTGACTCGATTTCTTTACGGAACCAACCGCCCATCTGCACGCCGGTATTACCGCACATCAGCGATTTGACACCGAACTTTCCAGATAGCTCATCCCATAATTCCTGGCCACCACCGAAGCGAATCCAAGCATTCATCTCGGTACAGGTCAGCCCGAAAGGAACTCCGGTAAAGTAGGCAAAACCAGGATGTTTACCTTTCCAATAATATTCCGCGCCATGATAGATTTGAGCGTTACCAGAGGCCACTTCATCAAAAGAGTCGAAAGGCTTGACCCGTTCGCCACCAGCAAAGTAATTAACTTGAATTCTGCCGTCACTCATATCGGTCAGGCGTTTAGCAAATCGTTGCGCCCCCGTTCCGAGGCCGGGAAAATCTCTAGGCCAGGTAGAAACCATATTGATTTCCATACTACCCTTAGCGATGGCTGGCGCGGACAGAGTGGAAGCCGCTGCTACACCACCAAGACCAACCAAACCTGACTTAAGTACATCACGTCTTTTCATGAAGTCTTTCTCCTTAAACTTATTTTAATTTTGGGAGCATCGAAGACTCGCTTCAACTATTCACACTACATTTAAACCGGTACGTAAATTACAGCTTTTCGCCTTCTTATCACCGAACTACGCTAAACTCTGCCACCTTCACAGCTGACAATAGTAGCCAGTATAGGTGAACATTATTCAACACAATCCAATTAACCAGATATTTTTTACATCTTGCGAGCGGGTTAATCTATACGTATTACTACGCAGACTTAGTATTGACGACATGGATATTTGCCAACTCAATAATGGTAAAGGTCCCATCCACAGCGACCTAGCAGTGGATAAAAACCAAGCTTGCCTTAGTAACTCATATTTATCCAATATAACTATTTTAAGAATTCATTTAGTTTTTAAATCCAACGAGCCCTAAACTCAGCCATGAACATCGTCCTTCTCGAAGACAAAGACTTCTTATCGCCAAACCAGATACAACTGAGTGGCCGGCGCTTTCAGCACATCAGCCAAGTCCACCGCATTGAACCCGGCGAGACGCTACGAACAGGCAAAATAAACGGACTGATGGGAACCGGTACCGTTTCTTTTATCGACCAGAATTCTGTGGTGATAGATGTAGTGCTGGACACACCTCCCCCACCACAACTGCCACTAACCCTGCTCATGGGCCTACCTCGGCCCAAGATGCTGAAACGGATATTTCAAACCTGCGCCACCATGGGTGTTAGAGAGCTAATTCTAATCAACAGCTATCGGGTCGAAAAGAGTTACTGGCAAACACCTTTTCTACAGACGGATAAGATCCGTGAACATTTAATCCTAGGGTTAGAGCAAGGGGTCGATACACAGCTCCCCAAGGTTAGTCTGCAAAAACGCTTTAAACCCTTCGTCGAGGATCTGCTGCCCGCACTTTGCGACAATAAGAGAACGCTGGTTGCCCACCCTTATCAAGCCTCTCCTTGCCCTCCAGCTGAATTACGGGAAACGGTATTGGCGATTGGTCCTGAAGGGGGGTTTATTCCATACGAAATCGACAAACTATCGGAGACAGGCTTCACTGCTATCGAGTTAGGCAGCCGGATTTTACGCGTAGAAACCGCACTACCCGTGTTACTAGCAAAGCTGTTTTGATCAGACTGCCCTACGAAAGGACTAGCGCTGCAAGAGGCCTTTGCCACCGCCCACCTCCAGACTAAGAACCCCAAAATACGGTCGTACAAGCCCAGCGTAGCTATTAGATACTCCTGGAAAGTTAATCAATATCAAGAAACACTGACAAAAAGTGTTGACATATTATCTGGTTTGAATAAGAATCCTTCTCATTAACATTTAGATCACCATTGAGAGGCCAACAACCCATGCTTTCATTCAAAACCATTAAACGCTTTTCCGCTCTATCCCTGCTCCCTATTGCAGCCACGCTGGCACATTCCACCCAGGCAGCCGAAGAAGTTAATATCTACTCTGCCCGTCAGGCTTTTCTGATCAAGCCAATGCTACAAGCCTTTACTCAGGAAACCGGCATTAAAGCCAACATTATCTTCGCCAAAAAAGGCCTGATCGAGCGTATTGAAAACGAAGGCCAGAACACCAACGCTGACCTGTTCCTGACTCCTGATATTGGCCCTATCTACGACATCGTCAACAAAGGTCTGACTCAGGCCGTTAATAGCGAAATCCTAGAGAAGAACATTCCTGCACAATTTCGCGACCCTAAAAAGCAGTGGTTCGGCCTGACTACTCGCTCGCGCATTATCTATGCCTCTAAAGACCGCGTTAAAGAAGGCGATATCAAAACCTATGAAGACCTAGCCGATCCAAAATGGAAAGGTAAAATCTGTAACCGCAGCGGCAAGCACACCTACAACCTGTCACTGATTTCCAGCATGATCGCCACCCATGGTGAAGCAGAAGCGCAGAAGTGGCTAGAAGGCTTCAAAGCCAACCTGGCCCGCAAGCCTCAGGGCAACGACCGCGCCCAGGTGAAAGCCGTTAAGGAAGGTGTCTGTGATATCGCGCTAGGAAACACCTATTACTTCGGCAAGATGATTACCAACGCCAAGAACCCAGAGCAAATCGAATGGGCGCAGTCTGTTAACTTGGTATTCCCTAACCAGGCTGACCGTGGTGCACACATGAATATCAGCGGCGTAGTCATGACCAAACACGCCAAAAACAAGGACAACGCGGTCAAACTGATGGAGTTCCTCAGCGGCTCTTTGGCGCAGTATATGTATGCTCAAGAGAACTTCGAGTTCCCCGTTCGTCCTGGTACGCCTAAGTCCTCCCTGATCAACCAATACATGGGTGACTTTAAAGCAGACGATATCAGCCTGGTCACCATTGCAGCCAATCGCAGCAAAGCCTCTAAATTGGTTGATAAAGTAGGCTTCGATAACTGATAATACCTCTCGTGCATAACGGTGACCGCTGTGGTCGCCGTTTTTTGTTCCAGGTATATCCCATACGAATGAGCAACCCGACCTCACCGGCGATCAAACCTCAGATTCTAAAATCAACAGGTAGCCATCGACGCTGGCTGATAAGCGCTCTTATTGTTGCTCTCTTAGTGGCATTACCGGTTATTTCGGTTTTTTATCTAGCGCTATTCCCCAGTGAGAACATCTGGCCTCATCTGGCCGAAACGGTCCTTCCAGTCTACGTGTCTACCACTTTAATCCTCATGTTCGGCGTTGGCATACTGTCCATCATTATCGGCGTCAGCAGTGCCTGGCTAGTTACCATGTGCCGTTTCCCAGGGCGCCGGTTTTTCGAGTGGGCCCTACTCCTGCCATTTGCCGTGCCCGCTTACGTGATCGCCTATGTGTATACCGATCTGCTGGAATACGCTGGGCCAGTTCAGACCCTATTGAGACAGCTATTTGGCTGGCAAAGTTACCAGGATTACTGGTTCCCTGATATTCGTACTATCGCCGGCGCCGTGTTGATGCTGGCACTGGTGTTATACCCTTACATCTATATGCTGGCGCGGGCGTCTTTTCTTGAACATTCCGCCAACATTCAAGCAGCCAGCCGTACCTTGGGCTGCACCCCCTTGCAAAGCTTCTTTAGGGTTTCGCTACCCATGGCACGACCCGGCATTGCCGTAGGCCTGTCCTTGGTTTCAATGGAAACCATCAATGACTTCGGTACCGTTGACTATTTTGCAGTAAAAAGCATGAGCGCAGGAATCTACGATACCTGGCTTAATATGGGTAATCTCGGTGGCGCAGCGCAGATCGCCAGTTTGATGCTGATGTTTGTCGTCGTTCTGATCACTCTTGAACGGGTTGGTCGCGCCAAACAAAAGCAATTCAGCGGCGCCGACCGTTTCAAGGAGCTAGATTGCTTCCAGCTGACAGGCTGGCGTGCATTTGCTGCCAGCATTACCTGCCTGATACCCTTTGTTGCCGGCTTTCTAGTGCCTTTCTGCCTACTCAGCCTCTATGCCTACAAAAACTTCAGCGACTCCTGGACCGATGAATTTGTCACTATTGCCAGCAACAGCTTTCTTTTATCAGTAGCCGCTGCCATTGCCACCTGCACTGTTGGGCTGATCCTGGCCTACAGCAAACGTCTCAGTCCTGGTCCAGGTCTCATGGCTAGCGTTCGATTCGCCAATCTTGGCTATGCTATGCCCGGAGCCGTGCTGGCGATCGGCGTAATCATTCCGTTTGCCAGCTTCGATAACGGCCTAGATGCACTGTTACGAGAGCATGCTGGCATATCTACCGGCTTATTATTAAGTGGCACTGTATTTGCCGTATTCTTTGCCTATGTAGTTCGTTTCCTGACTGTTCCCTTCGGCTCTATAGAGTCCAGTCTTGCCAAAATCACCCCGACCATGGATATGGCATCGAGGTCCTTAGGCTTGAACAGTTTTCAGACGTTGGTAAAAGTGCATTTACCGTTGATACGGGGAGGAATACTGACCGGCGGCCTGGTGGTCTTTGTGGATTGCATGAAGGAACTGCCGGCAACGCTGATTCTACGCCCCTTCAATTTCGACACCTTGGCCACCTACGTTTATCAGTTCGCATCTGATGAGATGCTAGAAGAATCCGCACTGGGAGCACTATTGATTGTATTAGTAGGATTGATACCGGTGATACTGCTAAGTCGCTCGATTCGCTCGACACCCCACAGACGCCGAACAAACAGACTGGTAAACAAGGAATAGATCAAAGGTAAGCTGTATTCTTTAAACCCTAAAGGCAACCAGCTTTTCGGTCTCGACTCGTAGGCCGATAGTGTCTCCGATCTGGTAGTCATGGTCAGCCATAAATGAAGACTCCACCAAGCGACCGGTAGGCAGGCGCAGGGTGTATAGCGTCGAAGTCCCAAGAAACTCTTTCTTTACCACCTGGCCATCCACAGAACAGCCATTGCAGCCGGGCACAATCTCATGAGGCCGCACAAACACATCCACCTCATCGCCTGCCGACCAGTTTACCTTTGACGCACGGACCAGACCAATATCTGTGTCAATCAACTCATCACTCACCGCTTTTCCACGCAGAAAAGCACCTTCGCCGACAAAACTGGCTACTGCGGTATTCGCTGGATGATGATAAATCTCGAAGGGGGTTTCCCATTGCTGCAAGCGGCCATTAGCAATCACCCCCAGCTTATCGCTGACGGTAAATGCTTCATTCTGATCGTGAGTAACAACGATAGCGGATATCTTTTCTTCTTTAAGGATATCCCGCACTTCCATCGACAACTGCCGGCGCAGCTCGGTGTCCAAATTGGAGAAAGGTTCATCCATCAGCAACAAGCGAGGTTTAGGAGCCAAGGCTCGAGCCAGAGCAACACGCTGTTGCTGCCCACCGGAAAGCTCATGAGGATAGCGATCCCCCATACCCTCCAACTTAACCAAATCCAAAAGGTGGTCAACGACGCGTTGTTTTTCTGCTCTAGAGGCACCCTTCAAACCGAAGGTGATGTTGCTGCAAACACTCAGATGAGGAAAGAGGGCATAGTCCTGAAAAACCATGCCTATATTTCTATTTTCCGGAGGCACTCCCTCCTTAGGCTTCGCTATCAATTTCCCTGCTAAGGATATTTCACCGCTATATATGGGATTAAAACCAGCAATAGCCCTTAACACAGTGGTTTTACCACAACCACTCGGACCCAACAGACAGCTGATCTCACCCTGCTTCACCTCAAAGGAAAGTTTTTCAACAATCACCTGAGACTGATATCGACATTCTATATCTTTAACCTTAAGCAGAGTTTCCATCATCTAGCTAAACAACCTTATATTCCTCACAACTAATCTGGATAATAAATAGAAATCATTCTTATTACCAATCTTTTTCGCTATTACATTGAAGAGACAAAAGAGCAGCTGACACACATCAAGCTCACCACTAACTGCACCACCGAAATTACGTAGAAAACCTTAAAGAACGGGAGTTCGCAGCCAACAATCTGTCAGATGTGAGAACCACCAACGTCCGACAAACTATCTTTTAACCTATCCCAATCGAAGCAAGGTCCGGGATCAGTTTTTCGTCCCGGAGAAATATCGCAGTGGCCAACGATACGATCCACCGATAACCCCGGATAAAGCCCAAACAAGCTCCGACATATCAGAGACAGCGCCTCATACTGATGATCGGTATAGGGGGTCTCGTCCGTTCCCTCAAGCTCAATGCCAATAGAAAAGTCATTACACTGATCTCGCCCTTGAAAGCATGAAAGGCCCGCGTGCCAAGCGCGATCATCAAAAGAGACAAACTGACTCACTTGACCGGAGCGCTTGATCAGTAGATGCGCGGACACTTCAAGGGCACATATTTCTTTGAAATAAGGGTCCGCATCAGAATCGAGTCTATTCTGAAAAAACTGCTCCACATAAGGCGTTCCGAAACGTCCCGGCGGCAGACTGATATTATGAATGACCAACAGGCTAACCTCTCCCTCTGGCCTCTCATTTTTATTAGGGGATATGCATTTTTCTGCCTGCTGCAACCAGCCATCTATTACCCTAAATTGAGTATTACGAGTCAATTAAACATCTCTCTCTGATAACCATTACAGGGCAAGTATACTGGAGAACTGGAGCCGCGAAATGAATCTGCTACAATGCACGCCGTCCAACCCAATTGAGATGAGTATATGGCCACCGCAGAAGACCTAAAAAAAGACTTGGATATCAGCGTGCAGCGAGCCCTGGACGAAGATATCGGTAGTGGCGATATCACCGCCGCGCTAATTCCAGAGCAGCAGACAGCTGTGGCCCTGGTTATTGCCAGAGAAAAAGCGGTGGTCTGCGGTGTCGATTGGGTCAATGCCGTATTTCAGCAGGTCGATCCAAGCGTACAGGTGACCTGGCATGTCGAAGATGGCAGCCAGGTAGAGGCCGATCAAGCCCTGTTCAGACTAGAAGGCTCCGCCCGCTCACTGCTAACCGGTGAACGCTGCGCCCTTAACTTTCTGCAAACCCTATCAGGTACCGCCACCCGCAGCCGCTATTACGCTGACTTGGTCAAAGGCACGGGTGTGAAACTGCTGGATACCCGTAAAACCCTGCCGGGGCTGCGCAATGCTCAGAAATATGCAGTGAGATGCGGCGGTTGCTTTAATCACCGCATCGGCCTTTACGATGCCTTTTTAATTAAAGAAAACCATATCGCCGCCTGCGGATCCATCGCCCAAGCCATTAGCCAAGCCAGAAGTAACGAACCAGAAAAACCCGTTGAAGTGGAAGTCGAAAGCCTTAACGAATTTCAGCAAGCCCTGGAATCAGGTGCCGATATTATTATGCTGGATAATTTCTCTCTGGCCGATATGCGTAAAGCCGTCGCCATCAATGACGGCAAAGCCAAGTTAGAGGCCTCTGGTGGTATTACTGATGAGA
Source organism: Motiliproteus sp. (assembly GCA_036960175.1). Classification (GTDB taxonomy): domain Bacteria; phylum Pseudomonadota; class Gammaproteobacteria; order Pseudomonadales; family Balneatricaceae; genus Motiliproteus. Next base: position 14,262 of record JBALWH010000044.1, on the reverse strand, counting down.
GTTTACGGAGCTATGCCGAAACAGGCGTAGACTTTATTTCTATTGGCGCACTGACCAAGGACTGCAAGTCCATTGATCTTTCCATGCGTTTTCAGGACATCTAACAGAAACAACCGAGCGCTTGGCTTAATTTAGCAGCTAATGACTGCCGTCATATTCAGCCAAGCGCTCGATAAATAGAAACTTAAACGACTACAGACATTTAGCGTAACCGATCTCTTCCCAGTCTTCGCCATTACTCTTTTGCAACTTCAGCACATCGACCACCTGAATTTCAATCCCTTTAGCCCCCATCGCCATAAACTTTTGGCAAAGCTCGCGAGCATACGATTTCGGATCGACTTCGTCTTTAACAATCCCAACCGCCAGATTACTAAAGTTCCAAACATAAGATTTAATACGAGAGTCAGATTCAATAGCTTGATTCATCTGTGTAATCAATTCAGGAGAGTTTGTTGGTTTATTACTTTCGATATACCAGGTCGCTATAGCAGCAGCCAGTACCAGAAAGAAAACGATGGCACTTTTTTTATTCATATTTCAGCAACAACCAGAGATATTTTAGATTTAAACAGCAGAATAACAAACAACGAAGATATGACCATTAGACGATATGACGGCAGGAACTGATATTTTAAAAACCAACGGACGAAAAGCTAGCTTATGAAACCGTGACGACAAAAAAGGGACGGAAAATAAATCCGTCCCTTTTTCAAGTACAGCTTAGTTGGCTAAATGATTAGCACCAACCAGCAGCTTCACAAGTACCAGACTTAGCCCACTGAACGTTACCTGTTGTAACAGTCGGAGTTAGAATATAGCTGGCGTTAGTACTAATGTTGGCAGATGAGCTTGTTAGGGCGAACGGACTAGTGGTGCCCAGAGTCAACCCGGCGACATAACCACCCTGACTATTAGCCGAAACGACTGCAGCAGATGTGCCATTATCTATGGCAGCAAGAGCCATAGAACCAGTTGATGAATAACCTATTTCAAATGCTGTTTTCACCGCAGAAGTAGCAACAACTACTTCTGAAAACTTCGCCTTGTTAGTATAAGTTTGATAAGCAGGCAGCGCGATGGCAGCCAGAATACCGATGATCGCTACTACGATCATTAATTCAATCAGGGTAAAACCCGTTTGCTTCTTCATGTTCATCTCTCCCAAGATAATTTTAAAACTGCCGTGCTTTGACGTATTATTGATGGTTTGGATATTAGCTGGCTGCTAAAGCATATTCAACCGCTGTTAAACACCTGATGCACTTACTTAATTAGCGCATCTCCCTATTCGTTGATTTCGAGTATAGACAGCGTTTCATGACAAGTACATAAGTGCTATTGTCTAGTTACAGACTCTTTGATTTACCTCAACGTTTAACAGCTGAGCTTTAGAATATGGGTGTACAACCAATCCAACCACTGACTGGGCTCGCCAAACGTCTGGTCAATGACAGCATCCTCTCCTCTGATAACGCCACCCATGCACTGCTAGAAGCGAATAAAAATGATATTTCCTTTATCAGTTATGCGGTCAAAGAAAAACTAGTCAGCGCTCATAAGGCGGCGACGGCTGCGGCTGATGAATTTGGCGTCCCCCTGCTGGATCTGGATGAGTTCGACATGAGCCAGTGCCCTCAGGAGCTGGTCTCTGAAGAACTGATCCGCAAACACCATGCAGTGCCGTTGATCAAACGGGATAACCGCATCTATGTCGCTGTTTCCGACCCCACTAACGTCCATGCCCTTGATGAAATCAAGTTTCATACCGGCATCAAAACCGAAGCGGTGGTGGTTGAGGAAGATAAACTCACCCGCGCCATAGAGAAATTCCTTGATGCTCAAAGTGGATCAGTCCTAGATGGTCTTGACGATGCCGATCTGGAAAATCTCGAGCTGGATGATGTTTCAGATCCTAATGCACGCAAAGAGGATGTCGATGAGGGTACCAACGAAGCCCCGATCGTTCGCTTCGTCAACAAAATACTACTAGATGCTATTAAACTCGGCTCCTCTGATGTTCACTTTGAACCCTACGAAAAAACCTACCGTATTCGCTTTCGCACCGATGGTATTTTGCATGAAGTAGCACGCCCTCCGGTGAATCTGACCCCCAGACTTAGCGCCCGCCTAAAAGTCATGTCACAGATGGATATATCCGAGCGACGAGTCCCTCAGGACGGCCGCATCAAGATGCGAATATCTAAAACCAAATCCATCGACTTCCGGGTCAACACCCTACCCACCCTTTGGGGGGAAAAAATCGTACTTCGTATACTCGACTCAGCCAGTGCGAAGATGGGAATCGATGCCCTGGGTTATGAAGACGACCAAAGAGAGCTCTTTGTAAAAACTCTGGAAGAGCCTCAGGGCATGATTTTGGTAACAGGACCTACCGGTAGTGGTAAGACCGTTTCTCTCTATACGGGCCTAAACATACTTAATACCCCTGAGCGTAATATATCCACCGCAGAAGACCCCGTTGAAATCAATTTAGAAGGAATCAACCAGGTTCATGTTAACGCAAAAGTGGGTCTAACCTTTGCTACGGCGTTACGCTCTTTCCTCCGTCAAGATCCAGATATTGTCATGGTGGGTGAGATCCGCGACCTTGAAACGGCTGAAATTGCCATCAAGGCGGCTCAGACCGGGCACATGGTACTGTCTACACTGCATACCAACAGTGCTCCTGAAACGCTAACGCGACTAAGGAATATGGGGGTTCCGGCATTCAACATCGCCACTTCGGTAACGTTGATTATCGCCCAGCGACTGGGAAGACGACTGTGCCCTAAGTGCAAACAACCGGTCGACATACCCAAAGAAACCTTATTGGAAGAAGGCTTTACTCAAGAGCAAGTCGATTCCGGTGTCACCGTTTATCGCCCCGTGGGCTGCAACAGCTGTAATGGTGGATACAAAGGCCGGGTCGGCATCTACGAGCTGCTAGCGATGACGCCGCAAATTGCCGAACTGATCATGAGCAACGGTAATTCACTGGAAATTGCAGAAATGGCGCGCAAACTAGGATTTCACAGCTTAAGACATGCCGGCTTAATAAAAGTGGCAAAAGGGCTTACCAGCTTAGAGGAAGTAAACCGGGTAGTGAAAGCCTGACTTAAATCGATTACTCTAACCCCGTCATTGCACTAACATACTGATAATCATGTAGACCTGAGCGGAACCAAACATGGCTACAAAAGAAGTCAAACTTACCTCGTTTTCCTGGGAAGGAAAAGACAAGAGCGGCAATAAAAGCAGAGGCAAGATAGACGCCGAAAACGTCGCCTTTGCCAAAGCCTTGCTACGCAAACAAGGAATCATTCCCAACAAGGTTAGCAAGGAGAGATCCTCCCTCTTCAGCTCATCAGGCAAGCCGATCACCCCTCTTGATATTGCCCTGTTCACGCGACAACTGGCGACTATGTTGAAAGCTGGCGTACCACTTATCCAAGCGTTTGAGATTGTCGCCGGCGGCGTTGAGAAAGATAAGCTCAAAAAAATGATCTTCGATATAAAAAATGATGTCGCCAGCGGCGGCAACCTGGCCAGCGCACTGGGGAAATACGACCGTCATTTCGATGACCTATTTTGTAACTTGGTCGAAGCCGGTGAGCAATCGGGCGCCCTGGAAACAATGCTTGACCGAATCGCCACCTATAAGGAAAAAACCGAGGCCCTAAAAGCCAAAATCAAAAAAGCGATGACTTACCCGATCGCCGTAATTGTGGTTGGTATCGTGGTGTCCGCCATTTTGCTGATTAAGGTTGTCCCGCAATTTGAATCGATATTTAAAGGGTTTGGAGCCGATCTTCCGGCCTTTACCAAGTTCGTTATCGAATTATCTGAGTACGCCCAAAGCTACTGGTTTATCGCCTTAGCTATTATTATGGGTCTGGGGTATGCCTTTAAAGAGGCCAACCATCGCTCCCAAGGGTTCGCTGACGCCGTAGATAGATTCTCCTTGAAACTACCCGTTATCGGTGAAATTTTAAATAAAGCGGCAATTGCCCGCTTTGCCCGTACTCTGTCAACAACCTTTGCGGCAGGTGTTCCTTTAGTCAATGCGCTGGAGTCTGCGGCAGGGGCCTCCGGCAATGTGGTCTACCGCACGGCGATTTACCAAATACGAAACGGCGTATCCACAGGCCAATCCTTACGCAATGCCACTCAGATGACCGGCGTATTCCCCAATATGGCCGTACAGATGGTCGCCATCGGTGAAGAAGCCGGTTCTTTAGACGAAATGCTCGATAAAGTGGCAACCTTCTACGAAGACGAAGTGGACAACGCGGTTGATAACCTCACGGCTCTAATGGAACCCTTTATTATGGCCATATTGGGGGTATTAGTAGGCGGCTTGGTTATTGCCATGTACCTGCCGATCTTCAAGCTTGGCGAAGTGGTATAAGGCCCTAATAAGTGACTTTATTTGAAGCCATGGCCAGCATGCCTATGCTAACGGTCTCTCTTGCGCTGGTGCTTGGTCTGCTGGTTGGTAGTTTTTTAAATGTTGTGATTTACCGCCTGCCGGTAATGATGAACAGGGAATGGACCTCGCAATGCAAGGCATTACTGGAACCTGAGGTACCCTGCGACACGAATGACGGTCTAGAACCATTCAACCTTGCGGTACCCAATTCCCGTTGCCCTGCCTGCGGTCATCACATTAGAGCTTACGAAAACATTCCAGTATTAAGTTATCTTTTTCTGGGTGGCCGCTGCTCATCCTGCAAAGTCAAAATATCTATCCGCTACCCAATTGTTGAGCTTATCTCAGGCTTACTGTCTGCGTTAATTGCCTACCACTTCGGCGCAACCCCGACTGCTGTTGCGTTATTACTGTTCACTTGGGTACTGATCGCCCTCACGATGATTGACTATGACCATCAACTATTACCTGACGATCTAACTCTGCCACTGCTATGGCTGGGCCTAATTATCAATAGCCAGGGCATACTCACTGATCTAAGCAGCGCCTTTTGGGGGGCCGTTTTTGGTTATCTTTCGCTCTGGAGTGTTTACTGGCTTTTCAAGTTAATCACCGGCAAGGAAGGAATGGGCTATGGCGATTTCAAACTCCTTGCGGCTCTGGGAGCTTGGCTCGGATGGCAAGCGCTACCCTTGGTGGTCATCCTTTCTTCTCTGGTAGGCGCAATAATTGGCGTGATCCTGATCATGTTAAAAGGCCGTGACCGCAGCCAGCCCATCCCCTTTGGTCCATTTCTCGCGATCGCTGGCTGGATCGCAATGCTCTGGGGAGAAGAGATCACCAACCAATACTGGCAGTTTATCGGCCTAGGCTAAGGACCTAATTATGTTTGTTATTGGGCTAACTGGCGGCATTGGCAGTGGTAAAACTGCAGTTGCAAATGAGTTTATCAAACTTGGCATCGAGCAGGTCGATGCCGATATTATAGCCAGAGAGATAGTTCAGATCGGGCAGCCTGCGCTGCAAGCCATTAGCAATCACTTCGGTCCAGAAATCCTATTGCCAGACGAATCATTAAACCGCTCATTATTACGAGAGCGTATTTTTCAATCCCCGGAACAACGGGCCTGGCTTGAGCAACTGCTGCACCCATTGATCCGAGAATTAACGGTGGAAAAGCTACAGCACGCCAAATCTGAATATTGCATACTTGTATCTCCGCTGCTTTTGGAAACGGACCAGCACCAGTTGTGCAATCATATTCTGGTCGTTGATGTACCCGAAGAACAGCAGATCGAACGCACGACCCGTCGTGATAACAATCCAGAAACTCAGACCAGAGCGATTATTAAAGCCCAGATGAGCCGCACTAAACGATTGCAACTGGCCGACAGCGTTATCGATAACAGCGGTCCTTTAATAGAACTGAGAAACAAGGTAATAAAGTTGGATCAGCAGTTCAGAACATTGGCAAATACCGCCAAAAACAACTAGTCTAGTCACCTATTACAACTAGCAGTAAGCTGCAAAGCCATGAAACAGATTCCATGCCCAAACTGCCAAAAGCCCGTAAACCTGAGTGAAAAAACGCCTTACCGGCCCTTCTGCTCAGAACGCTGTCGCCTTTTGGACCTCGGCGCCTGGGCCAGCGACGAGTACCAGGTCAGCAGCCCATCCCATGGCGAAGACAACGATAATCTTATGTCTGAGGATGATATAGGTAACGATTGGCCACCCTCTGAACTACATTGACCTAGCGATCCTTAACTACCCCAAAATTCTCGAATTGCCGCGATGCCCTGACCACCAGACTGCATAACCTGATCTAGCGCATCCAACTCCATACCACCAAGAGCAAACACCGGCAGCGGCACCTTATCGACCAGCTGCTGAAACCGCTGCCAACCCATCGCCTCGGTCTCAGGGTGAGATGCAGTTGCCATTACCGGCGATAAAGATACATATCTAACACCAATATATGCGGCTTTTTGTAACTCCTTCTCATTATGGCAAGAAGCTCCAATCCACGCCTGCGGCCAACGCTGTCGCCATTGCTGGAGTTGTTGCCGATTAATGCTCATTAGCTGCGTTGAGCTCAAATGTACTCCATCCGCACCCACCTCTTCAGCCAGCTCAAAATCGCCGTTAACCAGAAGCAGTGCCTTGTGGGCATGACACAAAGCCACTGCCTTATCTAAGAGTAATTTCATTGGGCCAATGCGGGGCGTTTTATGCCGAAACTGAACCATAGCAACCCCAGCATCCAAAGCACGCTGCAAACGCTTTAAAAAATCCTCAGGCTCGAAATAATCACCCGTTATCAAATAGCGATCGGGTAACTGTAGTGAGTCGATAATGGCGCGATTTGCCGCAGGGAACTCATCTCGATCCAGCTCACTGACAGATAACCAACGCATCGGCTGCCCTTCCAGACCTTTGGGCTCGCCATCAAATGACAATACCCGCCAGACATCCAGCAGTACGGTTTTATCAGGATAAGAAAAAGGGATACGTATCAACGGAAGATAGTGACGGGGCTCTATATCTAGCTCTTCTTTCAGTTCACGGCACAAGGCCTGTTGAACTGATTCGCCAGCCTCAACTTTGCCGCCGGGAAATTCCCAGAGCCCGCCTTGGTGAGTATGATCCGAACGCCGGGTGATCAGCAGCCGACCATCGTCTCCAAAGATCGCGGCCGCTGCTACATGTATGCTTTGTTTCATTGAGTAGACGCGGGATCAGCTACGATAATCGGCGTTAATACTGACGTAGTCATGTGACAGATCGGTGGTCCAGACTTGCTCGGATACTTCACCTCGACTCAACACCACACGAATCAGAATTTCTTCCTGATTCATCACTCGCTGCCCCTGGTCTTCGGTATAGCCCGCTGCTCGTCCGCCGCCCTCAACAATACAAACATCATCAAGGTAGATCTGCAGTGCATCGAGATCGAGATCATTAATACCTGCACGCCCTACTACTGCTAAGATCCGACCCCAATTAGGGTCACTGGCGAACAGCGCCGTTTTCACCAAAGGAGAATGAGCGATAGCGTAAGCGATCTGCAAGGCTTCTTCAGATGACTTCGCTTGATCGACGGCAATAGTGACAAACTTAGTGGCGCCTTCCCCATCTCGTACGATGGCCTGAGCGAGCTCCAGCAGGACAACATCAACAGCCTCAGCAAACAGCTCCCAAAGATCGCTACCAGGCGCCACAGAAACTCCTGCTGCAGTTGCGACGAGCATGCAGGAATCATTGGTAGAAGTATCGCCATCGACGGTAACCCTATTAAAGGAGCGGTCAGCGGCGGCGGAAAGCAAGCACTGCAGGTCTTGCTGAGACACAGCAGCATCAGTCGCAATGTAAGCCAGCATGGTTGCCATATTGGGACAAATCATCCCTGCGCCTTTGGAAATTCCGCTGATGTGAATGCGCTGCCCTTGATACTCAATAACCCGAGTAGCTCCCTTGGGGCGAGTATCAGTGGTCATAATGCCAGAAGCAGCATCTCGCCAGCCATTTTCACTTAAAGCCGCCATAGCCAGTGGTATACCAGAGTGGATTTTTTCCACCGGCAACTTTTCGCCAATAACGCCGGTTGAGAAAGGTAAGACGGATTGCTCGTCGACCCCGGCCTCTGCAGCAAGAGCCTGACAGCAGCTGACGGCGTCAACCATACCCTGATGACCAGTACCGGCATTAGCATTGCCGGTGTTGATCAGCAGATAACGAGGATTGGCGCTATGCAGATGCTGCTTACAAAGAGTGACTGGCGCGGCACAGAACAAATTTCGCGTAAATACACCGGCAACTGTGCTTTCAGGCGCTAACTCCATCACCACCAGGTCAGCACGGCCGGGCTTCTTAATCCCTGCACAGGCAGTACCTAGGCGGAATCCGGAAATCGGGTGGAATTCCGGTAATTGATCAGGTCCTACAGCCACGGCTTAATGCTCCTGACGGATAAAATAGGTCGCTTAGCTTAGACGACCATGACATTGCTTAAATTTCTTACCAGAGCCGCAAGGACAGGGTTCATTACGGCCAACTTTGCGCTCCTCTCGAACATAAGGGGCGTGCTCTTCCCCCTCTTCGTCGCTTTCTGCTGATGACTCTGAAGACATCGCATTGGCAACGTCATGCTGATATTGCATCTGCTGCTGCTCGAGGGCCTCACGACGCTGCCGCTCCATCTCTTCAACCTCTTCCGGCTGTCGCACCTCAACGTGGCAGACAATACGCACCACATCCTGCTTGATGTTTGTCAGAAGTTCCTGGAACAGCTCAAAAGATTCACGCTTATATTCCTGCTTAGGATTCTTCTGGGCATATCCACGTAAATGGATGCCCTGACGAAGATGATCCATAGTCGCCAAATGCTCTTTCCAGAGCGTATCCAGCACCTGCAGCATCACCTGCTTTTCAAACAGACGCATGGACTCTTCGCCAACAACAATTTCTTTTTCTTTGTAGGCGCTAACCACCTGATCAAAGATTTTAGCTCTGAGAGTTTCTTCGTGCAGATTATCATCTGCATCCAGCCACTCCTGAACCGGCAATTGCAAATTTAAGTCCGTAGCTATCTGCTTCTCAAGCCCAGCGACATCCCACTGCTCCTCGAGACTCTGAGGGGCAATAAAGTCGCTAATCACGTCATTAACCACTTCTTCACGAATGACATTAATGGTTTCGGATATATCGTCTGAAGCCATCAATTCATTACGCTGATCATAAATAGCACGGCGCTGATCATTGGCAACATCATCGTATTCAAGAAGCTGCTTACGAATATCGAAATTACGGCCCTCAACTTTACGCTGAGCCTTCTCAATGGCATTGGATACCATCTTATGCTCAATCGCCTCACCCTGCTCCATACCCAAGGCCTGCATGAAATTCTTGACCCTGTCTGAGGCAAAGATACGCATCAGATTATCATCCAGCGACAAGAAAAACCTCGAGGAGCCTGGATCACCCTGGCGACCCGCTCGACCACGCAACTGATTATCAATACGACGAGACTCGTGGCGCTCAGTGCCAATAATATGCAGACCACCCGCTTCCAGAACCTCTTTGTGCCGGCCCTGCCAATCTAATTTAATGGCTTCAGTCTGTTCTTCGCCAGGGTTGTCCAGATTGTCGATCTCTGACTGCCAGTTACCACCCAATACGATATCGGTACCTCGACCGGCCATATTGGTCGCGATAGTTACCGCACCGGGACGCCCTGCATCAGCAACCACCTGAGCCTCACTCTCGTGATGCTTCGCATTCAGGACGTTGTGTTTGATATTCGACTTGCTCAACTGCGCTGAAACCACTTCTGACATTTCGATGGATGCAGTACCAACCAAAACGGGTTGCTTGCGCGCCATACAGTCCTTGATTTCTTCGACGATTGAAGCAAACTTTTCTTCCATAGAGAGGAAGACCAAATCATTCGAATCTTTTCTCAGAACTGGCATATTGGTGGGGATAACCACCACATCAAGACCGTAAATTTGGCGTAACTCGAATGCTTCCGTATCCGCAGTTCCAGTCATTCCCGATAGTTTGCTATAAATCCGAAAGTAGTTCTGGAAGGTCGTAGAAGCCAACGTCTGACTTTCGTTCTGGATAGAGACACCTTCCTTAGCTTCGACAGCCTGATGCAGTCCTTCCGACCAGCGACGCCCTGGCATGGTGCGCCCGGTGTGCTCATCAACAATAACGATTTGGTCATCCTGAACGATATAATCCACATCCTTGGCGTACAAGACGAGCGCGCGCAAACCCGACTGAACATGATGTAGCAAATTCAAATTCTTCGGCGAATAAAGACTCTCACCTTCTCCTAACAGACCCATTTCAGTCAGCATTTTCTCTACAAACTGATGTCCGTTTTCCGTAAGTTCAACAGATTTTTGCTTCTCATCGAGGGTGTAATGCCCCTCATCACTAGACTCCTGCCCTTCCTCCAACTCTGGCTGCAGCTCCAGTTTAGGGACTAGCGTATTAATGCGCCTATAGAGTTCTGAGCTATCTTCGGCAGGCCCAGAAATAATCAGCGGCGTACGGGCTTCATCGATAAGGATAGAGTCAACTTCATCAACGATAGCAAAATTGAGTGCTCGCTGGGCCTTGTCTTCAGTACTGAAGGCCATGTTGTCACGCAAATAATCAAAGCCAAATTCGTTATTAGTACCGTACGTTATATCGGCTTGATAAGCGGCCTGCTTCTCTTCCTGATCCTGACCGGAATAGATAACGCCATAGGTTAATCCCAAAGCTTCATACAGGCGCCCCATCCAAGCCGCATCCCGCTTAGCCAGATAATCATTGACGGTAATAACGTGCATTCCCTCAGCGGGAATGGCATTCAAATACGCGGCCAATGTGGCGACTAAGGTTTTACCCTCACCGGTGCGCATTTCTGCAACACGGCCTTCGTGCAAGGTAATACCACCGATTAACTGAACGTCAAAATGACGCATCCCGAGAACCTGCTTGGAGGTTTCACGACAAACAGCAAAAGCTTCTGGCAGCAACTGATCAAGGGTTTCACCCTGCTGAAAGCGTTCTCTAAATTGCTGAGTCTTTTCTTTCAGCTGATCCAAGCTAAGTTGACTAATTTCCTCTTCAAAGGCGTTGACTGCTTTGACGAGTTTAGCCATCCGCTTTAACTCGCGGTCATTCTTACTTCCAAAGATTTTTCTAAAAATAGGAGCAATCATAGTCTGTGCTTATAATTCGTTGCCGGTCCGGGATGGTCCGTAGCAAATATACAAATGGTGGCATTCTACCCTCAATTCAATGGGGTATTGAAGATAATTTTCTACCTCAGATGAGCGAAGTCATCTGCAATCCAAAGCGGGTGATAACTTTATGGTAATCAGCCCCTAAATCTCTGACAAAAAAAAGCCGGAATTTACTGCTAATTCCGGCTTTCCAGCTTTCCGCAGAAAGAAACTTAATCAGCCAAAATAGGCTGCATATAAGAGATAGGAGCTTTCTCTGGATCATCAAAGGTGACAATTTCCCAAGCGCTTTTATCATTCAACAATTCACGTAGCAGTAAGTTGTTTAGATAATGGCCGGACTTAAAGCCTTTAAACTCGCCAATCAAGCTTTTGCCTAGCAAATAGAGATCACCAACCGCGTCCAATACCTTATGCTTGACGAACTCATCATCGTACCGAAGACCGTCTTCATTCAATACACGGTAGTCGTCAACAACAATAGCGTTGTCCATGCTGCCACCCAAGGCCAAATTCTGAGCTCGCAGGTGTTCGATATCACGCATAAAACCGAAGGTACGAGCACGACTAACTTCTTTCACAAAAGAAGTGCTTGAGAAGTCCAGAACACATTCTTTGTTACGGTCACGAAAAACAGGATGATCGAATTCAATCGTGAAACCAACTTTAAAGCCATCGAAAGGCTCAAAGCTTGCCCACTTACCATCTTGTTCAATTCGTACTTTGCGCTTGATGCGGATAAACGCCTTAGGGGCGTCCTGCTCCCTGACCCCAGCTGACTGGATCAGGAACACAAAGGGAGCCGCACTGCCGTCCATAATAGGAACTTCTTCGGCATTGAGCTCGATATAAGCATTATCGATACCGAGACCGGCCAAGGCTGACAACAAATGTTCAACGGTAGCAATACGGACACCACCCTGACTCAGGTTGGTAGACATCGTAGTATCGCCAACGTTTTCCGCCCAGGCTTTAATTTCTACGACGGGATCTAGATCCACACGCCGAAATACGATACCTGTATCCACTGGAGCAGGCTTCAGCGTAAGGTAAACTTTTTCACCGGTATGGAGACCCACACCAGTGGCTTTTATGGCATTTTTGAGTGTTCTTTGACTAATCATGCGTTCCGACATTTGGTCTAGGTAAAAAAAACTTCCGCGAATCATACCAAAGTTGACCCTTTTTTAACAGGGCCTCAACTAATCCGCCTGGCGACGCAAAAACGCTGGGATTTCTAGAAATTCCATATCGTCATCCGTACCTGTCTTAGCCAACTCAATCTGTTCTGGTTCAGCATTATCGTTTAAATTCGATTGTGACTGAGCCCGACCTTTGACTTCATTCTGGCGGCGAAGTACGGCAGGCAAATCGAGCTTATCGAAATCCAATGTGCCATCGGACTTACGCTGACTCTTAGTACTGCTAACCATTTTCATCGCTGGCATATCACGGTTTCCAAGTCCTGTGGCAACAACAGTGACTTTTAGTTCATCGCTCATTTCTGGATCGATTACCGTTCCCACCACCACTGTGGCATTTTCTGAGGCGAACTCCTCAATTGTGTCACCAACTTCGGCAAATTCACCCAAGCTTAGATCTAATCCGGCGGTAATATTGACCAGAATGCCCCGGGCACCTTGCAAGTCAATATCTTCCAGCAGTGGACAACGGATCGCCGCTTCAGCGGCAACCCGGGCGCGGTCTTCACCACGGCCTACGCCAGTGCCCATCATCGCCATGCCCATTTCCGACATCACGGTTTTAACGTCAGCGAAATCGACATTGATCATGCCTGGACGAATAATCAGATCAGCAATGCCCTGTACAGCCCCTTGCAGAACGTTGTTGGCTTCTTTGAATGCATCAATCAAAGAGGCTTTCTTACCCAGCACCGACAATAGCTTTTCGTTGGGAATAATAATCAGCGAGTCAACGCTTTCTGACAAGGCCTTAATACCTTCATCAGCGGCTTTGGTACGACGCTCAAAGGGGAAGGGTTTGGTGACCACAGCAACGGTCAATATACCCAACTCCTTAGCTACTTGCGCAACCACTGGAGCGGCACCAGTGCCGGTTCCACCACCCATACCTGCGGTGATAAACACCATGTCGGCACCATTGAGCATATCAGCGATACGCTCGCGATCTTCCATTGCTGCCTGGCGGCCGATCTCTGGATTGGCTCCGGCGCCCAGACCCTTGGTCAGCTCACCACCAATCTGCAACACGCCATGCAGCCCCGCAACTTTCAAGGCCTGAGCATCAGTATTGGCGCAGATAAAATCCACACCATCCACATCGCTATTCAGCATATGCTGGACAGCATTGCCACCACCACCACCAACACCGATCACTTTGATCACGGCACTCTGTGGTACGTTATCGACTAATTCAAACATTGGCCTTCTCCCCTTTTTGTGGTCTGAGCAAGACTAAGTTGCTCTCACCGGTCAATCACTTACTGCTTAATTTGTTTTATTTACTGTCCCCGATCTCAGAAGTTGTTCTGAAACCAGTATTTCATTCGATCCACCATACGTGGCCGAACTTCTTGTAATTCCGGGCTCAGCTGCTGGCGTGCGTGTTTCTCAGCGTAGAGTAATAGTCCCACACTAGTGGAATAGATCGAGTTGCCGATAATGTCGGTCAACCCTCTAACACCAAAGGGTTTGGCTAGGCGCACCGGCATATGGAAGATCTCTTCCGCCAGGTCCACTGCCCCTTCCATCTTCGAGGTGCCACCAGTGAGCACGATACCGGCGGCGACCAGATCTTCGAAACCACTGCGGCGTAGTTCAGCTTGCACCAAGGTAAAAAGCTCGTCATAGCGCGGCTCCACCACTTCAGCTAAAGCCTGACAGCTCAGGTCTCTAGGTGGACGATCACCAACACTGGGCACTTTAATAATGTCATCAGCACTGGCCAGCTGAGCCAGAGCGCAGGCGTATTTTATTTTGATCTCTTCGGCATGCTGAGTGGGCGTCCTCAGAGCCATGGCGATGTCATTGGTGACCTGATCGCCAGCAATGGGAATCACCGCAGTATGACGAATGGCACCGCCGGTAAAGATCGCTATATCGGTGG
>JBALWH010000043.1:0-41205 GCA_036960175.1 Motiliproteus sp. | reverse complement strand
TTCAGTATGAGAAAGTAGCAAATTAAAGTGTCCGGAATTGTTGACCAGAACAGAAAAGGGAGTCGCCGAGGGGCGAAACAATTGTCTATAAGTTAATGAGCAAATTTCGCTGGCATCTGGGTTGCCTGATAATTCTGTTTTCGCCTGTTGGCGAGTTAAGGGCTTTGGGCGGCCAAAACCCTTAACAATCCCAGCCGCCCCTGCGCGTTTGGCCTTCAAGGGCGCGGACGGAAACTCAGCCTCGTTGAGGCTTCAGATAGCCATCCGCTTATTCCCTTGAACGCTTCAATGCTCGGCTGCACAGGAGGGGATTAGGGGAGCAGGCGGCACCTACTGAGTTTTAGGCACGATATCTCCAGCAGCGCCAACCTCCCCTTTGATGATGCCGAGCCTCGCAGTTTATCGAGGGAGGGAAGCGAGGACTGTTTGAGCCTGAAAGGCGAGTTCCGCAGCGCTCTCGATAAATGAGAAGTGAGGGAAGCTGAAGGCCGAATCTCAGGGGCGGGTTCTTTTGCTTCCTTTTCTTAGCCGTCTAAGAAAAGGGAGTCGCCGGGGGCGAAACAATTGTCTATAAGTTAATGAGCAAATTTCGCTGGCATCTGGGTGCCTGATAAGCTGAATTTCGCCTGTTGGCGGGTTAAGGGCTTTGGGCGGCCAAAGCCCTTAACAATCCCAAGCCGCCCCTGCTGTTTGGCCGGCTTTACCAGCGTCCCTGAGCGTTTCGCATTCAAGGGCGCGGATGGAAACTCTGCCTCGTTGAGGCTTCAGACAGCCATCCGCTTATTCCCTTGAATGCTGCAATGCTCGGCTACACAGGAGGGGGGATTAACTGGTTACAAAGGAAAACATATCGTCGTAACATTGCGAAGAAGCATCGTTCCAAGTACGACGACGCGGTAAAGCATGAATATCGCTCAGTCTTGCAGCAAACATCTTTGCATAAAGCAAAAAAGTAATAGCGAGAAAAAATGCATAACAAAGCTAAACACGGACGCCAGCAGAACCGGGGATTCATATAATAAGGTCGCCACTACGTGGCTGGAGATGCTGCTGTTAGGCTAAAGTAATTCTAGCGTGATATTGACTCACTAAATAAAGGCCATCGCAAAAACTCGATGGCCATTCCGTGCTTAACTACCTAAAACATTAGATGAGGCTTTCTTGGATACCTTTGCGGCTTTCTTTTCTTTTGCCGTTAAAAGCGGTTTCTTTTTAGTATTTTTTTTATTGTCTTGTCCTTTGCTCATGATACTTTCCACTTGTTGTAACGTCATAAACCTAAAGCCAGTTTGAGCCAACTTAAGGACTGTTGTTACCAGTGACTTCCATTCACACAGCTAAGTCAATGCGTAACCGTATCAGTATGGCTCTATAGAGGATCAATTGATAGGCAAGGATCTAACCGGCAGTATCAATTGCTTTGGTAGCGCCAAGAGTGAATACAAAGCCAGGGATTTTGCTTGTGAAGAGCGTATGGATATGACCATCCGAAAAGAGATCATCTTTGCATTCGAAGATGCATCCGAAGCAAATAAGCTGGGATCACCGCTAATCCGTGAATACCAGTCAAACACCCCCGAAGTCGGTTACAATCAGTGGCCAAAACTTAAGGGGTAAGCTTTTAACCAGTGGCTGTAGCTTACAGCTTACACGTCGCGTTCTAATCGCTAAGCTAGCACAGAGCGGCTCTGTTCCCGCTGGATACCAACGGGGTCTGGCCCCATCAGTTACTCCTCCTGACACGAATGCGCCTGGGTTAAATGAGATGTTTGACGATTTATGATTAATGGAAATCCTATTGGAATTTTTGATTCAGGTGTCGGAGGCTTATCTATAGCGCATCGAATTCGTGAACTAATGCCAAACGAGAATCTACTCTATATTGCGGACTCTGCACATGCGCCCTATGGTGACAAATCAGCGTCGTATATAGGTCAAAGATCATCCTCAATCATTCAATTCCTATTAGAACAAAAAGCGAAGGCGGTTGTTATCGCCTGTAACACTGCAACCGTATCCTCCATACAAACACTCCGCGCTAAATATACCGTTCCAATTATTGGTGTTGAACCTGGTGTTAAGCCGGCGGTATTTAAAACTAACAGCGGCATCGTTGGCGTTCTAGCAACAACGCAGACACTTAAAAGCTATTCATTCAATGAGTTAGCTAGAATCTTTTGTTCAAACGTCAAAATAGAGGTTCAGCCATGTCCGGGCCTGGTGGAACAGGTTGAGGCTTTGAACCTTGAAGGTGAAAACACGGAGGCGCTAATTAAAAAGTATGTGCTTCCCCTTCTTGAGAAGGGGGCAGACAAAATTGTGCTTGGCTGCACTCATTACGCTTTCTTAGCCCCAATGATAAGAAAAGTAGCAGGCCCAAACGTAGAGATAATTAATACAGATCTTGCCGTTGCTAAAGAGACAGTGCGACGTCTAGAAGCTGAAAGTTTACTAACAACAAGTACTGCATTTGGTTACAACGAATTCTGGAGTAGTGGCGCTCAATCTGCAGCGCGCAAGCAATTCAGCCGGTTATGGGGGGAATCTGTCGATGTGTTACCGATGTAATTGGACCGTGCTAAAAACCCGGTCAAATTTTCTAGCAAAAAGACAGCTGGCTGGACTTCTGTACGCGTACCACGCTGCTAGGCTACAGCCACGAACTAGGGAATCAACCATGAAAAAACTAACCTCTATTCTACTGACCTTTATGCTGGTTAGCTTGAACGGTCATTTGCTGGCCAAGGAGCGAGTGCCTGGCACCAAGGTATTGATCGATCCGCCGAAAGAATTTATCGCCACCAGCCAGTTTCCCGGTTTTATGATGGAGTCTACTGGTTCATCGATTATGGTTAACCGGATCCCCGGAGGCCCTTACTCAGTGGTTGTTAAAGGCTTTAGCCCGATGGGGTTGGCGAACCGTGGCATGCAGTTTCGGAGCAGGGAGGCGATATCCATCAACGGCACCGAGGCGGTACTGCTTCAGGTTAGCCAGAACGCCTACGGCACGGAATTTCTAAAGTGGATGTTGGTGCTTGGTGATGCCCAGGAGACGGTTCTTGTGGTGGCTAGTTTTCCGCTGGAATTGGAGCAACAGCTTGCCGAAATACTAAAGGCGGCGTTGCTGTCGGTCAGCTGGGATAAGTCCCTTAAATTGAATTTCTTCGAGGGTCTCACCTTTACCGTTGCGGAGTCGGGCAGCCTACAGTTCGCCAATAAAATCGGTAGCAATCTGTTTCTGACGGAAGACGGGGTTTTTCCGGTTAAAGACCGGGGCACTGCGATGGTCATTGTGGGTTCCTCTCTGTCTCAGGGCTGGCAAGTCCCTACCGATATACAAACCTTTTCCCAGCAGCGATTACGGCAAACACGGGTGCTGTCTGCAGCAAAAGTGATCAGCGAGCGCGCGGTGAATATCGATGCGCTGCAAGGCTATTTGATCCAGGCATCAGCGGTAGACGAAGACACCGCTCAAGAGCTGTTTATCGAACAGACCATATTGTTTAGCGCGGATGGGTACTATATTTTTCAGGCACTGGTGGCAGCAGACAGGAAAGAGCTGTTTCTCGAGGATTTCGGCAACATAGAAACCTCATTCAAACGCAACTGACCGCCCTGAAAACGGCTTCATCCTAAGGAAAATACCTTATGCCTCACTGCATTATCGAATACGCCAAAGAGCTGGAACAAACGATCGCTATCCCTGAATTGATCGAACGGGTGCATGCCGGTGCGGTTGCATGTGGTTTGTTTCAGGAAGCCGATATCAAGACTCGCGCTATTGCCTATGAATATTTCAGGACCGGCACCGGCACTGATCCTTTTATCCATGTGACAATGAAAATCCTGTCCGGCCGTACTCAGGAGCAAAAAAAGCAGGCCACTCAATCGGTTTTAAATCAGCTAGAGACTCTGGCGGTAGTGCCGTTGTCATTAACCGTGGAAGTGCGGGATATGGTGCGCGAGACCTATTCGAAATTGGTACGTGGCTAGTTCACTTTAGTGTCGGTAGGAGCTATGTGTTTCGGCGCTTTGGATAGATTTTATGACTAGATGGATTTTCATCATGACCCTTTCTTTATCCTTACCCTTGTACGCAAACGAATGCGTGGTGCTACTGCATGGCTTAGCGCGCACGGAAAATTCCATGTCGACTATGGCCGATGCTTTAACGCAAGAGGGTTATCACACCGTCAATTACGGCTATCCTTCGCGAAAGCATCCTGTTGAAAAACTGGCTTATGATGCCATCTCGGATGCTGTGTCTCGCTGCCCTGAAGAAACCAAAGTTCATTTCGTGACCCATTCCATGGGTGGGATTTTGGTTCGACAATATTTACAGGACCACAAAATCCCAAACCTAGGACGCGTGGTGATGCTGGGGCCACCTAATAAGGGTAGTGAGGTTGTTGATGCCCTGGCCCACGTGCCGGGCTTTGAACTGATTAACGGACCAGCGGGTATGCAGCTGGGTACGGGTGAATTGAGCGTTCCCAATGAGCTGGGAGCGGCGGATTTTGAGCTAGGAATCATCGCCGGAACTCGCAGTATCAATTTGATCCTTTCAACCCTGTTGCCTAATCCCGATGATGGCAAAGTGTCGGTGGAAAACACCAAGCTTGATGGCATGGCTGATCATATTGCCTTGCCAGTTACTCATCCATTTATGATGAACAATAAGCAGGTCATTGCCCAGGTAGTTAATTTTCTGAAGACCGGGGCATTCAAAAGATCATAGCCATTTGTGGGCTGGTGTTTGATGGTGGTTAAATGCGGCTTTTAACACCAACTTTAGCGATTATCCCTGAAATTTTTTGCAAATCTGCTAACATACACGGCCTTTTCTGCACCATGCCCGTTACACAGGATACCCTCCGTGAGCCAATCTTCCTTTTCATCACTAAAGCTTAATTCGGCTCTGGTTGAAAACCTATCTACCCTTGGATATACAGACATGACGCCGATTCAGGCGGAGAGTCTTCCTCATGTACTGGCAGGCAGGGATGTGATCGCCCAGGCGAAAACGGGTTCTGGAAAGACTGCGGCCTTTGGTCTTGGGGTATTGGACCGTCTGGACGTGAAGCGCTTTCGGATTCAGACTTTGGTACTTTGTCCGACCCGTGAGTTGGCGGATCAGGTGGCCAAGGAGCTACGTCGTTTAGGTCGTAGTATCCATAACATCAAGATACTAACACTCTGTGGTGGTATGCCCTTTGGTCCTCAGATCGGGTCATTAGAGCATGGCGCGCATATTATTGTAGGTACCCCAGGGCGGGTGGAAGAGCATCTTCGCAAGGGCACCCTCAATCTGGAAAACCTCACCACCTTCGTGCTCGATGAAGCTGATCGTATGCTGGATATGGGCTTTCAGGATTCTCTGGATGCCATTATCGGACATCTGCCCAAGCAGCGTCAGACTTTGTTGTTCAGTGCTACCTACCCCGACCAGATACAGGCGATGGCGGATCGGGTACTGACTGATCCGGTGATGGTGCAGGTGGCCTCCAGTCATGACAGTTCCAGCATCAAACAGCACTTTTATCAGGTCAGCAGTAATGAGCAGCGTACCGAAGCGTTGTTGCGGCTGTTAAAGCATCATCGTCCTGAATCGGCGCTCGTGTTTTGTAATACCAAACGCGAAACTGATGAGGTAGCGTCGGAGCTGCGGGCCCATGATCTGAGCGCCGTGGCTTTACATGGCGATCTGGAGCAAAGGGATCGTGATGAGACCTTAGTGCGTTTCTCTAATCAGAGTGCATCTATCTTGGTGGCGACGGATGTTGCATCCCGCGGGCTGGATATTGAATCGGTCGATGCGGTGATCAACTATCACCTGTCTCACGATACCGAAGTGCATGTCCATCGCATCGGACGTACCGGACGGGCCGGGCGTAAGGGCATTGCCTGTACCCTGTTCAGTGAGAAAGAACTGCGCAAAATCATGGCGCTGGAAGAATATCTTGGGATGGATATTGAAGCTGAACCCCTACCCAAGGATTCACTGCTTCGAGAGCCTGGATATCAGCCGCCTATGGCCACTTTGCAGATCGACGGTGGTCGCAAAGATAAGGTTCGTCCAGGCGATATTCTTGGTGCTTTGACTGGTGAAAAAGGCGTTGATGGCAAGCAGGTTGGTAAGATCAATATCTTTCACAATCGTGCCTATGTAGCTGTGGCGCGATCGGTGGCTAATTTTGCATTAAAGAAACTAAACGATGGCAAACTCAAAGGTCGTTCATTCCGGGTGCGTCGTATCGGCCGCTAAGGCTTATCCCGAATGGTGCTGGCCTTGGGGGTTTTGGTCCCATACGCTAGCGCCATTCCTCAATGTTATCTCCGCTATTCCTTAGCATCAGCAGACAGCAGCACCCTGCTAGGCGACTATACATCTACCGGAGCAAGACAAGCACGAAGAGGTTCTCAGGGACAACTTCTGACAGTCAGGATCCAACCAGAATGTATTGGTTTCCAAACCCCGGGAAGGCAAAAATACAGTGCTTATTTATCCCCCTTCATAAGGGCTGTATCTCTCTCCCCTTTGAGCCTTCCCGTTTTTTCCGGTCTCGGCTAATCTTTTGATCTTATGCGAATAGTGACTAGAGTAATTGACGTAATCCTACTAATCTGACCCCTGGCTTGTTGAATCCTGCTCGCACAATCAATGTATGGAGATTCCATCGGTGTTAAGACCTATTCTCGTGGTTTTAAGTCTCAGTCTGTCGGGCATCAGTGTTGCTGCCAATACGCCGTCTTATCCAGCAGCTGCAGAAGATAGTCACAGTCTGCAGTTGTCGCTGCCCAGTTGTCCCCATCCCATCAAGATGACGCTACCTGAGAACTACAGCATTGCGTTATCTGCGGACAATACCGGCCGTCAGGGTAAGTTGCTGCGTAGTCTGCATCGTAATAAGGCTCGCAAAGCCACCTACCGTCATATCCTAATGAAAGAATGGGGCGCGGATTTTTCCTTCCCTTATATCGCTGTTGGTACCCTCAATGCTGCGCTGGAGCAGCAGGGCAGTATTGATGACGACCAATGGTCGGCAATAAAAGGAAAACTCCTGAGGCTGCAATCATCCACTGATACTTCAAGCAGCATCAGCGAACTTATTGGTGCCTATCAACAGCAAGTCAATTACCGCTACAATCCCAACCTGAACCGTATTATCGATGTTATTGAACACAATCCTGATAGTTTGACCTTGCTGGGGAAATTCAGTCAGGATCAGGGTAATGGCCGCCTGAATGTGTTCACATCCTCAAAAATTGTCAGAGTTGGTCAGTGTGTGGCGGTGGTTACCTTGTTCTTCTACAGTAAGGACACACAGGTTGCTAAACGCTTGGAGCAATTGACCGGCGCTATCAGTGTGACACGGTAGGCAGTATGAACCGATAGGCAGAGTGAAGTGATAGACAGCCTGAACTAATAGACAGTCTGGGTTATTTGACGCTAGGGGGCTGAAATGACGACCCTTGATTTGAGTAGTTATCCGCTTTTTATAGGTATCGACAGTGCTGATCTTGTCATTATGTCTGCGTATCTGAAACCCGTACAGTTTGCCGAAGGTGCTTACCTGTTTGTGCAGGGCGATCAGGCCGATTGTATGTATCTGATAGAGCAGGGGTCGGTGGAAGTGATCAACCGTTTATCTGATGAGACTCAGGTTCAGCTGGCTGTGCGTCAGGAGGGGGATAGCATTGGCGAAATGTCATTAATCGATACCCATATTCGATCTGCCTCAGTGCGGGCATTGGAATCGGTGCATGGATTCAAATTGAGTGCAGATGATCTGCAGCGGATCAGGACAAGCGACACGGATCTATACATACAGATTATTATCAATATTGCCCGCGAGATCAGTCATCGTTTGCGGGCGGTGGATGAAACTAGTGGATGTTCACTATTTGCCGATAACTGCACCGATAATGACCGCTATTGATAAATTCGCAGTAGTGATCCTGCGGTCGTAATCCTTAATCAGGCTATGGTTTTCCCTCAGGACGACCAGACCATCTTGCCGGTTTCGGTAAAATCATAACCGCCAAGTCGTTCGGCTTGTAGCTGACAATCGGCGCTCTCCAGATGCTGCATCAGCTCCCGGAACAGATGACGGAAGAATATTCCTCGATAGAGCGCTAGGTCAAAACATTCCCATCCCATAGAGACGAAATCCAATCCGAATTCGGTGGCGGTACTGCGAGCGCCCGGACCTGCATCAGCAAAGCCCATGGCGATTTGAGAGGCGATCTCACGTTCGGTGAGTCCCTGTTCTACTTGATTGATATCTTCCAGCTTATAGCCCAGCTGGTTAAGGGTTTCTTCCATAAACCGCAGGGAGCCCGTACCTTCCTGGCGCATGCTCCAGCGTAGGTCGGCGTCCAGTAGGCTGGAAAGGCTGTCGAAATGAATGCGACTCGCTGGTGCGACTATGATGCCGATTTCTCGCTTAAAGGCATGTACCAGCACCCATTTTTGATGCTGGCGATAACGGCTTAATAGTGCCGGGTGGCGAAAACCGCTTTCTTGGGCGGGACCCCAGTGGATGGCGCAGACATCGGCCCGTTGACGGGCTAGCAATGACAGTCCCAGTTTTGTACCAGTACTGCTGTAACTGACCATGGCGGCAGTCTGAATCTTGCGGGCAACCTGGCTGACGGCCCGATGCATCAAGGGGTCATCACTACCGGCGATTATCAAGCGGTCACTGAGTACGCCGCCGTGACTGGATTCCACCAGCCATTGATCCACCAGATCCAGCGGGAATAGCCATTTCCCGGTGACTTTGGTGGCAGGGATCTGTCCTTCACTGGCCAAGGTGTAGACCTTCTTTTCGTTCAGGTGCAGGTAATCGGCGACCTGTTTGATATTCATAAAGCGCGGCATGCTTTGGGTTTTGTAGTCGATTTCCATAGTCATGATCAAGCACGCTCCCTGAACGCTTGTTTCTTTTCAGATCGCGGCAGCCGCTGTGGGCGTTGATCGAAGTCGATCTGCTCAACGCCGTTGAATACCAGAAAGTGCTGGCCTTTGGAGCGGCCGATCAGGGTGAGATTGACCTGGCTGGCCACATCCAATCCCATACGGGTGGCACCGGAGCGTGACAGTAACGTGGGAATACCCATCTGCGTCACCTTGATCACCATCTCTGAGGTGAGACGGCCAGTGGTATAGAAAATTTTGTCCTTGCCGCCCATATTCTGCAATAGCATTTCTCCTGCTAAGGTATCGACGGCATTGTGACGTCCGACATCTTCGACAAAGCTGATGACCTCGGTACCCTGACACAAGGCACAGCCATGGACGCCACCCGATTTTTTATAAATGTCATTGTGGATGCGCAGGTTTTCCAGCAGCTCATACAGCTTTGACTGCTGCAGGGGTTGTGGCTGCAACTCGATCTGATCAATTTTCTCCATCAACCCTCCGAATACGGTGCCTTGGCCACAGCCAGTGGTCACCGTACGGTGGCTAAGTTTTTCCTCGATTCCCTCGACACCATCGCGGGTAATCACCGCGACGGCTTCGACATCCCAGTCCACCTGCACGCATTCCACTTGCGATATGTGATCGATAAACCCCTGATTGCGCAAATATCCCAGGGTGAGTAGCTCTGGATGGGAGCCCAGTGTCATCAGCGTGACGATTTCCCGTTTGTCCAGGTAGATGGTGAGCGGGGACTCACCTGCTACCGATACCTCTCTGGATTCACCCTGTTCATCTATAACGTTGACCTGATGGGTATTGCAGAACCCGGCGTCGGTCATGATAGGTCTTGGCTGTTTGTTCGAATCCATAGTTCCCTTCCGATTTTCGCAATGACAGAGAGTCGGTGTTTGGCTAACGGTAAGCTCTTTCAGCAATAACTGTGCCTAGCCCAGTTGCGCCTATATCACGGCCGGATACTGGCGTGGCAGTTCGGCAGGTGGGACATATTGACCATTTCCTCTGTTTGGTTGGGTATTTTTGACCCTGAGAGAAGGTTCTGGGGTTGGATTATTTTCCGAGGTATGAGTTGTAGACCTTGTTGTTGCTAGTGATCGCAGTGTTGGAATGTAAATTGCGTTGCCTCCTGAATTACTAAAGTCCCGGTCAGACTTATGGCCTCAATTTTAGGGAGCAGGGGAATGTTGCAGTCAGGCATTAGCGCGACGAGCGCGGGCACCAGCGTCAGCAATGAAGAGGAAGTTCGTCACTGGCCTTTGATCGTCCGGCTCAGGCGCCGCACTATTGTTCATGAGCGTTGGGATGCTTATAGCTGGAGTATTGCGGAGCTGTGCAGCGACCGTGAGAGTGGTCCAGACGGTCGTTGTCGAAGCCGTGAGCAGTTGTCGCTGAAGCAGCAGGTAATCGATGAACTGATCAGTGATTTCGTCTCTAGCGGCTTGTCGTTAGAGCTCTATCGCGATGAGCGTGCCGCCTATCGATTTAACCTCGGCTCTGCTGATCCGCGTTTGTTTGTGGTCTGCAATGAAAATGACGACTCGAACATGGAGCCCTTTCTTATTACCGCCAGCCAGGACGAGGCTGCCTCGTATATGGATGGTGGCGAGGAGGATGTGTTTTCTTTGTCCATGCCTGAAGCTATCCAGTGTTGGATTGAAGCCTTTATCGCCCGTCACGGAGAGCCGGAGATTCAGGCTAAAAAAGGTAAGAATAGAAACCATGGGGGCAAGGGAAACAAAGGCAGCAGCGACAGCAACAGCAACAACAACGATGCAGAGGCTTCTGTAGCACCCGCTCCTGCGGCCCCTCAGGAGTCTTGTTGATGACCGATGAGCTGAGTCAAGAGGGTTTTATCTCCCGTTGGTCGCGCCTGAAACAGAATGGGGATGATGAACAAGCGCTGACAGAGTCTGTTAAAACGGAGCCGTTGAATGCCCTAGTTGCGGACGAATCAGCGGCAGAGGTCGAGGAAGAAGTACCGCCGCTGACCGATGTGGATATGCCTGACGTCGAAACGTTGAATGAAGACTCTGACTTTACTGGATTCTTGTCCGAAGGGGTGTCTGATGCCCTTCGGAGCAAAGCCATGCGTAAACTTTTCCACCTGCCAGAATTTAATATTCGCGATGGTCTTAACGACTATGACGACGACTTCAGTACGTTCATCCCCCTTGGCGATACCGTCACTTATCAGATGAAACAATGGCTTGAACAGGAGGCTAATGAAGCTAAGGCGAAGCTGCTTGAGGCCGAGGGCGAACATAAAAAAGCTGAAGATTCTTCAGATAAAGAGAGCCCCGATGAGCTGGATTTGGACGACTCCAAGGCTCAAACCCTGTCACTTGAGGATAGCAATGAACAATTTCAATCAAACAGTTACGACGAACTTCTAGAAGACCTGGGTGGCGAGCTTGATGAGGATAGTGAGAGCGAGCTGGGTTAGAAAAGATTAAAGAGGGTTCGGCCAATTTGTCTAGGCCGAAATTTAGGCAGGGTCATTTTGACACGAGTGAGTTGTTTGTTCGCTGCAGGCTTATACCCGTGCTCATTATGAGGTGTTCTTTTTCTAAAAATGTTGGTGCGTTGCTTGCTCAGTAAAAAGGAAAGATCGTTTGTCGTGACAACGGTTTTTAGTGGATCGGAGTTTATACAGCTGATTCCTCCTGAATGTTCGGCCCCCCTAAAGCAAGCGGGTAACACAGGAGGATAATGGTATTAAAAATATAATAATGACAATAAACGAAATGCGAAGTGAAGCTAACCTAGAGGCCAGAAGTACCGCCCTGACTCAGGTTGGTCCAGCGATGAATTTGGCCGCGCCGACCGTTAGCTATGAAGCAGGGTCTCAAATTCTGCTGGTTGGCGCCGAACACCGAATTCGTTTGGCTGCTGACCTGTTTGCCGAACCGGCCAATATTACCTGTCTGATCACCGAACCGATGCCAGAGAACCTCGATCAGGATATGGAAGCTGCCGCCGAACTGGCGCAGCAGCAATCTCAGCTTAAACTATTTCACTTCCCGCTAAAGTCCATCAAAGGTTACCTGGGTAAGTTTCAGGTGTTGGTTGATGTCAATAGTCAGTCTGCCAACCTGGCGGAATTAGTCACTGATGGCAAAGCCTTCGATGCGGTGCTGGATCTTAACCAGCAGGCCAAGCTTGATGCGGTATTGAAACCAGCCGGCTATGTGCATCCTGATTTTTCCCAAGGCCGAGTAGCTATAGGCGCTGCGGTTGAAGAAGTAGCCGATCTACAGGGGCATTTTGAAAAGCCCCGTTATATCCAGATTAATAACGATTTGTGTGCTCATAGCCGCAGTGGCATGAGCGGCTGTACTCGTTGCCTTGATGTTTGTCCTGCCGATGCCATCGATGTGTTCAAAGAGGTGGTTAATATTGACGTCCATCTCTGTCACGGTGCCGGTGGTTGTGCAACGGCCTGTCCGACTTCTGCGATCCGTTATGGCTACCCGCAGCCGCAGCTATTGTTGGAGCAAACGCGGCAACTGTTGGATAAATATCAGCAGGCAGATGGGGACGGTGCGCAATTGCTGATCCATGATGCGGAGATAGGTAGTCAGTGGCTTGCCGATAATCTGAACTCATTGCCAGGTCACTGGTTGCCGCTGCAAATTGAAGAGTTGGGCGCTGCCGGACTTGATCTGTGGCTGTCGGCCCTGTGCTGGGGTGCAGGGGGCGTGACCTTGCTTAGTCACGCAAAGGTTCCAGATTCCATTCGCGTGACTATCGATCAGGAAGTAGAGGTCGCTAATCGTATATTGCAGGGATTAGGTTTTGATAATCAGATCTCGATTGTTTCTCTTGAAATAGAAAATGACTGGCAGCAGCCGGTGCTTTCATCCGGTTGGCCAATGTCGGGGCTTAGTTCTGATAACGACAAACGTCAGCAGATTTCCAAGGCAGCCGCCTATCTTTATCAGCATTCCAGTGTCGTGCAGGAAAAATCAGATTCGTTGGTGAGCCTGCGTAATGGCGCTCCTTACGGCTCGGTGGAGATCAATCTCGATAACTGCACTCTGTGTATGTCCTGTGTTTCCAATTGCCCAACGAAAGCGTTGAGTAGTAATAGCGAACGTCCGGAGCTGTCATTTATCGAAGATCACTGTGTGCAGTGCGGCCTTTGTGAAAAAGCCTGTCCGGAAAAGGTTATTAGCCTGCAACCCCGTTACCAATTAGATCCTGAACTGCGTCGTAACAGTCGGGTGTTGAAAGAAGAAGAGCCCTTCTGCTGTGTTAGTTGCGGTAAAGCCTTTGCCACCCATGGCATGGTCAACATGATGATTGAGCGTCTGGCCGGTCACAGTATGTGGGGGGATGGTGGTCTTGAGCGGCTGAAAATGTGTGAAGACTGTCGGGTGGTCGATATGGTGACCAACGATCCATCGAGCGACCTATACCAGCATGCTCGCGGAAATGACGTCTTACCAGGAGCGATTAATCCGCTCATCGTTGGATCGACTCAAGCCGACTCTAGTCAGGCCAACACTAACGAACAGAAAGTGAATGCATCAGAGCCGCAAAGTGAGGCTGTTTTGGTTACCACCACTGTTGCTCAACAGGGAGGTGAGTCATGAACGATATCGCATCCCAAAACATCGCCGTCAAAATCATCGATCCGCAGAATGTAGCGCTTGAACCCGCACAGCAAACACTGACGGCAGACCAGCTATACGATCTTTTCCGCTCTGACTCCTATGCGTTGCTAGCCAGTTTGATGGCGGCCCCGGCCGATCATAAATTGCTGCAATGGTTGCAACAAATCGAATTAGATGACAATCAGAATTCGCAGATGCATCAGGCCTGGAGCGTGCTGCAGCTGGCCGCGAGTCGTGCTGATGCTGCGCAGATCGAAGAGGAATACCAGCAACTGTTTATCGGTATCGGTCGTGGCGAACTGGTGCCTTTCGGGTCCTGGTATCTGACCGGATTTCTGATGGAAAAACCCCTAGTTCAGTTACGCATGGATTTGCAGCGCTTGGGCTTTGAACGGGACCCGGATGTTTGTGAGCCAGAGGATCATATCGCCGCTCTTTGTGAAGTGATGGCGGTCATGGCTAACCCTGTAGAAGGTTTTTCTAGATCTGATATTGAGGGCTTCTACAACCAGAACCTAGGTTGCTGGGTACAACGCTTTTTTGTAGATCTGCAGAATGCCAAAAACGCACATTTTTACAGTGCCGTTGGCCGTTTTGGAGAGATTTTTGCCGGAATGGAAAACCTGTATCTGGAGCCCGAAAAGGTGTTCTAGAAGATGCTTCTGGTTCATCCCTGGAAACAAGGTCACCGCTCCGGTCAACAAATAATGCAGTACCTGTAGTAATGAAAGATTTATCAGCTGCTTCGGTAGCGAGTGACTAAAAAACTTATAAAGAAGATGAGGAATTGGGGATGAGCAAAGAAAAACTTGAGGGTCGTACTGATCCAGGACGTCGGGAGTTTCTGAAAACCCTTACTGTTGCTGGTGGCGCTGTTGCGGTTGTTGTTGCTGCAGGACAAGCCGGCGCCGCGACTGAACAGATAACGGAGAAGCAAGAAACGCGCTCTCAGGGATATCGGGAGACTGACCATGTCCGTGAGTATTACAAATCCGCGCGGATTTGATGCTGGGCGTTAATTCAGAATAAAAACCTGAGATAGGTGAGATGATGAAACTAACTCGCAAAAAAACAATTGCGGAACAAACGGGTGCCGAAAGCTCCCAGCAAAATAAAACCGGACTCAGCCGTCGTAGCTTTTTAAGTCACAGTGGCATTGCCGCCGGTGGTGTTGCCGCAACGACGATGTTCTCCCCGACAATGATGCGCAAGGCTACTGCCAAAAGCGCACCTTCCTCTGCGCCGACTGAAGTGAAGCGCACCATTTGTACTCACTGTTCAGTGGGTTGTGGTGTCTATGCTGAAGTTCAAAATGGTGTCTGGACCGGACAAGAACCTGCCTTCGATCATCCCTTTAACCGGGGTAGTCACTGTGCCAAAGGCGCAGCACTGCGTGAGCATGGACATGGTGAGCGTCGACTGAAGTATCCGATGAAGCTGGTCGATGGTAAATGGCAGAAGATGTCCTGGGACGATGCCGTTAATGAGATCGGCGACAACATGCAGAAAATTCGCCAGGAATCAGGCCCTGACTCGGTGTACTGGTTGGGCTCTGCCAAGCATAACAACGAGCAGGCCTACCTTTTCCGCAAGTTTGCGGCCATGTGGGGAACCAATAACGTTGACCACCAGGCTCGTATCTGTCACTCCACCACAGTTGCTGGGGTAGCAAACACCTGGGGCTACGGTGCGATGACCAACAGCTTCAACGATATTCACAATTCACAATCCCTTATCCTGATTGGCTCCAACCCTGCAGAGGCGCATCCAGTGGCGATGCAGCATATCCTGTATGCCAAAGAGCGCAACAAAGCCAAGATCATCGTTGCTGATCCGCGTTTCTCCAGAACGGCTGCAAAGGGTGATCAACATTTGCCGCTGCGTCCCGGTTCTGACGTCGCGATGATCTGGGGTCTGCTGTGGCATGTATTTGAAAACGGTTGGGAAGATAAACAATATATCGCTCAGCGCGTGTTTGGTATGGATGAGGTTCGCGAAGAAGTTAAGAAATGGGTGCCGGCAGAAGTTGAGCGGGTGACCGGCCTTGACGAAGAACAGATGTATACAGCAGCGAAAACTCTGGCAACTAATAAGCCCGGTACGGTTATCTGGTGTATGGGCGGAACCCAGCACACTACCGGTAACAACAACACTCGTGCTTACTGCGCATTGATGCTGGCGCTGGGTAATATCGGTGTCAGCGGCGGCGGTGCAAACATCTTCCGTGGTCACGATAACGTACAGGGTGCTACTGACTTCTGTGTGCTATCTCACTCACTGCCAGGCTACTACGGTCTTTCTGGCGGCGCCTGGAAACACTGGAGTGGCGTCTGGGGTCTTGACCCTGCATGGGTTTCTAGCCGTTTCGATCAGGACAGCTATGAAGAGTCTAAGGGCAAGCCTGTTAAACCGATGAACACCAAGGGTATCACGGTGTCCCGTTGGGTCGATGGCGTGCTCGAAGATAAGGCCAATATTACCCAGAAAGATAACATCCGGGCGATGGTATTCTGGGGCCATGCACCTAACTCTCAGACTCGTGGTGCCGATCAGAAGAAGGCCATGGAAAAGCTGGATATGATGGTCATTGTTGATCCTTATCCCACCGCTTCTGCAGTATTGCCGGATCGTAAAGATGGTATTTATCTGCTGCCTGCGACCACGCAGTTTGAAACTTATGGTTCGGTGACCGCTTCCAACCGTTCACTGCAATGGCGCAGTAAGGTTATTGAGCCTCTGTTTGACTCGCTGCCTGATCAAACCATCATGTATAAGCTTGCCAAGAAACTCGGCTTTGCTGATGAACTGTGTAAGAACATAAAAGTGACCAATGATGAGCCGCTAATCGAAGACATCACCCGGGAATATAACAAGGGAATGTGGACTATCGGTTACACCGGTCAGAGCCCAGAGCGTCTGAAAACTCACCAGGAAAACTGGCACACCTTCGACTACACCAGTTTGAAAGCTGAAGGCGGGCCTATTAATGGTGAGACCTACGGCTTGCCGTGGCCTTGCTGGGGTACCCCTGAGATGAAGCACCCGGGTACTCATATTCTCTACGATCCAAGCAAACCTGTTGCTGAAGGTGGTCTTAATTTCCGTGCCCGTTTCGGTGTTGAATTTGAAGGCAAGACCTTGTTGGCCGAAGGATCCTATCCGAAAGGCAATGAGCTCAAGGGTGGCCACCCCGAGTTCAGTGACAAGATGCTGAAGAAGTTGGGTTGGTGGGATGATCTGACCGCCGACGAGAAGAAAGCGGCGGAAGGCAAGAACTGGAAGACAGACGTTTCAGGTGGTATCCAGCGTGTTGCCATCAAACACGGCTGTGCGCCTTTCGGAAACGCCAAAGCGCGCTCAATCGTCTGGACTTTCCCGGATCGGGTGCCGCTGCATCGCGAGCCTCTCTACACCACGCGTCGTGACCTGGTAGAGGACTATCCGACCTATAAGGACCGTAAGAGCCATTACCGTCTGCCGACCATGTATGAGTCCATCCAGAAAAAGGATTACTCCAAAGAGTATCCCATCATTCTGACCAGTGGACGCTTGGTCGAATACGAAGGAGGTGGTGATGAAACCCGTTCTAACCCTTGGCTGGCAGAACTGCAGCAGGAGATGTTCGTAGAGTTGAATCCAGTGGATGCCAATAACAATGGTGTTCGCCCGGGAGGCGACGTCTGGGTACACACTCCAGAGGGTTCCAAGATTAAGGTTAAGGCGCTGATTACCCACCGGGTTCAGCCGGGTGTAGCCTTTATCCCATTCCACTTTGCCGGTCATTTCCAGGGCAAAGATCTACGCAGTAAGTACCCTGAAGGATCTGATCCTTATGTACTGGGTGAATCTGCTAACACGGTTATGACCTACGGTTATGACTCCGTTACTCAGATGCAGGAATCGAAAGTTTCCATGTGTCGCGTCAGCGTAGCTTAAGCCTGGAGGATATGAACAATGGCTAGAATGAAGTTTCTTTGTGATTCCGAGCGTTGCATCGAATGTAACGGCTGCGTGACCGCATGTAAGAATGAGCATGAAGTGGAGTGGGGCGTTAATCGCCGCCGGGTAATTACCATCAATGATGGTGAACCTAACGAAGCTTCTCTATCGGTGTCCTGTATGCATTGTACCGATGCCCCCTGTATGGCGGTGTGTCCGGTAGATTGTCTGTATCAGACTGATGAAGGGATTGTCTTGCACGATAAAGATACCTGCATCGGCTGTGGCTACTGTCTGTTTGCCTGTCCTTTCGGAGCGCCACAGTTCCCTCAGGAAGGGGCTTTCGGCGAGCGAGGCAAGATGGATAAGTGCACCTTCTGTGCCGGTGGTCCAGAGGAGGATCACTCTCCTGAAGAGCGTGCCAAGTACGGTGCTAACCGTATTGCTGAAGGCAAGCTGCCGATGTGTGCAGAGATGTGCTCGACTAAGGCTTTGCTGGCGGGTGACGCCAACGAGGTGTCCGACATCTTCCGCGAGCGGGTGATCTACCGAGGCTCCAATAAGGGTGCCTGGGGACAGAACCTGGCCTATAACGCTGCTGGTCGTAAACGCTGATCGACTCAGTGTTTGACTGAAGGGTGGGAATGTCGGTGCTGGAACGAATCCGGTTCCGGCATTGCTACTCTGATCGGTGGATTACTGAAGCTCTCTATGGCGAATTTCAGGTTCAAGTGAATAGGTTGAATGATGTTTGAATTTATACATAGATCTCTGACGCTTTGGCGTGTTCGGCAGTTAGCAGGCCTTATTATGATGCTCTGCACGCTGCTGTTTGCATCGGCCAGCATGGCTGGCAATGTACCTTCTGCAGATGGTAATGGTACTCAAGGTGCCGATTTCTGGCGTGCAATTAACCAGCAGGGGCAGTCTGGTTATACCACCAACCAGAGCAGGGAAGGCGGAGTCTTTATTAATCGATCCGGAGAGGAGTGGCGGCAGGTTCGTGACCAGCAGGTTAAACCTTATGGTCAATGGTTGCTGGCGGGTACATTAGGTGCCCTTTTCTTAGTCTATCTGTTAATTGGAAAAAACCGCTTGGATCAGCCTCGGACTGGCCAGTTGATCGAACGTTGGAAACGCACAGACCGTTATCTTCATTGGGTGGTGGCAGTGCTGTTCTTGCTATTGGCTGTCACGGGTTTGAGTTTTCTCTACACCAAACATTTTCTGCCAGAGTTAATGGGTCGAGATGGGTTTGGTAACTATTTGCAGCTCTGCAAATGGATTCATAACTATCTTGGACCGGTATTCATTATCAGTCTGGTGATCATGTTCCTGAAATGGGTTCGTAATAACGCCTTTAATGGTCACGACCTGCGTTGGTTTGTTCAGGGTGGCGGCATGATTAAAGGCAAGCATCCTCATGCTGGTTATATGAACGGGGGCGAGAAACTCTGGTTCTGGGTCTTGATGTTGGGTGGCGCTGTGCTTTCGTTGTCTGGTCTAGTCTTGGATTTTCCTGCCTATATCGAACTACGGGAAGATTTTCAGCTGGCTAATTTGCTTCACGCAGGTTCTTCGTTAGTGCTTCTTTGTGCCGCCTTCGCCCATATTTATATCGGCACAGTGGGTACGGAAGGTGCGTTGGAAGGAATGGTGAATGGCCAGGTAGATGAAGCCTGGGCCAAGCAGCATCATGATCTTTGGTATAAAGAGGTGAAGTCCGGTAAGGGCGACTAACCGACGATATAGGGTTACAGAAATACGATGCTTTTGGATGAAGGTCGAGAGGTAGCCAACTGCTGACAGTGGGACGCTTCTTCTCGCCAAAAGCGCAGCCCGGAAGCTCTATAATCTATTGCGACTAGGGCCTAAGCGCTATTGCAGAGGCGTTAATTGGGTTATTAGCGAAGTTATGTATACCGTCTGTCTGCTAATGCCCTGGAGCTGGGGGCTGTCGAGGGTGTATTACTCGATGATCATAAATAAGTGGCGCAGAATTACAGTAACTTCGGCCTAATAGGCATCAGTCATCCTTTGGATGATGTCGCATCGTTTTTTCTTCCTGAGTCCCCTCCCAAAAAATTCAGTTTTGATGTGCTGAAAATAGTCCAAAGTTTTTTTATGGTTTGCCTGGTGACGCGGATGCCCTGTCTTTGATAAAGGCGATTATTGTCATGGCTCGTGGTTTCGAACTTAGTGTCGTCGCCGAGGGAATTGAACATCATAGCCAGTTGCCATTTCTCGTCTGTCAGGTTTTGAAGTTACCCAGGGTATCTCTTTGCAAAACCAAGGACGGACATCGGTTACGAGGATTTTGTTGCCGCTAACGAGCAGGATAAAAATGATTACTCTTGGCGTCTTCCCTTCGGTAGTTAAGCGAACTAAAAAAATATAATTGGATGTCGTCTGAATAAGGTTGTTTTCAGGCTGATTTTATTTTTTTCTGAGTGTTTTTTAAACGATAGAAGTTGTTGCGATGCCGCATTTTTGGTCACACATACTTGTCTGTTTACAAGTAGCCCAGCACTCATCGGCGCTGCCATGAACTGCCCACAAAGTCTGTGGATAAGTCTGTGAATGAATGGTGTTTATAATTGAGTAACGCCCGGTTTACGGGGCCTGTTGTTAATCTGGTTAAAATTTAACCGTATTTTATTATTTATATATAAAACAATATGTTATGTGGTTTGTTTCGTTTAGGTACAGATTTTTTGGAGTGTTGTTGCCGGTGATAAATGTCATTCGGCGGTGAATGAAAAATTTGTGCATATCTATTGGTTGCAAGTCTTGTAAATAGTTATTTGTTGTGTTTCCGAGGTTAAGTTATTCCTTTTCGTCAGTACCTGTCTGCAATCGCGTTACAGAGCAGCAGTGATGATTTATTGCTAGAACAAAAATTTGCAGAAGGTAGGAGGTTTTTATGAATACGAATAAAACAAATTTGAGCTGAAAGGCTGGTTTAAGAGGTTGTCATTGTAATAGCTTTTTCCGATGTTGAATTCAGGAGTGCTAATGTTTTTTTGGAAGGGTTTACCAGGCAGGGACTCAGGCAGCTATTGATCCTCTATATAGAGCTAAGCACTGTTGTTGTCTGCATACCGAAGTCTGTTGCGTAAAGTAAAAATGGGAAATGGCTGGCGGCTGGTTGTCTAAAAAGTGTCAATTAGCGTTTAAACAGGCCGCTAAGTTTAGTGGCTAACATGACATCTCCTTCAGCGCGGAGACGGCCGCTCATAAAGGCGAAAGTGCCACCTAGATCGCCGTAAATAATGTCGACAAAGGTCTCACTGTCCATGATCAGAGTAACGGAAGGGTCGGGATGTTCCCCCTTGGTAATCGCACATTGGCGATTTTTTACCGCGACGGAATAGGGTTGATCGTCTTCAATATTGATCTGGAAGACTGCATCCATATCGGCGGCAGCTTCGGGCTGGAACTTAGCCACCAGTTTATTCATTACTTCTTCGACAGAACTCATTTGCGTACTTCTCATAGAGGTGAATGAGAGCATAATAACAGGTCTGAAAAATGATTGAAGTGACAGATGAGCGACTGTTTCGTTCAAATATAAATAAAGATAAAAATCAATTTACAGGTGGATATATATCCCCAGTCTGTCTTAGCATTTGATACAATTGCCAAGATTTTTTCAGCTTACTTTTACAAGGATATACTGTGCTCGATTTTTTTCTGGAATACGGCTTGTTCCTCGCCAAGGCCGTGACCATAGTTGCTGCTATTTTGATTGTCATTGCTGCCGGCGCCATGGTTGCGACTAAAACCCGCCGTGAACATGAGGGGCATATTCAAGTTGATTACCTGAACGAAGAACTAGATATGATGACAGATGCTCTGAAAGAGAGCATTTACGACAAGGCCTTGTTAAAGAAAGAGCGCAAAGAAGAAAAGAAAAAGGAAAAAGCGGAAGCAAAGGCTTTAGCTAAGCAGATTAAAAAAGGTGTTGATGTCGAAAAGGAACACAAAAAACGTATATTTGTGCTGGATTTTGACGGAGATATCAAAGCCTCAGAAGTTGAGACGCTGCGTGAAGAAATTACCGCAGTACTTGGCTTGGCGAGCGAACGTGATGAGGTCATGGTGCGCTTGGAAAGTGCGGGGGGGATGGTACATTCTTATGGTCTGGCCGCCTCTCAATTACAGCGTATAAAAAATCGCAATATTCCTTTAACAGTCTGCGTCGATCGGGTTGCTGCCAGCGGTGGCTACATGATGGCCTGTATTGCAGATCGTATTATTGCGGCTCCTTTCGCGGTATTGGGCTCTATTGGTGTGGTCGCACAGATCCCCAATTTTCATCGGCTGTTGAAGAAAAACGATATTGATGTTGAACTGATGACCGCCGGAGAATACAAACGAACGTTGACCATGTTCGGTGAGAATACTGATAAGGATCGGGAAAAATTTATTGAAGACCTTGACGATACTCATCTATTGTTTAAGGAATTCGTTTCAGAACATCGCGCCAAGGTCGATATAGAAGATGTCGCTAACGGTGACGTCTGGTTTGGCACACGGGCTCTGGATAAAGCACTGGTTGATGAAATCGGTACCAGTGATGAGTATCTATTGAATGCTTGCCAAGACGCCGACGTTTACCATATAAACTATCTAGAGAAGAAGTCCTTACAAGAACGCTTCGGACTCTCAATCTCCGGGGTTGTCGATCGGGTATTATTGACCTGGTGGGACCGTATACAGAAAACACGTTATTTCTCCTAGGAGCTGAGATTGTCTCAGGATACAGCCAAACGGATACTGGATGCTGCGATAACACTGTTTGCCGAACATGGCTTTCAGGAAACATCCCTTCGTGATATCACCGGCCTGGCCGAAGTTAATCTAGCTTCGGTCAATTACCACTATGGCTCTCGCAAAGCGCTGGTCCAGTCTGTTGCTGATCATTATTTGGCGCCACTATGCCGTGATCTAGAGAATCGCATTACCGAACGTTTAATCGATGAGACTAAAGTGCATCCTGAAGAGTTGTTTGAGATGTTGGTTAAGTCGGTGTTAAAGGCCTCCAGCTCTAAACCGCAAGGAGTTGTACTCTTTATGCGTTTGATGGGCTTCGCTTATTTGGAGACTAAGAGCGACTTGCGGCCATTTATTATCAAACGCTACGGTGAGACCTTTAAGCGCTTTATGCGCATGCTGCATTCATCGGTACCCAATCTCTCCCAGGACGAGTTTTTCTGGCGCGTTCACCTGATGCTAGGGGCAACGATACTGCCGCTTTCTAGTCATCATGCGCTGACCGAGATTGAAACCGAAGCTTTTGATACTCAGGCCTCCGTGGAAGTTATTCTGCATCGTCTGGTGCCGTTTCTGGTGGCAGGCCTATCGGCATCAGCAGATACTGTTTCTAAAAAGGTGGAGAAGCTTTTGTGACCGAGCAGGTCAGTCTGGTTGTGTCCCTGGCGAACCAGACATTGAGGCTGCAACAGAACAGCCTCACGGTTCGAGAATTTTCTATTTCCAGTGCCACTAACGGCCCTGGTGAATTGAGCGGTAGCGAATGTACCCCCAGAGGGCGACACTATATTCGTGCTAAAATTGGAGCCCAGTCTCCTTCCCGTGCCGTGTTTGTTGGCCGTCGTGCCAGCGGTGAAATCTACTCTTCGCAATTAGCAGCCAGCCATCCAGAACGTGATTGGATACTGACTCGTATTCTCTGGTTATGCGGAAGCGAAGTGGGTAAAAACCGGTTGGGAAACGTCGATAGCATGCGCCGTTATATCTATATTCACGGAACTCCAGATACCGAACCCATGGGCATACCGGCTTCGCACGGCTGTATCCGCATGCGTAATGATGACATTATCTGGCTATTTGACCGGCTTGAGGCCGGAACCCCCGTACTAATCAAGGAGTAATTCATGAATCGGCTGAACACCGATCTGGAGCGAAAATCGGCCAGTGCCGGTCCGCTGATGTTGGATTTGCAAGGTCTAAAGTTGAACTCCTCTGAAACCCAACTATTGCAACGTGCTCCGGTAGGCGGGGTTATTCTGTTTTCCCGCAACTATTCTGATCCGCAACAATTGGTTGAGTTAACGGCTTCTATTCGTGCACTGCGGCCACAATTATTGATCGCGGTGGACCATGAAGGCGGTCGAGTGCAGCGTTTTCGTCAGGGCTTTACTCAAATTCCAGCGATGGCGACCTTCAATCGACTTTATCAAACCGATGCAGAGCAAGCCCTAGCACTGGCTAAGGACTGCGGCTGGCTACTGGCTTCAGAACTGATCGCTTATGGTATCGATATTAGCTTTACTCCAGTGCTGGACCTGGATCGACAAATCAGTGAAGTGATTGGTGATCGTTCCTTTGGCGGTGATGTTGATATTGTCGTTGCCCTGGCATCGCAATTGATCGCTGGTATGCATGAAGCTGGCATGGCTAATACAGGCAAACATTTCCCCGGTCACGGTGGCGTCGCTGCCGATTCTCATCTGGCTATTCCTATTGATGAACGCTCTTTCGAAGAGATTGAAGCACAGGACTTGAAGCCGTTTCAGGCCCTTGCGCAGGCGGGTATGGATGCGGTGATGCCGGCTCATGTTATCTATCAGAACTGTGACCCGTCCGCTGCCGGTTTTTCTGAGTTCTGGCTCCAGACCATTCTGCGTCAACGGTTAGGCTTTGATGGCGTTATCTTCAGTGATGATCTGAGTATGGAAGGGGCGGTGGTTGCTGGTAGTTACCCGCAACGTGCGCAAGCGGCACTGCAAGCGGGTTGTGATATGGTTTTGGTCTGTAACCAGCCTGAGGCGGCCATTGAGGTGCTGGAGTGGTTGGAAACTCAGCGGTTGGTTCAGGCTCCTCGAGTGGCTTCGATGAAGGCCAACAAAATACAAAGTATTAGCGATTTGAATCAAGATCCTCGCTGGATCACTACTAAGCAACAGCTAGAGACATTAGTGGAAGAAGGATAGAAAGATGGACTTTCAATTATATTGGAGCGAGTTTTGGGGTCAGCTAGGACTCGAAGGGCAGGATGGACTTTGGATCGTAGAAGCCTTTTCGGTTGTGTTTATTACCTTGGTTGCCAGTTTTATGCTCAATCGGGCATTCAGTCGCGTGGCTGTGAAATTATCACAAACCAAGAATCTCTGGGATGACGTGATTCTGGACGCCCTACGCCGTCCTTCCACGGTTATGGTGTGGGTAGTCGGACTGTCCTGGGCCGCTAAATTAGTCGAGATAAGATCTGAGAGTTCCATTCTGGAGGTGGTGCAGCCGGTTCGGGATGTGGTGGTTATTCTGTTGCTGAGCTGGTTCCTGATTCGGCTGGTCAGAGGCGCTGAACAGGCTGTTTTGGAGCCAGATCGGTTCAAGAAACCGATGGATGAAACCACTGCCCATGCTATGGGGAAGCTATTGCGAGCTTCCATTATTATCACCACCGTATTGGTGATTCTGCAGTCGCTGGGATACAGCATTTCCGGGGTGTTGGCCTTCGGCGGAATTGGTGGTATCGCCATCGGTTTTGCTGCTAAGGACTTGCTAGCCAATTTCTTCGGTGGTCTGATGATCTATCTGGATAGGCCCTTCAAAGTGGGTGATTGGATACGTTCTCCGGATAAACAAATTGAAGGTACCGTAGAATATATCGGTTGGCGCCAGACTCGTATTCGCACCTTTGATAAACGCCCGCTCTATGTTCCCAATGCCACGTTCGCCAGCATCTCTGTGGAAAACCCTTCACGGATGAAGAACCGCCGTATCTACGAAACTATCGGTCTGCGTTATGACGATGCCGCCCAGGTTAAACCAGTTATCGATAAGGTGCGGGAGATGCTGCAGAGTCATCCAGACATCGATAGCGGGCTAACACTGATCGTGAACCTCAACAGCTTTGGTCCCAGTTCGTTGGATTTCTTTATCTACACCTTTACCAAGACCACCGACTGGATCCGTTTTCATCATATTAAACAGGAAATTATGCTGAAAATTATCGATATAGTAGAAGAGCAGGGCGCAGAGTTTGCCTTCCCAACATCGACCGTACATCTGCCAGACATGCTGCAACAGCCGATCAGCGGGCAGGATGGTGGAATCATTGCCCCGGCTCAGGGGCAGCTGCAGCCGGAATCTTAATAAAGAACTTTAACTCCTGTGATATGGGCCGGGCTGTTCAGTTTGGGTGAAATACTCAGAACTGGACCCCGGTCTTTCCAACTTTATCGAGTCACACCAACCTCTTCTTCTTCAATAATCTCTGCTTCTCCCTGCCCATCTCGGATCCACTGCTGTAGATGAGCGTTGTGAGTCTGGGTGCCTATATAGGCACGGCTATGGGGCTGTAATTGCAGCTGATAGCCCTGAAACCTCAGCGCCACAGGGGCAAAGAAAGCATCAATAATACCGAATTCACCAAATAGCCAGGGGCTTGCGTTTGAACTAGAGGGTGAGCTTGAGGGTGAGCTAGAGTGTGACTGTTGTTCCTGGCATTGTTGCCATAGCGCCTCTATGCGCCGGATATCTTTTATCGCAGCCTCAGAGCACTCCAATTTGCGTTGATTGGCACGGCAGTTCATCGGTAGCTCCTGGCGCAAAGCGGTGAAGCCTGAGTGCATTTCAGCAACCGCTGATCGTGCCAGGCTGCGGCTTTGTGGGTCGCTAGGCCAAAGCTTGGGCTCTAGCTCTGCCAGATATTCAGAGATTGCCAGAGTGTCCCAAATGGTTAAACCGTTGATTTTTAAAACGGGAACCTTGCCAGCACCACTGTATTGCAGAATTTTCTGTGAGTAGTTGTTGGTATATAGCGGGATCCGAATTTCTTCGAAAGGAATGTTCAGGTGTTTCATTAGCAGCCAGGGTCGCAGGGACCAGGATGAATAGTTCTTGTTGCCAATGATTAGCTGGGTATCGGTCATAATCTGAACCTCCGACGTGGATGGATTTCTGACTATACTTGCTTTGGATATGACTGAGAGGCTGAGTATGGCAGATGAAAATCCTGGGCAACATGATCTTGCCGAGAAAGTAGAACTATTGCAGAGGGAGCTTCGGCGCTTGCAAGATTTCTCGGAACTTTCCACCGACTGGTTTTGGGAGCAGGATGCCGATCTGAGGTTTGTTGGATTTTCCGGAATATCAACAGAAAAACTGCGTCGTAAGCAAAGTGACTTTATCGGCAAGTTGCGTTGGGAAGTGTCCCTCAACGGCGTTAGCAAAGTGGATATGGACGGCCATATTCACTGCTGTGAGCAGCATCAGCCATTTCGAGATTTTGAATACGATATTGTTTCCGATAGTGGGGAAAATCAAAGGTATTCCATCAGCGGTACCCCTATCTTCAATGAGCAGGGTGAGTTTTCCGGTTACCATGGTGTCGGTCGAAATATCACCGAACTCAGGGCGGCTCAGTTAGAAGTAGAGCAAAGTCAGCGTAAGTTATCTCAGATACTGCGAGGTAGCCCGATTCCCACTTTTGTATTGGATGCGGACCACTGTGTCAGTCACTGGAATCAGGCCTGTGAAAACCTCACCGGCATTGCCGCTGAAGAGATGATCGACAGCAGAGATAGCTGGCGCGGTTTTTACACCAGCAAACGTCCAACCATGGCAAATCTAGTGGTGTCCGGGGCATCGGATATTGAAGTGTCACGCCATTATGGCGGTAAATTCAGCCATTCAGCACTGATCAAAGGTGCGTATGAAGGAGAGAACTATTTCCCTCATATGCGTGACGGTGGTCGCTGGATCTACTTCAACGCCTCGCCATTGCTGGATGCGGCGGGTAATACCGTAGGTGCCATAGAAACCCTGCAGGATATAACCGCCCGTAAATTGGCCGAACAGGCGGAGCGAGAAAACTGGCAGCAGTTGCAACAGGCCCATGCCGAGTTACAGACTACTATGACGCAGCTGGTAGAGGCCAAAAAACTAGCGGGATTAGGGCGCCTGGTAGCGGGCGTGGCTCATGAATTGAATACCCCGTTGGGTAATGCGTTGATGGTTACCAGTTCGATTCAGTCGCTGATGGAGGGCCTTAAGGAGTCCTATCAAGCGAGTAATATCAGTCGCAGCACTTTTGCTAATTTTCTGGAGCAAGGTGAAGATGCGTTGTCTCTATTGGAACAGAGCGTTAAGCGCAGTAGCTTACTGGTTAGCCGTTTCCGAGAACTTGCTGATGATCAACGCCATTATGAGGTTGTTGTCTTTAGTCCCTTTGAAATGGTCCAGGATATGTTGCAGATGTCCGCTAGCGAGATTAAAGCCAAAAGCGTCACTTGTACGGTGGTCATTGATCGGTCCATTATGATCAAAGGTTATCCTGATGCTTTTTTGCAGATTGTCTTCAGTCTGATGGAGAACAGCCTAATTCATGGTGTGGATGTTGGTGGTTCAATAGCGCTGTCAGCACAGCGGCACGGCGATGAAATAGACTTCGTGTTCAGGGATGATGGTCGAGGTATGGTCGATGAGGTTATTGCCCAGGCCTTTGACCCTTTCTTCTCCACCAGCTTTGGTCAGGGGGGGTCCGGCTTGGGGTTGTATCGGGTCTACAACCTGGTGACTGTAGTCTGTGGTGGCAAGATAGAATTATCTAGCGATACAAACGAAGGGCTGTCGGTGATCTTCAGCCTGCCGTTGTCTGTCTGATAAGTGAAAGATCTTTTCTAGGGGTGGCTAACATCCAGTAAAAAATCTGCAATGGCCTGCAGGTCTTGTTCGTGGAGATGTGAGGTTGAGTTTTCAACTACATGAGCCATGGACCTTTCCAGAGTATCGCCATCTGGTTTTAGTCCGGTTTCCAGGACAAAGGTGAGATCGACCGACTGCCATTGGGCTAAATCTGAGTTCAAATCGGTTCGTAATGCCGGGACCACATCTCCGTCCAGGCCTTCTTCGGAACCAGCCAAAAACAAATCTTGGTCTAAGCCGCCGGTAATATTTCGAGGGGTGTGGCATTGGCTGCAGTGGCCTGGTCCTTTGACTATGTAGGCACCGCGGTTCCAGGATGCGGGCTTTTTCTTATTATATACAAAGCCTTGAGGGGAGAAGTTAAGCCATTTCCAGAAAACCAGCAGAGAGCGTTGTTCGAGAGGAAAGGCAAGTTTATGGGGTTTGGAGGGGGTTGCGACCGCTGGTTGGACATCAAGATAGGCTTTCAGATCCAGCAGATCCTGCTCGGTCATCAGGCTAAACGAAGTATAAGGAAAAGCCGGATAATAGTGCTCTCCCTTGGGACTTATGCCTTGCTTTAGGGCGCGAATAAAATCCGCATCACTCCAGTTGCCGATACCATACTGTTTATCGGTGCTGATGTTGGATCCGTAAAATATACCGAATGGGGTTTTCAGTTCGACGCCACCAGCCAAGGGTTCGCCATCTTCTTCGCTATTGGTATGGCAGGACGCACAGCCAGCCATATTGAAGATGTATTCCCCTCGCTCAACGGCGGTGACGGCTTCAGTTGCGGTGATAGATTCTGCAGTTAAACAACAGCATAGCAACAAAGAAAGCAGGGGCAGATCGACCCTAAAACTTTGA
Organism: Motiliproteus sp.; assembly: GCA_036960175.1. Taxonomy (GTDB): domain Bacteria; phylum Pseudomonadota; class Gammaproteobacteria; order Pseudomonadales; family Balneatricaceae; genus Motiliproteus. Next base: position 12,180 of record JBALWH010000043.1, on the reverse strand, counting down.
AATCTGAGCACTGAAGCGATCGTCATGGCTGGGCAGTAATTTTGATAGTAATGATTAACAACAGTATCACCGAGATTATTGTTTAGTCTGATTCAGGCTTACTTTAGTAATGGATGATCGGCAGGTAGATTCTTGGAAATCCACAGCGCCAGCTTATGCCGCATATGGGGCAAGTCTACCTGATCCTTGGCCAGGGGTTGTATCAGTTTATCGTGTACCAGTAACCGATAGAGTGCTTCGATTTTAAGATCATGGCCATCAGTGCCCTCGAAGGTTCCACCGCCCCTTTTCTCCAGATAAACACCGCCGATACGAATCGCTTCTTTCAGCAAATCGCCTTCATTTTTAAGCTTTTTCATTGTTTTTCCTGATGACTATATTTCCTGATGCTTATTTTGCTGAGTATAACTGACAGCTAGCATACATATCAGTAGCTTAATTGCGGAAATCGGAAAGAAATCTACGTTAATCTTATGGGCAATCGCTTAGCGCCCCAATTTCCGGCAGGGCCATCGAAGACCCCGGGCAATTGGGTTTGGCACTTTAAACAGTGACCATCATTACTGAGCCCCCAGTGTCCCAGTTGATACCAATCGCGTTCGATTAATAGAGCGCCACAATGGTGGCAGAAGGTACTGCCGCCATCGCGGTCATGGACATTACCGGTGTAGGCGAAATGCATGCCGTTTTCGAGGGCGATCTGGCGGGCCCGGGTTAGGGTTGCGGCGGGGGTGCGCGCTTTGTCGGTCATCTTCCAGTCGGGATGAAAGGCGCTGAAATGAATGGGAACATCAGGGCCAAGGTTCTCCATAATCCAACGGGTCATTTCATGGAGTTCTGCTTCAGAGTCGTTTTCGTCGGGAATAAGCAGAGTTGTGAGTTCAAACCAGACCTTGGTTTCCTGCTTCAGGTACAGCAGCGTGTCTAATACAGCAGCCAGTTGGCCACCGCAGATCTTCTTATAAAAACCTTCGCTAAAGGCTTTCAGATCGATATTGGCAGCGTCCATATGTTTAAACAATTCTATGCGCGGTTCCGGGCAGATATAGCCCGCGCTGACTGCCACGCTGTTTATACCCCGCTCATGGCAGGCGTCAGCGACGTCCGTGGCGTATTCCATAAAAACAACGGGATCGTTATAGGTGTAAGCCACCGAGCGACACCCCAGCTGCACCGCAGCCGCGGCCAGGTCTTCTGGCAATGCTTGGTCCGCCAACGTGTCCATCTCTCGGGATTTGCTTATATCCCAGTTCTGACAGAATTTGCAGGCCAAGTTACAACCGGCGGTACCAAAAGAGAGTACCGGGGTGCCGGGTAGGAAATGATTGAGCGGTTTCTTTTCGATAGGATCAACGCAAAAACCACTGGAACGGCCCCAAGTATAAAGCACTATTTGTTGTTCTTCGCAGCCCCGCACAAAACAGAGTCCGCGCTGACCGTCCCGTAGCTTGCAAGCTCTGGGGCAGACATCACACTGAATGCGCTCATCTTCCAGTTTGTGCCAATAGCGGGTTTTTACCCATTCGCTGATTTGTTGAGTCATGGCTATTACCTGTCGCCCACGGTCTATTCAGGGGCATCTATAATTATAAGACACAGGGAGACACAGCGATGGAATTGATTGTTAGAGAGCCTGCGGTGGCGGGCATGTTTTACCCCGAAGACCGGTTGCAGCTGGAGGCCGAAGTTATGGCCTGTTTGCAGTCCAACCCCAGTCAGAATCAGCTTTCTGCGCCGCTAAATCCGCGCTGCCCGAAGGCGCTGATCGTTCCCCATGCGGGATATGTTTATTCCGGTGGCGTGGCGGCTCGTGCTTATAACTTGTTGCGACCCTGTGCTGACCGTATTCGGCGAGTGGTGTTATTGGGCCCCGCTCATCGGGTGCCGCTACAGGGCATGGCATTGCCCGGATGTGATCAGTTCAGCACGCCGTTGGGGCTGGTGACTATTGACCAGCAGGCGGTTGCACAGTTGCGCGATTGTGCCGAGGTGCAGGAATACCCTCTGGCCCACGCCCAGGAGCATAGCCTGGAGGTGCAATTGCCGTTTCTGCAAACCCTGCTTGGCGAATTTACCTTGATACCTATAGTCGTCGGTCACTGCCGCTCCGAGGTGGTAGCGGAGGTGTTAGAGTGCCTGTGGGGTGGGGAGGAGACGTTGATTGTGATCAGCACCGATCTGAGCCATTTCCATGCTTACCAGGACGCCCAACACCTTGATCGCTCTACCAGTGAGTTGATCTGCCAGTTGCAAGAGCCGCTGATGGGGGAGCAGGCATGCGGCTGTTATCCCCTCAACGGTCTGCTGCGAGAACTAAAGTACAGGCAGATGAACGTCGAATTATTGGAGCTGAAAAACTCTGGCGACACCGTGGGATCTAGAGATCGTGTGGTGGGGTACGGTGCCTATGCTGCGTTCTGAGTTGTCTGTAGCACAACAACAGCTGTTACTGAGTCTGGCGCGTCAATCGATTCAAGAAGGGCTGAATAACGGTAGGGCCTGGAAGGTCGATAACGAAGCCTATGAGCCTCTGTTGCAAGTGCCTGGTGCCTGCTTTGTCACTCTCACCATCGCCGGGCAGCTAAGAGGCTGTATTGGCACGCTGGAAGCCAGAGATCCGCTGGTGGAGGCGGTTGCATATTATGCCTATAGCGCGGCATTTTCAGATAGCCGATTTTCGCCCCTAAGGGCCGACGAATTTGAACGCATCGAGATCGAGATTTCAGTGTTATCGCCGATGAAAACATTGGCGGTCAGCAACCAGCAGCAACTGCTTGAAGCATTGGTTCCCCATGTTCACGGATTGTGGATCGAAGATGGCAATAAGAAAGCCACTTTTTTACCTCAGGTGTGGGACAACCTGCCATCCCCTCAGAGTTTCGTCGAACAACTGAAACTTAAGGCTGGAATGTCAGCAGGGCATTGGTCTGATAGTTTCAAATGCTATATTTATACCGTTATCTTCTTTGAGGAGTAAAAGCTCTTGAACTTCAGTCTGATGTGTTTAAGTGGCTATACCCCTACGAAGTCTGTCGGGTTATGATGAACGAAAGTGAATTTTAAGAGCGGTTCATGCATATCGACTCCCGTAATAGCAATCCACCTAGGTCCAGGCAAATCAATTCCTCTCAGGCAGATGCCCTGACGGAAGAGGCCTGGGTGGATGTTGTGCATCAGATGGAGGAGGTTTACTCCGATCTGATTAAATATCAGGTTGAGATCGAAGAAAAAAACGAAGCCCTAGAGGAGGCACACCAGTTTATCTCCAGTGTTCTCGGTACCATGACAGACGTGCTTATCGTCTGTGATCCCAGTGGTGAGATTCAGCAGGTTAACGGATCTCTGGAGCAACTGACCGGCGTGCCGGGAGCAAGCCTTATCGGACGGCCCTTTCTGGAGCTGTTCACCGCTGAATCCATCGAGTTGGTCAACCAGTACCGATCCAAGGGGCGCAATCTTTGTTTTCAAGATCTCGAAGTCCATCTTAATTCCGGTAACGGCGACGTGCCTCTTTCTATGAACTGTGCAGTACGAACCGATAGCCGTGGGCGCTGTTTGGGTATGGTGCTGATCGGGCGCCCCATCGGTGATCTGCAAAAAGCCTATGTGCAATTGAACCAGAGCCACGCCGACTTGAAGCTGGCGCAGCAACAGCTAATTGATGCAGAGAAGATGGCATCTCTCGGCCGCTTGGTCGCCGGCGTTGCCCATGAACTCAATAATCCCATTAGCTTTATTTATGGCAACGTGCATTCCCTCCTTAGCTACGGGCAGCGGCTGAAGGAGTATGTTGAGATACTGCACAGCCACCCTCAACAACAAACCAGTGCCGAGTTACTCAACTCACTGCAATTGAAGCGTGAGGAGCTGCGTATCGACAAGCTACTCAGTGATCTACCGTCGTTATTGGATGGCACTATGGAAGGGGCCGAACGGGTGCGCGATATCGTCATGGATCTGCGCCAGTTCTCCTCCGGTCAGAAGGAACACAAATCACGCTTCGACCTGGTTCATACCATCCAAACGGCGGTTCACTGGGTCACCCGGGAAGCCAAAACGAAAATCCGCATCGGTTATGATTTACCCGAACAGCTAATGATTAACGGCCACCCAGGGCAGATACAGCAGGTATTGATTAATCTGGTGCAGAATGCCGTCGATGCGTTTGAAAAAGTTGAACAACCACGGTTGGAACTTAGCGTGGGAAAAAGCGAAGAACAAAATCAGATTTGGTTCCAAATCCATGACAACGGCCCGGGTATCGATGAAGCCAACCTTTCCAAAGTGTTCGAACCTTTCTACACCAGTAAACCTGTGGGTCAGGGTACTGGTCTGGGGCTGTCTTTGAGCTACGGTTTAGTCGCGGAGCACGGCGGCCAGCTCAAGGTCACCAATCATCAACAGGGTGGAGCCGTATTCACCATGGAGCTGCCCTTGCATGACTCCGCTGCGACTGATGCCGAAGAGTCAGCATCATGATCAACCTGTTATGGCTACAGTCTGGCGGTTGTGGTGGTTGCACCATGTCGCTGCTGAATGCGGAGTCTCCAGACCTGTTCAAAACCTTTGAAGGTGCAGGTATCAACCTGCTTTGGCATCCTTCGATCAGTGAAGCCACTGGCAGCGAAGCGCGAGAAATTATCGATGCCATTGATTGCGGGATTATCCGGTTGGATATTCTCTGTGTCGAGGGTTCAGTCATTCGCGGACCTAACGGCACAGGTGCTTTTCATATGCTATCGGGTACCGGTCGTTCCATGATGGAATGGCTTGAGCGCTTATCTTTGCGTGCTCGCTATGTAGTTGCTGTCGGTAGCTGTGCCGCTTATGGGGGTATTACCAGCGGCGGCTCCAACCCCACAGATGCTTGCGGATTACAGTTTGATGGTGAGCAGAAAGGAGGCCTGCTGGGTAACACTTTCAGAACCGACAAACAGCTACCGGTCATTAACGTCTCCGGATGTCCCCCTCATCCTAATTGGGTGACAGAAACCTTGATGAGTCTGGCGTTTGAGGAAATGACACCAGAGCAGCTGGACAGCCTCGGGCGTCCGCGTATGTTCAGCGACCACCTGGTGCATCACGGCTGTCCCCGAAACGAATTTTACGAATACAAGGCTAGCTCGCAGAAACCCTCGGATTTTGGCTGCATGATGGAAAACATGGGCTGTATCGGCACTCAGGCCCATGGCGATTGCAACACCCGGCTATGGAACGGGGAAGGTTCCTGCACCCGTGGCGGTTTCGCCTGTATTAACTGCACGGCGCCGGAATTTGAGGAACCTGGACATTCCTTTGTACAAACGCCGAAGCTGGCTGGCATTCCCGTCGGTTTACCCACCGATATGCCCAAAGCCTGGTTCGTTGCGCTTTCATCATTATCGAAAGCGGCAACGCCGGTTCGATTAAGAGAAAATGCGGTGTCTGATCACATCAAGGTGCCGCCTAAAATACATCCGGTAAAAAAGAAACGGTAACGCTGTGACAAGACTGGTGGTAGGACCCTTTAATCGCGTCGAAGGCGATCTCGAAGTGAAACTGGATATCGAAGATCAACAGGTGCAAAGCGCGTGGGTGAACTGCACTCTCTATCGCGGATTTGAACAGATCCTGAAAGGTAAACGCCCCGAAGATTCCTTGGTTTACACCCCACGCATCTGCGGTATTTGCTCGGTCTCGCAATCGGTGGCGGCTTCCAGGGCGTTGGCGGATCTGCAAGGTTTGGAGATGCCAGTCAATGGCCAGCGTGTCACTAATCTGGTATTAGCCAACGAGAACATGGCTGACCATTTCAGCCATTTTTATCTGTTTTTTATGCCCGATTTTGCCCGCGCTCTGTATAAGGACCGGCCTTGGTTTGAGCGCGTAGAACGTCGCTTTAAGGCGGTTACCGGAACCGCCACATCGCAGATTATTCCTGCTCGCGTTGAGTTTATGCATCTGATGGGGACTTTGGCGGGAAAATGGCCCCATACCTTAACCCTGCAACCCGGTGGTGTTAGCAAGGCGGTTCAGTCCCAAGAACGTCTGCGAGTACTAGCCGTATTACGGGGCTTCAGGGCTTTTCTGGAACGCGTCACCTTTGGTGATACTTTAGAAGCTATCGCTGAACTGGACAGCCTGGACGCATTAAAGCGCTGGGCTGCAACCCATCAGGGCGACTCTGATTTAAAGCTGTTTCTGGAGATTTCTGAGGATCTGGCGCTGGACCAGTTAGGGCAGGCCGGTAATCTGTTTATGAGTTATGGCAACTATCCCCTAGAGGGTGAAGATTTTCTCAAACGGGGAGTCTGGAACGGCCAACTCCAGGCGCTAGATCTTTCCAAAATCAGTGAAGATATCAGCCATAGCTGGATGAGTCAGAGTGAGACACGATTGTCACCCGGCGTCGGCGAAACCCAGCCTGATATGAGTAATAAACAAGGTTACAGCTGGTGCAAAGCGCCGCGTCTGGATCAACAGATGGTGGAGGTAGGTGCCTTTTCCCGGCAGCTGATCGATGGTCATCCATTGGCGCTGTCCCTATACCAGGATTCCCGCAGTAACGTTCGTAATCGGGTGCTGATGCGCCTGCTGGAACTGGCTCGGGTCACTATCGTTATGGAACAATGGGCTCGGGATATCACCCCAGGCGAGGCCTTTTTCTTGGACAACGGACGCCTTGAAGATGGCATTGGTATTGGCACCATCGAAGCTGCCAGAGGTAGCCTTGGTCATTGGCTATCGGTTAAGGATGGCAAGATAGATAACTACCAAATTGTTGCACCTACTACCTGGAATTTCTCCCCCAGAGATGCCACCGAACAGCCCGGCGCCCTAGAACTGGCATTGCAAGGAACCCCAGTCAGAGATGGGGAAAAAGACCCTGTCGCTGTGCAACACGTAGTGCGCTCGTTCGACCCTTGTATGGTCTGCACTGTGCACTAGTCGTAACGCCTTGATTTATAATGTGTTTTTTAGGGGTGCAAAATAGGTGCAAAACCCTCCCTAGAATGAGAGCTCATATTCTCCAATGAAAAAAGGTGGCTACGGGCACTAAGCAGCGCCAAAGGGCCGACAGTCTACATTATTACGGCAGGCTTTGACTATATCTCCTAACGTCCACCCTACGGCTTTCAGGTGTAGGTTCATCGGTATTAACAGACGGTTACCGCCTTTTCCCTGGACGATGCCTAAGTATTCGATATCACCGTCTTTTCTGACATCTACAAATCGATAGTTTCGGACATCCGTTAACCGCTGTGCTGTTAGTAGCGCCAGTTGATAGGATCGCCACTGCCATTCCGGCTGATTCGCTTGAGCCCATTCGATCGCTTTGTTGAATGCCTCGAGCGTTAACCGAGAACGTTTCACTTTGGCCTTAATCGCCTTAGATACTTCGGCTGGATTTGGTTTGTCCGCCGGGAAGTGGCCGGCCGCAATCGCTTCTCGGAATAGCTCGATTAATCGAGAGCGTACGGCCTGCGCCATTCGGTTTTTACCTCCGACCAAATAGGTTTCTTTGACGTAATCATTGATGCGTAGCGTATTGAATTGACCCAACTTAAGACGGCCGCATTTCTCTTTAACCGGATTGAGTTTCCATCGAGCATTGTCACAAGTGGATTGTTTGATTTCTCCAGCTTCTACCCGGGAATGTTGAATCTTAAGATACTCATCAATCCAGGCGCTAACGGTAATGCCGTGGCTATTGTCTGATTCGAGAATGGCATGTGCTTCACGGTCCAGTATCTGCTGAGCAATGATCGCATTGAGCTGCTGTGCCTTGATGGTGGCTTCTTCGCGGTTACGGGTTTGCAGTACCTTAAACTTGCCGGTGAGCACATTCTTGTACCGGTATTTAACAGCTCCCGTTTTTGGATTCACCAGCATATAGAGGTTAGGTACCCCAATGTGGTGCTTACGCGGCCGAGATGCCATGGTCCAATATCTCCAACATTTCAGGATCGATAGCTGCGGCATTCAACGACTCAGGTAAATTCGCTTGTTGCATCGCTTTGATCTGGCGAAGTTTTGACAGCCTATCAGTGTTCGGACGAACGTAACGGGCAGACGGAAGTACTTCATAGCGGGAACCAATCAACTCTGGTTCTGGATGTATGTAGCCTTCACGGGCCCATTTCCGCAGAGTGCTGAGTGAGTGCGGCTTCTCGAAAAGCCGTTTATCCCACTCGTGTAGGGAGAGTCGTTTTTCCATAGGGGTACCTGCTTCAATCACTCAATCTATCCGTTGTTCTCAACATCTGAAGCGGCTTCTCCTTGTACGGCTTCATCGGCTAGTTTCCAGCCTTTTTCCCAGTCATAGTGCTTCCAGTTATTGATGGCATAGGGATTGTCACTCAGTCGTATACCATCGAGCCGATCATCCCAGCCCGTATCTTTAATACTGAGTTCCTCATCAGGAATCGTATCTCGGCGTAGTTGTGTCATATCCGTATCCTCACTACATAACCTATGTTGTTAATTCCATCTCCCACTTAACACAGACTGGTAAGTGGTCAGAGATATTATGTTCAAAAACATAGAACCGTTTTGCTCTCTTGATGTGACTACTAGCCAAGCCACTTAGTTAAACCGCTATCAAGAGGATTAAACGATGAAATGTATTTTTGAAAAACTATCTCATTCGCTATCCGCGATTAAAGCGACTGCTGTATTCATTACCGTAGTGTATAAAGCTCGGAAGCGTGCTGAAACGCATGATCTCGAGAACCCTCAGTAATATGCGAGTCTAGTGACTCGCATAGACCATTTCTACTACGCCAATACCGTCCTAAAGTATGCTTAAATAAAAAGCATGGTTTAATTACTGGTCAATAGTAAGTATGCTTTATTTTGTGGTGTGGTTTTCTGTCGAAACAACGTGGCAGATAAAGTGAACAGCGCCTAAAGTTAATACCTAGTGTTTTACTATGGAATTGCAGTGGATGTCGGTGCTATTGCACATCAGAGTAATGTCGAAAGGTAATTACTATTCAGGGAGAAACAAAAATATGAGTGAGACCAGCCTATATGAACGCTTAGGTGGTGAGCAAAATATCCGAACGATTGCTGGCCAAATTTTTGATAATCATAAAAACAACAAAACTGTCAGCTCACGCTATCAGGATAGCGATAGGGAGCAAGTGGTCGAACGCGTGACTGAATTTTTGTGTGCTGGCACAGGTGGCCCGCAAGGTACACGGGGAAGGATATGCTTGCGGCCCATAGGGGAATGAATATAAGTGAGACCGAATATTTGGCGGTAATCGATGACATCCTGGCGGCTCTGGATAGTAATGGTGTTGGGGATCAAGAAAAACAGGAGGTATTAATGATCGCCTATTCGATCAAAGGTGAGGTATTGCATGTGTAGGCCGTTGGCCGGTTAATGGAGAGGTACAGTGTTCAGTCGCTCTTTGTGCAGATACGAAAGAGGAGCTATTAAAAGCGGTTGTTCAGCATGGCACAACAGTCCATGGCTATGAGGATTCTCCTGAATTCAGAGAGAAAATAATGTCAGAATTCAAAGCAGGGACAGCACCTGACTATCTGTATACCGCTCTCTGTCTTTTTTCTTTAACGGCTCTCTTGTGGCTTGGATTTACGCGTTACCACGCTATGAGTGGGTCTCCTGTAATAACGAGCAAGTGAAATTATATTAAGTAACAAGGAGGTTAGTCATGTACAAGAATTTGTTTATGCTGTTTGTTCTGTTAGCGCATATCAGCATGGTACAAGCTGTGCCAGAGAAGGAAGACGTAGATAATTATCTAAATAATCTCAGCCAATGGGAAAAAGAGACGCTGGGGCCTGGCAAGACTGTCACTGAATATCGCGTGATACCTGGCACTAATGATCAAACTAGCTCTGCTGGCCCCTCTACTCTAGCGTGGCAAATTAAATATCAGCAAGATCAAATCAGCAATGCAATGGAATTAATAAAATGGAAGGGTGCGACCAAACAAACTGTGTGGCCGGGTGCAATTTATACAGGTGAGTCGGTTAACAAGGGTAGTCCTGCGTTACTTCGAGTGGGGCGCTCCAAGATGAAGCTAACCATTGATGCGGTTATTGATACGGTTAGCACAGAGATCAATGAACCGACAATGGCTAGCGTATCGACGGCCATTAATGATGTTTTTCTCAAAAAGCTTGAGTTTGTCAACGTAAGCACTACCGTCAACCACACGGCTAATGTTTCTCATTCTGTAAATGAAGCATTAGTTAATGTTGGGGCGTCAGCCAAGTTTCCAGTATATGAAGGCATAACCGCCGCTGCAGAGGCAGCAGTCAAGGCTTCTGCTACCAGCGATACCAAAATTATCGCCGGTTCCTTTGATCAGGTCTTATTTAAAATCACTTTTGATGACGATGAGATAATTAATAATGCGGATCTCTTCGCAGACGGCACAAAAATAAGTCAAATCAAATCTGCAAATCCTGGTCATTATAGTCCAGTGTATGTCTCGGAGGTTCACTATGGGCGCAGCTTGTCCTTCTTATTAGTTTACAAGGGTGAGGCGTCTGAATCCGAGGTTAAGGCGGCAATGGAAGCGAGTGCAGCGACAGCGGGAGGCAGCGTCGAAATTGAGGAAAAATATAAGAATATACTTGATAGCTCGACAATAACTGTCGCCGCCATTGGGCCTTTCAACGCTAAAGGTTACGAACAGGCGATCAAGGGGGGAACCGTTGGTGAGCTTTTCGAAGCAGTCGACCCTAAAACCGCCGCTCCTCTGGCTTTCAAGCTTAAATATTTGAACAATACTCGTGATCCGGCAGTGGTGGTCAGCAAATATTTGAAAGTGCCAGAAGACATCATGCAGTACGCAAAAAAACCTGTTGGGCACAAGCTTACCTTTAATCTCAAAAAGATTAGGCCCACTGCCGGCAACTGTAATCTACCTCGATGGTATTATTCTTCAGTTTACCGTTACGACAATTGGAGCACAGTACACACGGGGGAGCACAATATTCTTAACAAGTCTTCGAAGCTACAGGGGGCTTATAAAGTAAACAAAAAGGTTTCCATGAATTTCCAGGAGCCTATAGACAGTAATAATCCACACGCTGTTCTCTTGTACTCCGGATACTGGGAAAGAGGTTTTGCTCTCCCTGCTTATTTGTCTGGTACTTCGGGTGCAGGGCAAATAGCGGCGTTATCAAAGTTGATTTACGATTATAAGAATGTGCAGTATCTTGTATATCCGTTTTCAAATGATTTGAGGCCGGGATCAAAATTAAAGAAAGAACAGCTTACATACGGCATCAATTCTGTAACGCACTCTTCAAACAAAGCAAATTGCCCTGCTGAATGGACCTACACAATTATCAAGCAGGCTGAATTTCAAGATGGGAGCTTATACCCTTAACGATTCACTGAAGAGCTAAAACGGCCAAAGTAATCGTTACCAATGATACCGTGGATTGGTGGTCATAGAGAGCTTTGCGATTGCGTAATACCCGCCAAAACTGAAGAAAATTGAAAAAACATATAACAATTAAAATGCACATGGATTGTAAAAATTGGCATGCCATTTTTGCAATCAGTGATTTTGGCCGTTAGGTCATATGCGCATTAAAAATAGCAATTTGAAGGCTCATCGATGACTAAGGATCAAAATACACCATCTTGGTGGAAGACCGCCCCAGGAGTGTTGACGGCAGTAGGAGGTGTTATTACTGCGGTCGCCACCTTAATTGTTGCCTTGAACCAGATAGGAATGTTTGATAATAAGCATGAGCCTCAACGGGCCGAAGAGGTAATGCCTAGCCACCCGATTCAGCAAACGACCGATGGCTGGACAATTATTGGGGAAACTAGAAGCGGAAAATTCTTTGACTTGAAACTTATGGTCCATGGAGACAGTCCTGCCATCGGGCGGAGTTATGATGCCGTGGAAGACTTTCGCTTAATTCAAAAGCGATTGAAAAAAGGAGGGGATCTAGGTCAGGTGGTTACCCTTGGGATAGTGCATCGAGGTGATACAGTTGAGGTCATAGACCTTTACATTCCGGTCCCTAGTACTGAAATGGTTCCCGTATGGGGCAAGTTGCGTGCTGTACTTCATAAAAGATAACGAAAAGAATTCAGCAGGCCTAAGAAGCACAGGCACGTAGATCAAATTTCTGCTGTGATCTTGCGGCGTTTTTCAAGATAGTTGTCGCGTTCACCTATTCTATGCCGCCTGATCGAGA
>JBALWH010000042.1:0-41925 GCA_036960175.1 Motiliproteus sp. | reverse complement strand
AACACCCCTGAAAATGACAGGGGTAATGCTGTTTAGTGCGTAACTTAATGAATTAAAGAAACCAATTTGGTTCTTAATTAGTACGCAGGAATCCGCGTCTTCAAATTGCAACATTGTACTTCTGAAGCAAAATGCTGATGTGCAAAATATGAAGCAATCCGGGTGATCTATTTTTTTTCTTAGTAGAACATTTTTAAAAACAGCGTTCTCTGCTCCTTTAACATCACCTCCAATTATATTGAATTCTGTCAGGGACTTGAGATCAGCAGGCTGTTCTGCACCATCGGAGCCTCGAAATTCTTCTATATGATGGCTAACAGTCTTTTTACCTTCTTGTGGGTCCGCTATACCCTTCTTATGTTCTGAGCGGCGAAAATCATGGAGCGTACCGATTCTGAGAACGCCCATTTTTAGCAAACTGTCGTTATACGGCTTTGCTGAATATCGATACATCCTTGTGCCTCGTATCTTTGTGTGAACATGAGAGTCCACACTCTTTAATAGTGGACTCTTGTCTCATAGTGAGACTTTTGCTTAATTCTTGATCAGTTATTCGTATTCATCTTTTTTGTTTTTGATGTACTCGTTCATTTCCTCTTTGGTCTCAAAGGTTACAGTTCCATCGCTATCTGTTACTTCCAGGTCTACGTAGTTCCAGTCGAATATTACTTCACCGTTGATTTCAAAGGTTGGCATGTGTAAATCCTTTTGCTTTGTGTGCTTATATATTGCTCAGAGTTAATGTAGCGGAAGGGGTCGAGCAGGGCAATTCCCCCCATATACTAATAGGGGGGGAAAGTACTAAATATCAGGTCGGCTCAGTACTTAATCCATATCGCCCAAGCTTATATTATCTTGTGAGTAGGCTGATGTGCCTTTCTGACTCGTCGATTCTGCCATCTGGGTTGTTTTGAATTGTGGAAATTAGGTCATCAAGCTTTGACTTCGCATCTGTGTATGGAAGTGATGAAAGCTTACCTGCAAGGATCATGATTTGGACTTCAGTAATTTGTGCGCCACGATAGAGGTAATACTGGCCTTTTGTCCCATTTTGAGACTCTACGGGTGGGTAATTAGGGATGATCGACTGGGTATCAGCAGCAGTTACGCTGGCACATCAGCCACTCAATGGCGGCATGGTTATGAAGATCAAACCGGATGACTCTCTGGATTGGTCGACGCGCTGTGCTATCTCTGTTGTCGGATTCCATGACTCAAGTATCCAGGTGAAAAGTATCGGCGGTGACGGGCAGGGCGCAGCAACCCAACTGTTATCCATACTAGGGCAAAAACTCACGCCGCTGGTCTATTAAAGCGTATTGCTAAGGCGAAGAAATCGAAGTGCCTAAACACCGATTCCGGGACAACTTAGGTGAAACGAAACTCCCAAAACGGCCGAATCTAAGCTACAAATTGAATTAGATATACGAGCCAAATAAATGAACGTAATAGTATTTAAAGAAGAAGCACTGATCAATACAACTGAAATCCGGCGGGAATGCTTGGAGAGACTGGAGAGGAACGAACAGATGGCTTTGACGACAGATCAATTACTGGAGTTTCCGCAACGCCTGCGGTCAACATACACCTTATGGAAGATCGGTAAAGACCTGCGCTCGACATTACCCAAAGCAACGTATTATTGCCACAGAAAGGAATTACGGGCATACGGTATTGATGTTGAGTTCTTCAATAGAGCTATCTTGTGATAGATTTTAACTCCAGGTTTATATAGTTCCAAGCGCCAAGGCAGCAGATGTAAGGTAAGGCAAAAAAACATTGATTGCTGCAAAGAATCTATGAAGGGAGTATCGAAATGTTATCTATCAATCGTCTCGACCAGCGTGAAGCCCAGTTACTTATTGCGGGCGCTCGCACCAAAGCGTTAGAAATCGGCGTCCCCATGTGCATTGCGATCACCGATGAATCGGGATCTCTGGTTGCTTTCGAACGCATGGATGGCGGCAAGATAATCAGTGTCACCATAGCCCAGGACAAGGCCTTTACCGCATCGACTGGCCGCAAGCCTACACACGAATATAACCAAGCCTGCGTACCAGGCAATCTAGCCTTCGGGCTTCACACGGCTCTGGGTGGCCGGCTTTGCATTGTCGGCGGAGGCTTGCCTATCGTGGTTGACGGTGGCGTGATAGGTGGAATTGGACTCAGCTCGGGAACCCCTCAGCAGGATATGACTTGTGCGGCTGCAGGTATCGAGTACTTCTTACAGCAGACTAATCAGAACCTCGCATTGACTTCATCGAAATAGCTTTCGTAATAAAAGGTAATCATCATTGCCATCCATGATCGGAGTTTTGCACAAACAACTGTTTCTCCAGTTCACCAAAATAATCCATGTTACCCGACGAAACCTGTCATCGTTTATTGGGGTACATCAACGCAGACTTTGAGCAGGCGTTACCGAATCTGTATAGAGCCATGAACACCGAGTCATGTTCAACGGATTAAGGCGCCGTTAGTGAGTGACACCGTAGCGAGGACGCAGCTATGCAAGGACGATTCACGGTGAAGCGAAATAACAGCAAGAACGAACCATAACCGCCCCAAAACCTCCTATAGCTAACTGCGCATAATTGAACCGCATTATGGTATCGGCCGCATGGTCGACCACGAAAAAGAGCCCGGTAAGCTTTCTCAGCGCCGGGCTTTTCTTTATCCATAATGGGCGTTATGCGTAGTTTTAGGTTTCTTTTCAGGGTGCTGCTTTTTTTTAAATACTATGTATACTTATACAGTATTCTTTAGAAACTGCTTATATTCCAGCACTTAAGGAAATCAATATGGCTAAGAATGAAAAAACGAGTAAAAAAGTTGCAACTGCTGCCTCTAAAATTCTTAGAGATCCGAAGGCTACTAAGGCTCAGAAGAGCGTTGCAGGATCTGCATTAACCCAAAGAGCGGATAAGAAAAAGAAGTAGTAGCTTTTTAAGCTGTCAGCTCAAATGTAACCCGGTGCGCTTTCTGGCTCCGGGTTTTTCTTTACCTATAATCTGCGTTATGCGAAGTTTTCATATGGATTTTGATTCCGGACTTGTTTGCCTGGTTAAGAAATAATATGAAAAGAGTTGCGGATCTCAGATTGAAATCATATGATTTGTCCAGCCGGCGACGATCGCCCAGGAGCGAAAACCATATGAAAAACCCTATTCAGAACAGTGTTCAGACTACTATTCAGATCATCATTCACCCTGACGTTGCTCAGCAGCTCAAGATAGCTACAGGGGAGAAAACTGGTAGCAAAGCTTTTTTAGAGGCTGCTATTAGGTATAGCTTTCATAAGCGCAGGATTGCAGATCTTGAACATTGTCTAGTTGAAGAGAGTAAGCGTGTAATGTTCTTAGAGCAGCGTATCCAGGCTGTTGATTCAGCTTGTAGGTCTGTATTAGAAATCACTGGCCAGAAAGACCTTCTTTCTAATTAACCAGAGCGTAGCGATTAGATCCCTTGTGGATCGTTGCCCAGCAGGGGTTTGGGGCCGCAGAGCCCCATTAATACCCAAACGAAGTGCGGAACGAAGAGTAGTTCTTTTTGATTTGTTAACGAGCAAGGAAGGACGACGCATAGCTAGGACGCGTCGCGCAGTGACAGCCAGAAAGAGTAAAGGTATCTAGTAACACCTTTACTTACTGTCCCATGGGACAACTCGGGGCCAATTACTTGTCTAGTATTATGATTCCATTCTTGCTTACGTTCAGATAACCCGTTGATAACTCTAGCAAAACATGTATTAGCTCACTTTCTTTCAATGGCATTATATCTTTAGCCATTAATTTCTTGTTTATTTCTATGCACTTAGCGTGAATTTTCTTCTGTTCTTCTTTCGTGAGTCTTATAGATTCAGGCATCTTTTCCACCAGTTGTTTACCTCTCTGCAATTCTACATGTACACAAGTTGACACGACCATCTATGCATGTGAATATGTGCACAGATTGGATCGATGTTACATGTTCTCATGTATACGTAAGGGCTGGAAATGGAAATTCTGACGCTAAATCAATTCTGGGTACCCACTTGCAATAGGCACCGTCTCTATCGTCCTGATGCTATCGATTTTCGTGCACATGTTGTTGCTTATGAAAAATGGCTTTTAGCTAACCCTTCCGATACAGGTTTTTATTCTGAACAGCGGAAGTTTTATACCGAATCAGCTGCTCCTGGCTATGTGAGTGAAAGACTAATTCGTGATTTGGCAAGCTCGGGTATTGAAGCGGCTCAACGTCAATTGAATCCTCATCAGCGTAAACATCAATATCAGAGATTTAACCGTTGAACGCTCCTTTGAGTTTTCTACAGGCCAATGAGATTTTGTTGGCTCGTGCTGAGAAGTTTTCGGCACCTAGAGAATTCATTCGTACAGAACGTTCTTTTACAGATAAAAACGGCCTGATTGATTGGCTTTCACTTCGCTTAGATATGCAGCATTTGACTAGAGCTACGGTTGATAAGCTTAGATCGGGGCGGGGCAAAATCATGAAGATTAGCCCAAATGGTGATGTTGAATGGGAAACCTTTGCACGGGAAAACATCCGTTCTGATAGCCACCAGATCACGATTAATGTGGGTTCTCATTTTGAGATTCAGGGCAGTCCGGCTCGGTTAGGCCAGTCACACAATGTGTTTGGTTCTTTGGATATTAAAGACTGTGCTCGGGCGATGATTGATTTTGCTGCGCAATCATTGGGGCTAAATCTGGCTCCCTCGTTATTCCTTCCACGTCGTTTACCTTTGTGGCGCTGTACGCGTATTGATGTCACTCGTAATTATGCCATGCCATCGATTGATGAAGTATTACAGGCTTTGCAGTATTTAAAGCATGTTGGCAGTGCACGTCAGAAGGCCAGTTCTCATGATACGACGGTTAGCTGGGGGCAGGGTTCTGGTCTTCATTCTGGTAAGGCATATGCAAAAGGCCCCCAGGCTCTTAAGCAGCAAAAGAAAGGAACTTCATTTTATACCGATAGTGAACTTGAACTAGCTCAACGGTTGCTCCGTTTGGAATACATGATGCGAGGAACGCAGATAGACAGGATTTTTGATCAGTCTGGAATGCGTTGGTATGACTATTCCCCTGAGTACTTATTGAGTCTTCATGATCATTATTTTTCCCCGTTTATATCCGATATCGAGGTGACCGACATGGGTGACATTCTCGAACTACTTATTGAAGTCTCCAAGAACGATGAAAACGTTACTGAGGGCAGGGCGCGTGCGGCTTATGACTGCTATACGCGTATTCGCATGATGGGGCCTGTGATGGCTAAAGCGTCTTATAGATCATCGAATACTTGGTTTAAGCATAAAACCACTCTTCGTAAAGCTGGCCTGTCTGAAGCTGATCTTCAGGCAACCAATGTTATTCCACTTAAAAAACGTCAGATAGTTTTATCCGAGGCAATAGGGTCTTGGGATGACATACGTCTGTCCTGTTAAAGGTACTGAAAATGAATGTTCAATCTAGCGCTAAATTGCTCGGTGTTCGTCCCACGAAAGGCACCATGAAAGATTCAGATACGGGTGACGCAATCGTCTGGGATCAAATCGAAATACACACTCTTTCGGCTCTTGATGAAGCGCGTGGCGGTGTCGGTCATACCGTTCAGATTCACAAAATTAAGGGTACGGGTATGGCTGAATCTGCACTTGCTGAGAACCTGAAACGTGCGGTCGGCAAAGATATCAACATGACCTTTTCTATGACCTCGGACGGGAAGGGCGGCAACCTAAAAATGGTGTTGCAGAACGTCGAAATTCCACCGGCTAAGTAGGCTTAATTATGGGCATTGTCTGCGCTGGAATCTTAACGACTGAGCCTGACGGAACGGCCAGTTGTGATGTTGATTGGGTTACTGAGATTGCTTTTGATCTGACGCCCATTACAACGCTGACAGACATGCTCGATATTCTTTTTACCTTTGATCCTGAATTGTTCGGGATCGTTCTTTTCGGATGCGCAACGCTGTTCTCTGTTGGTTGGGGTGCGGGGATTGTTGTTCGGAATTTAAGTCGAGGCGTATAGCCTCATAATCTCCCTGGAGGGAACCATGAAAAATCTAGAAACTCGTTATGCAAAAGCTAAGCGTTTGGTAAAAACTGGCATTACTGCTGCTGGTGTAACTGTTTTGTCGTCTACTCCGGCTTGGGCATTGTCTGTGGCTGAAAATACTCAAATCAGTACGGGTTATACCGATACTGGCACCACGGTAAATCTGGTTATTTCCGGAATACTAACGGTCGTCCTGGTCGTTACTGGCTTCGGCATTATCTACGCGCTGTTGCGTCGTTGATTTTCAGTATCGGGTTGGCGTGCATGTGGTGGGGTTGCTTCATGTATGGATTCTATACGGGCCGCATGCACTAGCGCGACAATCTAACTGAAGGGGCTAAGGCCCCTTTTTTATTGGTGATCTTATGGAAAATATCATCCGGTATTTAAAGCCTAATTTCTCAAAACATCCGCTTAATTGGGTGTTTACCTTTCTCTTATTTTTCGGCTCTTTTTCTATAACTTCAGTGGCTAAGGCTGAAACCTTCCCTACTGAGGTTTGGGAGGTTTTATTCGTTGGGGTTTATTACCAATCCAAAGGTGAGACTTCCTCTTATATGATGAATTACGCGTCCACAGGCGGCAGAACTTTTGTCGGTTGGGATTATGATACCGATACAGGTATGCGGATTCGCTGGCATATTTCGGACGGTCGTCAATACACTATGACCGCTGCTTCAAGCACTTGCCCTTCTGCTAACTCGGCGCTTAATACTTTGTGTTACACGCCTATTCCCGTTAATTGCCCTGCTGCGGGTGACCCTCTTACCTTTACGGTTGGGCTGTATGATCTGAGCAATTCCCTGTCTCAATCTGCCGGTACTGTTATGTCCTTTGGTGGCTGCGGTTTCACTCTTCAAGGTGGTCAAGAATACGGTACTTATGGAATTTATTGTGAAGCGACAGCGGGTGATTGCTATAGCACTCAAGAGTTGACCGCTACAGGTCTGGAGCAAGCTCCGTCTGCTGATAATCCGTTGTTAATGGATGAAACCACCTCGCCACAGGAAGCGGATCGGATCGAGGGAACTGATAACACCTCTGATATAACTATCATCCCTAAAACTACGGAACAGGTTGGTGACCAGACAATAGAAGTTGAAACAACGGTCAAAACTGAAACTCGTGCTGATGGGGTAATTATTACAGAGAAAACTGACAAAATAATTGCTGAATATTCGCCCGGCATTACTAAAACAACAACCACGACTACAACAACGACTACTGAGTTAGACGGTTCTAAAACTGTGCAAACTGAAACGACCACTGCATTTGTTCAGGCTCCAAAAGACGTATTTATTGTGGGCAAAGAGGATGGGGTTACCACTATTACTAATGTTCCTGGGTCCACGGCTGGTTCTGGTATTACCGTTATTGAAGCATTCGACCCAACAGGTAAAAAAACGGGGGAAACTTCAACCGGATCTCAAACAGGAACGGGTGAAGCTGAAGACGGTGTAAATGAAAGTGACTGTGCAGCTGATCCTTTTTCAACGCAATGCATCGGTACTTTTCAGAAGACTGCAAAGGGTGAATTTGCTGATGGCCTATCTGAATTAGCTGCAGCTAAAGCAGAGTATCAAGCGCTGTTTGATAGCATTCAATCGGATATTGAAGGTTCGTTTAATGGTGTCGCTGATGGTGGTGCCATCACCAGTAACAACATCACCATTCGCGGTGTTTCTGCGGACATTGGTTTGACCAAGTGGGTTCCTACGTTAGACAGTTTTAATTTGGGCGCTTTGACGATGGCATTAGCGGGTCTGATGTCCTTTTTCATCATGATGGGAGGGTCTCGCAATGGGTGAGATTTTAGACTCACTTCAAGGGCTATATGATTACTTTACAACAGGTACTTACACCTTTGTTCAGGAAATATTTGCTTCCTTGATGATCTGGTTTGTCACATGGTCGTTTAAAGTCAAAATTGCAATGATGGGGTTCATGTGGGGCGTGGGGCAGGCCATGTTAGATCAGCTGAATATCTCCACATTAATAGATACTTACTGGGGTCAGCTCGACTCGGCGCTACTGGGTTTTGCTTCGCGCTATAACCTGCCTGAAGCATTAAACCTAGTCATGAATGCAACGATAACCCGCTTCATATGGAACATGTTATGACCGGCGTAATTCATCACGGGAACCCTGGCTCGTTTAAGTCCTTTTGTGTTGTGCAGAATGCCGTTATTCCGGCATTACTCAAGGGCCGGACGGTAGTGACTAATATTCGCGGTTTGGATTCGCTTGAACAGATCGAGGAGGCCATGGATTGCAAACTCCCTGAAGAAGCGCAGTTGATACATGTTGATGAGACCGAAAAAGGCTTTATAGCGATGCGGTCTTTTCATCATTGGGTGCCTATAGGCGCTTTGATTGCGATGGATGAAACCCAAAAGATTTACTCTAAAAAACGTCATCGGGATCTTAAACAATTCGATTTAAAGCTGACGGATGCAGCCGGTGAGCTTCGTTCAGAAGAAGATATAAAAGCCAATTGTCCGCTGTGGGATGGTGAATTTGAACGGCCTGATAGCGCTGAAACGGCTATTGATATGCACCGTCATTACAATTGGGATATCTACTGCACGACCCCGAATATTTCCAAAGTGCATCCTGAAATTAGAGAAGCGTTTGAAGTGGCTTATCGCCATCGTGCCCTGGGTGCGTTGTTGCCCTGGTGGAAGAATAAATGGAAGGAGTTTACACATGACCCAGAATTCAGCGGTAAGCAGCTCAGTCATTACATGGGTAGCGCGAAAACCTACAAAGCAGATCTCCGAATCTTCAAATGCTATAAAAGCACTAAAACAGGAAAAGCTCTCGGCACTGCAGAAGTTCGACCTATTTATCGAGACGGTAAATTGCAGTTTTTCGGATTGGCCATCATTTGCGCGCTTAGCTTCTTTGTCTATACAGCGATTCAAAAACTCGATTATGGTTCGGTTCTTACAAAAGATACTAACCAAGCTGCTGATGAAAACGGGCTTATTTCTAATCAAAGCAGTGCTGACAATAATAGGGATGTTGCTGGTAGCAACACTGATACGGCTAAGCTTGAAGCTGACTTTAATGCCTTAGCCAGTCCGGTTGAAAAATCCGGTTTGGTTCTGGCTTCGTATAAGACCGTGGAAGGCATTTCAGATTTCCTTGGGCGATACGTTAAGCAGGGTTATGAAATCCGCTTAGGGGCTGTTGTGCAGCGTGCCGATGGGTCGCTTATGTATCAAATTTTGGTCAGCGATGAAGACAAGCTGATTGATCGTGTGAGCCATAAAGATATTTTGAAAATGGGTTACACCCATTCTTATGATGAGTCCGGGCTGTTGATTGCTTCCGATCGTGAGGCTTTTCTTGTTCGGTCCCTGGGTTATTTTGAGTTACCAGCAACGCAACGACGAAAGGATTTTAGTTTATGAATTTTGTTTACGGGATTTTCTCAACTGTTCTTGGTCTTGCGGCTACGGGTTCGATTCTTTGGTTAATTGCTCATACTTCTTCTATTCAATAACTGCGCATAATTGAACCGCATTATGGTATCGGCCGCATGGTCGACCACGAAAAAGAGCCCGGTAAGCTTTCTCAGCGCCGGGCTTTTCTTTATCCATAATGGGCGTTATGCGTAGTTTTAGGTTTCTTTTCAGGGTGCTGCTTTTTTTTAAATACTATGTATACTTATACAGTATTCTTTAGAAACTGCTTATATTCCAGCACTTAAGGAAATCAATATGGCTAAGAATGAAAAAACGAGTAAAAAAGTTGCAACTGCTGCCTCTAAAATTCTTAGAGATCCGAAGGCTACTAAGGCTCAGAAGAGCGTTGCAGGATCTGCATTAACCCAAAGAGCGGATAAGAAAAAGAAGTAGTAGCTTTTTAAGCTGTCAGCTCAAATGTAACCCGGTGCGCTTTCTGGCTCCGGGTTTTTCTTTACCTATAATCTGCGTTATGCGAAGTTTTCATATGGATTTTGATTCCGGACTTGTTTGCCTGGTTAAGAAATAATATGAAAAGAGTTGCGGATCTCAGATTGAAATCATATGATTTGTCCAGCCGGCGACGATCGCCCAGGAGCGAAAACCATATGAAAAACCCTATTCAGAACAGTGTTCAGACTACTATTCAGATCATCATTCACCCTGACGTTGCTCAGCAGCTCAAGATAGCTACAGGGGAGAAAACTGGTAGCAAAGCTTTTTTAGAGGCTGCTATTAGGTATAGCTTTCATAAGCGCAGGATTGCAGATCTTGAACATTGTCTAGTTGAAGAGAGTAAGCGTGTAATGTTCTTAGAGCAGCGTATCCAGGCTGTTGATTCAGCTTGTAGGTCTGTATTAGAAATCACTGGCCAGAAAGACCTTCTTTCTAATTAACCAGAGCGTAGCGATTAGATCCCTTGTGGATCGTTGCCCAGCAGGGGTTTGGGGCCGCAGAGCCCCATTAATACCCAAACGAAGTGCGGAACGAAGAGTAGTTCTTTTTGATTTGTTAACGAGCAAGGAAGGACGACGCATAGCTAGGACGCGTCGCGCAGTGACAGCCAGAAAGAGTAAAGGTATCTAGTAACACCTTTACTTACTGTCCCATGGGACAACTCGGGGCCAATTACTTGTCTAGTATTATGATTCCATTCTTGCTTACGTTCAGATAACCCGTTGATAACTCTAGCAAAACATGTATTAGCTCACTTTCTTTCAATGGCATTATATCTTTAGCCATTAATTTCTTGTTTATTTCTATGCACTTAGCGTGAATTTTCTTCTGTTCTTCTTTCGTGAGTCTTATAGATTCAGGCATCTTTTCCACCAGTTGTTTACCTCTCTGCAATTCTACATGTACACAAGTTGACACGACCATCTATGCATGTGAATATGTGCACAGATTGGATCGATGTTACATGTTCTCATGTATACGTAAGGGCTGGAAATGGAAATTCTGACGCTAAATCAATTCTGGGTACCCACTTGCAATAGGCACCGTCTCTATCGTCCTGATGCTATCGATTTTCGTGCACATGTTGTTGCTTATGAAAAATGGCTTTTAGCTAACCCTTCCGATACAGGTTTTTATTCTGAACAGCGGAAGTTTTATACCGAATCAGCTGCTCCTGGCTATGTGAGTGAAAGACTAATTCGTGATTTGGCAAGCTCGGGTATTGAAGCGGCTCAACGTCAATTGAATCCTCATCAGCGTAAACATCAATATCAGAGATTTAACCGTTGAACGCTCCTTTGAGTTTTCTACAGGCCAATGAGATTTTGTTGGCTCGTGCTGAGAAGTTTTCGGCACCTAGAGAATTCATTCGTACAGAACGTTCTTTTACAGATAAAAACGGCCTGATTGATTGGCTTTCACTTCGCTTAGATATGCAGCATTTGACTAGAGCTACGGTTGATAAGCTTAGATCGGGGCGGGGCAAAATCATGAAGATTAGCCCAAATGGTGATGTTGAATGGGAAACCTTTGCACGGGAAAACATCCGTTCTGATAGCCACCAGATCACGATTAATGTGGGTTCTCATTTTGAGATTCAGGGCAGTCCGGCTCGGTTAGGCCAGTCACACAATGTGTTTGGTTCTTTGGATATTAAAGACTGTGCTCGGGCGATGATTGATTTTGCTGCGCAATCATTGGGGCTAAATCTGGCTCCCTCGTTATTCCTTCCACGTCGTTTACCTTTGTGGCGCTGTACGCGTATTGATGTCACTCGTAATTATGCCATGCCATCGATTGATGAAGTATTACAGGCTTTGCAGTATTTAAAGCATGTTGGCAGTGCACGTCAGAAGGCCAGTTCTCATGATACGACGGTTAGCTGGGGGCAGGGTTCTGGTCTTCATTCTGGTAAGGCATATGCAAAAGGCCCCCAGGCTCTTAAGCAGCAAAAGAAAGGAACTTCATTTTATACCGATAGTGAACTTGAACTAGCTCAACGGTTGCTCCGTTTGGAATACATGATGCGAGGAACGCAGATAGACAGGATTTTTGATCAGTCTGGAATGCGTTGGTATGACTATTCCCCTGAGTACTTATTGAGTCTTCATGATCATTATTTTTCCCCGTTTATATCCGATATCGAGGTGACCGACATGGGTGACATTCTCGAACTACTTATTGAAGTCTCCAAGAACGATGAAAACGTTACTGAGGGCAGGGCGCGTGCGGCTTATGACTGCTATACGCGTATTCGCATGATGGGGCCTGTGATGGCTAAAGCGTCTTATAGATCATCGAATACTTGGTTTAAGCATAAAACCACTCTTCGTAAAGCTGGCCTGTCTGAAGCTGATCTTCAGGCAACCAATGTTATTCCACTTAAAAAACGTCAGATAGTTTTATCCGAGGCAATAGGGTCTTGGGATGACATACGTCTGTCCTGTTAAAGGTACTGAAAATGAATGTTCAATCTAGCGCTAAATTGCTCGGTGTTCGTCCCACGAAAGGCACCATGAAAGATTCAGATACGGGTGACGCAATCGTCTGGGATCAAATCGAAATACACACTCTTTCGGCTCTTGATGAAGCGCGTGGCGGTGTCGGTCATACCGTTCAGATTCACAAAATTAAGGGTACGGGTATGGCTGAATCTGCACTTGCTGAGAACCTGAAACGTGCGGTCGGCAAAGATATCAACATGACCTTTTCTATGACCTCGGACGGGAAGGGCGGCAACCTAAAAATGGTGTTGCAGAACGTCGAAATTCCACCGGCTAAGTAGGCTTAATTATGGGCATTGTCTGCGCTGGAATCTTAACGACTGAGCCTGACGGAACGGCCAGTTGTGATGTTGATTGGGTTACTGAGATTGCTTTTGATCTGACGCCCATTACAACGCTGACAGACATGCTCGATATTCTTTTTACCTTTGATCCTGAATTGTTCGGGATCGTTCTTTTCGGATGCGCAACGCTGTTCTCTGTTGGTTGGGGTGCGGGGATTGTTGTTCGGAATTTAAGTCGAGGCGTATAGCCTCATAATCTCCCTGGAGGGAACCATGAAAAATCTAGAAACTCGTTATGCAAAAGCTAAGCGTTTGGTAAAAACTGGCATTACTGCTGCTGGTGTAACTGTTTTGTCGTCTACTCCGGCTTGGGCATTGTCTGTGGCTGAAAATACTCAAATCAGTACGGGTTATACCGATACTGGCACCACGGTAAATCTGGTTATTTCCGGAATACTAACGGTCGTCCTGGTCGTTACTGGCTTCGGCATTATCTACGCGCTGTTGCGTCGTTGATTTTCAGTATCGGGTTGGCGTGCATGTGGTGGGGTTGCTTCATGTATGGATTCTATACGGGCCGCATGCACTAGCGCGACAATCTAACTGAAGGGGCTAAGGCCCCTTTTTTATTGGTGATCTTATGGAAAATATCATCCGGTATTTAAAGCCTAATTTCTCAAAACATCCGCTTAATTGGGTGTTTACCTTTCTCTTATTTTTCGGCTCTTTTTCTATAACTTCAGTGGCTAAGGCTGAAACCTTCCCTACTGAGGTTTGGGAGGTTTTATTCGTTGGGGTTTATTACCAATCCAAAGGTGAGACTTCCTCTTATATGATGAATTACGCGTCCACAGGCGGCAGAACTTTTGTCGGTTGGGATTATGATACCGATACAGGTATGCGGATTCGCTGGCATATTTCGGACGGTCGTCAATACACTATGACCGCTGCTTCAAGCACTTGCCCTTCTGCTAACTCGGCGCTTAATACTTTGTGTTACACGCCTATTCCCGTTAATTGCCCTGCTGCGGGTGACCCTCTTACCTTTACGGTTGGGCTGTATGATCTGAGCAATTCCCTGTCTCAATCTGCCGGTACTGTTATGTCCTTTGGTGGCTGCGGTTTCACTCTTCAAGGTGGTCAAGAATACGGTACTTATGGAATTTATTGTGAAGCGACAGCGGGTGATTGCTATAGCACTCAAGAGTTGACCGCTACAGGTCTGGAGCAAGCTCCGTCTGCTGATAATCCGTTGTTAATGGATGAAACCACCTCGCCACAGGAAGCGGATCGGATCGAGGGAACTGATAACACCTCTGATATAACTATCATCCCTAAAACTACGGAACAGGTTGGTGACCAGACAATAGAAGTTGAAACAACGGTCAAAACTGAAACTCGTGCTGATGGGGTAATTATTACAGAGAAAACTGACAAAATAATTGCTGAATATTCGCCCGGCATTACTAAAACAACAACCACGACTACAACAACGACTACTGAGTTAGACGGTTCTAAAACTGTGCAAACTGAAACGACCACTGCATTTGTTCAGGCTCCAAAAGACGTATTTATTGTGGGCAAAGAGGATGGGGTTACCACTATTACTAATGTTCCTGGGTCCACGGCTGGTTCTGGTATTACCGTTATTGAAGCATTCGACCCAACAGGTAAAAAAACGGGGGAAACTTCAACCGGATCTCAAACAGGAACGGGTGAAGCTGAAGACGGTGTAAATGAAAGTGACTGTGCAGCTGATCCTTTTTCAACGCAATGCATCGGTACTTTTCAGAAGACTGCAAAGGGTGAATTTGCTGATGGCCTATCTGAATTAGCTGCAGCTAAAGCAGAGTATCAAGCGCTGTTTGATAGCATTCAATCGGATATTGAAGGTTCGTTTAATGGTGTCGCTGATGGTGGTGCCATCACCAGTAACAACATCACCATTCGCGGTGTTTCTGCGGACATTGGTTTGACCAAGTGGGTTCCTACGTTAGACAGTTTTAATTTGGGCGCTTTGACGATGGCATTAGCGGGTCTGATGTCCTTTTTCATCATGATGGGAGGGTCTCGCAATGGGTGAGATTTTAGACTCACTTCAAGGGCTATATGATTACTTTACAACAGGTACTTACACCTTTGTTCAGGAAATATTTGCTTCCTTGATGATCTGGTTTGTCACATGGTCGTTTAAAGTCAAAATTGCAATGATGGGGTTCATGTGGGGCGTGGGGCAGGCCATGTTAGATCAGCTGAATATCTCCACATTAATAGATACTTACTGGGGTCAGCTCGACTCGGCGCTACTGGGTTTTGCTTCGCGCTATAACCTGCCTGAAGCATTAAACCTAGTCATGAATGCAACGATAACCCGCTTCATATGGAACATGTTATGACCGGCGTAATTCATCACGGGAACCCTGGCTCGTTTAAGTCCTTTTGTGTTGTGCAGAATGCCGTTATTCCGGCATTACTCAAGGGCCGGACGGTAGTGACTAATATTCGCGGTTTGGATTCGCTTGAACAGATCGAGGAGGCCATGGATTGCAAACTCCCTGAAGAAGCGCAGTTGATACATGTTGATGAGACCGAAAAAGGCTTTATAGCGATGCGGTCTTTTCATCATTGGGTGCCTATAGGCGCTTTGATTGCGATGGATGAAACCCAAAAGATTTACTCTAAAAAACGTCATCGGGATCTTAAACAATTCGATTTAAAGCTGACGGATGCAGCCGGTGAGCTTCGTTCAGAAGAAGATATAAAAGCCAATTGTCCGCTGTGGGATGGTGAATTTGAACGGCCTGATAGCGCTGAAACGGCTATTGATATGCACCGTCATTACAATTGGGATATCTACTGCACGACCCCGAATATTTCCAAAGTGCATCCTGAAATTAGAGAAGCGTTTGAAGTGGCTTATCGCCATCGTGCCCTGGGTGCGTTGTTGCCCTGGTGGAAGAATAAATGGAAGGAGTTTACACATGACCCAGAATTCAGCGGTAAGCAGCTCAGTCATTACATGGGTAGCGCGAAAACCTACAAAGCAGATCTCCGAATCTTCAAATGCTATAAAAGCACTAAAACAGGAAAAGCTCTCGGCACTGCAGAAGTTCGACCTATTTATCGAGACGGTAAATTGCAGTTTTTCGGATTGGCCATCATTTGCGCGCTTAGCTTCTTTGTCTATACAGCGATTCAAAAACTCGATTATGGTTCGGTTCTTACAAAAGATACTAACCAAGCTGCTGATGAAAACGGGCTTATTTCTAATCAAAGCAGTGCTGACAATAATAGGGATGTTGCTGGTAGCAACACTGATACGGCTAAGCTTGAAGCTGACTTTAATGCCTTAGCCAGTCCGGTTGAAAAATCCGGTTTGGTTCTGGCTTCGTATAAGACCGTGGAAGGCATTTCAGATTTCCTTGGGCGATACGTTAAGCAGGGTTATGAAATCCGCTTAGGGGCTGTTGTGCAGCGTGCCGATGGGTCGCTTATGTATCAAATTTTGGTCAGCGATGAAGACAAGCTGATTGATCGTGTGAGCCATAAAGATATTTTGAAAATGGGTTACACCCATTCTTATGATGAGTCCGGGCTGTTGATTGCTTCCGATCGTGAGGCTTTTCTTGTTCGGTCCCTGGGTTATTTTGAGTTACCAGCAACGCAACGACGAAAGGATTTTAGTTTATGAATTTTGTTTACGGGATTTTCTCAACTGTTCTTGGTCTTGCGGCTACGGGTTCGATTCTTTGGTTAATTGCTCATACTTCTTCTATTCAATAACTGCGCATAATGTATATTATGTTAAATTGGAAAATATAAGCCCCGTCTTATCTCTGTTTAAATAAAAGCGTATACCTACTAACTTGATTTTGGATGCTTTCTCCCTTCTACAGAAAATGGCCCGAACAGCCCATTCCATGGCTTTGGGTTGTTTCGAAATTTTTGTTAGATATGCAGACAACCACTCCTTCATGGGAAATACGTCGAGCCTTGGTTACTACCGATAAATGCATCCTCGTTTCTGCTTGAATAGAAACTCCCTGCGTCCATTTGCAGTTATCGCACAATGGATATCGATTTAAAAATTGAACCCTTGGTCATCATGCGTAGGGAAAGTTATTACGCTCAAACGAGAACATCTGGCTCTTTTCATGCTGGATGGACCGGCAGCATTTGACTGCAATGGGGAAACTTATAGCCTAGATGGCGAACACAGAGTCGCGCCGATTTGAATTATGCGGGGGAAGTATCGTTTCGTGCGCGTAGCAGCACAGGTGTATTCCTAGATAAGCTTCTAACTATCTATGCTTAATCCCATTAGCCTCTGCTTTAGATTACCGGGAATGCACCAACAATCTTACCGGGAAATCTCAATGCCGGTGCTTTTCATTACTGTAAATTCGAAGCTGATCGCCCTATTTTCATTCGTATTTATTCAAACATTGTAGTGATGTAAATTATCACCATGACGCACTAACTGGCAGAATTAAAGACACTTAACTATGGAAACGAAGAGCATAAAACATTCACCTTCTGTGCCTTGGTCGGTCGCCCTGCTCCCTGCTCCTTCGCTGCAGCCGAGTTTCAACAGCAGCTTCCCAACAAGTCCGTAAACCAGTAATCCCGCTGTTTAAGTTCTTTCTGTGTGACACCTAGCAGAGCGATGATGAATCGCTTTTTGTCATGAGTGAATACGAGGCACCGGCGGCGTTGAATTGCGCTGATATTGGCATGCTAGCTGTTCAGCGAAGAGGTGTTTTCGGCACGAAACTCTCAGTCAAACGCCCTGCTTTCTGGACCTTTCAGCTGGTTTTTTTTGTGACCTGAATTCTCATAAATGTCCAGTAACCATAAGAATAATATGATCAATTCTGACCAATGCTAAGTATATCAAACCGACGGCTTAAATCTGCAAAGCGGCCATTCGCGGCCCGGCGATCAGAACGGCAGTACTCACCCCATAGGTGCCCCGAAAATCAACCTTATGCTAATTTGGCAAGTGCAAACATATGCGCCAGTGCAAAAAGTGGAACGGTGAAGTTTGGCGCAAGTACCATAGGAAACTCAAAAGTAAGTCTAGAGTCTGGCTTATTGTGGGAAATTCGGATCGGTGACGGTACTGAAAAAAACATAGAAATTCCTGCGCCAAAGAAAACCCCAATACCAATACAATGCCACAGGATTAAGAAATCACTATCTAACGAAACATTAGTACCAATAACCACTATGACTACCGCGCTCAATGCGAATAAAAAATCTGGTACTGAGCCAAGTATCAAGAAGTGCAAGGGAAGCTGGCCTTGTCTGTACTTTATGATCGTACCTATCGCAAGTAAGCGCAGAGTATGGAACGCAACCATCTCGGAATCTGAGGCCTGAGACGCCGCGAGCAATAACCCACTCCTTCCAACATCAGTACTGGCGAACAATACGACTGAATATGAAATGACGAAGAGGAACCCAAGAAGGTTAGAGAAATGGGAGCTGAACTTTAGATAGATTCCTTTTTTGGCCATACTGATAGCGGCCACCATCCAAGCAAACGTTGAAATCATCCAAACGACGGTTATGGCTATGTATCCAGTACCGCCACTTAAGGCTCCTAGGAGCCAAGAACCTGTCCATGCCAATTCTAGAAGCCCAAGCCAAATGATTAGAGGGCGAATCTGCTCGTAATATATTTCTATATTTCTCATAAGTATCTCCGGTAGTAATGAGGCCTAACTGCCGTACTCAAGCAGTAGCTCTAGGCATCAGGAGGCTTCCCGCTGGTCTAGTGACACTTGTTCGTACCTTGTCCTAATTTTGAGCTAACTGACAACGAGAACGCTTGTACGAGATGGCTTGCGACACCGATCCAAACACCAGCGGAAGCACGTAGGCTTGAGCCAAGGATATGAAATCAAACGCAGCAAGATCACCCGACCGAAGAATCTCGTCCACCACGCTTAAGACCGCGTTCAAGGTCCCGAAAGCCAACCCGATTACTACGGCTCTTGCCGGAATCCCGTGTGTGGTGATGATTTTAATAAAACCCTCTGTATTTTTAGACGCGCCATGGCCAGCGGAATCGATGTGCGCCTGTCTAGCCCCTGCGACTTGAGCGACCATCACTACGGCAAAGGGCGTCAGGAACACCAGGATGAAAGGCAATATCTGCAGCGGATCACTTCCAATTACCCACCCGGGCTGATTCACTAGTGTCAGTATGTTGCCAAGTAAGACGGCAACGATCGTCGAACGTAGAACCATAGGGCTATTCACAAACCTCAACCAGTTCAATTCAACTGGTTGTTCCTTGTCTGATTTGCATCTGTTCAATGTGGTCATTTTAGAATCCTCATGCTTTTTGGTTGTTACGCATGATGACGTGATACAAGCCGGAAAAGGAGTTGGTAACGGTTAGTAACTATTGGCGGCGAAGATTAAGGAGAGTTCGTAGAAAGGCTCTCGACGGGGCCTTTTCAGAAAAGGAAAAATGGGTTGTGGGTTGTTTTGGGAACTAAAAAAGGCCGGCCTGCCGAAGGGCGCCGAGGAGGCGATCGCGGTCCTCCGGCTTTTTGAATTGGCTACGGATTGTATTGGCTGGATGATAGGATGGACGGACCTGCCTGATCTTTGCGGCAATCGCTTCAGCCTCGCTTTGGTTCCCTGAGAGTGCGTGACTGGCCGCAAGATACAACCCGGACGGGATGAACGCTGGATTCAGTTCGAAACTCGTTTTTAGAACTTCGATCGCGTCACCGTACCTCGACAGCATGAACATGGCCACGCCGTGCGCAAAATCGTAGCTGTGATTCGGGTTGAGTCGTCTGGCTTTTTCGATCAAGGGCAAACTCGATTTGGCTTCACTCGCGAATATCAGACTTAATGCAAGACGCTCGAGCGCAACAACGTCGCCGGGATCCAGATCGTTCGCCAGCCAGCCTTCAGCGATCGCTTTATCGTGTTCACCTTGCCAGAGGTAAGCCCAGCATAATGCCGCATGTGCGATCGCGACCTGGCCGTCGACCGCGACAGCTTTCAGAGCGAAATCAAGGCCCTTATCCAAAGTGTCCTCCGCTGAATCACTCCAGTTCTGAATCCAACGAAATATGTAGTTCAGCGCCAGGCGCGCGTGGGCAGCTGCGTAGTTTGGATCCAGTTCAAGTGCACTTTCAAAACAGTATCTGGCTCGCGCCGAACCTTCCATCGTATTCGCTTGCGTTTCTTTCAAACCACGTAAAACATAGTCATAAGCATCGATGATTTCTGTCCCGCGCTGGCCCTGCATCTGTCGTTCGCCGTCTGACAATTGCAGGCAGCAGGCGCTGACGATCTTTTGGTTCACCTCATCCTGAATTTCAAAGATGTTTTCGAGATCACGATCATAACGCTGCGCCCACAAATGTTGGCCGCTGGTACCCTCTATCAGTTGTGCGGTGATGCGTACTTTATTACCAACCTTCCTGACACTACCTTCCAGGACCAGATTGGCACCGAGTTCAGCGCATATTTGTTGCACGGTTACAGCAGTGCCTTTATAGGTGAACGTAGATTGCCGGGAAATGACCGCAATTCCCCTGAGCTTGGAGAGGTCAGTGATCAGATCTTCGGTCACGCCGTCCGCGAAGTACTCCTGCTCCGGATCGGGACTCATGTTGACGAACGGCAGAACGGCGATCGTCGGCTCAGTTAGTTTCGTGGTTCTTGGCGAGTCGCCACTAGAAAAAATCTCGTGATCGAACGTCGACTCCGTAGCAAGTTCTGAGGCATCGACCACAGATTGACGCCGAAAGGATGCGGTATAACTTCTTTTAGGCAGCTCAATTCGAATTGGTTGTTCGCGACCCAGCTCGTCGTAGTACTCCAGGAGCTTTGAACGTAACCGTCCCGCCTCTACCCGCACAATTGCATCGATCGAAGGATCAAAGGTCTCGTCGCGGTCGAAAACGTCTATTGCTATCGCGTATTGATTTAGATGATCGGCTCGCCCATTGAGGGTCTCGTCAACAACGAATTTCAGGAATCGACCGAGACGCTCAGCGTGGGTGAACAAGACACTTTCCAGAACAGTGTTCAACTGCTCCCGGATCGAACCCTCTTCCTGCTCGCTCCAGCTGCTGATTTTGTCCGTCATAAAAACTTTCATACGAATTTAACTATTTGATTTCTTTATGGTAGCACGGATAACTGCGCAAGGTTACTTACCGTTACCGACTACCGTGATGGACGTGTCCACTTAATAATAGCAACCAAGAGACAGACACACGGCCTACCAAAATTTGGCACCCACCCTGAAAGGAGAGCGATCATGTCTAAACCCAAAATTCTTGTGACCAGCGCGGCCGGAAAGACCGGGGTACCAACGACGCTACAATTGCTCGATTACGGCTTTCCTGTTCGAGCCTTCGTTCGGAGCTATGACCATCGTGCCAAGCGGCTTGAAGAGGCCGGCGCTGAAATTTTCGTTGGTGATATGTATTCAATGGTTGATATGCGTAAGGCCATGACTGGTGTACGGAGAGCCTATCATTGTTCGCCGACGCAAACGAATATGCTGCACTTTGGCGCTGTTTTTGCTATCGCTGCGCAGGAGGCCAATCTGGAGCATATCGTCATGCTTACGCAGTGGACTGCAGAGGCTAACCACCCGTCAGTAGTGACGCGCGAAACATGGATGAACGAGCAACTATTAAGGAGCCTGCCGAATACATCGTTAACGGTTATCAATGTGGGTTGGTTTGCAGAGAACTACTTCATGGGCTCTTTAGAAGCAGCCGCTCAACTTGGCATTTGGATGATGCCGCTGGGTGATGGTGACGAGAAGAAGAATGCACCACCGTCCAATGATGACATCGCGGCTGTCGTGGTAGCCGCGCTCATCGATCCTGCCGCTCACGCCGACAACACTTATCGTCCAACTGGACCGGAACTGCTGTCACCCAATGAAATGGCTGCAATCATGAGCAATGTCCTTGGACGCAAAGTCAAGTACCTGGACGCGCCTGACTGGATGGTGATGAAGGCGCTCATTTCGCAGGGATTCCCGGCAACAATGGTGGCGCAATTGGTCATCTACGCCGAAGAGTACCGGCGCGGCACATTCGCGATCAATGCCCCAAACAATGTGGTTCGGGATTTGACCAGTCAGGGAGCGGAAGACTTCGAGACAATTACTCGGCGTGTAGTGGCCTCTAGACCGGAAGCAGTTCGGACATTTGGCCACTGGTTGAAGGCAATGGGTAACTTCATGAAAGTTCCCTTCGCGTCCGGAACGGATCCCAAAGCTATCGCACGCCGCGCAGAGCATGTGGTGCTCGAGTCACCAACATTTGATAGAGACAGTCACGACTGGATTGAATCGCATGATCCAGCCACAGGGTATGTACCGAATCGGCCTGTAACGCAGGTCGGATAATTACAGCCGACTAAACAACATTTAAACGAATTTAACTATTTGATTTCTTTATGGTGGCACGGATAACTGCGCAAGGTTACTTACCGTTACCGACTACCGTGATGGACGTGTCCACTTAATAATAGCAACCAAGAGGCAGCAGCATTGAGTCCGTTTTAAATCAGAGGATAAGACCATGATCAGCACACGCATCTATGAGTTAGCTCATCGTTGTCGTAGCAAGGGACAGATGAATGATGCCCTGCCCGTCAGCCTCTCTGACTTCAAACAGCTCTCTTCTGAGTTGTTATCGATGAACTGCCTGCGGGCGTTACAACAGCTGCAGCAGCCACTCCCTCAGTATTGTGGTCTGATCCTGTCAATTGAGGCCGACTGAAGTGATATAAGGCTGCTGAAAGGACTAAATAGCGAAAACATCTGGGGATCAGCTGTGCAAATTCCCTTTTGATTTTGCATAATATCAACAACATAACCAAGCATTGCAGCGGTGAATGCGACGTTATAGCCCTGGTCAGATATGAGCCGACGAATTGAGAAAAAAGCACATAAACGATACCTCGCAGACGTCGGAATCGAGCTGATTCAGAGCGAAGTATGGTAGTCTCGTTTGTCCAAGCTACGTGCAGGTGAAGTAGCTACGGCGCTATATGAAATCCACCCATCTGCGGCAAAGTATAAGCTGCGCTATGAAGTAAGGTGGGTTGCTCTTAACGCAATCCCAACAAGAGATTCGGCTTGGTGGCAACGAAGTGAAAACACGGCCTCCGATGCGTTCTACCCAAGTTCATTTGAAGGGCTGCATTGGTATGTCGCAATCAACTTTTAGTGTTAGCTATAACAAAAAAATCAAAGTTCGCTCTACGGTTTCTGATTTTGTACGCATGACCTGAGCTGTAGACTCCTAGGGCAAAATCACAGAGATATCCGAGTGATTTTTTGACCAGACATTTGGGAACGTACGATTAAGTCCCGCTTTTTAACCATGCCGACCCATTAAGGTTGATTTACCAGATAATCACCCAATTCCTGTTCGGTTTTCAGTGCTTGGATACCTTTTTACCGGCATCCAGACGCACTGATCCTATGTTCTGACCATTTGACTCACTCTGACGATATTCGCCAGAGTAAACAGCATAGCCAGTTTGCTGTCGTTCTTAGTCATGCCCCGATAACGCGCTTTGTTGAACCCGAACTGACATTTGATGATCCGGAATGGATGCTCAACCTTGGCTCTTACACGGGCTTTCATGTATTCAATATTAATCAGAACTTTGTTGATCCTCGGGTGTTTTTTCCACGCTCTCACTTTCCCTGGCTGCTCCGCGATGCGCCAGTCGACATCAATGTCTTTCAGCTCGTCTCGCTTCTCTGCGCCACGATAACCGGCGTCGGCGAAGATAAAGTCCTCATCACCATGCAGTAAATTTTCAGCTTGATTGAGATCGTGTTCATTGGCAGCGGTGGTCGTAAAGCTATGCGTCAGTCCGGTTCGCGCATCAACACCGATATGAGCCTTCATGCCGAAGTGCCACTGATTACCCTTCTTGGTTTGATGCATCTCGGGATCACGCTCACCAGCTTTATTCTTGGTTGAGCTGGGTGCTTCGATAATGGAGGCATCCATCAGCGTGCCCTCTTTGACCAACACGCCAGCCTCGCTTAGCCAGTCATTAACCTCCTTAAAGATCTTACGCGCTAAGCCATGCCGTTCCAGCAAGTGGCGGAAGTTCATAATCGTAGTGTGGTCGGGGATGGCACCATCGAGTGATAGGCCCGCGAACAGCCGCATCGACGCGATTTCGTAGAGCGCATCCTCCGTAGCTGGATCACTCAGGCTGTACCATTGCTGGATGCAGTGAATACGCAACATCGTCATCAAGGCATCAGTTCCTTCATCCGCCCGAGAAACTTCTCTTTGCGGGTTTGGCGGCGTTTGTGTTGATACTCGCTATCGGCGAAGCTGAGCTGATGTGCCATGGATAATCCTGTCAGAGCGTTAAGCTGCTGATTGTCTCAGGTGACGGGACTTGTTCGCAATTTCCCTAGAGAGCCGAGGCTTAACTTTGTCAGATTTCCTTAAACACCCTTCCCTCTTTTTCCATTTCTAGAGCAATGCCACGCATCAGGTCGCTTAACGCCAGCTGTTTCTCGCAGCTCCGACTCAGTGCCTGCAAGCAGGCATAATGGATTACATTGATGATCGTGCCTCCGGCCAGTTCATACCTAGCCAGCAGGGCATAGGGGGGTTCTGGCGGGTCAAAGGTAACCTCCGGTGGCATGCTGATCCGCCAGATTTTTTGGCGCTCCGTTGCTCCGGGCAATGGGAAGCCGATTACCGCATTAAACCGGCGTAAAAACGCATCATCCATGTTCGATTTCAAGTTAGACGCCAGAATCACCAGTCCATCAAAATCCTCTACTTTCTGTAGCAGGTAGGACACCTCCTGGTTGGCGAAGCGATCGTGCGAATCTTTGATCCCGGTGCGCTTGCCAAATAGAGCGTCGGCTTCGTCGAAGAACAGGATCCAGTCGCGGTTGCGGGCCTTATCAAACAGCGCCGACAGATTTTTTTCGGTTTCCCCGATGTACTTGGAAACCACCGTCGACAGATCCACCCGAAACACGCTACGGCCGGTATACTTACCCAACAGGGTGGCGGTGAGGGTCTTACCGGTGCCAGGGGGGCCATGAAACAGCGCACGGTAGCCCGGTTTGAATCGCGCAGCCATCTGCCAGTCGGTCATCAATTGTTGATGATGTTCAACCCAACAGCGGATCTCTTCGATGCGCTGTGCCACCGAGGGATCAAGCACCAGATCGCTCCAATCTAACTGGGTGGTAACCTGCTGGGCCGGAAACTCACTGCTGAAATGGGGTGCGCTAAC
Source organism: Motiliproteus sp. (assembly GCA_036960175.1). Taxonomy (GTDB): domain Bacteria; phylum Pseudomonadota; class Gammaproteobacteria; order Pseudomonadales; family Balneatricaceae; genus Motiliproteus. The sequence continues at coordinate 16,858 of JBALWH010000042.1, read as the reverse complement.
GCTGCCGGTGGTGAACAGCTCTACGTAATCCGGGTTGAGTAATAAGCGCCCGCTGAACCAGGGTTCACCGGCTCTGGCCCGTTGTAGCAGCAACACGCCGTCAGCGGCAAACCAATGGTCGGCGCTGAACAACTGCTGCACCGCGAAGCGACGATCCAGATCGGCCCCGCTGAGCACAAAGAGCGCGCTTTCACCTGTAGGCTGAAACAGCTGATTCGCGTTCTCTCGGCTGCCGCCGAACTCGGCGAACAGGCCCTTATCCGGCAGGCAACGTACAAACAGGTTATCCAAGAAACTGGGTTGCACGTGAGTCACCAGCGCTAGCAACAGCACGATGTACTCATCAAAACTGGGCTCACGCTGTTGAATAAAGGAGGCGAACGCAGAGCCATCCTCGTAGAACGCCAGCCCCGGCACCGCTTGTTCTTGAGGTTGCGTACCGGTCTGTTGGTGCAGCTGGATGCGCGCGCCTATCACCTGTTCGAGGTAGGCAAAGGCGTGGCTTAGGTTGGCTGCATTGGTATCACTCACGGCCAGTTTCCTCGCTGCTTGGGTAGGTAAAATCAGCTAAGTAATATATAGCCGTCCTGATTCCATTTTTTCCCCGTCGCTTCCGACAAACTACCACCCTGCACTACCGTTTCCCGTGCCAGGGTGGCGTAGGTGCCGAACATCGGCCCGTTGTTATCGCGGCGTGCTTTAACCGCCTTGGCGATAGCTCCCGCCTGGCCACTGATTCCGCCATGATTCAGGTCCGTCAATGGCTGTGGACCGGTCAGGGTATTAATATTGACAGCAACAATTTTGGGGCTGTCGGCGAGAAAATACTGGTCGGCGCTGCGTTGGATATCATTCTTCAGGTTCCAGCTCTTCTTCTCTTTATCGACAAACTGACCGCCTTTCTTTTCGATTCGGGCCGACTCTATCTTTAACGATTTTGGCACCTGCTGTTCGGCATCGATGATCCTGGCTAAGGTACTGGCCTGGGAGGGGTGCTTGTCGGCCAGCGCCTTTTTCAACCCACTATCACCGCCGTGGCCGCCATACTGCGGCACCACTTTGTAGCGCTGTACCGCCTTACTGTTGAAGCCCGCCTTTACGTAACTTTCGACCTGCGCTTCGTGCTGATGGTTACCCTCGCGTGATAGCGGGGTCATGTTCTTCCACACCCCAGGACCACCGAGGTTGTCGTTGAGCAGGTGCCCACGGATATAGAAACTGGCACCGCCGGACTGGCGACGCAGGTTGAGGACATCGTAGGAGCCCTGGGCACCCTGACTGGGGCCGGAGCCGTTCTTCCAGCCATCGCCCTGTTTGCTTAGCACACGGATATCCATACTGGTTCCGAAACCGGCGCCGTTACCCCCACCGTAGCTCGGTTCCTGCCACTCAGGCAAGGCTTCGTCGAACAGGTGCTTGGTAGATTCGGAGAGGGTACCCAGCAGGCCATCCAGCGCAGTCTGTTTGGCTTTGGCCTGCTGCGCTTTGGCGGCCTTGTCGGCACCACCCAGCGGTTCTTTGCGCTTGGCATCGATCTGGGCCGCCACCTTCTTGGCCTGAGCCAGGTGCGGCTTCTGTTCAGCGCTAAAATTACTCTCATCCAAACTATTGAGAAACTGCTGAAACGGCTGTTCCTTGCTACGCACAGTGAGTTTGGCCGACTTGTCACCGCCTTTAAAAAACAACGTGTGTCCCTCGCCGTCGGTAGCGGTGAATTTGCGCTTAACCTTCCACCAAGAGACGACCTTCTCTTTTAGTTTTTTCGCTGCGCCCTTGCCTTTGGTGATCAGCTTTTGGGCGAACGCAACCACCTTATCGACCACCTTATCGATCACCTTATTGATCGGAGCACTGACCTTTTTAATAATGTCCTGTACCGTTTTACCGATGCCACCCAGACCTGCCAACGACGCCAACAAACCGATCACCACCGGCAGACTGCGCACCATAGCGTTTTCCACCGCCGCCGCAGCCTTGCCCAACACACCCGCGGCAATCGAGGTCACCGCCCCGTACACCGACATTACAAACGCTTTGATCTGCTGGAAGCGCTCGACCAGGAACATCACCAGATCGAACAGTAATTTCAGGATCTTAACCAACGCCCCGGCCGGGTTGAGCAGACCCAATAGCCAGGTGACCGCTTGCTCAATGACCGTAGAAATGACATAACTTCGGATCGCCCCCAGCACCATCTCTTTCAGGTTACCCAGTGACTGCTTGACCAATTTCCACAGGCCGGCGACGCCCTCGGTCACCAGCACCCGGATGATCTCGATCCCCTTTTCGATGGCCGCAAACACCTTGGCGGCCTTGGGATAACGTTTGATGATCCGCGCTTTAATATTGGCGTAGGTAAGGCCAAGAATCTGCAACACTAAATGGACGATACCCTTGAGATCAAACTGTTTGGGCAAGGTGATCGGCACCGAGGACAGCGCCCCGGTGAGCCACTCGATCAGCCCCTTGATCAGATGCTGTTTGATGTTTTTAACAAAGCTGCGCACCCCCATGCCGATGGCAGTGACCAGATTGTTAAAGAACGGCACCGGGTTCTTGAGGATATCCAGGAGCGCATTACCAGCCCGGTCGAAGAAATCAAAAATAGGCTGGGGATTGATTCCCGCAATTTCGCAGGCGGCGCGAATGGCGATCTTCAGCGCTTCGGCAAAGTCCCCGGTGATCACCGCACCGACAATCTGCACCGCCGCCTTGAGGGCGGTTTGAAATACGGCGAGGATTTTATCCAGCAGCCCGGCCAACCCGGCGGCCACCGCTTCCACAGCAGCAATGGCACCGTCTGCCACCAGATTAACGCCAGCCACCGCCACATCGACCACGCTGTCGATGGCACCGTTAATGGCACTCGCCAAACCGGGGAAAGTGCTGCCCAGGTAGGTGGTAACCTGGGACTTGGCCCAGTCGCGAAAACCGTTGAGGGCACCCACCACCGCATTACGCGCGCTGTTAATCGCATTGACAGCAAAGGTTTTGGCGGCGTTAATGGCTTTGGCTACCCCGGCGCGGATGGCGTTAAACCCCTTATCGATCAACCCCGTGGCGAACTTAACCGCATCCTTGATGAAGGAGGTTGCGTGATCCCACCAGCTTTTTTCTTTCTCCTTGCGTTTAAGATCGGCTTTGATGCTGTTGGCTTCGCGGTCGCCCCTCGCCTTTTCACTGGCGGCAAAGGTTTCGGCATCATCCAAACGCTTGTCTGCGCTGGACTCAGCAGTGGTGATCTTTTCCCGAATGGTGGCGTTGCTGGCGTTCTGTTGAGTTGCCGCCTGTTGCTCGAAGCTGTTGACATGCCCGTAAGCCTGCTCGATTCCCTGCTTCTGCTTACCCGCCACCAATGCTCGATTATCAATAACCACTTGGCGCTGCTCAGCATCAGCCTGCTTATTGAGCAACGCGGCCTGCTGCTCTGCCTCACTCATGGCCTGATGCTCACCCTGCTGGCGGGTAGAGACTGCCTGCTGGGTATCGGTTTGCGCTTTGGTCAGCTTCGGCGTCAAAGTGGCTGCCAGTACTTCATCGGCTTTTTTACGCACCGCCTCGGGCAGCGCCGCCCCCGCGTAATCCTGCGCCGACTGCGCGGCTTCGGTGGCAACGGGTTCCGGCGCTGCCAACTTCCGCTCGACCACCTGCTCCTGCTGCACCGATCGCGCCTTGATGTTGCTCTGCCCCGGATTGCGTTGTAACTGTCCGGTCAACTCGTCGCGCTTACTACGTAGCGATCCCCCCGCCCCGGCGCGCTGTTCGGCCATCTGCATCGGGTTGGCAGTGCCGCTCAGGTCTACCCGCTGACGCGGCCCCGCGCCGGTATTGAGGGTGGTATCCGATGTGGGCAAACCGTTGACCAGGCGTGAGAAGTTCGCTTTGAGCCAGTCGAAAAAGCCGCCTAACAGGCTTTTCTTGTGCATGGTCTCGACGTTAGCCTGATTGGATGGCGCCTTGCCCTTGTTTTCATGGGGCTCGGTAGACACGACTTTTAGTGCTGCGTCGGTGTGGGGGTCGGTGATCTCCACCTGCCCCGGCAGTAACTGCTCGGCCGGGGTGAGGCCTTCGCTGACGTTACCGGCCAGATTAACCGTTAGTACCGGTGGATTATCCTGCTGCTGTTGCTGCTCCTCGCTGAGTTTACCGCTCACGGCACCGCCCAGCTGATCGCCACTCAACGCCACCTGCGACGGCGCAGCACTGGCGACGGTGGTAACCATCTGGTCGGAGCTGCCCTGCAAGCTGAGGGGATCGATGCTGGCGAGCGGTTCCAGCGGCGGCGCGGCGGGAATATCAGGCAGGGTCAGCAAAACCTCGGCATTAGATGACTCGGAAACGGTCGTAGCCTCGGTTTCTGTGGCAGAGGTATCGGAGGGCGGCGGCGTACCACCGGTCTCCTGCTCACCCGGTTGTTTGTCCTTGTCCGTCGACTCCCCCTGCGCTGGCGTCACCCGCTCATCGGTTTCGATCTGGGTGGACACCAACGCCACTTCCGGCATATCCAGCTTGGCCAGGGTGTCGTAAAACACGTCCCATCCGCTGAGGGGATCGAATTGTTCCTCTATCTGGCCGCCAAGATTATCCTGCCCCGCCGTGTTGCCGTTGATCGTGGCTATCCGTGCTGAACCGCCGGGGCCAGTGAAATCGACGCCGGAGACGAGAGCGAAGTGGTTGTTTTTCTGTCGGTAGGCGATATCACCTTTTTGCGGAATCACGCCTTTGGCACGCGGCTGCAGAAACTTGGATGAGGCCCAACCCAGCTTCCAATCGGGCACCGGAATACCTGCGCTCTTTAACGACCACCACACAAAGATCCCGCACCAGTGCGGGAGCATATCTTTGACCTGGCCGTTCTTGTCGGTGGTGGTCTTGATCTTGCGGATCACGTCGGGATGGATCGGGATATGACCGCCAAAGGCCGTGTCGTAGTACATCCGAATACGCTCCCACCCTTGGCGGTTGCCCTCGGCGTCGATCATCTTGGCATTCACCGTGCCGATCTGACTGCGGGCGTTAGCCACCGCATCAAGCAGTTCCGGGCGTATCTGATAACTCTCTGTGGTGCGATCAATCTTGGGCTGTAACGCGGCGGCACCGCGGCGGGCGTGGCGCTGCTGCAGGGTGTGGGTCGCCTCATGGGCCAGCAGGTGTAAACCCTGGCGGGTAGCGGGATTATATTCACCGCGATTAAAAAAGATGTCGTCACCACTGGTGAGGGCGCGAGCACCCAATTCTCGATTCAGCACCACCGCAGCCTCATCGGTGTGAACACGCACGCCATCAAAGTCCCGATTAAACGCCGCCTCGAGCTTAGCGCGCACCCGGTTTTCCAGTGGGCTACCGCTTTGGCTACGAGCCCGTCGATAGGCTGCCGCCGGGCTGATTGCGCTACGCCGCCCCTCAACGGCCTTGGCCTGCAAATGCTCCTCGGACTGCCGGGCTTGCAGCGTCTCTTGCTCGTCGGACTGCGCCTGTACTGGCTCATTCTCCTGGGCCTGGGCCTGGATTTGTTCTTCTTCCGCTTCCGGCTCGGCGTGGAGTGATTCCTCTTCCGTTTCCGACTGAGCCTGTAATTGATCTTCTTCTGCTTCTGGCTGAGCTTGAAGCGTTTTTTCTTCCTCGGGTTGGGCTTGCACCTCCGGCTCTTCTCGTTGCGCGGCGGCCACGACCTGCAGTTGCGGCTTCTGCGGCACCAGCTGACTGCCGATATTGGTTCCCCCCGCCACCACCCGGTCGGCCACCTGATCGGCCTGACGTTCGTAAGGGTCGTGGGGGCTGCCCATTTTTAACTGCGCCTGTACGCCCAGCGCGTGGGAAGCGGCTGATTTCAAGGCCAGCGGCTGTTTGGCCTGAAGACTAAGATTCGCCGTCGGGGTGTGGGATTTGGCCTTGGCTGGCCGTGCGATCGATTTGGTTTGCATGTTCACCCCCACTCCACAAACAGGATCAGGGGCTGCCAAGGCAGGCGGACAACAGCGAACGACCAGGGGAGCTTGGTTAGCAAAATATCGATGGTTTTGCTTTCGACACTTAGCCGTATCCCTTCATCCAGCGGCTGCACGCTGCCCGCACGCTGCAAGAATGCCTCACGCAGACCGTCAATGGAGGTGTTTTTCAGCGCTGTCCAGTGAGCGATCAGCGCGAGCAAACAATCGTCTATTTCTGCGTAATGGCCGGTTTCTAGCGGCGATGCGCGCGGTAGCGGCTGATCAACCGGCCAATTGACCAACCACTTCGCCAGCGTCAGCTCACCCTCATCGGCCTCTCGCATGCCGCTGGCGGCGTAGTGCAGCGCAAACAGTGCCGCCAACCGCGCCTGGGGCGAGCTGAACTGATCGCCCTCAAGCCAGCCGCAATGACGGAACAGAGGCTCCATAAACGGATACAGCAGCACTACACCCGCAGCACTGACCAGCGCGCTGCCTGCGGTTCGCTGATCAGCGTTGGTAATCGGCGGATCGTTATCCAGCGGGCTCGGCTGGTGCACGGCGGCCATGCGCCCATCAGCGGGATCCCAGCGCTGTGGCTGTTGGTCGGCAGGCCCGCTTGAAAGTGCCGTTAAGAGTGCGCTTAAAACAGCCGACAGCTGATCTGCACCACCAGGCTTTGGGAGCTTCGTTCCATCGTCAGGCACACAGATCAACCACAGCCGGATCACCCATTGTTGAGCAGCGGAGAGCCTAAAGTCGTCGAGGAACAAACCCGGCTCTGCGCGTCGATGCTGGCTGGCAACCGTCTCAGCCAGCCAGCGCAGAAAGGACGGCGAATGCTGAAGCGCTAAACGCTGCCACATAGGGAGGGTCGCGATCTGCTGGCTCAGTTGCGCGACCAGCTCGGGCAGTGCGCTCGGCGTTGCTTGCAGCCATTCCGCGGCTTGATCGGCGTTCTGCAAAGGAGTTCCGGTTGGCCAGCGCCCCGTTTGCAGGAACTTCAGGTAACAACTCATTCGCCAACCGTATGGGTCACGAACCTGAGCCTGAGCATCAAGTTGCGCCGTGATCTGACGGTTTAATCGTTGCAACAACGCGTCATCATCCCAGGGGGCCGATAACACCCCGAGATCGAGCTGTAGGTGGTCGATCTGCAGGGTCACATTCGGGTCAACCTGTACCTGCAGATAGGCGTCCAACGCCTGTCCGATCAGCGGCGCGTAGCGACTCTCGAACTGTTGTTGCCAATGGTGCTGCACCCCGTTATCCGGTGCGGTTTCGCAGCGCAGTCGATAACGGACACGGGCGACCTGATGGCTGCTCATCGCCTACTCGTCAGCGCGTAGCGTGCGGGTGGCGGCGCCTTTTGCTTTCGGGGCCGGTTCGAGTGCGATGACCGCATCACGATTGAGCGGTGCCACAATCTTCTGTTGTTCCTCACGGCTGCTGAAGCGCGGCGCGGACGCGCGCAGCAGATACTCACCCGGCGCCACGGTAAAGGTGAAGGATCCACGCACCATTTTCACTTTGATCGAGGCATTGTCCCGGTCAAAAACGTCGAGTACGGCATTTACCAGCGGCTTGGCGTTACCGGCTCTGAGTTTTAATGTATTCGTCCCTCTGGCAGCGACAATAGAACCCCGCAGGGTAATCTTTTTCTGGGTGGGCGCTGGGGCCGGCCGCTCCTCCTCGGCTTGGGGCTGCGCAAACTCGAAATCAGCACAATCACTGTCACAGCAGTAGGTTGGCAGGCAAAAATCAGCCACCACTCGGTAGTCGTTGAGAGGATCATCCGCCGCCACGGCTGCCACATTCAGCCCTGCCACATCGATAATGGCCCCGTTGGGCCTAACCGCCGCAGCCTCCGCGCCGGTTTCAGCGGCGAATACGCCGGCTTTAAGGTTGCTGACCGCCTCCGTCAGGGCAACGCGATCGGTGCGATTGGCGGCGATCAACCTTTCCAGCGCAGCGGCACGAACGATAGGGCTCGCGCCATTATCGGGAGCAGCAGTGCGGTTTAGCGTTGCCGCAGCCGCGCTGTCAGCCAGGGTGTTTAACCGCTTGCCAGTCGCGGCACGGCCCTTGTCGGTTTCCGCTGGCGGTGGTGCATATTTGGCGAGCAGATCCTTGTGGGTATAAGTCAGCACCAAAGTGCCCCCCTTGGGCACGCCGCAGAGGTGTTCCATGCCGCTGTGCCGTTTGGCGTAACCATCGAACAGGAACTGCTCGAAGATGGCGCTCATGCGCTGGGTAAACTCGCTGCGCATGGTGCTTAGCAGCGCGCTTTGCGACAGGTTCTTCAGCATTGTCATGGTGCTGTCGACACGGGCCAGCATCGCCTGTTGCTCTTCGCTACCTGTGGTCACCTGCGGTCGCAGACTGAGGAAGGCATCATCCAGCTGCTGCATCTCGACGTCGTAGCGATCGAAATCGAAGCTGGCGATGGTGTCGGTTGAGGACTGCGCCAGCATCGCTTCCGCATGCTGGATCATGCGCGCGGTTTGATAGCTTTGCTCCACTTGCGCGGCGGGTGCGTCAGCACCGACCACCTTGCCGATCCGCTCGCGCAGATCACCGCCAGTCTGTTTTTTCGCCTGCAGATAGATTTCAGCATTGATGCCGTTATCGTCATCCTCCTCATCCAGCGCGATGAGCAGATCACCGGCGCGGATCTGACCGCGCTGCACCTGCTTACGCAGAAAATCAGCGGTTTCACTGCCGGCACTGGTCTTTTGTAGATCAAGGTTAAACGCAAAGGCTTTATTACCCGTTAAGTTGCCAGCCAGGTTGGCGGCCATCACCGCCTCGAGCCGCGCGTCGTCGACGGCCAGAGCGGCTACCCGGCCGGCACTGCCCTGCTTCTGGCCGCCCAACCGCGCCAGTAGATAAACCAGCGCTAACAGCAGCTGAAATATCACCGCCAGCACCAGCAGGAACAGGTTATCCATATCGCTGATCTTGCATTTAAACAACCGCAACAGTGTCTGGTCGCGCAGCAGCAACGCTAGGTATTCGCCACGCTGCTCATCCGACACGAGTGCCTGAACCGGCAAGAACACCGGTTCAATGCCGAAACTGAGCCCCAGCTGTTGTTGCTGGGACACCAGCTCCGCCATCACCTCGCCCAGCGGCTTGCCCAGCATCCCTTCGACCCGATAGAAGTCATGCGCGTCGGGTACCAACGTCAGGGGGTGAGGATTACTGGGGCTGACGGTGTAGCCTTGTACGGCAGCCAACTGGCCGCAGCGAGTTGCGCGCGGTGCCCAGTTACGATGCAGATCGTCCAACCGCCCCATGGCGTAGTAATAGGGAATCGCCTTGGCCGACAGCTCGCCAAAGCGGCGACTGGGGGTGATTCGCAGCGGCTTACTGTTGAGGCTATCGACTCGATAGCGCTGGAACAGCAGCCAGGTGCGGTAATAGAGGTCTAGCAGGGTTGCCCCGTGTTGCTGCTGACGCTGCAACGGCATGCTGGGATAAAACGGATGGCGCAGGGTTGGATTGGGAAGTTGAGCGCCCAGGTTAAAATTGATCTCGGCGAACTGCAGATTATTCGGTAGCGTCACCTGCTGCGGGGGTATCGGTCTACCCAGCAGCACATGAAAGGCGAAACGCTGCTCGGCGGGACAGCAGAGCGCATCGAATTCGCAGGCCGCGTCGAGAAACTCATTGTAGGAGGCGATCACGTCCTGCAACTGATCGTAGCTGTGCAGTTGCTCCATCAACTGTTGCCCGGTTTGCGCTGTCGCCGCCAGACTAGGATCGACCCCCTCCCACGGATCGTTAGGAAACGCCTCCACCGGAAAGCGCTGGCGCAGCAGGTAGGACCAGGTATCGAAGCTGCCCTGCAGATGCCGCTGTAACTGCTGCCAACCTTGGTTGACCAGCTTTGCGGCCTGATTACGAATCTGCTCGAGACTGGCGAGCGGCCCGGCGCTGACAATCAGTTTGCCCATCGCCAGCGGCTGCAGCTGATTACGCAGCGCCTGCCAGTTCAGATCCTGCGGTTCCAGCTCACTGCTGCCATCGGTTTCAGCTTGCCACAGCTGCGCCGCCTGCTGTTCGCTCAGCACCAGGGTGCGCAACACAAACTGTTGCCGGGCGCCCTTGTCGGCACAATCGTTTAGATCACAGTTCTTGAGCGACTGCAGTTGCGCTTCCAGCAGCAACATCACCACTTTGTCGGCTAGAAAGGGGTCGCTCAGCCCGGTGGGCGCGGCCTCACCGGGAGGTGTCTCATAGTCGTCGGTCAGCAGTTCCCAGAGCTGCAGGCCAGGCAACGCCAGCAGTTCGCTGACCTCAATTGCATCCACATCACTGCCATCTTCCACGGTACTGGATACCGGCAGACTGTAGGGGCGAAACTGAACATAGTGGCGCGCATCCGGCTGACACATCAGGTGCCCGGCGGAAGTGACCGCCACACCACCACCGACACTCACCTGATCGCCAATGCGAGTGACCTCCAGGCCACAGACGATACCGATACCAAGCAACTTGCGACGGCTGGCCAATTGCTGCTCATTTAGCCAGGTCGCCAACTGATTGAGGTGGGCGTTGGTGAGTACCTGGCCGCTTTCGAATACGGGATAAAAAGTTTGCATAATCCTGTCCCAGCTTTGCTGTCTTCACGAACCAGTTTTACGTGGTCAATCCCTTCCTGCCTACGGGTTTCGCTCTGCTGGCGCCGCCCGGCGGTGGATCTGTAGACACACGGCCATCTGCCGCAGGTCAGTTCACTCCCAAATTGGTGCTCCCCAAACGTACCGGCTCAGCGCTGTCATCATCGTCACAGTCATGCAGGGTTGCGGTGGGGTAGACACTTCGCAACGATCCCAACACCTCTATCAGCGCATTCTGGCGCTGGGTGAGCAGCGGGCTGGCAAACGCCTCACTGGCCAAGGCCGCCAACCAGCCGCGCAGCGCCTGCTCCAGCGCCACCATCTGCCAGTGATTGATCCAGCAGATTTTCAGGTGCACATGGGCGGGGGCCTGCTCGCGCAGCAGATTTTCGAAAAATTGGCGAAACGCCATGTTCCGAAACCGTGTCGGCCAGTACGGCAATATCACCGACGCTTTGAATGAGAACGGGTCTTCATCACTGCAGGCGTTGCTGTCACTGCCAAGACAGGTCGTGGGTAGCTCCGCCTCGGCCCGACGCGGGCGTAGCAGCAGATGTTCGATCAGGTACATGCCCTCGTCGTTGCAGACCGCGCTTTCCAATACTTGATAGTGGCGGGCGATAATCTGCTCGATGCGGCGGCGAGCCTCATTGCGGTTATCGAACAGCTGATCGTGCACCAGCACCACGCCAGCCACCTCCAGCTGGAAAAACACCGCACCGGCGCCGCCACTGTCATCGATCTGGTAGTTGTCGAACTCTTTCACACCGGGGAACACCGCCCGCGACTGATCCTGTGCCGCATCACGGGTGGGATAGATTTCGCGGGATTTAAACAACAGATGTTGATCGGGGCCTTTGATCTCCACCCGGAAGTCGCGGCCATATTCGCGGGTATCAAACAGCACATTGGCGGGATGGCGTGGTGAAGCGATCGCCGGCCGGCCACTACTCTGTGCACGCACCTCCGTCAGCCGTGCCCGTACGCGAGTGATATCGGCCGCAGCCGCCGCTTCGCTAAGGTAGCTTTGATCCTGCTGCAGACTCTGCCCTACCGCTCGCAGGAACCACACGAACCGGCCAGCGAGATTGGTTTCAATCACATAGGTGGCGTTGCGGGCTAACCCCGGAAACAGTTGCTGCGCCACCTGCATGGCCGACTCGCGATCGGGATAGAGCTCCCAGGACTTAAACAGCAGGTGGTTGCTGGCATCCTTAATTTCGACGCGGAATTCATTGCCGGTGCGGCGGGTATCCATCAAGGTCGCGAATAGTTGCGCGCAGGAAAGATCACGCCGCCGGTAATCGTCGATGCCGGCGAGGCGGCCGGCGCGTTTTTCCAGCCCCGACACGTTATCGCTGTCCCAGATCTGAGCCGGGTCCTTGGGGCGGTAGTTGAAGGCGCGATTACGTTCCCGGCTGAGCACCGGTTGCTGGCGGAGAAAATCGATCTTGTCGTTGATCAGGTCGGTGGTGGTTTTCAGGCTACCTCCCTGCTGCTGCACCATCAGCATCACATAGTCGGAAAACTGCTCGGCAAAGCGCGCCAGCAGGTGATCCAGCAGCCGGTTGCGGCGCGCCTGCATGCTCTCGCGCTCTTCGCGCAGCTGGTTGCGACGGATGTCATCGGCAAAACGACCGGGATCGCGGTAAAACTCCTCGGCAAAGCTGCCACCCGCACCCGGCGACGTGGCCTGAATCTCGGTCAGATACTGGCTGAAATAGGTCTGATTGAGGCTGCTATCCAGCGAAAACAACTGCGGCAAATGGGCCAGTTGCGCCAGATAATCGGCCAGTATCTGCTCGAAAAACAGCAGATAGCCCTTGAACTGCCGGGCCTGGGTAACGCGCACCGGGCCCGCGTTGGCCTTCAACCCCGCCTGGCCGATCTGATAGGTGGCGGGGAAATCATGCTGTACCGGATAGTGAGTCAGGGTGTCGCGGATGCGCCCGATCGGCACCGCCAGCGCCTCGTCAACACCACTGTAGGCTCGTTTGATCGCCGCCGCACGTAGGTGGCGTAGGGTCGCTTCGAATTCGGCCTGGCGGGCGATAAACGGCACCCCCTGCTTGAAGAACAGAATTTTAGAGCGCGCCAGTGACAGCGCCGGTTGGTGGCCGCTGCGAATCGCCAGACACCATTTTTCGCTGTCGCCGAGCGGCGTACCGTCGGCGTCGTATTTGCGCAGCAGCAGTGACTTCACGTTCACCACGTCGGGGATATCCATCAGCACGTTGATGATATCGGAGCTGTAGACGGCGCGACGCAGCTCGCTGGCGGCCAGCTCTTCATCACGGAGGAATCCGGGCTTATTGAACAGCAGCTCGCCGCCGAAGGAGAGCCCCTGATCGATGTAGGGACCATCAAAGATCTGTCCGGCATCCAGCCCGGAATCAAGCATCTCGGTCAGACTGTAATAGGCCACCGGCGGATTGAGGTACTGCTCGATGACAAAATAAACCTGCGCCTGCACCTGTTCAAGATCGGCGACCGGACTGACCTCGATATCGGCACAGACCGCGATGAGGTCCGCTGCAACGGTATCGACACGGGCGAAATCCTCGCATAGGTTGCGATTTTCCTGCAGCGCGCAGTCGGCCTTGGCCAACAGCGTTTCGATACCCTGCTGCTTGCGCTGAAACAACGGCAGAATGGCATCGCTGTCAGCGGTTAGCAGCGCCAGCCAATCGCCGTCCGTCACCGACGCTGGCAGTGCTTCATTCAGCTGTAGCTTCAAGCGCGGCAAACTGTCGCTACTGACGCTGACATCCACCCGCGTCGAACGGCTGCCGGTGTCACTCAACACCAGGGTCATGGTGGTGAGATCGGCGGGCAGCAGCGCACCCGCCCAGCGCGCGCGGTTAGCTGAGCTGTCATCGGTCAATAACAGCTGGCCGGTGATCCCTTTGAAGGGGCCGCTGCGCAGACTCAGGGGCAACGCGGTCTCATTCATACTGCCCAGTTCGGTGTCCGACTCCAGTTCCAGCCACACGTCATACAGGCCGTTAATGTGCAGAGGGCTGTTCGGCTCGCCACCAACATTGCTGGCATTAAGACTGAGCTGGCCGTCCAGTACATCCACATAAACTGGCAGCTCTGAGCCAAGCGGTTGCAAGCGCGGCCGCATCCAGGCGTTGCGAACCCCATCAATTTTGAGCAACAGTTTGCGGTAATCGACCACTGTCAGCGGCGTGGTGGTGAGGGCCTGTTGCGCCGGAAAAAAGCTGGAACGTTGCGGCTCGGCGATAAAGCCAACCTGCCCGGTCAGCAGATCTTCGGTGGGGAACGCAGTGCGGTAGCCGAGATCGGTAATGGCAAAACTGAGCGCTTCCAGGGTGGTGATCCCCGGATCATGGAGGTTGTGATCGGTCCAGACTTTGCCGCACAGCTGCCGCACATACGCCATCCCCTCCTCGCGCAGCCGCGCGTAATCCTGAGAGGGGTGCAGTTCAAGCTGAGGGTTGATGGTCTGGTTCATAGGCTCACCGCAACGATGGCGCTGATCTGATGCTGGGGATGGGACACCAACACGGAGCGGGCACTGCTGGCGATCACCACCTCTTTATCGCGGCTCTGCCAGCTGATTGAGGGCGAGGTAATATCGGTACGATGGAACATCAGCACATCCTTGACATAATCCACATAGGGGCGTTCATCGATGAAGTTCACCAGCATCGATTTGTACCACTTGCCGCCAAAATCGACCTGCGCATCACCACCGTAGGCCCAAGGCATCAGGTAACGATTGAGGTCTTGATTCAGCAGCTCAAGGTAGTAGCCGGTATCGATGATGTGCTCCTGCAGCGCCACGTCAAACTTAAGCTGAATCTCTTCGACGTTGGGGTTCTGCACCTCCAGATGAACAAAGGGCGAGATACGCTGGCGCAGCCAGCTATCGATCTGGGCCAACGTCTGGGTAGTGTTGTAAGGCCGATGCGGATCACTGGCCGAAGCGGGGTCCATGACCGGAATCGGCACCACCAGCACCGAACCGGGATGAATGCCGTTTTCCGCCACCACCTGGTTCAGCGCGTCGCGGCATAGGGTGGTGTGGTTGAGGCAGCGCACCTTGTAAACCTGTGGAAACTGCTGCAACACCAGCCGCTCGTAATCCCAGATGGTCACCGCACGATTCTTGTGCCGTAACCGTTCGCTGACCCGCTGGCAATAATCGTCGCCCGGCTCTGCCGCCTTGCCGTTGGCCGACGCCAGCGGCTGCTGAATCTTTTTCACCGCCGTATCCGGCACCGCCAGCTTGCTGATAGTGGCGGCCGGCAACGGTGTCGCCAACCCCTGATCGTCTGCCTCAGACCCGACCCGCTGCACCGCCACCCCCTGGGTGTGGATCGCCAGCAGATTGGCCACCGAATCGGCATCGGTTGCCACCGATAGGCGCAACCAGTGTAACCCCTCGGGCAGCAGCCGATTACGATCGGTGGCATCGGCCGGCAGTTCAAAGGCGATAATGCCAGACCCCGCCAGTGACGCACTGCTGTCGCTGATGCGGGTGGCGGGAATCTCCAGCCATTCATCGTTGCGCAGGTAATCCCAACGCAGCACCGCGGGGTTCTTTAGTGGGTTGGCGCTGCCCTCCACTGCGGCAAACAGCAACGATACCGACTGTGGCGGCTGCGCCTGCTGCAAGCCGATATACAGTTCACCCTGATTCAACAACGCGGGAAACAACGGCGAACCGCTGGCAGCAACAGCGACGGATCCGAAAGGATACTGATGAAAGACCTGCTGGGGTGCCGAGTCGCTGGTCTGATAGTCGACCGTCAGATCGCTGATCACCGGGGTGTAGGGTGGCTTGGGCACTCCATTGTCGTAATTCACCCCCGACTTGGCGCTATAGCCGATGGTCGGATTCAGCCCCATGATCGCCAGCGCATTTTCTTGCGGGAAGGCCAGATGGCCAAAGTCATCTTTGAGGGTCAGACGCACGAAGCCCTCAATGCTGGTGGGCGCTTTGCTATCACTCAGCTTGGCGTAATCGCCGCTGGTGTCGAGCCCCTCCAGGCGCAACCCCTGCCCCATAAAAGCACCGACGATGTAGCCTATAAAGCCGCTGTCGTTATAGAAAATATCTTCCACTGATACATTCATAATAATCGCTAACTGCATGATAAAAAGGAACTGCTGTACCGTTTCTCCGTTGGCGGCATGCAGCAGCAGCGGCAGCAAATCATCATCGATGCTACGCCAGCTACCGCCCTTGAGATAACTGACCTGGGCGCGGGTTAAAAAGGGATTGGTTTGGGAATAGAAATGCGAATCGAACCCCAGTGACTCCTGCCAGACCGGCCGCAGGGTTAACTGGCTTAGCGGCTTAGCGAACAGCTCCCGGCCACCAATAATAAACTCGTGGTTCGGTTTCGGTTGCGCGCCAAATGGCATGAAAGGTTTAGCGGGATCGATGCTGCCCTGGCTGCTCGACAGCGAATAGGTGCGACTTCCCAGCACCGCGCAGGTGAGCGCCATGACACTGGTCTGCACGCCGATCCAATCGGCAAACAGCCCCGAATCTGGCAGCAACCAGATCCGTAACACTGGTGCCGCAGTGGTAAAGTTAAAGCCATGTAGGTCGCTGGCGTAGCTACTGATGGCCGGTTGTTCGCCATCCAAAGTGATGGCAAAGCGCAGACGGTCGCCGCTTTTGCTGACGCTGAACTGGCTGCTAGCCAACCGCAGCCAGCCCTCCTCGGTGGTAAGAGCGGCGGCGAACACCTGCTGCACCGCATTCGGCACCGCACCGCTCAATCCCACCGTAAAGGTGATGGTGCGGACCCCATCACTGAGACGCAATTTGCTATCGGCCACCGCGAGACCGACCTCGGCCAGACTATTGCCATGGGCTGGACCAAACGGCGGCCACTGGGGATCTGTTTTATCCAGATCGGCATCCACCCCATCGCCACTGTCGGTCTTCAGTGCCCCATAGGCAACGCTGTGGGTGCCTTGCTGCTGCAGGAAAAAACTCTTTAGTTCTGCAATCTTTGCCTGATTGAACACCGTATCAGCGAGCACCTCATAGACACGCGGCTGACCGCCCTCTCCCTTGCCGGCGTCAAAGCGGGTACCCGCCAACAGTGCGTATTCCTGCTGCTGGCGAGCCAGCTCGATCACCAGCGCGACCTGGTCCGGCTGCGGAGCCTGCGCCGCGAGCTGCAGAATCTCGCGGTAGTAGAAATCGAGATGACGGCCGGTAAATTGGTTTAGCAGGGCCTGGGGGTGTTGGTAGAGTTTCAAAAACGTCAGCCACAACCCGTAATGGGGGCTGTGATCATCCCGCAGCAACGAGGC
>JBALWH010000041.1:0-42983 GCA_036960175.1 Motiliproteus sp. | reverse complement strand
CGACTGATATGATGACCACCGCCGAAATTCACCCACTCCACCTGTTTCAATAGATGCCCAAACTTTTCTTCCACAACAGCTAAGGTGCGCTGCAACGGTGCGAAACTTTGCTCACAGAGGGTATGAAAGTGCAGCCCACTGACCCCTTCCAGACTCTGATCCTGAAACTGCGACAAGGGTATACCCAAACGCGAACCCGGCGCACAAGGGTCATAGATTGGCACATCGCCTTCAGAATGTTCCGGGTTGATGCGCAGACCAAATTTCAAACTCGGACGCTGCTGTTTTGCCTGTTGAATGATTGGCTGAAAACGCTGCCACTGACTAAAGGAGTTAAACACCAGATGATCGGCTATCTGCAGAATTTCAATGAGATCAGCCTCAGCATAGGCCGCAGAAAAGACATGCAGCTCGCCGCCATACTGCTCCTTGCCCAGCCGCGCCTCATGCAAACCACTGGCACAGGTGCCACTTAGGTAGCGAGCAGTTAAAGGCCCTAGGTGCCAGCAGGAAAACGCTTTCAAAGCGCCAAGCACCTTAGCTCCACTTTCCCGCTGTACGCGGTTGAGAATCTTCAGATTAGCCTCAACCGCAGCCTCATCGATCACGAAACAGGGCGACGGCACTCGACTGGGATCGAAGCTTAAAAAACTTTTACTATTCAAGCCGGTACTCTCTAACTGACCCCCTCGATTCAGCCGAGGGGGAGTCGTTAAGATTAATGAGCCAGATCGTAGCCTGGTTCTTCGATCAGGGTCCACGGCAGGCCATGCTTATTCATATCTTCCATAAAAGGATCTGGATCCATCTGTTCCATATTCCAAACCCCCGGCTTCATCCATTTGCCTTCCAGCATCATCTTGGCACCGATCATTGCAGGCACACCCGTGGTGTAGGAAATTGCCTGTGAACTGACTTCTTTATAACACTCTTGATGGTCACAGGTATTGTAGACATAGACGGTTTTTTCCTTACCATCCTTGAGGCCACGAACGACACAGCCGATGCAGGTTCTACCTTTGGTGCGAGACCCAAGGCTGGCAGGATCTGGCAACAACTGCGCCAGGAACTGAATCGGTACAATCTGCTGACCGTTAAATTCAATCGGCTCAATACCAGTCATGCCAACATTACCCAACACTTCCAGGTGCTTGAGGTAACTGTCACCGAAGCTCATCCAGAATTGTGCCCGTTTGATGGTTGGATAGTGCTTGGTTAAAGACTCCAGTTCTTCATGGTACATGCGATATATATTGTAAGTTCCCACCTCTTCCGGACAGGTGAACGACTGCTTCAAGGACATCGCTGGCGTGGTAACAAATTCGCCGTTTTCCCAGTGTCGACATTCTGCGATGACTTCCCGGATATTTATTTCTGGATTGAAATTGGTGGCAAAAGGGTAACCATGGTCGCCACCATTAACATCAACGATATCCAGATAGTGGATCTCATCCAGATAGTGCTTAACCGCATAAGCGGTAAACATATTAGTAGCACCAGGATCGAAGCCAGAACCCAGCAGCGCCATCAGGCCAGCCTTCTCAAACTTCTCCTGATAGGCCCATTGCCAATGGTACTCAAACTTGGCGCTATCTAACGGCTCGTAGTTAGCCGTATCCATATAATTCACACCGGCTTCCAGACAGGCATCCATGATGGTCAGATCCTGGTAAGGCAGTGCAACATTGATGACCAGCCCAGGCTTCACCTGGTTGAGTAAAGCAACCAGTTCCGGCACATTATCGGCATCAACCTGAGCGGTTTCTATATGACGACCGGTCGCGGCCTTCACACTTTCGGCAATCTTCTTACACTTATCTTCGGTGCGACTGGCCAGGACGATCTCGGTAAATACTTCTGCCACCTGTGCACATTTGTGAACAACAACGCCGCCCACGCCGCCGGCACCAATTATCAGCACTTTCGACATGATATTTCTCTCCAAAGATCCCGCCTAACGGGACTATTAATCTGGTGAACAAACAGGTTCCCTACCTGTTCGTCCGTCGCCGTTTAAAACCTGCCGCAACTACGCTGAGTTGCTTGATTTTAAACGGCTCGCATTGGCCGTTGGCCAATGTTGGGGTACCCATACCCCAACGTTAGATTAACGCTCAAACACGCCTCTTAGCATCTAGCTTTCGTAATAGGTATAGCCACGCAGACTATCTGAAAAGCAGTCCAGCAACTTACGCCGCTCACTGGCAGTGATTTTTCCGCTACGCACGGCTTTCTCTGCGGTACGACGGAAGCTCTCTAAGATAGCCTGCGGCTGGTACTCCACATAACTGAGCACATCCGCAATGCTATCGCCTTCCAGCTCTTTCACTAGGTCAAAGCTCCCATCTTCATTAATGCGCACACTGGCGACCGCTGTATCACCGAGCAAGTTGTGCAGATCCCCCAAGGTTTCCTGGTAAGCACCCACCAAGAACACACCCAGAATATAATCTTCACCATCACGCAACGAGTGCAGTGGCAAGGTCGTACGAATACCTTGAGTTTCAGTATCGATAAAACGATCGATTTTACCGTCACAGTCACAGGTAATATCCGCCAGTATCGCTTCACGACTGGGATATTCATTATGACGATGTATGGGTAGCACCGGAAATACCTGGTCGATGGCCCATATATCAGGAAGCGACTGAAATACACTAAAATTGCCGTAATAAATATCAGCAAGATAATCTTTCAAGCCTTCCAGTTCTGGTGGAATGCGGCTAACAGCCTGCAGCTGCGCCTTAATTCGCTGCAGGATCTCCAGGAACAGGTTTTCTCCCAAGGAGCGATCACGCAGATTAATCTGTCCGCGCTTAAACAGCTCGTTCAACTCATCACGGTAGTAGGTAGCATCGTTATAACACTCCTGCAGCATTTTAGCGTTGATCGCACCAAGCACGGTCTGCAAATTAAGAATCAGCTCATGAGCCTGTTCAGGAAAAGGCTCCGGCAAAGGGGCTGGCTCGAAATGGGTGACGTCGAGAACATCAAACAGCAGCATCGATGAGTAAGCCACCGTCGCCCGGCCAGACTCTGTCACTATATGAGGATGGGCAATATCGCTTGCATCGAGGGTACTCTTCACCACCTCAACGATATCGACACAATACTCATCCAATGAATAGTTTTTGGAATGTTCATGATTACTTTTGGACCCCATATAGTCCACGGCCAGACCACCACCCAGATCCAGGTAACCCATGGTGGCACCCTCTTTAACCAGATCCACGTAGTAGCGACAGGCTTCCAGCACACCGGTGCGGATATCACGAATATTAGGAATCTGCGACCCTAGGTGATAATGAAGCAACTCCAGACAATCAAGCATCTGACTGGCTTTCAGACTATCGAGCACATCCACTAACTGATTGGTGGTCAGCCCAAAGATACTGCGATCGCCGCTGGTATCATTCCACAGACCGCCGACTTTAGAAGAGAGCTTAACCCGCACTCCGATTTTCGGGCGGATCCCCAACGCCTTGCTACGCTCAATAATAATCGGCAACTCGGTCGGAGTTTCAAGCACAAAAACGCAATGAAAACCTAGTCGCTGCGCGCGTAACGCCAGGTCAATGAACTCTTCATCTTTATAACCATTACAGATGATCAAGCGTCCATCAGGACTTAGCGTAGAAAGAGCAATGATCAATTCAGCCTTGCTACCCGCTTCAAGACCATGATTATAGCGCTCGCCAAACTGTGTCAGAGTCTCGATAACCTGACATTGCTGGTTAACCTTAATGGGGAAAACGCCTTGGTAATCCCCTTGATAACCGCTGTTTTCAATGGCGCGATCAAAAGCATTGTTAAGGCTCGAAACCTGAGACTCCAATATATTTTCTATGCGCAGAATCATTGGCAAGGGAACACCGCGCTGACGAATACTAGAAAGAATATCCATCACCGAAAGCGTCACATCGCCGCTCTCGAATTTAGCGCGAACGGTGACTTCTCCCTGTTCCGAAATATCGAAGTAACCATTCCCCCACTCTCTTACACCATAAAGTTGGGCGGCAAGCTCAGGGGTCCAAGAACGGCTCATAGGCTGATTCAAGACGGCATCTCCAGGAAGGGTCAGCCCGGGGGCTTCAAGCATTGATATAACAGTGACTGATGCCAAATTCAATCAACCCGAAAGAGGCCGATATTTGCAACATTCACCTTAGTTTGGACCATGAAAAAAAGACGCGCAAATTTCTCATATTTGGAATAGAAATGGAATAGCTTGAAAGCCAAAAAAATATGCTTTTTTGGCTTTTAATGAATAAAATTACAGATAATAATTATTCGAATTTGGCCTCAACCAAGAACTAGTTGGTTATCAATCGACTACGAATTGATTCCACCGTCCTAACCCAGGGTTTAGCTTTCAGACCATGGCGTTTAATCAAATCAGCGGCTGCTTGTTGTGCCGCTTTAGTGCTCGGATATCCGCCGACAATCAGCACATCCCAAAGCTTCCCTTGATTCTTTATTTCTACGACCTGGCTACCGGAAATACTGTTCATGGCAGCTAATCGCTTACGGCAGGCTGGCGTATTACAAGCCAGCAGTTGCAGAGTATATTTTTCACTGGGAAGAGCGTCAGGCGATGGATGCTCAGAAGTCATCATCCTAGCAGAAACAGGAGCCGACGACTTTTTAGGCATAATGAGCGCGGACTCTAACGGCTTAGCGATAGCACCACTGAATTCAACCTTCGAAATATAACGCTCGGAACGAAAGGTCTTCAGCTTATCATTCTCGTAGGCCCCGCAAAGCCAGGTTTCGCCGTCTTGCTTACAGGCCACAATACCGATGACATCAACACTCCAGGCTGGTGCCACAGGACATAAAAGCAATACTGCCAACACAATCCGCTTAAGCATAAGGCGATCCCTACAATGCTATCAACTCAACATGAGAACGAGAGTAGATAATCCCCAGCAAAGTTGCAATGTGGCAATAACCCTTAATTAAGATAAAGCCGTTCAACATAATAAAAAGCCCGCTATGCAGCGGGCTTTTTTATAACGCGATACGCTTTATTCCCACTCGATGGTCGCTGGCGGCTTACTGGATACATCGTAGGCTACGCGGGAGATTCCTGAAATTTCATTAATAATGCGGCCGGATACGGTTTCCAACAGCTCATAAGGCAAGTGCGCCCAGCGAGCGGTCATAAAATCCACTGTCTCAACAGCGCGCAGCGACACCACGTACTCATAACGACGAGCATCGCCTACAACGCCCACGGATTTAACCGGCAAGAAGACTACAAATGCCTGGCTAGTTTTATGATACCAACCAGAACGATGCAGCTCTTCAATAAAGATGGCATCGGCTTCTCTGAGAATATCTGCATATTCTTTCTTAACTTCACCGAGAATACGCACGCCCAGCCCAGGACCAGGGAAAGGATGACGGTATACCATGTCATAAGGCAGACCCAGCTCCAAACCAACTTTACGCACTTCGTCTTTAAATAACTCACGCAGCGGCTCAACCAACTTCAACGCCATATCATCCGGCAACCCACCGACATTATGGTGAGATTTGATCACATGCGACTTGCCCGTTTTGGAGGCAGCAGATTCGATCACATCGGGATAAATAGTCCCTTGTGCCAACCAATGGACATTATCGATTCTGGACGCTTCGTCATCAAAAACTTCGATGAAGGTATTGCCGATAGCTTTACGTTTCAGCTCCGGATCACTAATGCCTTTAAGCTTACCGAGGAACAGCTCTTCACAATTGGCACGAATAACCTTGACCCCCATGTTCTTTTCGAACATGTCCATCACCTGATCGCCTTCGTGCTTACGCAGCAGACCGTTATCAACAAAAACGCAGGTCAGCTGATCGCCAATCGCCTTATGCAACAAAGCCGCAACAACGGAAGAGTCTACTCCACCGGAAAGCCCAAGAAGAACATGATCACTACCCACCTGGGCACGAACCTGTTCGATCGCATCCTTAACGATATTGGTCGGTGTCCACAAAGCCTCACAACCACAGATATCACTAACGAAACGGGTAACGATACGCTCGCCCTGCTTAGTATGAGTGACTTCAGGGTGGAACTGCACACCATAAAAGCGCTTCTGCTCATTGTACATACCAGCAACCGGTGCGCTTTCAGTGGAAGCCATCAGATGGAAACCTTCTGGCAGCTCGACCACCTTATCACCGTGGCTCATCCATACGTCCAGCAGCAAAATACCGTTGTTGGCGACATGATCTTCGATACCATCCAGCAGTGCGCTGGCACCTTCAACACGAACCTGAGCGTAGCCAAATTCACGCAGCTCGGAGGACTCAACCTTACCGCCCAACTGCTCGGCCATGGTCTGCATGCCATAACAGATACCCAGCACCGGCACACCCAGATCAAACACCACCTGCGGTGCTCTTGGAGTATCGGAACCCGTTACAGATTCAGGGCCACCAGCGAGAATAATACCTTTAGGATTAAACTCACGAATCTCTTCTTCGGTCATATCAAAAGCGCGGATTTCTGAATACACACCCGATTCTCGCACCCGACGTGCAATCAGTTGAGTGTACTGTGATCCAAAATCCAGAATCAGGATTCGCTGTGCATGAATATCTTTAGTCACGGTCTTACTCCGCCATTTGGCTAATAACCCCGAATTTTTACAGAAACCTTTTACATCAAGGCGCTAGATAAATAGCATCCGGGTATTAATTTACAGTTCTCTGAAAACAAAAAAGGGGCTGCCTGCGACAACCCCATTACTAATTCTAGTCACTTCAGCCGACCCGATAGTTCGGCGCCTCTTTAGTGATAGTCACATCATGGACGTGACTCTCTTTCATGCCCGCCCCCGTTATTCTGACGAACTTGGGCTTGGTTCTCATTTCCTGAATATCCTGACTGCCGGTATATCCCATACTAGAGCGCAGACCACCGATCAACTGATGAATGACCGCAGCCATGGGCCCCTTACAAGGCACGCGACCTTCAATGCCTTCTGGCACCAATTTCTCAGCCCCCGCATCGGCATCTTGGAAATAACGATCCGAAGATCCCTGAGATTGCGCCATAGCGCCAATAGAACCCATGCCACGATAAGCTTTAAAAGAGCGACCTTGGAAAAGTTCCACTTCACCAGGTGCTTCATCGCTACCGGCAAGCATACTACCGACCATAACCGCACTAGCACCAGCCGCAATTGCCTTAGCAAGGTCGCCAGAAAAACGCACACCACCATCAGCAATCAAGGGGACGCCACGCTTTGCCAGCGCTGCGGAAACGTTAGCCACCGCAGTAATCTGTGGCACCCCAATACCAGCAACGATACGAGTAGTACAGATAGAGCCCGGACCAATGCCGACCTTAACCCCATCAGCACCGGCATCAGCCAAGGCAATAGCCGCTTCAGCAGTCGCAATATTGCCGCCAATAACCTGAACCTGCGGGAACGTTTCCTTCACCCAACGGACGCGATCGATAACGCCTTTAGAATGGCCATGGGCCGTATCTACGATAATGACATCAACCCCAGCCTTAACCAACGCAGTCACTCGCTCGGGGGTTTCAGGGCCAGTGCCGACTGCAGCACCAACGATCAGATGGCCTTCGGCATCTTTGGCAGCATCAGGGTAAGCCTTAGCTTTGTTCATATCCTTAACGGTCATCATGCCTTGCAGCTGGAACTTGGCATTAACAACCAGAATTTTTTCGATGCGATGTCTACGTAACTGATTACGCACCTCGTCAGCATCAGCGCCTTCTTCGACAGTCACTAAGCGCTCTTTAGGCGTCATAATCGACTCGACTTTGGCATGCAAATGCTGTTCGAAACGCATATCACGGCTGGTCACAATCCCGACCAAATCATCACCATCAACAACAGGGAAGCCTGAGAAGCCATGCTTGTCAGCCAGTTTACGTAACTCACCAACGGTGAGATCAGAGCGGCAAATGACAGGATCTTTAACCACACCGCTCTCGTAGCGCTTAACCTTGAGGACCTCTTTAGCCTGCTCCTCTACGGTCATGTTTTTATGAATAATACCTATGCCGCCTTCCTGAGCCATCGCAATGGCCAGCCGAGACTCGGTCACCGTATCCATGGCCGCTGAGACCAGCGGTACATTCAAATGAATTTTTTTGGTCAGTTGGGTCTTAAGACAGACATCCTTGGGTAATACCTCGGAGTATCCTGGAATCAACAAAACATCGTCGAAGGTAAGAGCTTCTTCAGCAACTCGTAACATAACTCTGAGCCTTTCTCCGGTCAAATAAAAAAAGGGAAGCATTATATAGCCGTACCCCCCAGCAAAACAACCACTATATGTTGTGCTTGAGTACCATTCAGCTAGATTAGCTCCTGGCCTCATAACGAAAAAGCGCCACCCTTGGGTAGCGCTTTTTAATATCTCTAGCAGCCAGCTTAGTCCATCTCCTCAATCCAAGCCATTTGCACGGCCTCAAGGATTCGCTCACCGCAGTGTTTTGGGTCATCATCAAACTCTTCGAGCGCCATGATCCATTCGCTCAGCTCAGTAAAACGCACACCCCGAGGATCCACATCAGGATGACGCTCGCTAAGCTCAATAGCGATATCCAGACTATCCGTCCATTTCAAAGCCATAACAGCCTCCAGCAACCATCGTTTAGTGGACTTCCGACACCTGATTGATCGTGTACTTGGGAATTTCAACCACTAGATCTTTTTCACCCACCATCGCTTGGCAACTGAGCCTAGACTCAGGCTCAAGCCCCCAGGCCTTATCCAGCATATCCTCTTCCAGCTCATCGGCGTCTTCTACCGAGTCAAAGCCCTCACGAATAATCACATGACAGGTAGTACAAGCACAGGATTTTTCGCAAGCATGCTCAATTTCCATACCATGAGCCAGCGCCGCATCACAGATAGTGACCCCCGGCTCTGCATCAATAACTTTGCCTTCCGGACAGTGATCTTCATTAGGTAAAAAAATAATTTGCGGCATTGTTACTAAACCTCATCCACCGAGTGCCCAGCAAGAGCACGCCGAACACCATCATCCATTCTGCGAGCAGCAAATTCATCACTGGCCGCACTCAATACTTCGATCCCCTTGGCGATCATTTTATGATCATCACTTTGATTTAGACGCTTAAGGTGATCAATACCCTGCCGCAAAGAAACCTGATCCTCCACCGACAACAAGCGCTCACCATCTGCGTCCATTGCCGCACCCAAAGCATCGATCAAACGATCTGCTTCAACCTGCTGCTCTCGCAGGGTACGGGCGTCATTATCCTGCTCGGCATGAGAGAACGAGTCCTTAATCATGCCTGCGATCTCACCATCACTCAGACCATAAGAAGGTTTAACTTCAATCGCACTTTCAACACCACTGGTAAGCTCTCGAGCCGATACATTGAGCAAGCCATCTGCATCAACCTGAAAGGTCACCCGCACCTTGGCGGCGCCAGCGGTCATCGGTGGTATCCCCTGCAAGACAAATCGCGAAAGTGATCGACAATGTTCTACTAGCTCTCGCTCACCCTGCAAGACATGGATAACCATGCCGGTCTGCCCATCCTTGTAGGTCGTAAATTCCTGCGCTCGCGCTACTGGAATGACGGTATTGCGATCAATAATTTTCTCAACCAACCCGCCCATGGTTTCCAGCCCCAGAGACAGCGGAATAACGTCCAGCAGCAGCATTTCCGAACCCGGCTTATTACCGGCCAACACATCAGCCTGAATTGCGGCACCAATGGCCACCACCCGATCTGGATCAATATCGATATGAGGAGCACGACCGAAATAATCAGCAACCAAAGCACGCACATGCCGAACCCGGGTTGAACCACCCACCATCACCACATCACGCACTGCATCGACAGAAACTGACGCATCTCTTAGAGCACGTTTACAGGCGCGCAATGTTTTCTTTACCAACGGCTGAATCAACTGATTGAAGTGATCCAGGGTAAGCTGACCCTGCCAACTCAACGAGCCAAGCTGCAGATCAACTTCCGCCTGATCCTTTTCGGTCAACTGCTGCTTGGCATCGCAAGCGGCGTCCAAAATAGCGCGAAGCTGATCACGGGATAAACTAGGATTATCCATCTCCGCTATGATCCATTCCGCCACCACATGATCGAAGTCATCACCACCAAGAGCACTATCACCGCCCGTAGCCAACACTTCAAAAACACCACGATTCAGACGCAAAATCGATATATCGAAAGTACCGCCGCCAAGATCATAAACGGCGAAAATACCTTCCGCTTCCTGATCAAGACCATAAGCAACCGCTGCTGCCGTAGGCTCATTCAACAATCGCAAAACATTCAGTCCAGCCAGCTTGGCCGCATCTTTAGTAGCCTGTCGCTGAGCGTCATCAAAATAGGCAGGTACGGTAATGACAGCCCCGACCAAGTCACCACCTAAGGATGCCTGACCGCGCTCGACCAGCACCCGCAAAATTTCGGCGGAAACCTCCACCGGACTCTTGTCACCAGCAACGGTACGGATATAAGGCATACCACCGCCGTCACTATTAAAGTCGTAGGGCAGCTGATCACCAAGCTGCTGCACATCTTCAATACCACGACCCATCAAGCGCTTAACGGACAGAATAGTATTGACTGAATCTCTACTGGCCTGCTGCTTGGCTTCTAGACCAACGACTACCTGACCGTCAGCCTTGTAGCGAACGGCGGAAGGTAGCAAGTGGTGATTTTGTTCATCCGCAAGGGTATGGGCTTCGCCACTGCGCACAGTAGCCACCAAAGAATTAGTGGTCCCAAGATCAATACCCACTGCCAGTTTATGTTGATGAGGCCTGGCGCTTTGCCCCGGTTCTGCAATCTGCAATAGCATGATTAATCAATCATCCATTAATTCGTCTTCTGCCTGCTCAATTTCCCGTCGTAGTTTATCAAGAAACTGCATTTTACGAACGGTGTCACAGGCTCGATCCAGCTGTTCATCGCTACTATCAGCCAAGGACTGAGTAAACGTTTCGATCAACTGCTGCCAATGTAACTGCACATCATCGCCCAACAGCTCCAGCTCCGCTTCTGGGTCACTATGATGCCGAATACCTTCTAAACGTTCACGCCATTCCATCTGCTGCATCAAAAACATCGGTTCCATAACAGTTCTGGATTCAGGACACAGCTCTCTACCACGAAGCTTCAACAGATATTGAGCGCGTTTAAGTGGAGATTTAAGGGTATTTAAAGCCTCATTAACATGAGCTGTATACTGTACGGCACGGAGCTGCTCGCGCTCACTTGCATGAGCATAGCGGTCCGGATGAATCTCTTTCTGCAACAAACGATAGCGGTCTGCTAGCTGTTGAAGATCCAGATGATAGCCTTCAACCAGCTCAAAAAGCTTAAAGAAATTTTGTTCGAGTTGCATTCAGCTTTTCCAATACGTCAGCGACCGTTGATCCTAATCGACATACCGTAACATTAAAACGGCTTATGAGATTCAGAGGTCAAACGCTAAAGCTTTCACCGCAACCGCACTCACTACGGGCATTTGGATTGCTAAATTTAAAGCCTTCATTGAGGCCTTCTTTAACAAAATCCAACTCGGTGCCATCGAGATAAAGCAGACTCTTGGGGTCAACTATAATGCTGATACCCTTAAAATCAAAGACTTCGTCTTCTGCCTCAACTTTATCTGCGAATTCCAACACGTAGCCCATGCCAGAGCAACCCGTCGTTCTTACCGCAACCCTGATTCCTGTTCCAGTACCACGGTTACTCAAAAATTTGCTGACATGATCATGGGCAGCATCGGTCATGGTGATGGCCATATGTCGATCGTACTCCGAATGATGGCCGCCAATGACGGCCGATAATCGTATTTAATTACTTCTGCTTGCTGCGATAATCTTCAATTGCAGCCTTAATCGCGTCTTCAGCGAGGACAGAGCAGTGTATCTTAACCGGCGGCAATGCCAATTCTTCTGATATATTAGTGTTCTTAATATCAGAAGCCTGATCCAGGGTCATACCTTTAACCCACTCAGTAACCAGCGAACTGGATGCAATTGCAGAACCACAGCCATAAGTCTTGAACTTGGCGTCTTCAATGACACCCTCATCGCTGACTTTAATCTGCAAGCGCATCACATCGCCACAGGCTGGAGCACCAACCATTCCGGTACCTACATGTTCGTCTTTATCATCTAGCTTGCCCACATTTCTGGGGTTTTCGTAGTGATCTAGAACTTCTTCACTATATGCCATGATATTTTCCTCTGAGCGGATTGCTTAGTGGTGAACCCACTCTACTTTTTCAAGATCTACGCCGTCTTTATACATGTCCCACAAAGGAGAAAGCTCGCGCAGCTTAGTCACTGCGACACGAACCTGCTCTATGGCAAAGTCCACCTCTTCATTCGTGGTAAAACGACCAAAACTAAACCGAATAGAACTATGCGCCATTTCGTCATTCATACC
The DNA here is from genome assembly GCA_036960175.1 of Motiliproteus sp. Lineage (GTDB taxonomy): Bacteria > Pseudomonadota > Gammaproteobacteria > Pseudomonadales > Balneatricaceae > Motiliproteus. The sequence continues at coordinate 30,550 of JBALWH010000041.1, read as the reverse complement.
CAAAGCGCGCAGTACATATGAAGGTTCTAAGCTGGCTGAAGTACAAGCCGAACCCGATGAAACAGCCAAATCTTTTAGCGCCATCAGCAGCGATTCGCCTTCAACGAAGTTGAAACTGATGTTGATGTTCCCAGCCACACGCTGATCTGCATCGCCGTTGATATAGACCTCTTCCATATCCTTAACACCGTCCCAAAGACGCTGACGCAACTTCAGAACACGCGTATTCTCTTCATGCATTTCGTCTTTAGCGATAGTAAAGGCCTCTCCCATGCCCACAATCTGGTGAGTCGCCAGAGTTCCAGAACGCATCCCTCTCTCATGACCACCGCCATGCATCTGCGCTTCCAGACGAACCCGTGGCTTACGTCGTACATAGAGAGCGCCGACACCTTTAGGTCCATAAATTTTGTGTGCGGAGAAGGACATCAAATCGACCTTAAAGCGTTCCAGATCGATATTTACCTTACCGGCGCTTTGCGCACCATCAACATGAAAAAGCACCTTATTGGCTCGCGTAACCTCACCGATAGCTTCAATGTCGTTAATGACCCCAATCTCGTTATTGACGTGCATAATTGACACTAGAATAGTGTCTTCACGCAACGCATCAGCAACAGCTTTGGGAGTAATAATTCCATTCTTATCTGGGTCAAGATAAGTCACTTCAAAACCTTCCCGTTCAAGCTGCCGACAAGTATCTAATACGGCCTTATGCTCAACTTTAGAGGTAACAAGATGCTTACCCTTTTTACTATAAAAATGAGCAACACCCTTTATCGCCAGGTTATCTGATTCCGTAGCACCAGAAGTCCAAACAATTTCACGCGGATCGGCATTAATCAGATCAGCGACCTGACGACGGGCAATCTCAACGGCTTCTTCGGCTTTCCAGCCAAACACATGCGAGCGGGAAGCAGGATTACCAAAATTGCCTTCAAGGGTCAGACACTGCGACATCTTCTCCGCAACGCGGGGATCAAGAGGGGTAGTAGCAGAATAGTCCAGGTATATCGGCAATTTCATTTAGTACTCTCCGAGGTAAGCTGCTCAGACCGCCAAGCCTAAACAACAGCCTCCAAATTAATTGTATTCAATAACTTGTGCTGGGCACGATCTTGACGGCTGGAAACCTCTTGCACATCTTTTCTAGCAACCAGATCTGCCAAACTAATGCCACTCAAAAACTGATGAATCTGCTCACTAAGGTCACACCAAAGGTGGTGAGTGAGACAAGCTTCGCCTTCAAGACAATCGCCCTTACTGTTACACCCTGTCGCATCAACCGATTCATTCACCGCATCGATGACTTCAACGACATAGATATCCTCTTTACCGCGACTTAGCTGATAACCACCGCCAGGCCCCCGCACACTCTTGACCAGACTATTGCGACGCAATTTCGCAAACAACTGCTCCAAATATGAAAGAGAAATCTGCTGACGGCTAGAAATATCAGCCAAACTGATTGGTCCTCGCCCCTCATGCAATGCTAAATCAAGCATTGCGGTCACCGCATAGCGACCCTTTGTTGTTAAACGCATCTGACTCACCCCTATTCATAACCTGGACGAGATTATGTAATACCTGAGCAATACAGTCAAGTATATATCGCAGTATTTTAGTCGGATATTTGAAAGGTGTATCTAGAAAGGACGATAACTATATCACCCCATCATTCGATTACCAATTTTATGGCATCGGTTTTTCAGAATCGATTTGATTTTCCTCAACACCCTCAAAATCTTCAGCCTTGAGTTCTGGCAACTGCTCATTGCAATAATCAGCACCCATCGACTGCATCGCCTGACACATACTATCTATCTTAGTGTCTACTGCATGCATATGATTAAGTAACGCTTTAATAGAATGAGCTACGGGATCCGGTAGTTCAGAAGTAACACCATAGGCATCAAAACCCAGCTTGTCCGCCATTTCTCGCACTTGACGATCACGCCCCTCCTCTTCCTTCGGGTTCTTACGAATCACCCGACCAGGAATACCAATCACCGTCGCCCCCGCCGGGACTTCTTTAGTCACCACCGCATTGGATCCAATACGTGCATTGGCACCTACCAAAAAAGGCCCGAGGATTTTCGCTCCGGCACCAACCACCACACCATTACCCAGGGTCGGATGACGTTTACCTTTATCCCACGTTGTTCCACCCAAGGTGACACCATGATAAAGAGTGACGTCATCACCAATTACCGCAGTTTCACCAATCACCACCCCCATACCATGGTCAATAAAAAACCGCCGTCCAATAGTCGCACCAGGATGAATTTCAATGCCTGTTAGCCAACGAGCCATGGTCGAAAATATCCGCGCTAATAACTTAAAGCCCGATTTCCACAACCAATGATTAACCCTGTGATAAAGAATCGCATGCAAGCCAGGATAACTAGTCATCACCTCAACAGTATTGCGGGCCGCTGGGTCGCGATCAAAAACGGATTGAATATCCTCTCGGAGCTGTGCAAACATAATCGGCCTAATCTTTATCTTTTAGAAGTTTCTGTGTTGCCGTCAAAATGCCTCGCAGCACATTGACCTCAATTTTGTCAGGATGACTGCGTAAATAAAGGCGGCGCAGGCGCGCCATCAGCTGCCGCGGATTATCGAGATCAAGAAAACCGATATCGACCAACGTCTGCTCCATATGAGCAAATAGACGCTGCAATTCGTCCGCAGAAGCCAGCTCAACATCCCAACCAGTCCCCCAGCGTAGAGATTTCTCCACGTCGATATTGTCGCTATCCTTCTGCAACAGCACACCCATTCGTAACTCGTAACACAACACCTGCACTGCTGCCGCCAAATTCAGCGAACTAAAATCCGGATTTGAAGGAATATGCACATGACGATGGCAACGATGCAGCTCATCATTAGTAAGCCCCCTATCCTCCCGCCCAAATACCAACGCTATTTTTAGGTCGTCAGCCTGCGGGAGTATTTGCTCGACCAACTCTCTTGGGTTAAACACAGGCCAGGGAATATGACGGCCACGGGCACTGGCACCCACCACATAGTTACAGCCTTGCAGCGCCTCATCCAGAGTCGAAGTGACTACTGCCCGTTCGAGAATATCAGTCGCACCCGAACTGCGGGCATCCGCTTTTTGGCTCGGAAACTCCTTCGGATCAACCAAATAGAGCTCTTCGACCGCCATGTTCTTCATCGCTCTGGCAACACCACCAATATTTCCGGGGTGACTGGTATTCACCAGAACAACACGAACAGATTCCAACATCTAACACCCCTCTCGACAAACCTAGAACGACCAATATGACGACACTAAAGCGGCGCATTCTAACAGAATGCTCCCGCAGCCGCTAAAACCTTAGGACGACAAATACTATTTTGCTATACTTCGCCACTGCTCACCTCGGGCATGAGACTTATACCTCGGATAATATAGCGACGAACCATGCAACCCACCTTAAATATTGCCCTCAGGGCCGCACGTATAGCCAGCGAACAGATCGCTCGCTCAGTTGAACGCCTAGACATCATCAAATCTGAACAGCAGAGCGTCAGTGAATTTATCACTGAAACCACTATCGCTGCAGAAAAGTCCGCCGCCTACCATATACACAAGGCTCACCCTAAGCATCGAGTCATCGGCCAACACGGCGGTATCTACGAAGACGAAGAACCTCAAGGTGATACTGAATGGCACATTAGCCCTATTGACGGACTGACCAACTTCGCCAACGGCTTACCATTGTTTGCCTTTACACTGGTCTATAGAGAAAAAGGCCGCAACGAACACGTGGTGGTTATTAACCCCATTACCGGCGAAGAATTTACCGCCAGCCGTGGCCGCGGCGCACAACTCAACGGTAAGCGCATTCGTGTCAGCGACCTCAAGTCACTGAACACCGCATTAATAGGCTGCGACTATATCAACAGCACCAGCCAGAAAGGCACTCTCGACACCTACCTGAACATATACAGGCAGATCAGCGAACAACACGCTCAGATTCAAAGCTATGGCTCTGCTGCCCTGACTTTGGCCTATGTTGCAGCCGGACGCATCGATAGCTGCTGCATGATGAGCCTTAGCGACTGGGAACTAAACCCTGGCATGCTGTTAATTCAAGAAGCTGGCGGCCTTATGGGTGACTTTAGCGGCAACAATAATAGCTTGAATAACGGCAATCTGGTGGCTGGAAACCCACGCATGTTTAAACAAGTATTGCAGGCCATCCAGCCAGCGCTCACAGCTAAACTGAAGAACTAGCTCACAGGTACCCGCCAAAGGCCGCTCAAACTATTAGGAAAACATAAAAAAGGCGATCAAATGATCGCCTTTTTTATTGCCTGATTAACACAACTAATCAGAACGCATTTCTCAACACAATAGTCTCATTACGATCCGGGCCCGTTGAGACGATATCAATAGGCGCACCAACCAACTCTTCTAGACGCTTAATGTAAGCAAGAGCCGCTGCAGGCAGAACATCCATGGAACGAGCGCCCACTGTTGACTCACTCCAACCAGATACTTCTTCGTAGACCGGAGTAACAGCTTCATAACCTTCACTATCGCAAGGTGTTGTAACGTCGTTACCATTTTTATCTTGATAAGCAACACAGATGCGAATAGTTTCTAGCCCATCGAGTACATCCAACTTAGTCAGACAGATACCAGAAACACTATTTATCTGGATGGAATGCTTCAGAGCCACTGCATCAAACCAACCACAACGACGGCCGCGACCTGTCGTCGCACCAACTTCATGACCCTTGACAGCCAAGCGTTCACCTGTCTCACAGAACAACTCTGTCGGGAAAGGACCTGAACCAACACGCGTAGTATAGGCCTTGGTAATACCCAGAATATAATCAAGGTACAGGGGACCAAAGCCGCTGCCAGTAGCAACACCACCGGCAGTAGTATTAGAAGAAGTTACGTAAGGATAAGTACCATGATCTATATCCAGTAAGGAACCTTGAGCGCCTTCAAACAGGATATTGTCGCCATTTCTACGGAACTCATGCAGCATCGCGATGACATCCACCACCATCGGCTTTATCTCTTCAGCCATAGCCAGCGCCTGCTCTAGCGTTTCTTCGTAAGAGATAGGGTCGACTTTATAGTAGTTAACCAAAGTAAAGTTATGGTATTCCATCACTTCTTTCAGCTTACTGGCAAAACGCTCTTTATCCAGAAGATCGCCAACGCGCAAGCCACGGCGAGCTACTTTATCCTCATAAGCAGGACCAATTCCGCGACCCGTAGTGCCTATTTTTTCATTACCGCGGGCCAGTTCTCGCGCCTGATCCAGAGCGACATGATAGGGCAGAATAAGCGGTGATGCCGGACTTAACCGCAGACGCTCACGCACAGGAACACCACGAGCTTCAAGCCCAGCGATTTCCTTCAGCAAAGCCTCTGGAGAAAGCACCACACCATTACCAATCAGACAAAGCACGTTTTCACGCAGAATGCCCGAAGGAATAAGATGCAATACCGTCTTTTCACCATCAATTACCAGTGTATGGCCGGCATTATGGCCACCCTGGAAACGCACTACAGCGGTCACCTGCTCCGTCAGAAGATCGACAATCTTACCCTTGCCCTCATCTCCCCACTGTGTTCCCAAAACAACAACATTCTTGCCCATAGATCAAAATTCTCTAGTCTTCTAAATTCAATAACTGCGGTCCGTGAAACCGCCTCATTTATCGGCTAGCACCGATATTAAACGTCAGCCAGAACCCAACTGCCGTTTTGCTTAACCAATTGACGATCACAACCAAAAACCGACGCACCAGACTTATCACCGGGCAACCGACTGATCACCCGCTCACCGGAACCACGTAGCTCTGCCACTTTGGCATGCAGCTCCGCATCAGTATCGGCAGGCGCCAAAACAGAAGACTCAACTGCACGCTCTGCGACAGTCAACTCTGCAATAACTTTCAAGTCCGCGCTAAATCCAGTCGCTGGACGAGCACGACCGAAGTCTTTACCAATCTCATCGTAACGACCACCTTTTACCAGCGCCTGACCATACTCAGGCACATAAGCCGCAAACACGATGCCGGTATGATAGTTATATCCGCGCAGCTCACTAAGATCGAAATATAGCTGCACATTGGGGTAGCAACCTCTCACCGCGTCCGCTACCTGCTTAAGATCCTGTAATGCTTTATCTGTGCTTTCTGATAAACCGCCTAACAGCACGGAAGCCCGCTCAAGCACATCTTGACCACCACTCAGGCGGATCAACTGACGAAACTGTTCGGCACGCTCGGCACTCAGATTGACCGACGACAGCAGCGCTTCGAGCTCGGTGATTTCTTTTCCCTGCAACAACTCAAACAAACGGCTCTCATGCTCTGCATCGAGACCAGACTCGGCCACTAGCGCGCGATAAAAAGCAACATGACCCAGATCCAGCGTAACGACTGATTTAATACCAGCAGCCTGCAGCGATTCCAGCATCAAACAGATCACTTCTATATCGCTATCGACGCCAGCATGACCATAGAGCTCTGCACCGATTTGCAACGGAGAGCGTCCGGCCAGCATATTGGCAGGCACTGTGTGCAGCACCGAATTGGCATAACAATAACGCGCCGTGTTTTCACGAGGAAGACTATGGGCATCTATACGGGCAACTTGAGGCGTGGTATCCGCCCTCAAACCCATTAATCGACCCGTTAACTGATCGGTCACTTTATAGGTACTCAGAGCCAAATCATTACCAGTGCCGGTCAGCAATGAATCGAGGTATTCGATCATCGGAGGCATAACCAAGTCGTATCCCCAGCTATGGAAAAGATCCAGTAACTGTCTACGTACGCCTTCCACCTGTCGCGCCTGCGGTGGCAATATCTCTTTCACACCGTCAGGCAATAGCCAGCGATCTGCAATGGACATTATCCTTCGAACTCCTCGTTCAACAACTATATCTATTAGGAAAATCAGTGAATCAAATAGAGCAAGGCGGTCCCCGCCAACATACTGCCCAAACCAATCCAGCGTAAATTATTATCGCCAATCATTGCCAGCTGCGCGACCATATTTCGCCAACGCTGCGGATACAAAAAAGGCACAACCCCTTCCAACACCAACATCAGACAGAAGCCGATCACTAACTCACGCCAGAAGTCCACTCAGATTCTCCCAGCCTTTACCTGAAACCGACATCAACGGCCCAGGCAAACGAAAAAAAACCGGGAATTTCCCGGCTGGCGAATATTAACACGTTTTATAAAAAAGCGTCCAAAAAAACAGCGTAGCTCCTACGAACTACGCTGGCTATTAGACTAACGACAAAAACGGCCTGTCGCTTATCTTTTCTTTGGATCCCTTAGGTACTTAAAGAAGTCGCTATCAGGCTCAACCAGCATCACGTCACCTTTATTACCAAAGGTCTTCTTATAGGCACTAAGACTGCGATAGAAGGAATAGAACTCCGGGTCACGAGTATAGGCTTTCGCATAAATAGATGCGGCAGCACCGTCGCCTTCACCTCGAGATGTTTCCGCTTCACGGAAAGCCTCTGCCAGCAATACGGTTTTTTGACGATCCGCGTCGGCACGAATACCTTCAGCCAGTTCTTTACCTTTAGAACGCAGCTCTCGAGCCTCCAACTCACGTCCGGCACGCATTCGGTCATAGACCGACTGGCTCACTTCCGGCGGCAGATCGATACGCTTCACTCGGATATCAATGACTTCAATACCGAATTCCGCTTCCGTGATTTTACTAAGCTCCTGACGCAGCTCAGTCATCAGCTCATCACGCTCACCAGAGACTACTTCGTTGAGGGTACGCTGACCAAATTGGTTACGTAGCCCTGTATCTACCCGAGACGCCAAGATATCAGCCGCACGAAATTCATCACCAGAGGTCGCTGTGTAGTACTTCTTAACGTTAGAAATACGCCACTTCAAGAAGGAGTCTACGATCAAACGCTTCTTTTCAAGGGTCAAATAATCTTTCGGTCTCGCATCCAAGGTCTGAACACGACCGTCAAATATAAGAACGTGGTTAGCGATAGGAACCAACAAGTGTAGCCCAGGAGCCACGTCAGCATTGCTAACCTCTCCAAACCACAGCTCCACACCGCGCTCAGTTTCTTTAAGAATATACAGGCTTTTCGAAGCCCCAAATAGCACCAGCAGGCAAACCGCCAGAACCGCAAATACTCTGCTACTCATCTTAGCGATCCTCCCTTCTAACTGTCTGACGTCGACGTAGACGATCAATCACTTCGTCCGCTACATCCTGGACATCACCTTCGTCAACACCCCGAGAAGAGGCTCGCCCACGTTGAGACGAACCACCTTCAACAATTTTATCTAAAGGAAGATACATGATGTTGTTACCACCTTTGACATCCACTAACACCTTGGTGGAGTTGGACATCACCGTCTCGATAGCATCCAAATACATGCGCTCCCGTGTCACTACAGGCGCTTTAGAATACTCCGTATACAGCTGCAAGAAACGATTTGACTCACCCTCAGCTATGGCAATTACCTGCTCTTTATAGGCATTGGCCTCTTCTAGCAAGCGTTGAGCATTACCCCGTGCTTCAGGAACAATACCATTGGCATAAGATTCAGCTTCATTCTTTACACGCTGCTCATCTTCCCGAGCCTTAATGACATCATCAAAGGCCGCCTGAACCTGACTAGGCGCAGAGGTGCTTTCGATGTTCACCTTGGATATTTGCAGACCGGTACCATAGTCATCCATATAACGCTGCAATCGCTCCTGAACCTGGTCGCCCATAAGGGCTCGGCCTTCCGTCAAGATAAAGTGCATTTCAGAGGTACCCACAACATGGCGCAGAGCGCTTTCTGTCGCATGCCCCAAACTGGCTTCAGGCTCGCGAACTCTCAGCACATAACTCTTGGGATCAGAAATACGATACTGAACCTTCAACGCTACATCGACGATATTTTCGTCTTCAGTCAGCATCAACGCCCGATGATCCTTGGACTCAACCCGCGTCACGTTGACAGAAAAACGCTGATCGATAAGCGCTGGATTCCAGTGCAGACCAGGCAGGACCGTATCATGGTACTTACCCAGTCGCAGAACGACGACCCGCTCCTGCTCGTTGACTGTGTAGACACCCTTATAGAGCCAGAGGCCGGCCACGATCACTGCTATTAACGCAAAGACCCCAACACCAGCAGCACCTCCTCCTGAACCACTAGACTTACCGCCGCCACCGCCACCGCCAAAGATAGAATTCATCTTTTCCTGCAGCTTACGTAGCGCCTCATCAAGATCAGGAGGACCTTGATTTCCGCCCTTGTTTCCACCGCCGCGGTTTTCACCGCCCCAGGGATCCTTGTCGTTTCCGTTTCCACCCGGCTGATTCCAGGCCATAGCCGTCTCCGTTTTCAATACATGAATGCCTGCGCATTGTAGAAAGGTACCCTGCACCTTGCAAGGAAACCCGCTATTAATGCACCTGCTTAATAAAGCGGTCGGGAGCAATACCTACCCGACTCAACAATTTCAAAAAATCACGCTTTTGCAGCCTGACTTCTAATTCGATATTTCCAAGATCATCGATGCGCTCGTCAAGCACCGCCTTCTGAGCATAAAGCTGAGCTCGAAAATGCCCTTCTTTAGGTTCTATCTGCAACCAATGGTGGACAACTTCCGTACCCAACAGCTCCGTAATTGATTGCATCAGCAAATCAACACCGACACCGGTATTAGCAGACATCCAGACCCGCGTTGGGTTCCCGTCATCATCACGGTCTACCCTGGGGCCAACTCCAGGCATCAGATCAATTTTATTGTAGATTTCTAATACTGGGATAGTATCAGCACCGATCTCGACCAACACCTGCTCAACTTGATCGATATTTTCCAAACGCTCATTAGAGTCCGCATCTATCACATGCAGTAGCAGGGTTGCTTCACTGGTTTCCTGCAAAGTACCCCTGAAAGCTTCTACTAGTTTGTGCGGAAGATGACGAATAAAACCAACAGTATCAGCAAGGATAGCCGGGCCTACATCAGCAAGCTCTATGCGCCTTAAGGTTGGGTCTAGAGTAGCAAACAGCTGATCCGCTACGTACACTCCTGCATCAGTGACACGATTAAATAGTGTTGACTTACCGGCGTTGGTATAGCCTACCAAAGAGATGGTAGAAACTTCGGCTCGCTGCCTCGAGCGCCGCCCTTGATCGCGCTGCTTACGCACTCGATCCAAGCGTTTGAGGATCGATTTAATACGAACCCTCAGCAACCGGCGATCAGTTTCCAGCTGAGTTTCACCCGGACCGCGCAAACCGATACCGCCTTTTTGCCGCTCAAGGTGGGTCCAACCGCGAACCAATCGGGTCGACATATGCCGCAACTGAGCCAGCTCGACCTGCAACTTACCTTCGTAGGTGCGCGCCCGCTGAGCAAATATATCTAGAATCAGCCCAGTACGGTCAAGCACACGACATTCAAGCTCTTGCTCAAGATTTCGTTCCTGTGCTGGTGATAGGGCATGATTAAACAACACCAACTGAGCATCGTGTAATTTTACCAACTCAGCGATCTCGGCAACCTTGCCTCGCCCTACAAAAAACTTAGGGGTAGGTCCATTGCGAGAACCAGAGACGAGCGTGACCGGGTCCGCACCTGCAGACAAGGCCAACTCTTCGAATTCTCTAGGATCTTCCCGGTCGTCTTCGCTCGCCAAATCCAGGTGGACTAATACTGCTGTTTCGCCTGATTCAGGCCGATCGAAAAACAAGGTCTAACCTCAGTTACGACTCATCTTCTGGGGCGACGACCGGTGTTTTAACGGGACGTGAAGGAACAACCGTAGAGATAGCATGTTTATATACCATCTGACTAACGGTGTTCTTAAGTAAAATGACGAATTGATCAAAGGATTCAATTTGTCCCTGCAACTTAATTCCATTCACTAAAAAAATGGAAACAGGAACCCGTTCCTTTCTCAAAACGTTCAAATAAGGGTCTTGTAGAGTTTGCCCTTTTGACATATGCACTCCTTAGAAGTACTAAAACTCGTTATTATTAAGATCTTCCACAACGGCAGATCAGAAATTTACAACACATTGCTTACAGACGTCTAAAAACCCGAAAACAAGGCGATCCGGTGGCCAAAAAGCAACCTACCCCACCTATATTAGGTAGTCATCTAGTAATTTCAAGGCATTATCCATCAAATTTACTGATCCCGCCGTCAATCGATGTGTCCCTTTCCAGCTTCTAAGCCAGGTCATTTGGCGCTTAGCTAGCTGTCGGGTGGCGATAATAGCACGCTCGACCATCCCATCGTAATCATAATTACCGTCAAAGTACTCCCACATTTGCCGATATCCGACGCATCTCATGGACGGTAGCGCCAAGTGCAGATCCGAACGACCATAAAGCAACCGCACTTCTTCTTCAAAGCCTGCATCCAACATTAGCTGAAATCTTTTCGCGATACGTTGGTGCAATTGCTGGCGATCAGCCATCTCCACCGATAACTGCAACACCTCAAAAGGTAATTGAGCTTGCCGCTGCTGCTGCTGCCACAGCTCAGTCAATGTTTTACCGGTTAATTCATACACCTCTAGCGCCCGCTGCAGGCGCTGAGGGTCATTGGGATGTATACGTTGCGCTGACACAGGGTCAACCTGAAACAGACGCTTATGTAAAACGTCCCAGCCCTGCTGTTCAGCTTCTTGGGCCAGCCGCGCACGAACCTGTTCGTCGGCTTTCGGAAGCCCTGCTAACCCTTCCAGCAGCGCCTTGTAGTACAACATGGTGCCACCGACCAAAAGAGGGATACGTCCATGTCGATGACTATTCTCGATCTCTCGCAAAGCATCAGCTCGAAATTCGGCAGCCGAATAACTCTCTGCTGGGTCCCTTATATCGATTAACTTATGCGGTGCCCTGGCCAATTCTTCCGTACTGGGTTTAGCGGTACCGATATCCATGCCACGATAGATCAGCGCCGAATCGACACTGATCAGATCACAGGGCAAACGTTCGGCTAGCTGCATCGCCAGATCAGTCTTACCGACGGCAGTAGCTCCCATCACACAAATGACGATAGGTTTGTGAGTAATGGGATCCATCACCGCCCCCTCAGGAACAACTTATCGAGCGCATTCATATCCAGCTGAGTCCAGGTCGGGCGACCATGATTGCATTGACCACTACGCTCAGTTTGCTCCATATCCCGGAGCAGGGCATTCATCTCAGGCACCGTCAATTGACGATTGGCACGGACAGAGCCATGACAAGCCATGGTACCTAGCAATGAATTTTGCTCAGCCTCGATCCGGTCACTACTGCCATGTTCGAGAATGTCCGCCAGCACATCCAAAACCAACTGCTCGGTATCACCACCTTTGAGTAGCGCCGGCACTTGACGTACAACCAGGGTTTCAGCCCCCATACGAGAAAACTCGAAGCCTAATTTAGCAAACAGTTCAGCTGAAGCCTCGGCGCAATCAGCTTCCCGTGAACTCATACTCAAAGACAAAGGCACCAGCAATGGCTGAGATCGAACCCCTTCAGCCGCCCAGGTGGTTTTCAAGCGCTCATAAACAATGCGCTCATGGGCCGCGTGCATATCTACAACCACCAAACCCTGCTGATTCTGGGCCAGAATATAAATGCCATGAAGCTGAGCCAAGGCATAGCCCAGAGGTGCGGCACCTTGACCCTCAGACTCAGAACTAAACTCCGCTGCGCCTACTAAACTGGCGCTGGCGCCGAAAGCCCCACCCGACTCCATACTTTGCTGCGGATGCAAAACACCGTAAGCAGCAATCTGTTCTTGAATCTGCCCCCGATCCGCCCTTTCGACCTGCGGCCGCAAAGAGATTGCCTGCTGGCCACGAAATGCTCCTGCCTCAATCCCTTCTGCCTCTGGCCCTTGGGACGGCGACGGTACTGCCTGGTCAACCTGATTCTGCGGGGTAACCTCGGCCAATCCTCGATGCAGTGTTCTAAATAGAAAATCGTGAACTAGGCGGCCGTCTCTGAATCGCACTTCGTGCTTGGTAGGATGCACGTTGACGTCGACATCACCCGGATTCAACTCCAGAAACAATACAAATGTCGGGTGGCGGCCATGATAAAGCACATCACGATAGGCCTGACGAACCGCATGGGCGACCAGTTTATCGCGTATAGCACGGCCGTTAACGAAGAAATACTGCAGGTCAGCCTGACTTCTTGAATAGGTTGGCAACCCCACCCAGCCCCAGAGCCGCAAGCCTGCAGCCTCTACATCCAGTGCGATCGCATTTTCCATAAATGCCGTACCACAAAGAGAAGCGACCCGGCGCTCGCGCTCAGGCAAAGACTCGGCCGCACGCAACTGATGAATAATCCGACCGTTATGACGCAAGGTCATGGCTAAGTCAAAGCGGCTAAGGGAAATCCGTTTAACCACCTCTTCCAGATGTTTGAACTCTGTATTTTCCGTGCGCAAAAATTTACGTCGCGCCGGTGTATTAAAAAACAGATCTCGCACTTCCACCGTCGATCCCTGTGGATGAGCTGCGGGCTTTACTACGGCTTCCATATCTCGTCCCTCAGCCATTACCTGCCAGGCTGACTCCTGGCCTACCGCTTGAGAGGTCAAAGTTAAGCGGGAAACAGAGCTAATACTGGCCAATGCTTCGCCGCGAAACCCTAAGGTCGTAACAGCTTCGAGATCATCTAACAATTTGATTTTACTGGTCGCATGACGGCTCAACGCCAAAGCCAGGTCATTCTTAACGATGCCTTTGCCGTTGTCCCGCAAACGAATAAGTTTGACGCCGCCTTTATCAACATCCAGCTCAATGCGGCTGGATCCAGCGTCTAGGCTATTTTCTAGCAACTCTTTAACCACCGACGCAGGCCGTTCAACCACTTCACCGGCAGCAATCTGGTTAGCCAGTCGCGGACTCAATAATTCAATACGATTCATTTAACAGCAGGCTCTTAACAACGGAAGCTTGGTTCGTTTATAGAAAAATTTAGATTAACCACGCCTAGCTTATCAGGAGGCGGGAATCTGTAAAACCTGGCCTACCCGGATCGAGTCAGACTTGAGCTTATTAACTTTGCGCAACTGCCTCAGCGATACGCCATTGCGAAATGCAATCATAGACAGGGTATCGCCCCGCGTGACGTGATAACGACTCACCGGATGGTCTCCACCATTTTTCTTCCAGGCCAAATAGGTCATGGCTGGCGGTTTACGATAAAAATGCGCCTTAATGCCGTTAAAAATAGCTTTGGCTACTTTCAACTGATAGTTACGACTTTTCAGCAGGCGAGCTTCTCTGGGATTAGAAATAAAGCCTGTTTCAACCAAAATAGAGGGAACATCAGGAGATTTAAGCACCACAAACCCAGCATGCTGAACGCTCTTCTTATGCAGATGAGCGACCTTGCCAAGATTTTTCAACACATAACCGCCAATTTCACGGCTATCACTGAGGCTGGCTGTCATCGACATATCCAATAACACCCCCGCCAATACATCATTTTTGTCGCCTAGACTCAGCGTACCAACACCACCCACTAAGTCGGTATTGTTCTCTCGCCCGGCCAACCATCGACCCATTTCACTGCTAGCGCCCCGCTGTGACAAAGACCAGACAGACGCTCCTTTAGCCCGTGGGTCCTTAAATGCATCAGCATGCACTGACACAAACAAGTCGGCTTCTTTTTTACGCGCATTCCGAGTCCGTTCGCGCAAAGGAATATAGTAATCACCACTGCGGACCAACACGGGATTAAACCCCCGCTCACGGGTCAACAAGCGCGATAATTCTTTAGATATAGCCAGCACTACCTTTTTTTCTTTAAGCCGACCAGGGCCTATTGCTCCCGGATCCTCACCACCATGACCGGCGTCGATAGCAATAATAATATCCCGACGCTCATCTCTCTTCTTGGCCACAGCAGCATTTTTAACGGTCTTCACTTTGGGCTTATCAGCCTTAACTAAATCCACCACTAAACGATGTCCATACTTGGCGTTGGGGGCCAATTCAAAACTGCGAGGCTGAGTTTTGGTATTCAGGTCCAGCACAATACGCAAACCTTTACCTTTACGTTTGCCACTGCGAATACGGGTAACAGGACTGCCTTTCAGATCAAGACCAGCCAAAGCAGCCTTCATACTAGCACCAGGGACATCGAGCACGATGCGATTGGGATTAGAGAGGGTAAAAAGCTTATGCTGCACCGGCCCGGAGAGATCAAACACTAAGCGGGTATGATCCGGTGCCAGCCACAACCTTACGTTTTCAATATTGGCGGCCTGACCCTGAACACTAACAGCCAGCAATAAAAGCACTACCCAGACAACTCTGCTCTTCGGACTAATGTTCCCGTACCTCTCGTTAACCGCTTGCTGCACATCCAGCCTCCGTCGCTAAAATCCTCGGAGAGCTGGTCTAATTCGCTTAATTCTACATGGACTGCGGCAGATCTTCTGCAATCTTACCTTCCAGCCTAGCCAGAATACTATCGCCTCGCGGACTAAAGGATTGACATTCCAACCGACGGCCTAAGTTATCCAGCTCAATCGATACCTGCAGATCCGGCTGCGCCAAGATGCCTCTGCCCTTATCCGGCCACTCTATTAAGCGAATGGCTTCAACCCCGAAATAATCACGAATACCAAGATATTCAAGCTCCTCAGGATCACCAAGCCGATATAAATCAAAGTGATAAACTAACACATTGCCCAATTCATAAGGCTCCACCAGAGTATAAGTAGGACTCTTAACCGCCCCTGAATGCCCCTGCGATCTCAGTACACCTCGGCACAAAGTGGTCTTACCCATGCCCAGATTACCACTGAGAAAAATCGTACCATCACCTTCGCAGGCCTGCCCAAGGGAACAGCCAAACTGTACCATTTGCTCCTCACCCTCGAGGCAAACTCGAACCACGCGTTCTTCGCTCATCAACAACACATCCAGTTACAGTGCAGACCTATAGTAAAACTGCTTTAACGTTATAGTGAGATTAGTTGTCGTGGATTTAACAACACACCCAGATAGCCAATCAGATCAGTCGCCAGCAAGCCCCGTTCACCGGTTGCCGCTGCTGCCCGATCGGCAGCTTCAGCATGCACTCGAACCGCTACGGCCGCGGCAGCCATCGGTGGCAATTGCTGAGCCAACAACGACGCAATGATACCGGCAAGTACATCACCCATGCCACCACTGGCCATACCTGGATTTCCCTGTTTACAAAGGCGAGTATCAATGCCATCGCAAACCAGTGAGCCCGCCCCCTTTAGAATAGATACTCCACCATAGCGCTGTTGTAGTGACTTAACGGCGGCAAACCGATCTGCTTGAATATCAGCGATACTGCAGCCGAGCAAGCGCGAGGCTTCTCCGGGATGCGGTGTTATTATCCGGCTTTGATTCATCAAAGACTGAAGATTCGCGCTACGACTCAGCAAATTCAATGCATCAGCATCCCAGACTGAGGGCAAGTTACTGGCGGAAACAGCCGCTAACATCTGCTCGGCCCAAGCCCCTGCTCCTAAACCAGGGCCAATAAGTACCGTCGTTGCTCGCGCAAGCAAGGGCTCTATCTGTTCTGCACGACTAACGCCGTGGGCCATCACTTCAGGGCAACGGGCATGACAACTACCGACATGCTCTGGCCGTGTAGCCACGGACACCAGCCCGGCACCGCTCCGTGCTGCAGCCTCCGCCGCCATCAACACTGCCCCCGCCATGCCTTGGTTGCCACCGATGATAAGTAAATGGCCGAAGCTACCTTTATGAGCACCACGATTGCGGGCAGGCAGATAATGAGCCACGTACGCTTGATCAATTAACGCCAGCGACGATGGCACCTGATCATAAACCGGGCTCCCCACCTCCAAATCTGAAAACATCAACTGGCCACAATACTCAGGCCCCTGATGAGTTAACAAGCCCCGCTTCACCCCGATAAAGCTGACAGTAACATCGGCCTTCACAGCACTACCAAGAACAGCACCGCTATCACTACAAAGACCGGAAGGAATATCGACTGCAATAACCCCGCAGTCCGCTCTGTTGATTGCGTCGATAGCGGCCAAATACTCGCCACGAACAGTACCCTTCAGCCCCGTACCCAGCATTGCGTCAACCACCAGATCAGCTTCGATTTGCTTATTGCTATCATAGGGTCGGATTAGCACGCCTCGATCTCGAGCCCATTCATAAGCCTGTCTAGCCTCCCCTTGCAGACGCGCCACCGATGTCTCACCACCCACTAGAAAGACCTCAACCGCTGGCGGCTGATAACCCGCTCTTTCCTCCAACGCCAACGCCGCCACCACAAAACCATCGCCGCCGTTATTGCCTGGTCCACAGAGTATGCAGATACGCTTTGCGTCCGGCCAATGATGACGCATGGCCCGAAAGGTTGCCTTGGCGGCCCGTTTCATCAATTCAAAACCGGCAACACCCTGGGTTTCAATGGCAATTCGATCCAGGCTTCGTGTCTGAGCTGCCGTGTAAAGTAATGCTTTATCTGGCGGTTGCGGATATACCATACTGGTAACCATCATCTGTTATTATGTTGTCGTTATTTATAACCAGTTTATTTGTTAAGTATAAGACCCCGACTAGCGTTTATTCCACGATTCAGAGACATTAATGAGCCCCGACTCTCATCCAGTATCACCCGCATCAGAACAACCCATTGCCTCAACCGAATTGACTGAGCAGGTAAAAACATGGGCTAGAGAATTAGGCTTCCATGGTGTCGGTATCGCCAATATTGATATCAGCCATCAACGCCCGAAGTTGGAAGAATGGCTACAACAAGGCTATCAGGGCGAAATGGCATTCATGGAACGTAACCTGGATAAACGCACTCAGCCAGATCAACTGCATCCCGGTGTGCTCAACGCCATCTGCGTCAGAATGGAGTACTTACCCCCGGAAATTGAAACCCTCAAAGTGCTTCAACACCCCGATCAGGCGTACATTTCCCGTTATGCCCTAGGCCGCGATTATCATAAACCGGTGCGCAAACGCCTGGCCCAACTGGCCAAAAAGATCGAAGCCGAGCATGGCCCCTTCATCTCGCGCCCCTTTGTGGACAGTGCGCCGCTCATGGAGAAACCGCTGGCTCAGCAAGCGGGTCTCGGATGGCAAGGCAAGCACAGCCTGATTATTGACCGCCAAGCCGGCAGTTATTTTGTCATCGGAGAATTACTGACTGACCTGCCGCTGATCCTTGACCCTCCCTATACGGAGGATCATTGCCGTCGCTGTACCGCCTGTATGGATATCTGTCCCACCAAGGCATTCCCGGAACCTTATGTACTGGATGCACGACGCTGCATCTCTTATTTGACCATCGAACTGAAAGGCTCGATACCGGAGGAGTTTCGCTCATTGATCGGCAACAGAGTATTCGGCTGCGATGACTGCCAGCTGGTCTGCCCCTGGAATCGCTACTGCCATTACACTGATCAGCAAGACTTTAGCCCGCGGCATTCGATGGATCAGGCGCAACTGCAGGACCTATTCAACTGGAGTGAGGAACAGTTCCTGAAAAACACCGAGGGCTCTCCCATCCGCCGTTGTGGCTACCAGGGCTGGCTACGCAATTTAGCGGTGGGGATTGGTAACAGTGGCGGTGGAGAAAAAGCCATTCAGGCGTTGCTTGGCCGTCGTGAGCAATGTTCAGAGATGGTTAAGGAACATATAGATTGGGCCGTTTTGCAACTTCAGCAACAACGGCCACCATCGCCCTTACCTTTGACTGAACTCCATCCTCGCAAGGTAAGGCATCTGCTCTGACCTCCACGCTATCCGGCACTATTCAGTGCAACACTGACGACAATAACTCACTACTAGAGCTTAAAAAAAGTCTCTTTATAGTGACGCAGCTCATTCACTGAGTCCCGGATATCATCCATAGCCAGATGAGCTCCGGATTTTCTCACGCCCTTAAGCACCTGCGGGCTCCAGCGTCGCGCTAATTCCTTAACGGAACTCACATCCAGATTGCGGTAATGGAAGAATTTTTCCAACTCGGGCATATAGCGGTATAGAAAACGTCGGTCCTGACAGATGCTGTTGCCGCACATAGGAGAAAGACCAGCGGCCATATGCTGCTGCAAAAACGCGATGGTTTCCTGCTCGGCCTGGGCTTCGGTATAGCGACTCTCACGCACTCGCTGTGTTAGACCAGACTTCCCGTGCTGACGAGTACACCACTCATCCATCCCATCCAGCGATACATCCGGCTGATGGACAGCGACAGTGGGACCTTCTGCCAAAACATTGAGCTGAGCGTCGGTCACCAAAGTGGCAATTTCGATAATCAGATCATTATCCGGATCCAGCCCGGTCATCTCCAGATCAATCCAGATCAGGTTGCTATCATGTGACATAAGCCCCTCATAAGCCGATAAACAAAAGTGATATGTGCTATGTTTGCCCTTTCAACGGCATAGTTCAAGCCCGACATCAAAACTCAGTCTACGGGCGAAGTTTTTTCATGCGGTTTGAACAGTATAAACAGCTCACTATTTTCCACCAGCAGAGACCGGTTACTCCCCAGCATGGCCAAACGTAAACTGACACGACGTCAATCCTGGCGCATAGAAAAAATACAGAATGAACGAGCTGCCAGAGCTCAGAAGAAAGACCACAGTATCGACCAGCAGCTAACTTCCGGAGACCTAGGGTCAGAGCAGGAAGGCTTGGTTATCTCTCATTTTGGCAGTCAGGTCGATATTGAAGCCCTCGATGGTGAGCACAGAGGCGTTATCAAACGTTGCCATATGCGCGCCAATCTCGGCTCCATTGTCACCGGTGATCGGGTGGTCTGGCGGGACAGTGATTCGATGGGCGTCGTGGTCGCAACCCTACCCCGCCACTCACTGTTATCACGCCCTAATATACAGGGAGAAATGCGCGCCGTAGCCGCCAATATAGATACCATCATCATCACCATTGCCCCAGAACCTACGCCCCATGCCAACCTGATTGATCGTTATCTAGTGGCGGCAGAAGCCGTCGATATCGAGCCGGTGATCCTGCTCAATAAGACTGACCTGCTTAACGACGACAATCGACAAGATTTGGAGCAGATGCTGCAAAACTATCATGACATCGGTTATCGCACCATCAGCGCCTCAGCCACCTCAGAACAGGGCCTAATGGGACTAAAAGCGCATCTCGATAACCATATTAGTGTTTTTGTGGGCCAGTCAGGTGTCGGCAAATCATCGTTGATCAACGTACTGCTTCCGGGCGTCGATATTCGTGTCGGCGCGCTATCCGAAAGCACAGCAAAAGGCACGCACACCACCACTACTGCCCGGCTCTACCATTTCCCCGATGGCGGAGATCTGATCGACTCTCCAGGAATCCGCGAATTTGGACTCTGGCATATCGATAAGCAAACGCTACTTGAAGGCTTTAAGGAGTTCAGACCCTTTCTTGGACATTGTCGTTTCCGAGACTGTAATCACGAACAGGAACCCGCATGTGCGCTACTGCAGGCATTGGACAGCGGCGCGATTTCCAGCAAACGGATGGCTAGCTATCGTCACATTCTTAATAGTCTGGATCAAACTTAAAAACACCGAAAATGGTGAACTAGTCTTGTTCAGATAGACTTCACTGCGGCCAGCTATTTCTAACTGTCATCCCTGTTGAATTCTATTACAGCTCTAGATACTGCGGTAACAGAATACTAATTGCGACCCCCTGACCTGGCTCACTGTGGCAAACAATGCTGCCCTTCATGGAGCGAGTGACCAGGTTATAGACCACACTCATACCCAAACCACTGCCACCAGCCCCTCTTTTACTGGTAACGAAAGGCTCAAAAATACGCTCGAGTATCGACTCAGGAACACCGACACCATTGTCTCTGTACTCAATGCTAAGGTGATGATTTCTTACTCGCAGATCGATCTCGATCACTCCTTCTTCGATACCATCAAAACCATGCATTAATGAGTTAATCACCAGATTGGTAATAATCTGGGCAAAAGCACCGGGAAATAGCGTCACCTCAATACCGTCGTCACTATTAACCGCAATGCGGTGACGAGTATGCTTTATTTTCGGCTGCAGACTCTGCAGCACTTTATCCAGATAAACGCGTGCATCAAATGCCCGCAGATCTTCAGAGGACTGATCGACAGAAACCTCTTTGAAATTTTCGACCAGTTCAACAGCACGATAAAGGTTGGTCAACAAAATATCCGTAGACTCCTGATTGTGCTCAATAAAATCTTCCAGGTCAGAGCGTTTCATATACTGATTCTGGTACAGAGCTTTAAATTCTGCGGAATGCTCCTGTAGCGAGCTGGCTGCAGTCAATGCGGTTCCCAGAGGGGTATTCACCTCATGGGCAATACCACCGACCAAATCGCCCAGAGCAGCCATCTTTTCCGACTGCACCAGTAGAGCCTGTGCACCTTTTAGCGATACCAGTGACTGGGATAATTCTTCCGTGCGCTCACCTACCCGCCGCTCCAGCTCAGCGTTCATGCGTTGAATTGATTGCTCGGCTTCTTTGCGGTCCGTTATATCAGTGGAAATTCCACAGGTGGCATAACAATTCCTGTCAGCATCGAACAGTGGGAATTTAAGGGAGATATAGGTATGCAGTCCATCGTCCAGAGGAGCTTGCTCTTCGATTTCTACGGATGCCTGACGTTTAAAGGCGAGGATATCATTAGCGCGGAATTTGTCGGCAATCTCTTCCGAGAACAGCTCATGGTCGGTATAGCCAACCACCTGTTCCTCGGTCACATGGAACAGCTGCAGCCAACGTTTGTTCACCAGCAGGTATCGACCTTGCAGATCTTTCATATAGATCACTGCCGTAGCGTTATCCATCAACCCTTGCATTCGACCTTCACTCTGACGTAAGGCCCGCTCTTTTGTCACCAGGGTTTTCACCAACCGCAACATCACCGCGATCAGCAGCAGCACACCAGTCATGACAAATAATTGCTGCCACAAACCGCTTGCACTTTCCTGCGCCAGCCGCAGCTCAGTCTCACCTACATCGACCATCATCCTCTGACGGACGATTTCAGCTCCAGCATCCACGCTACTTCTGGGCAACCTCAGATATACCGCCCAATCGTGAACTCGCCCCTCAAACCCCAAAATACGCAAAATAGTCAGATACTTATCCGTCATTTCGACGATCTCACCACCCTGTTCCAGAGCCGCAATCCAACTCAGTTGCTTCGGGATAACCAGCTCCGCCATCTGGCCAGTGGCATGATCACCTCGAGACAGGCTGGCGATCAACCCTTGATCGGTCATGACCAGCAGCTTCGCATCTATTGGCAACTGGTTCTCGGCGGTTTCATCAACCAATTCCTGCAGAAAATCAACCTTCAAGTCGATACCTGAAATCCCCAGAAAACGTTCATTGACCACGACCGGAACCACCACCGAAATCACCGTGACACTACGACCATCCACTGTTCGTGGCCAGGGCGCGATCAACAACGGGGTCAGCTTTTCTTTAACCGCCTGGTAATATTCCCCCTGCCAAATGTCTGCTCTGCCAGGATCCGGCTGTTGATATTGGCTGGCTGGCGTTAGCTGTATCTGCTGCCGTCCCTGGCGATATAGGTAGGGTATAAAACGCCCAGTTAAGTCATGTCCTGGCGAATGGGAAAAGGCTAAGTCCAGCATATCGAACGCGTCAGGTTCCCATAGCGTATAAGCGGCGTAAAAATCATTATTACTTTCCAGTACCTTCCTGAGAATGCTGTTAACCGAATCGCGCCCGACATCGACGGCGATCCCCGCTTCCTGCATACCTGCGAATACCCGGGCCAGGGTTGAAGCGACACTAATGGCCTTTTCCAGTTGTGATTTAACTTTCAGAGCCGTTGATTCGGCCACTTCTGCCAACTGCTCTTTGGTCACTTGCAGGGAGCGTTGATCCACCATCACTGACACTTCATTGGCTACATCGGTGGCAGCATCAATGGCCAGCTGGCGGGTATCCTGAATATTGGCGTAGGATAGATAAATGAGCGACAGCGTAAACAACGGTAATGCCACCAACAGCAGTGGGTACCATTTTACAAAGGATGGTAGTTGTCGAGTTCTTTTCATACAGACAGGCTAAACGAATGCGGTCTACAGATCATTGTTCTTCCACCAACGCCTAGGCTCTATATCAAGTGCATCTTTTCCGGCCAGCGGTTCTCGAGCAATGCTATATAGTTCATCGTAGATGTCGACACCCCCAGCCATACGATTAAGGCGCTCGCGCCATTTAGCCCAAGGTTCGGGGTTGTGTCGAGGCGACGTCAACTGCCGGGCTTTTCCCATCTCCTGCTCCGACCAGTAGACATTGCGAATATTGTGCTGATGATAATAGGAACCCGGCAATGGCGGGTCGCTGATACCAGTGACTTTCAGCAGCTTTGCCTCACTGGTTTTCTGCACGTTTATCTGTGTTAAAAAAGCGGATTCCATCACCGCTGACTGCAATTCGGTGCTTAGACTCTGATAGCTTTTCAGGTTCATAGCGGTCATGGCATTGCCCGCGATAAACTGACTATGGACATCCTGAGCAATAACCTGACCCCATTTCCCGTAAGGGACCGCGCTGGACCAGGTTTCGGCACCATCCAAAGCCCCCATTTCAAGGGCCTTCAAGGTATCACTCCAGGGCACCGGCACCGGTTTCATACCCAACAATTTCATGGTGATGCGCCCTAACTGTGTCCCGGTAACCCGGACTTTTGCATCTTTCAGCGCGGCTACTGTATCCAATACTGGGGCATCCTTGTATTTCAGCCCCATCATAAAACTGCGCAGCTCGGCATGAGAAAACAACATTTGCAGACCATGAAACTTTCTTAAAGGCTCACGCAATAATTGCTCGCTGCGAGGATGGTAAAGAAAATAATACAGTGACGCTCTGGATGGCCACAGGAAGGCAAAATCAAAAATATTAAAATACGGCGCTGCGGTAGAAGCGTTCTGAGTGGAGGCAGAAAAGAAATCCACTTCGCCATTAATGCACATTTTGGTGCAGGCCAGTTCCCGGCAGAGCTGATTACCACCGAAATATTCTACGCGTATTTCCCCGTCTGTCCGCTCTTCAAGATCAGCGATAAACGGCAAAGAACCATTGGGAAGAATCTCCAGTCCCGGCCGCGTAAAGTGGGCCGCGCCAAACTTCAACTGATGACGCACTGACTTGCCATGGCGCTTTTTATAGATAGAGGCAGAAGTGGCTTCCAACGCGGGCTGCTCTAAGCTGTAACCCAGGCGCGGCAATGCCGCCATTCCCAGAGCTACCGAGGTCATGCCGTAACGGCCAATCATGGCCGCAAACTGCCTGCGGGAAATAGGCTTTGAATCTGACCCACGCATATCTAACTCCAACTCCGTTTTAGCTCTCAGACACCCGTATCTATGATAGGCAGAACAAACATTACACCCGTAAAGGGTAGCCAACAATCTAACCGACAACCAGCTCGCATAACACCCCCAAGATTAGCCTAAGCATCTAATATCCCTATAGGAACCCTCTGCTGGCAATGCTATAGTCAAGCGTAAATAACATATCGCATATTGATTGGAGCGCATGAAGCAGTCGGAAAAGATATTCGGACTCAGCAACTGGGTTACGTTCCTCAAAGATAAGCAATTGCCGGTTATGGCAAGAACCGTACAACAGCTTAATTATCTGTTACAAGACCCCCATGTTTCTCTGAATCGCCTTGTCCCTGTAATCAACACTGATCCCGTGTTTACCATGCATCTGACACGGCTAGCCAACCAGCTCAACAAAAATATCGACACTCAAGTCAACACCGTCGCTCTAGCCGTATCCACTCTGGGATTAACCCGTATTCAAAATCTCTGCTCTCAGTTGCCGGTCATGAAAATCAATCATGCCAGCGTAGCGCATAAACAATACTTTCAATCCCTGGACAATAGTTATCATGCCTCGGTACAGGCAACAGCACTGTGTCGCTTTCCTGGCGCATCGATGTTAAACGATACGCGCACCGCAGCACTGTTTTATGGCATAGGACATTGGGCCTTATGGCGTTATGCACCCTATCAGATGAGCGACAGCAAGGTCGGCATCTACGAACAGCATAAAGATGTTGTGCTGGCACAAAACGATGCTCTGGGGTGCACCATTCAGCAAATTTCTGAAGCGCTAGTGCAGGAATGGAGTCTGTCTGGCCTTGGCGTGCAGGCTCTCAAACACAGCACCTCGCCTGACGCCGAAATGCTCGAAAAACTGCATCGTTTTTCTCAAGGGAATGAAGATTTTTCGGAAGATGAAAGTCGCGAAATCAAACTACTACTCAATTCTAACTACTATCCCGTGAAGCTGGCCAACTGGCTGGCATGGACGGTTCCATACGGATGGCATAAACCCAAAACCTTAAGATTAATGGAAATCATCAGCGATTTTCTGACGTTACCCGAAGATAAAACAGCAACTTTTCTTCATCAAAACTGCGTCCAGGGCTCCCGTGAGTTCAATATTGACGGAATAATGGGAGCCGCAGCCTTAATGCTGTTGATACCCTCAGATCAGGTTCCCGCTTACCGCATTGATGGAAAAAAACCCGAGGATAAAAACACCGCCAAAATTAGCCCATCAACCGCTAAACGATCAATTCGCCAGCTACCCGGCGCAATCACTGTAGAAGACACGTTTAAAGATAAGGAAATTTTCCAGAAACTGGTAACTAAATTACTAAAACAACCCGAGCTTTACAGCAGCGAACGAGAAATTTACGTGGATCTGGCGCGGGGCCTTAAATCCGGGCTAGGCCTGGAGCGCTTAAGCATATTTCAGGTGGACGAAAACAATCTGTTAGTGCCCACATTACAAAGCGGCTTTGCTGATAAAGCCCCCATGCGCCGTTTTACCCTCAGCCTAAATATACCCAGCTTATTCAAAAAACTCAGCCACAAATCGCTGGCCGTTTATATGGCTGACCACAACCGTGACAAAATTCGCGCAGAATTGCCGGAGCGTTTTAAACTCTGCGCGCACCAAAAAAGTTTTGTGCTGATGTCTCTGTTCAAAGCCGGCCAACCCGTCGCTTATATCTATGCTGACCACGGCGATGCCGAAACCCCTGTCAGTGAATTCTTCTTCAAGTATTTCAAGTATATTTGCGGGGCAGCCAGCACCTGTATAAACAAAGATTAATTGGCACCTTGAAAGCCGTTGGAATACTCCCATATAACTTCATAACGGCGCCCCTACCCTTCAGCCCTTTTGAGAACCATCATGCAATCATTGCCCCTGCTGCTCGACCCATCATTACTGCTCCAGCATCTCGATGATGACAACCTGCTGATTATCGACCTTTCGAAACCTGAAACCTATCAGCAAGGCCATATTCCCGGCGCCATCAATGTTGATCCCGCCCGATTGCTGTGCGGCAGCCAGCCAATTCCCAATAAGCTACCAAGCACCGAACAACTGAGTGCACTGTTCTCAGAAATCGGTTTAACCGCAGACACTCAAGTGGTGGTTTATGACGATCAGATGGGGCCTTGGGCAGGCCGCATGATTTGGACACTGGATATCGTCGGTCATCCCAACGCATCCTTTCTAGATGGCCATTTAGGTGCCTGGATAAAGGCCGGTGGTGATTTGGAAACCCGTATCAAGCAGCCGGTTGCGACAGTATTTGACGCCAGCTTGGATCTCTCCTTCGTGGCTCAACTGGAGGATATCGTTTCCCAGCTAGACAGCACTGATCGCGTTATCTGGGACGCCCGCTCTAAAGCCGAATACCTGGGCGAAAAGAAGATCAATGCCGCCAAAGCAGGACATATTCCTGGTGCCCATCATCTAGAATGGACCGACCTGCTGGTCAGTACCGAAGACTGGA
The DNA here is from genome assembly GCA_036960175.1 of Motiliproteus sp. Taxonomy (GTDB): domain Bacteria; phylum Pseudomonadota; class Gammaproteobacteria; order Pseudomonadales; family Balneatricaceae; genus Motiliproteus. The sequence goes on along the minus strand of JBALWH010000041.1, from coordinate 3,692 downwards.
GACTAAAGGACCTAGAGAGCATCAAACAACTACTTCAACAATGCCATATTACGGCGGATAAAGAAGTGATCACCCACTGCCAGACTCACCGTCGCTCCGGGCTTACCTATCTGGTAGCCAAAGCACTCGGTTACCCGCGCATACGGTGCTATGATGGCTCCTGGTTTGAGTGGGGTAATCACCCCGACACTCCCATTAGCACTGACGCTGGCTGAAATTCAGCTATTAACAACCATCCTTTGAATAAAAGAATCTGACGTGAATAAATCTCGTATTTTTGCATTTGTGCAGTATCTGGTTCCACAACACCTGTTGTCACGATTGGTCGGTTATCTGGCGGATAGCCGGATTGGCTGGATCAAAAATACCTTTATCGGAATATTTAATCGCCTCTATGACATCAATATGTCTGAAGCGGTAATCGAAGAGCCCAATCGCTACCCCAGTTTCAACGCCTTCTTTACCCGCGCACTGAAGCCAGATGCCCGGCCAATCGATCCAGATCCATCCCATATTGTCTGCCCCGCCGACGGTGCCATCAGCCAACTAGGGGCGATCAAGCATGGTCGTATTTTTCAGGCCAAAGGCCACAGCTACAGCCTGACCACATTGCTGGGAGGCGATCAGACCCTGGCAAAAAACTTTATTGATGGCAGCTTCGCTACCATTTACCTGTCGCCTAAAGATTATCACCGTGTCCATATGCCGGTTGAAGGCAGACTAACAAACATGATTTATGTGCCCGGCGATCTGTTCTCGGTCAACAACGCCACGGTCAGCGAAGTCCCCAATCTGTTTGCCCGCAATGAACGCCTGGTGGCCATATTCGAAACAGCGACAGGGCCAATGGCGATGATTCTGGTCGGCGCGATGATAGTCGCTGGCATTGAAACCGTATGGGCAGGCCAGATATCTCCGCCCCTGCGTCAGATTCAGCGCAGCACTTATCCCGCCAAGGAGATGTTACCTCTGGTTCTCGCCAAAGGTGAGGAAATGGGCCGTTTCAAACTAGGTTCCACCGTCATTCTTCTATTTGGCAAAGATGCCATTGATTGGCAGCAGCAATATCAGGCAGGCAGCAGCACCCGTCTAGGTGAGGCCCTGGCAACACTCAGCGACAACCCCAGCGCATAGCTGGCGTTCTAATACGCCAAATCGTGCCTAAAGGAATTATTCATGACTACCTCTACCTGGATCGATTTCCTGGAAAACCAGGGTGCTAGCTGCAACTCAGAGCAGACCGAAATCTGTTTTCCAGCCACCGAAAACAGTAACCCTCACTGCCTTTTGATGCCGCTGACGGACTATGCCTTGCTATCCATGGAGGGTCCCGACTCGGAAACTTTTCTGCAGGGACAGGCCAGCTGCGACATTCGCAAACTGACTCCTGAGCAAAGCTTGTTAGGCAGTAACTGTACGCCAAAGGGCAATGTTATCAGCGTTTTCAGGCTGATAATGAAACAACCACACCAGCTTTTTTTGCGCATTTCACGATCCATCAAAGAGCCTGCCTTGGCGAATCTGCAAAAATACATTGTTTTTTCAAAGGCTGACTTGGCTGATGCCAGCGATCAGTATGTGGGTCTAGGACTGAGTGGAGAAGGCGCAGAAAAACTAATTTCAGCACAGTTTGGCTCAGCCCCTGCTGCATCCGGAGAACAGCTAGTCGTCGATGATACGATCATCCTGCGAGCCCCCGGAACCAGCCCCCGTTACGAAATTTGGCTACCCCTGTCCGGTGCTCCAGCTCTATGGTCGAGCTTGGCTAGCCAAGCGATTCCTTGCAGCAGCAACGAATGGCGCCGCCAAGAGATTGAGTCAGGGCTGGCATTGCTGGACCAACAGTCGGTAGAACTCTATCTGCCACAAATGCTTAACCTGCAAGCGGCAGAAGGCATCAGTTTCGATAAAGGCTGCTATATCGGCCAGGAAGTCATTACTCGTCTGCAATTTCGAGGCAAACTGAAAAAACGGCTATTCCGTGGCAAAGTCAGCGGCGCCTTAGTACCCGAGCCAGGTATGAGCCTGCACACGGCCTCTAGAAAAGGCGTCGGAAAAGTTCTAGCCGTCGCTCCCAGTGGTCACGACAGCTATGAGCTGCAGGCAGTGATCGGCCAAAGCTCAGCTGAGGAAAACCAATTACGTCTTGGTGAACAGGACGGTCCCCAAGTGGAGTTATTGGACCTGCCCTACGAGATCGATCCGTCGCTGTTTGAGCGCTAGCGAGACTTGTCGGTAGGCTGACTTTCCGACAACCTCAGCGCTTTAGCAGTGGCTGATAGTGTTCTCTCACAATCTCTGACAGCTGCTCATGCACCTGTGGCCAACCGCAGACTAATAACCGATCCTCGGTCATATTATAAGGTTGCCCTCGGTCGTTACTGACAGGGCAACCGCTTTCCTGCAGAAACAGCAAGGTCGCTGCCACATCGTAGGGTTGCAAGTCAGTCTCCCAGAAGCCTTGCAGAAAGCCGCTAGCGACATAGCATAAGTCCAGCGCTGCCGATCCCATCCGCCGAATGCCCCGACAGCGATAAAGCACCGCCTCAGCACAGGGAAAGAAAGCACTGGCCAGGTCCTCCGATCGATAGGGAAAACCGGTACCGATCAACGCCTGAGACAGATTGAAACTAGGATTCGCCTTACCCTGTTTTTCGCCATTATAGAAAAAACCCTGCCCCCGCTGCGCGCGATAACATTCGCGACTCTGGGGCCGGTAAACCAGCCCCAAGCGGGTACCTTTCGTGTCCACCAGTGCCACAGATATCGAAAACTGATCCAGCCCACTGAGAAAATTTGTGGTGCCATCTAAAGGATCCACCACCCAAAACAGCTCGGTATTACCGCTACGACCGGTTTCTTCGCCATAGAACCCCGCTTGCGGTAAGAATTGGCTCAGCCCTTCGAGCAAAATTTTTTCACTGTGAAGGTCAACTTCAGAAACGAATTCCCGGCACTGCTTTTCTGCACCGGCACCTGGAGGAAGCTGGCGAAACTGTTGGCGCTGATATTCACCAACTTGTTCAACCAGAGCCTGAACTTGCTCAAGCAATTGCACACTCATACTTAGAACACTTTATTTTTTAAATGGACGATTCATCCCGAGATTGCGCTACTAGCGATTTTTCTTCGCCGATTTCTGCTCTTCCAGCAATAGATCTAAGGCTTTTAACAGGTCATGAGAGGCCAGCATGCCGACTACATCGTCATCCTTATTGAGCACGGGCATAGCGCCAAAACGGTTAGTCAGCAACACCTTGGTAGCCTTGGCGATAGTGTCATAGGTATGGGTAACGGTGACATTAGTGGTCATCAGGTCCTTCACCGAAAGGTTATCGTCAAGCTCATAGATATGAGAGAGATCAGGCGCTTCATCTACCCATTCTGGACGACGCAGGTCACGATCACTGATCACGCCAACCAGTTGGCGCTCATCATCTAGAACTGGCATATGGTGAACTTCATTCTCACGCATGCGGAAGAACGTCTTGCGAATACCGTCTTCAGGATGAGCGGCTAAAACTTTCGACGTCATAAAGTTGCTGACTTTTAATGGCATTGATCATCTCCCTCGTATTATTGTTTTGATAAAGCAGCGAACGGCGCTCCCGGTCGAACAATAGTGTTAGGGAACCTGTGAACAAGTCCAGTGTGTTCTCTGCGGTATCTAGAACGGCCAGGTGCGCGAAAGA
>JBALWH010000040.1:0-44273 GCA_036960175.1 Motiliproteus sp. | reverse complement strand
CTCGATCAGGCGGCATAGAATAGGTGAACGCGACAACTATCTTGAAAAACGCCGTGTTTGCCGAATAACTCGACATCGTTGGGAAGCTTGTAGTAAGCATCGACCAGCAACCCCGGCCAACCGGAAACTGCTTCGGAGCGAATTAACAGGCCACTCATCTGTTTGACTGAATGTTGAACCGTCGCTTAATCAACAGTCCACCGGGCCAGTCCCGCCGCCAGAAAGCCCGCAGAAATCGTAGAGGCCTACGTCCTAGCGTCAGCTTTCTTTACACAAACGATCACAGGCTCCGTTACATATATATCTAACACACTGTTTTATATGACTATATTATTATTAGAACAAAACGTGCTTAAAGCTAGGGACATCATTATGGAGTCGGCTGAAAATGAAACTTACGATACGAAATATTCTCTCAACTATTGTTTTTAGCGGCGCACTGCTCGCCGGTATGACTCAAAGCGCCTCAGCCGGTCTGATTGCTGTCGTTGCGGATGTCAATGCGGACGGAGCCGGAAATTTCAGCTTCTACGATTCCGTTCTCGGTTCTAACCAAAATGTCGTGTTTTCGCGTGACGAAGCACAGCAGGAGGGTGTTCGCAATCACTACAACACTCTAGCTGGTGTGACCGCGACCGAGAATAGTGCAACACTGACAGCTGGGCTGCTGGGTGGTCTCGATATGCTGGTGGTGACCCGCAGTTTCAACGTGATTCTCGACTACACCGCAGCTGAAATTAGCGCAGTAGCTGATTTTGTCAGTGGTGGCGGGACAGTGTTGGCAATTCTCGAGGCCTCTACCGCCTCAACACTTACTGGCTATAACAACTTCCTGGCGGGCATCGGCAGTGCCGTCAGCTACAACGGTGGACGCAGCTGTCCAGGTAACGATACCATGACTGCAGCATCCACCTCCCTCGGTGTGTTAGGCGCATTTACTGTCAACTGCTATAACCACCTTGCTGGTGGTACGGCGGTCTATACTGCAGCGAATGGAGTCACCGTGGCCTTTGGCCAGACGACGTCCGTATCTGAGCCACCTGTCCTCGCATTGTTAGGGTTGGGCCTACTTGGTCTCGGCTTCAGCCGACGTAAGCAATGTGCATAAGTTAGCACTAATACACATGTGAAAAATGCCTCGATATTCGGGGCATTTTTTTAGTTTCTTCGCAGGCCGTAACTAAACATCTCCTGGCCAAGCCTCTCCCGACCAGTAACACAGCCAAACACCAGCAGTATAAGCCCTGTGTAGTTCAGTGGTGTAACTACAACGTATCCCACCCAAACAGCCCCCCACCTCCGCTCAGGGTTCTGCTGCCTCTAGCCCCTTTTAAATAGACTGCTGAAATGTACCCTAGGCCCCCGTCACTTGGCATACGGCATACGGCATACTTAAATTTTGGCTTAGTTCGTTTCGGGGCGAGGGACGTTAAGATGGCTCGATGTAGACCTGGTATCACGAACTGCTTTTATTTTCAGTTCACTTACGGTGAATTCGAAGGCGAATGCCCTATACCGGTCCCTGTTTTATCAAACATTATAGCGATGTAGTTTGTCACCATACTGCCCTAACCCGCAGAATAACATGCGCTAAAACAGCATCCCTAAACGCAAAGAAGCTGCACAACTGAGCAGCTTCTTTATCGGGTTTTTAACGGCTAGCCACCGAATGCTTTTGGTGGCACCGCCTGGGTCTCCTTATCGCGTGTAAACAATTGTGCATCAAAATAAATAGGAATCATTCCCATTTTAGCGCAGGTTTACCTCCACTTAGCCCATGGATCAACCTCAGCATCGGCACTTGAAGGACTCGAAGATTCTCGATTGTTAGAGTTCCGGCCGTCTCGTTGAGCGCCAAAATTATTACCCGAGCGACGTCCAGTACCCTGGCCTCGCTCAGCCGATTTTTTAGCCCGCTTTTCCCGCAATCGCTCAGCATCTTCTAAGCTCAATTCCGCAGGCTCTCTCGGCTTTTGATCATCTGGAACAATACGATCTCTAGGCGGTAATGCAAACTGCGTGGAGGACGCTCGAGGTAAGTTCTTAAATTCATACATATAGAACACTTCAACCTTTTCCCGCGCCCAATCCGTTTTCTTAAGGAACTTCACACTGGAATCAATGCTTGAATTGGTCTTAAAACAGTTGATATTTAAATAGGCAAAGAGAATTTGAAAACCGTAGTGGTCCACCAACTCAATCAACAAGTTTTTTAAGCTAACGCCGTTCAGAGGGTTATTCTTGTATTTGATCTCATCATTCATGGTTATGTCCAACTAGGGAGTGCAAATTGCCCCATTATACCTGTCGCAGCGCAGGCAAAATACTGGCCTGATTAAAGCTGTCGCACATTAATCACGATAATTCATATTCAATGCGCGTGGAGTGAACCGATATAACTTCCCCTTACCCTTGGGTCGAAACCAACAAATATGTCAACGCCCTCGAATGAATTCAAAAGCAACTACTATGCTACCCGGTCGGCCTGAGGTTCTGAAATACTCCAGCGGCGGAGATCTGCAGACAGTTTGCAACAATCATTGTGCAAACCACGACTGGCTCAGGTGCAGAGCACAATCTTCCCGAGAGTCGCGGGGACAGTCTGACCGGCAAGTTGGTGTCTCATATTCGTTAAAGGTATGGGTGCCCTCCTCCTATAAAGCATTTTACGTAGTGATCTAATCAATTCAGATCAACACTGTGCGACAATGCTAGTTCGGTCGCCAGCACCAGCGTCCAATAAACAGAGATTTTTGGTACTTTAGTCTGTTATTACAATAAATTACGTTGAATTAGCTAGCAGTCCGTTCAACCAGCAGCTAGGCTAAATTATATCTTCTTGGTAGCATGCCAATTTATGAAGAACGCGTTGATACTCTCAGGTGGTGGAGCACGAGCGGCTTATCAAGTAGGCGTTCTCAAAGCGCTTGCTGAAATTTTACCTGCCGATGCGCATAACCCATTCCCAATTATTTGCGGCACTTCTGCCGGCGCCATCAACGCACTAGCCCTAGCCAGCCATCCCGAAAATTTTCGCCAGGCGGTCGTCGATCTGGAACGGGTCTGGAGAAGCCTCACGCCAGAACAAATATATCTATCAAGCCTACCCGCACTTGGCGGCAGTTTGCTACGTCTAGGTGCTTCACTGTTCAATGAAGGTGCAGGTCGTTCGCGGCCACTTGCCCTACTCAATAACAGCCCGTTACGTGAATGGATCGACAAAACGATCCAATTTGAGAATATCGAGAAGGCGATCACCAATGGTGATCTGGAAGCCGTTTGTGTTACTGCAATGGGCTATAGCAGCGGCGAGTCGGTGAGTTTTTTCCAAGGGCACCCGCGGCTAACTAAATGGCGGCGAGTTCGCCGGGTAGGTTTCCCTTGCCGGTTAAATGCCGATCACCTGTTGGCATCATCGGCTATCCCAACGGTATTCCCATCGGTGTTTATCAGCCGTGAGTATTTTGGTGACGGCGCGCTGAGGCAGCTGGCACCGATCAGTCCGGCGCTGCATATGGGCGCCGACCGAATTTTTGTAATCGGCGTCAGTGGTAACCGAAACCCCGTGCATTGGCGTCGCAAACCGCTACCCAAGCATTCGCCGTCGATGGCGCAGATTATGGGGCATATGCTTAACAGCGCTTTTGTTGACTCACTCGAAGGCGATATTGAACATCTGGATCGCATCAACGAACTGCTGAAACTGATTCCCGATGAGGTGCGTGAAGAGGCGCTGCTGCGGCCAGTCGATAACCTGATAATATCCCCCTCGGAACCTCTAGACCGCATCGCCGGTCAAAAAATTCGCTATATCCCCCCCATGTTACGATTTTTGTTGCGCACAGTGGGTGCCACCGCGAAGGGCGGCGGTGCTACAGCGGCCAGTTACTTGCTCTTCACGCCTTCTTTTTGTGGAACCCTGATTGATCTGGGCTATAAGGACGCGATATGGGAACGAGAAGGCATCGAGCGATTTTTCTCATCAAAACCAACCGAAGTAGCGACGGGGAATCGCTTTTGGAGTCTTTCAAATTTTAAAAACCCTTTCGAGCGCCAACCCTAAAAAGCGCGCAAATTATGATTCTAACGCGAGGCTATGGGTCTATGAATAACGCTAATGGATGGGATGTATCTACCACAAAGTCATGAGCTGATGAATGAGTTCAGGCCTTCCTTACCCCTCTGTTAGTTCAGAATTTAAGACCTATCTCGAAAGCGGCAAAGAAAGCATCATCCGCAGTCGATTTAAAGGCTTTGCCAGGGGAGAAATATCCAAATACACCTTCAATATAAACATCGTCTATTTCTCTGCTGCCAATAATTACGTCCAGTTCATAACCGAGATCTTTGCTAATGCCTAGCGGATCCCTGTCGATATTGGTGCCCGTCAAACGATCCACTGCCTTAACCTGATCGTACCGGTGGTAGACGATATCGATGGAACTCTTTTTAGTTGGACGAAAACCAATCCCCACCGTGACGATCGACATGTTGGAAAGCTCTGGATCCACCAACTCCCCCAGATATCTAAAGCTAGTCACACCATTGAACCGGTAGTCATTGTCTTGTAATCCAGTTTGTCTAAAGTTTCTGTCTTTGCCCTCGCTGCGCTCCCCATCGCCGGAACCATAGGCATAGCCGAGGGTAAACGAAGGTTCTAGGACTTTATCAAGGACAAATGTTGCGCCTATATCTAAACCGTTTGCTTCTATTTTTCGGACATCGCTGGATCGAGTCCGCTCGCCTGTGACATAGGCGGCGTTAAGCCAATAGCTGAAGTTCGAATTCACTTTTCCAACGGACTGGACACCGACAAACAATAGATCTTCGGGCCTGCTTCCCTTGTAGGCTCGTTCATCAAGGTAAATAACATAACCACTTATATTTACCTTTTTCTTAGGAGCGTAACTGGCAACGAACATATAGTTACGAATTCTTTCATTTCTGTCTGAACGATTATTCAGCACGTCACCATTGAAGGTTTCCTCTTCCGTCGCTGATAGTTCCAAGTTGATTTGTCCTAGTTCGTAGAACAACCGAATACCGTCCAAATCCGCGTCATACAGCCACTCCATTTTATCGGCAAAAGTCTGGCGCCCGAGTCGCAGCTTGAAGTCATCCTGGGAACCGCCATATTCGAAATAGGCTTGCTCGACGTTCAGCTGCCAGTCTCTTGGGGATTTGTTGGTGTCATTGTCTAGAAAGTATCGCCTGGAGAGCAGCAGTTCACCGAATAGCCTAAATCTATCATCCGAATCCAGCAGTAGCTTTAATCCCGCTTCGGGTTCGCTGATGGTGGTGTCATCAGGTTTGCTGTCATTCAAATCAAATTCCCTTTCGACCTCCAACGTGTTTTCCACATAAGCCTTGTAGGTAAACTCCCAGGATCTTTCCTTAACGGTTTCCTGCCCCAAACTTGAGTTTGAGTAACCGCCCTCAACCACCTCTTGAGCCTGTGCTGAGCCATATATCAGCAAAGCAACAGCAAAAATACAGCGCTTAACCAGCTTGCTATATAGCCTATTGTTGCGGAGGAACACGTCGATACGATTAAGGGTTTTAATGTGTGAAATCACCAAATGCCTTCTGCTCCAAGTACCTGTTTATCGTTGGCATTAGCCCGCTTTCCGCTGCGGATATGTTGTTAGATTGAGACTTTCTCGCTGAAGTCTTTCGTCATACCTAAGCTACCGGGGCTGTTTAGCTATGCCGCATCACGAAATTGTATTTTTTGATTCATTGAAACACCGTCAATCAAATCCAACTTTCTCATGGTAGGAATGAATCGATTCCACTTGCTAACTTCACGTAAGGCCGCCATCCCGACACAATATTTGGAGCATTTTTTGGTCGGACGTTCATGTACCTTCCTGAAGCTCAAGTCTGCGATACCACGACCCAGTGCAGATTTAGTTTCAACAATAAATACATCGGGACTGAGTTTTATCGTTTTATCACCCGACCAAAACTGTAATTCGGTATCAATGGTCATCCGCTCACCACCGGCTTTTGCCACTAGGGTGATACGCTTATAGCGAAGGTCCAGCGCGGGCTTTAAGTCGTATTCGAACGGCTTGCCGTAATGACCTGAATAGGTCGTTTTGGCAAACCAGAAAGCTTCCGCCGAAAGGGCTCCCAACTGCTTAGTATCATAGGGTAAGCGATGTTTAACTGTCATACCGCGCTTGCCTTTGACCTTTACCTCTAGAAAACAAAGATCAGCGTCTGCATAACGACGCACCCGCACTTTAAAACCCTTGCGCAGGCCCTGATGATGTTCGTAATAGGCACTGCGCTCGGGATCATCAAAATACTGAGTGTCATAGGTAAACGCTCGACAGTCGTTGATATCCAGAATATCGAAATCATCGGTTATTTCTGGAATCATCTTTTGTAGTGCGTCGCTGCGTACAACGTATTTATTGTCGATCCTAGAAAGCATTTCAGCCTTGTCATTGAGACCATCAAGACTAATAGGATCAAAGCTTTGTAGCAGCCAATCAAGGTTATGTTTGTCGTCAGTTAAAGCGGTCATGGCATTTCCCCTTAGTTACGATAATAAACGTTGATTACGGCAAGATCGTTAACGTAATTCAGTTCAGTGATATGGAAATTCATCACCTCAACACCCAAACGTTCTGAAAGTTGAGAGCGCATTAATTCGGTATCTGAAAGGACGTGCTGATCAATTTTATCCAGCGTTAACTTGGCTCTGCTAGCGGATTTAAGCATCTTGGGATGATCGAGTAACCAGGCACCGATAAGTACGAATATTGTTATCGATACAACCATTACCAGAGTGGTGCCCTGCACTGAGCAAATAACAGCGATGGCGATTGAACCAAAAAAATAGGCAATTTCTATTTTGTCGATCTGTTCAGAGCGGAGGCTGAAAAGAGCCAGAATGGCGAACAAGCCAAAACCTGCAGCGATGCTAAATTCAACACTTGAGAGAATGGTGAGAACAGCAAATGCAAAAATATTAAACATGGAAGCCGTAGTGGCCAGCTCCCTGTCTCGATAGCGGCGATAAAACATGAAAAAGACAAGAAGAACGATTGCGACGACGTCGATTGCAAAACGTGCAATCAGGCTCCACATCGGGTCATTAATATCTAAGTTCTGCATGATCAATCCAAATTGTCATTTAAGTGACTTCAGGATGTCACACTATGAAGGGCGAAATAACGGCTATACGTCCAGACAATTTTCAGACTATGAGTGGCGTAGGTAGGGGCTAAAAAAAACACCAAAGTCATAGTGGTCATCGGACCTTAGTCCGTTAAAGACCGATGCTGAGCATGCAGCTCTGCTGCGTTCGAGAAGTGGCTGCCAAAAATCCCGTAATGGTGCGGCCCACTCGAGTGACCTACTTTTAAAAAATGACTACTTCCACCAACTTAAGATCATTTTCTTAACAAAGGATAATGATATGAGTATTTCCTAATGCTAGTTTCACATCCTTAAATCAAACACCGTCTGAGAAAGGATTCACGGAGATGTTGCCTAAACCTCTGTACGAATATTTGCCCTATTTTTGTATTTTTATAGCCGCCTATTTTTTAGAAATCCCAGCACATCCGCTGCAGATACTCAGTGCCGTCGTACTCTTTATCGCTGGATCGAGAATCTGGATTTTACGATCTAAACACCGTAGACCAGACCGGGTAACCGCCCTACTCAACCCCTCTTTTTTGCCCCCGTTTAATAAACGTTTTGTCCTCCCCCAACCGTTCTATGAGGTGCTGCCGTTTGCCTGTTTGGCGACCGGATGGATCGCGCTACAGGTACTCGACTACTCAGTTGGCCAAGGGGCCGGTCTACTACTGATGTTAGCCGGAGCCACGGTTTGGCGAATGCGCCACAGGCATCGAATGAGAGCGATGCCAGCCCTTGCTAGGATTTAATAAACGGCTGAAAATAAAGAATTAACAATGCATAAGAAATCCTTAATAAAGCTAGCGTATATACTTCCATTGATTAATAAACAGCACATATAAGACTATTTGATCATCCAGACGCACCAGCCATCACCGACAATAAGCTGGTGCTAATATAACAAAGGGACATGGAGGTTTTATCTTGGCAAAGGACATGCTAGAAACAAAAAATAGCGCCCGTGGCAAGCCAACGAACAAGATCAGAGACAGCCTATCAAGAAGGCACCTGCGTCTAGCGTCTGCGTTATTCGAACATAGCAAAGAAGGCATCGTTATTCTCAACGTTAACAACCAGGTAGTGGATGTTAACGCGTCATACGAAGTAATAACCGGGTATCAATGGAAAGACCTGGTTGGCCGTCCGTTACGACTCCTAAGTGTCGATTCACAGCTTTGCGAGTTACTTAGAAATATTGATTGTGACCTACAGGAGCAAAGCTATTGGGAAGGCGAAACCTGGAAACGTCACATCAGCGGCAAACACATTCCCGTGCGCATGAGTGTGACCTTAGTCCGGGAAAGAAGCGGTATCATTTCCAACAAAATTGTTGTTTTCAACGATATATCTGCACAGCGTGAAACCAAGCAACAACTCCATCAAATGGCCTATATGGATGGTCTAACTAGCCTACCTAATAGAGCCTGCTTTTACCGTCACTTAGAACGTCTGCTGCAGGAAAGTGAGTATTTAGATCTGTCGCCATCGATATTTATGATTGACTTAGACGACTTTAAACAAGTAAACGACTCCATGGGTCATCGTGTCGGCGACATATTGCTGAGACAAGCGGCGTTACGAATGAAAAGCTGTCTACGCTCAAACGATATGCTTGCACGCTTCGGTGGTGACGAATTCATGGTGCTTATAGAGCAGTCTGACCGCGACAATCATGCAGTGGTCGCAGAAAAAATCCTCAGTGTCTTACACAATCCATTCAAGCTTGAAGGCAGCGATGTATATATTCGTGCCAGTGTCGGAATCTACCGGATAGAAGACTGCACCGAAAATATTGAAAACCTGATACAAAAAGCGGATATCGCCATGTATCAGGCAAAAAACCAAGGCAAAGGCTGTTACCGCTACTTCGACAGTTATCAGTGCACTCATTCCAAGCGTAAAACCGAATTGACGTCGGCATTACATCGAGCTATCGAACTCAAACAACTGCATTTGAATTATCAAGTTCAGGTCAATTCCTTTAATGCTAAACCACAAGGTATGGAAGCACTGCTGCGCTGGTACCATCCGGAATACGGAACCATTCCACCTAATGAGTTTATTCCCCTGGCTGAAGCAAGCGGTTTGATTGTACCTATTGGAGAATGGGTAATAGAGGCCGCTTGTCGCCAACAAGGGCTATGGCAGGCACAAGGAGCACAGTTACTGCCGGTCGCGATTAACGTGTCTGCTGGGCAATTCTACAATGGTGGGCTAGTGCAACACATCGCCAAGATTATTGCCGAGGTTCGTATTAACCCAAATCTGATCGAGATAGAAATAACCGAAAGTACTTCAATGGATAACCCTGAGCAAACGATATCCCAATTAAAAAAGCTTCAGGATATTGGTATTTCGATCGCTATCGACGATTTTGGAACAGGCTACTCTTCCCTTGGTTATCTGAAGAAATTACCCGTGTCGAAACTGAAAGTAGATCGATCATTCGTGAAAGATATCGTACAAGACCACGATGACCGGGCGATCACTAACGCCGTGATAAAACTCGCTCACACCATGAATTTGCAGGTGGTTGCAGAAGGCGTAGAAGACGAAGAGGTACGGTCATTACTGGTAGAGCAAGGTTGTGATCTGATCCAAGGATACCTGTTCAGCAAACCCGTCCCGGCAGACCAAATACCCACCGTACTTAGTACCTTGAATGCGCAATCTAAAGGGGCTAAGTCTAGTAAAACCTCATTACAGCCAAGATGGTGTGATATCCCCTGTGGCAAGGCAGCAATACAGTCCAATAAAAAGTGACGGTGACGTTTAATTTAACACCCGAGCAGTCACGTTTATTTTCATCAGGCCAAACTTAGTTGAACGGCATCACTGTTTATAAGGCTGCAATCCAGGCCCTAGTTGCTGATACAAACCCTACATAGCTCTCTTGTATTTCAAGGGTCAAAACAGGCGCTAGAAACAAGTCCGATTAAATTAGTCTTTTCCCTGCAATAGCTTATCTCGCCTCCTAAACCAACAGTTTGTTATTGATGCACTTTGCTGCAGCTGCAGAGGTGAGTGTTGTAACAGTGGTAGCGATCAGAAAACCTATACCCATAATATATTTGTGGGTAGACTCTGGATTAATAACATCGATAACTTCAATAACAGCAAAGGAAGTCGTAATGAAAAACGGTGGTGTAGATAAACGTAAATTCAGTGGCGACCGTGTATTGGCTGAATGCGAGGTAGTACTACCCGTTACCGATCCATTCGCTCGTTATAACAATGTAAAGACGGGACACTTAGTATTAAATATCCGCGGCGGATGTCTTTACTTAGCGGAGCATTTTACCGAAGAAACTATGGAAAAATTCTTCCCCGATGGGCAGACAACCGTATTTCAGAAACTGACCCTGCTGCCCAAGGATAACCCCGAAATAGTGCTTGAAAATATCAAGGTGAACTTTGTCCGACTGAGGAAGGAGGAAAACCGAGAAGGCATAGTATTCCGCTTTAGCGATATTTCCGAAGAGCACCTAGATACACTCGATAGCCTACGGCGTAAATTACCCACCATCGGCTCCGACGAAGAAGCCTCAGTACCATTTAATGAGATTATCGCATTAGACAGAGGCCATAGTTTTGAATTGGCGTAGGCGCGGATTCAACTCCCAAGTGTGACACTCTCCTCTACAGCATTTGCCGTCTATGCATATCTCATGAAGGAGGATAACGAGTAAGAACTCGCGGTCTATGGGTAATCGCAGGAGCCGCTCTGGATTGTTAAGGCTTTATCCGCATATTAAGCCTTAACGACCATCGACAATCAGCAAGGTTCACTCGCGTTATAATCCTGTTTTAAAAGACATAAATTTATGCCGAAGCCGCGCTTACTTGCTTTGATCTTCAATAGCCTGCTGACGATTCTCGGCTCCACGTTGAAGAACCTGCTCAATTTCTTTTGCTCTTTCTAGCGCTGCCGCCTGCGATTTCAACAGGTGCTCCTTCCCTGACTGATCGGGTGTCGCAGTATCTTCACCCTTAGAGCAACCTGCAGTCAAAGCAACGACAGTAAACAGTAGTAGCAATGGATACTTCATCTGAATGTTTACCTCTTCGGCTTTGGAATGAGCCATTCAAATCAATGGGGGGATAGATGGGTCAGATTCAAAGTAACAAAGGCACCTTTATTTACCGTTAACAAATTGTCCGCTGTGGACTACCCCCCCCCTCCGCTGGGCAGCCCACACTACAAGTAAGAGAGCGGTTTTACTTGAGCACTAAACTAACGTGCAAGAAACAACCAAATAGCTACTAGCACAGCCAGAAATACCGTGTTCGCAACCATTAAAAACATAGGGCGCCAGCCCATCTCTGCCAATTCCTTAAAGGAAGCTTTCATACCTAAGCCGACCATTGCTATGACCAGACACCAGCGCGAAAGCTCTGTCATGGAATCAGTAATGATCACCGGTACGTAACCACTGCTGTTAATAATAACAATGACTACAAAGGCGACAAGAAAACCAGGAAGAGGAAGGCTTGAAGCGCTTTGCTCCTTTTTTACCGCACCATAACGGCTCACTAAGACGGAGATTATGATCACGACGGGAACAAGCATCGCCACTCGCAACAACTTGGAAAAAGTGGCCACATCGCCAACATTGTCCGACACCATATACCCCGCACCAACCACTTGCGCGACATCATGAATGGTCGCCCCTAGGAAAATACCGCTTTCTGATTCGTTGAATCCAAGTAGATCAACGATTAAGGGGTAAGCGATCATGGCAACCGTGCTGAGCGCGGTTACCGAAATCACCGTGAAAATCAGGTTCTTTTCTGATTCTTTATTCTGGGGTAGCACCGCAGAGACCGCCAGTGCCGCCGAAGCACCACAAATGCCAACAGATGCTCCGCAAAGAACACTCTGCGACTTACTCATCTTCAGCCATCTGCCACAAGCGTAGCCAAAAATCATCGTCGCAGGTACTCCGACCAAAACAATGGCGATCGGGGTAATACCGAGACCAAGCAATTGCTCAATAGTTATTCTTGCGCCCAACAATGCGATTCCAAAACGCAAAACAGCTTTTGCGGAGAAGACGATGCCAGCAACGCAATTCCCTTCTAGCGAGAGATAGTTTAAGGCCATTCCCATTAATACCGCATAGAGAATGGTCGGCCCACCATAGTGTTCAGATACGAACTTGGCGGCCATACCAACCAGTAAGCAGAGAATAAAACCAGGGAAAATACTTACCCACTGTTCACGTAGTGCCGAAACCCGGGAGGAAAATAACGTTTGAGAGGAGGAATTCATTTTTTTTCCAAATTATTAATCGATATACCGGCGGCTGGGAGAGAAGCCCAGAAACAACCAAATCAGTGGCCTATTCACCCTCAACGATGCAATTACATTATTTCATCTGAAAAAAGTGTAGTGCTATAGTCGTCCTGATTTACTGTTTAGTAAAATGGATGTTTTTAATACAAGGCATAAGAAAAACCGAACATTAGCGGAGCATACGATAAATAACAGAAGTAACAGAAAAACTTAAGCGCAGCTGAAGGTGCTTGTGTGGCATTGGCGCACAGATAGGAACAAGGAGCACTTGCTCCTATATCCAACCCCTTTTAGCTGTGCCTACACGGGGGGGGGTATATACGAATTATTCAACAGCATTTTGAGCGGCATCATCTGAGAAAACAACTGCAGAAGAGGGGGTAATGGGGAGAGCTCTATGAGTAGCGTTGAACTACAGGGGACTGTCAAATTAGAGCCGAAGGCTGGACCACCATCTACTAGGGCTTTTTACGGCCCACCCTTCTGCTATCAGGAATCGAAGTTCCTGTTGCCTATTTATAGTAGGCGTTATCTGTGACGGTATGATCCGTCACGTCTTTTACCCCGGCAAGCCCTGGTATTTTTTCTACCAGAGTTTTCTGTACACCATCTTTCAAGGTGAGATCCACAGCACTGCAGCCTTGGCAGCCTCCGCCGAACCGGAGAATGGCTACCTCGCCAATCTCTTCTGAAACGACTTCAATCAAGGAGACCTCGCCGCCGTGCGATGCCAAGCCGGGATTAACTTCATTATAGAGGATATAATTGATTTGGTCTTCAATTGGGCTGTCTGGAGATACTTTCGGTACTTTCGCATTCGGAGCTTTAATCGTCAGCTGCCCACCCATGCGATCTGCGGAGTAATCAACAATAGCTTCCTCCAGATAGGGCAAGCTATTAGGTTCCAGATAAACGCGGAATTTAGTCAATTCATAGACTTCATCGCCCTCCTGAATTTCATCAGGGCGGCAATAAGCTAAGCAGGTTTCCGCATAGGGTGTGCCGGGTTGAGTGACAAAGATCCGAACGGCAATACCTTCTACGTCTTGCTTCTCTAAAAGTTCGGCCAGATAGTCTTGAGCACTATCTGTAATGTTGATGCTTATGTTTTCCATATGTAACTGCAAACCTGTTGAATCACCATTGGTGGACCTATTCTAAGCTAAAGCCCTAATATAATGAACCATACGGTTATTGTGGGTTATTAGCCACAAACACTATAACCTGGATTCTGATAGAATGGCGCCGCTTTTAACAGCCCTCAGCAGCTATAAACAGGAATCGATTTGCGCCTGCTCAGATTACCCATTCACCGTATAAGATCCATATTGACTTTGGGACTTCCCATCATCGGTGGCATGCTGTCTCAGAGCCTATTAAACCTGATCGATACCGCCATGGTTGGTACTTTGGGTGAGAATGCCCTGGCTGCCGTTGGTGTGGGTAGTTACGCCAATTTCATGGCGATCGCGCTGATTATGGGGCTATCATGCGGCGTGCAAGCAATGGTTGCCAGGCGACAAGGTCAAGGTCGTGATGATGAAGTGGCCATTCCAGTAAATGGCGGACTGCTCCTTGCTGTTATTTTCGCCACTCCGCTTACCGTCTTCTTTTTAACTATTTCTGACAGCTTTCTGCAACTGATCACTCAGGCTCCGGCTGTATTGGAAGCGGCTACTCCTTACTTCGAGTTCCGGGTTTTGGCGATTCCTGCTGTCGCTTTGAGCCTTTGTTTTCGCGGTTATTGGAACGGGATCAACCGCGGCTGGGCCTACCTTAGGGTTTTGATCTTGATGCACATTATCAATGTTGCCGTTAGCTACTGCCTGATCTTCGGTAAAGCGGGTTTGCCGGAAATGGGTGCCGCAGGCGCAGGACTAGGAACGGCGATCGCGCTATATTTAGGCGCCCTAGCCTATGGAGTTCTTACCTACCGACAAGCCAAATATCAGGGTTTGCTACGAAAACTACCTGATACCGCAACACTGGTTAGTTTAATGCGATTATCCATTCCTAACTCGTTACAACAGCTTATGTTTGCGACTAGTCTGGCGGTGCTGCTATGGATTATTGCCCAAATAGGCATCAAGGAGTTGGCCGTCGCTCAGGTATTGATACACCTTGCACTATTATTAATATTGCCTGCTGTTGGATTGGGCATGGCTGCCACGACATTGGTCAGTCATGCGCTGGGCTGTCGCAATATTGAACATGCGACTGAGATCGGCTGGGACGTTGTGAAAATCACTACGTTAATCGTGCTGGTGCTGAGTATTCCCATGTGGCTGTGTCCGAACTTGGTGCTGGGGCTGTTCCTGCATGACATTGAACTGATTGAACTGGCTCGTATCCCTTTAATGATTACCGGTGTCGCTATTTGTGTCGACACCACAGCCATCGTATTCACCCAAGCGCTGCTGGGAGCCGGGGCTAATAAAACCGTAATGAAGGTAACAACCGTAGGACAATGGCTGTTCTACTTGCCACTCGCCTGGTTCATCGGCCCTTATCTGGGTGCTGGAATTACCGGTATCTGGTTGGTGCAGGTTATTCATCGTGGATTATCTTCTTTGGTATTCGCCTATATTTGGTCAAAACAAGAATGGACTCATATCAAGGTATAATCCTCGGTTGTTGTATTGCATGCTGGCAGGTATGGTATAAAAACTCGCTATTTCCAATCATTACAGTGGTGATAATTTAGGCAATGGAACAGTCTTTAGTTTTCTCTTTCTTCCTGATTTTTACCGGGGCTGCTGTACTGGCGTCTTTGGCGCTCTATACTCGCCAACCACTGTTAGTCGCCTATATCGTACTGGGTGCATTGCTTGGGCCTTACGGCACCAAGATGGTCACCGATACCGAACTACTCTCTGATATCTCCCATGTAGGCATCATCTTTTTGCTGTTCTTGTTGGGCCTGGATATGCAGCCCAGCCATTTGATTCATATGCTTAAAAAAGCCACGCTGGTGGCGATATTGAGCTCAGTACTATTTGCCGGAATCGGCTACGGAACAGGTTTTCTGTTTGGTTTTAACTCCATTGAATGCCTAATTATCGGCCTGGCAGTGATGTTCTCCAGTACCATTATTGGTATCAAACTACTGCCCACCACCGTCCTTCACCACAAGCACACAGGAGAGCTGGTCGTTGGCTTGCTGCTGCTTCAGGATGTTATTGCGATCATGGTGTTGCTAGCGCTCTATAGTAGTGGTGGCGAATCAAAAGCCGACTATATGGTCTACATCAAAACCCTGCTCGCCCTACCCTTGTTGATTGCCGGTGCCTTCCTGTTCGTAAAGTATGTTCTGCTTAAATTGATCCAACGGTTTGACCGCTTCCACGAGTACATTTTTCTGGTTGCTATTGGTTGGTGCCTGGGATTGGCAGAAGCCGCTCAGTTTTCAGGTTTGTCTCCTGAAATAGGCGCGTTCGTGGCGGGTGTCAGCCTCGCTACCAGCCCTATTTCTCAGTACATCGCCGAGAGTCTGAAACCCTTACGAGATTTTTTCCTGATCCTTTTCTTCTTCTCCATCGGTGCCAAATTTAACCTGAGCCGGCTGGAAGACATTATTCTTCCATCCCTAGTGCTCGCTGCCCTGGTTATCGCCCTGAAACCCATGGTATTCAGATTGCTACTAAGACGCATCAGCGAATCTAAAGATACCGCTTGGGAAGTAGGTTTTCGGTTAGGACAAATCAGCGAGTTTTCCATATTGATTGCCTATTTGGCGGCAGAGTCTTCCATGATTGGTCAAGACGCTTCCCTGGTTATTCAGGCCACTGCGATACTGACCTTTCTGCTTTCATCTTATATTGTGGTGTTTAACTTTCCTTCGCCTATTGCTGTGTCTGACAAGCTCAGAAGAGACTAGGCCGATGCGGGATCTAAACACAAGGCAGCAGCGAATATCTCACCGAGCGGACGAAGCGAACTAAACTTAGGCTATTCAAAAACCAAGCAGTATCGAGGAAACGACCTACTTGCTTACCAACCTGCGTTATAAAGCAGCCGTGCTGACGGCCACCCTGATTACAGTCTTTTTGGCCCCCAACAGCTTCGCTGAAGAAGTGCTGGTACTGCACTCTTATCACCCGGGTTATCGTTGGACCGACGATGTTCAGTCCGGCATCAACTCGGTCTTTAAAGATAGAATTCCCAGTATCAGCCAGGATATCCAGTACCTGGATACCAAACGACACAGCGATCCTTCCTATTACCAAAAGCTTCTGGATTTGCTGGCTAACAAATACCAAAACAAAAAATTCGACCTGATTATCACCAGCGACGACAACGCCTTTAATTTTATTCTTAAGCATAGGGACCGGCTGTTCCCTGACGTGCCTGTCGTATTTTGCGGTGTAAATTATTTTGAGCCATCCCGCATAGAGGGCTTAAACAATATTACCGGTATTAACGAAGAAGCGGATATTAAACAGGGCATGCTTTTCGCCCTGTCCCAGCACCCCAAGGTTAAAAAAATGCTGGTCATTACCGATACCACGACCACCGGAAGAAAAGTCCGCAACACCCTGGATCGAGTTATTCCTCAACTACCCAAACATGTCCGATATGAAATCCTAGACAACATAACATTCAATAACTTAATAGATACATCTAACGCCGCAGATAAAGACGACATCATCTTTTTAACCCTGTTTTTAAGGGACTCCGAAGGGCGTTATTTTGAGTACAACGAAGTGCCGGAAGCGATATTGGAGAACAGCAAAGCGCCGGTCTATGCCACCTGGGATTTCAATTTAGGTCAGGGGGTTGTTGGCGGTCTGTTAACCAGTGGTCATTTTCAAGGCCGGGCTGCAGCAGATTATAGTCTGCGAATACTGGCGGGCGAAAAGTCGCTAGATATCCCTCCTCTGCTTAACAGCCCCAATCGCTATATGTTTGACTACCTGGCGCTGAAAAAATGGGGGATGTCAGTGGATCAGCTTCCTGCTGACAGCATTATCATTAACCAACCAGACGACTTTTATCAGAAGTACGCCACCCAGCTTTGGTTTATCGGCCTCACGATACTGTTTCTTTTAGTACTGGTCAGTGGTCAACGCATTCATATCTCGCGCCAAAAAGGCATAGAACGTGAACTCAAAAGCAGCAAGCAAACCCTACAAGGGATCTTTGATGGTAGTTACCAGTTTATTGCACTGTTGGATACCAGCGGGGTATTGCTGAAAACCAATCGCACATCAGTGGATTTTATGGGGGTCAGTGAAGCCGACGTTATCGGTCAATACTTGTGGGATACACCCCTGTGGGATACCAGTGAGAAGAGCAAGGATCAGCTGAAAAATGCAGTCAAACAGGTAGCCAACGGCAATACCACCCGCTTTGAGGTCAAACTTAAAAACCAAGTGCAACAAGAAGTTATCATGGATTTTTCAATTCAACCGTTGATTGACGAACACGGTAAGGTGCATATGCTTATTCCTGAAGGAAGGGATATTAGCAGCCTTAAACGGGCTGAGCATAAGCTGTTGCAACTTAATGAAGAATTGGAAGAACGAGTCCACAGCCGCACCATTGATCTGGAAAAATCCAACAGTGACCTAAAGGAAATTCTTGATACCCTTAAAGCCACCCAGAAACAACTGGTGGCTAGTGAAAAAATGGCGGCTCTGGGTGGGCTGGTGGCCGGTGTTGCCCATGAGATTAATACGCCTCTGGGGGTCAGTGTTACCGCTGCCAGCCATTTGGAGGGTGCTGTTAACACGCTTTTCGACAAATACGATAACGAACAACTGCGACGCAATGATTTCGATGAAGCCCGTAGCGACATGTCTGAGAGCTGCTCAATATTAAAAATGAACCTTGAGCGTTCAGCGGAGTTGGTCAATAGCTTTAAGAAGATTGCGGTCGATCAAACCAGTGAAGAGCAACGCTCATTCGATTGTCGCTCCTATATCGCAGAAACCCTGCTAGCCCTGAAGGCAGAACTCAGAAAACATCAACACAGGATCACCGTCGATTGCCCTGAAGGGCTGACTATTCAAGGATATCCAGGGTTGTTTTCTCAGATATTAACCAACCTGATTATCAACTCCATCAATCACGCCTTTGCTCCAGAACAAGAGGGCAACATCCTAATTACCATCACCCCAGCTGGAGATGACTTTATTCTTGAGTATGAAGATGATGGTATCGGCTTATCACAGCAAGCATTAGACAAATTGTTTGATCCCTTTTTTACCACCCGGCGCTCTAGTGGTAATGCTGGATTAGGGGCTTTCATCGTCTTTAATGTTTGTACCCAGGTGCTAAATGGATCGGTAGACTGTAGCTCTGAACCCGGCCAGGGCCTTCATTACCGGATACGACTGCCATTGGTACAAGTGCAGCACTGAAGTACAGGATTACGCAGTCAGGGGAACTCCTGCCTGCATCAGCAACTGCAGGCAGCCAATATCTTTGATACGTTGTAACTGGGTGTCATCTTTGGCGAGAAAAGCTCCTGCATAGCCTAGGCTGTTTATGGCAATCCCCTCCACCTCTCCTTGGCTTCTGGGAACTATCATCCCCCAGGTTTTGTAGACCAGCATATTAAATGGGCCCACCTTGTCCCCTTCGCGTAAATCCAGCTCTTGCAAGCACTGTTTATAGAAATTTGATAACTGTTCAGATCGACATCCAGGGTCTGAACTAAGGTTCGATATTAAACGGTACACAAACCCTGGTTTTATATCGTTTAATACCTGTGGATTAATAGGTAGATCGCCTCCCAGACATTCAATCGGTACCAGCTGCATGTGTCTGTGGGTCTGACTAGCACCAGCCTCTTTTCCGCCATTGTAAAACCCAAGACTGGGGAACTCATTCATCGCCACACTGAGGGCGTAAAAATCCTCTAAGCCCAGTGGACTCTGCTGGTGCTGAAATTCCCGCGAAACAATCAATGCATGCTGTTTCACCACGTTAAACTTATTGAGTAGCACAATTCGATTGCGGGTTATGTCAGTAACAAACATATCGGCTTCATAGGGCAAAAAAGGATTGGTTCTGACGTTTCCTGCCAGATTGAGGCGCTTCAGTGATCGAGCCTTATCAACGGTGTTGGACAGTACCCTTATCTGAAAGGGGATCCCTGCCTGGTAGTGTAACTGTGTCTCGCAATGCACAGTCTTTAATGCGCCGGATTTAATGCCCTGCTCAGTGGTGGCAATCAGCTTTTCCATCAAGGTTCCGGCAGTTAGCAAACAATCAGTCATCACTTTGTTCCGTTAATGGCTTTTTCCACTCCTCATATGCAACTACATTAGGCATAATAAAATCAAACCCATATGGAGATTTGCCGTGAAAAACATGAAAGTAACTATCAGCCGTAAGAGCGACCACTCAAACGAAGAAACGGTAGATACAGCTTATATTGATGAGCTTAAGCACCTAATCCACGGTTATCAAAAAAAGGGCGACAACCTGAAACTAATGGTTCAAAAGCTCAATGAACATGGCCACCCTCAAGCTGATGGCAACCCTTGGTGCTATGAAAGTTTACAAACGGAAATCAAAAAACTGGGGCTGTAATAACATTTAAGGCAGCTACTAAGTCAGCCACGATTTAAGTCAGGGGGCTTTGTATTTAAGCAACGCAACTCCCTGACGATACCCCAAGCCACCATTACCATGTAGTAACGCGACTCTCAGCTTACGCCTCGGCAACTGCTGGTAAAGACTTATCAAGCCATTGAGAGCCGGATTATTCCAAGGAGCCCTCGCCAAATTCATTCCGCCGGTAACCGTCACTGGATACTGCTTTAGCAGCTCTGGGAGCTCCTTCAGCGAGTTGATAAGGCCCGATGCCAACATAAACGCCATGGGAACCACTGGATAGCAGCTATACACTTCAAGCAACGCCTTTCTGTCTTTAAACAAACTAACAAAATCAATCTTGGCTTGCTGGCAACAACCTTCATAAGCTTGTTTAAGATGGTTAAAATCGGAGATATCATCAAGGTATTGCTCACCGTCTCCTTGGGTACGCTGCACCTCAACACCCGCTAATTCAACTTGCTGGGCATTGGGAACGGCCAATTCATTAGCTAATTTGTCGCTGACTAGTAATACCCTGCCTTGAAAATCGATCAAGGGATTAGCACAGTCCACGCCTCTGAATCGTGGTGTCAGTAGGTCATACCAACGCGCGTCCGGCAAGGCCCTATTATTTGCAGGATCCAGAGCATAGGTGCACAGATAATTTTCGAACAGGTCGTCACGGCACTGAATAAACAACTCCTGGGACATTTTTTGTTTATCGATAAAACGGCCTGCAAGTTCATCATAAGCCATCGTTAACGGATAACCCGCACCATAAACGGCCATCAACTGTAGTCGTTGTTCTTTGCTATAACCGGTTTTCAAAGGCTCGTCGCCACTGATTAGAACAGCATCAGACAAGCCCTCGCCAATTAGGCCTTTGGCCTGCTTTAAGGCATCAATGGGTCCACAGCCACTACGGAAATGATTGTCCATTAACGGGGTATCCCAGCCAGCGCTTAAGGGATCGATAACTAAGGTTTGTACGCTTACCCCCTGTGCCTGAATTTGTTGCTGTAACCTATTCACGCTGGACATATTCCCCTGACCATCAATAATTTTTTCGGCAGCAACAATAATGGTGGAACTCATAGAAGCATCCAGAATAAAAAAAACGATTATAAGAGGGTAAATCAAGTTATCAAACGAATACCTAAAACCATATAAATTGTAGTTGTTTATCAAGGAGGTTATTGGCTACACTCAAGCAAAACTCTTAACCGAGGGAGTATATGCGATGCACCGTCAGAGCGACGATCAAACGGTAGATTTACTTCCACCCGGCCCCTGGCCACTGCCTCCACAATACTTAACAAGCGCCGCAGACATCAACGCATATACCAGCGCTGTTGAGGTCTTTGTGACCGATCTATGTCAATTACAACCGCACCGCACCGCGTTATTACAGATCCTGATTCAAATTCAATTCAAGTTTGGCTGGATTCCGATTGAGGCTATCGCAGTCATCAGCGAGGAGTTATCCCTAGCCAGCGGTGAAATTCGTGCAGTGCTTGAATTCTATAGTTTTCTATCCTCAAAGTTCCAAGGCCAATATCGAGTTTTTTTAAGCTCAAATATCACCGATTTCCATCAGGGGCAGCAGTCAGTACTAGATACCCTGTGCTCTGAGCTAAATATCGATCTTGGCAATCCAGATTGCAATGGCCTCGTCAGCATCGCCCTAACCTCCTGCACCGGACTTTGCGACCAAGGTCCAGCAGCTCTGATTAATGGGCACCCAATCGTTCGCTTGGATAAACCCCGTGCAAAACAGATTGCCGCGCTGATAAAGACGCAACAGCCTTTTGATCAATGGCCTCAAGATTGGTCCCATATAAGCAGTCAGCTAGAAGTCACTGGTCCTTTGCTCAGAGAAACTATCGCCCCCGGTGACGCCCTTTCAAAGTGGCTGGGGAAAAATATCGATAATTTCCTTGATGAGCTTGAAAAGTCTGGTCTTAGAGGTCGCGGTGGGGCCGGATTCAATACCTATCAAAAGCTGTGGGCTGCCTGCCGCAATGCTCCCGGTGATTGTCACTATGTTGTCTGTAATGCTGATGAAGGCGAACCCGGAACCTTTAAAGACCGAGTGCTGCTGCAAGACCATTACGATCGTGTCATCGAAGGCATGACCCTGGCAGCCTGGGTACTGGGAGCAGAATCCGGATTTCTCTATCTGCGGGCAGAATATGCCTATCTGCTGCCGATGCTCAACAATGCGTTGCAACAGCGACGCCAGACCGGCTGGCTTGGCAATAACATTGGCGGCAGCGACGATTTCAACTTCGATATAGAAATACATCTGGGTGCCGGTGCATACGTTTGCGGAGAAGAAACCTCGTTGATCGAATCACTGGAAGGTAAACGCGGGATACCGAGGATACGACCACCCTTCCCGGTCCAAAGCGGCTACCTACAACAACCAACGCTGGTCAATAACGTCGAAACCTTTGCCTGCGTTTCCGCCATAGCCATCAGTGGTGGAGAAAGCTTTGCAGCCCTAGGCACAGAACAATCAACCGGCACTAAGCTACATAGTATTTCCGGTGACTGTAATAAACCTGGAATCTACGAAATACCCTGGGGCATCAGCATCGAAGAAGTCCTGAAACTGTGCGATGGCACTGATGCTGCCGCCGTGCAAATCGGTGGTCCCTCGGGAAGCCTGCTAGGCCGAGATCAATTTCAGCGCCAGCTTGCCTTCGAGGATATCCCCAGCGGCGGCTCCTTTATGGTGTTTGGCAAAAACCGTGATCCCATTGAAATTGTTACCAACTTTATTCGCTTTTTTGCCCATGAAAGCTGTGGCTTCTGCACCCCCTGCCGTGCCGGCTGCCAACAGCTGAACAGCTTCTGTGACAAACTTGATCAGCACAATCTCAGCCCCAGTGCGTTAACAACCATCAAACAGTTGGGCGAACTTATGATCACAACCAGCCATTGTGGCCTGGGAAAAACGGCTCCCTTAGCACTGCTGGCATTACTGGAACAATGGCCCTCATTGGTTAAAGAACGCATGCAACGTGAAAACGCGCCTCTGTTCGACCTGCAGCAGGCTCTAGTCCAGACCGCAACTCTCAGAGGGGATCAGTAGTGGCTAACTCCAGCTTGAATAAAACAACTCTGACCCTTAATGGCCAGCTGCAGCAATTTGACCCTGGCCAGACCATTATGGAGGTTGCCGTTAACAACGGCTGCTACATCCCCCATTTGTGCCATCATCCAGACTATCCTGCCCACGGCAGCTGCAAGCTTTGCACGGTGACCGCAGACGGGCGAGCACAGTGCGCCTGTACCACCGAAGCCACCGAAGGGATGAATATAGAAACTGATACCGAACAACTTCAACAATATCGGCGACAACTAACCGAACTGCTATTTGTCGAGGGTAATCATTACTGTCCCACCTGTGAACGTGCGGGTAATTGCCAGCTGCAAGCTACAGCCTATGAAGTGGGTATGAGTAATGGCGGTTATGAATTTCGTTACCCTTCCCGTCAATTGGATGCCAGTCACAGTCAGTTGGTGTTGGATCGTGACCGCTGCATTCTCTGCGGCCTTTGCGTCAGAGCCAGTGAAGAGGAAGGTAAAGGGGTATTCACCATCTCTGGTCGCGGCCCACAAAGTCAACTAGCGGTAAACTCTGATACTGGCCTGCTGGCTGATAGTCGCCTGGAAGTTACCGACAAGGCCGCTCATATCTGTCCTGTAGGTGCCCTTATTGTTCGTGGCGAAGGGTTTAATATTCCTATCGGCAGCCGGCTTTACGACCATCAAACCATAAAATCAGTTGGCAATAGTCGTCCAGATTACAGCGACAACTCGCCACAGCCAAAGGCCAGCAAAGAGGACCGCAGCAATGGATAAAGTACGAATCGCCACCTGCTCCCTGGCCGGTTGTTTTGGTTGCCATATGTCTCTCTTGGATATCGATGAAAAGTTACTGGATCTGGTAGAGCTAGTTCAGTTCGACCGCTCCCCGCTAACTGATATAAAGCATTGCCAACCTTGTGACGTAGGTTTCATCGAGGGTGGCTTATGCAATCAAGAAAACGTCGAAGTGCTGCTGGAATTCCGGCGCCAATGTCGCATCTTGGTTGCTGTGGGCGCCTGTGCCATCACCGGTGGTGTACCCGCTATGAGAAATGGTATCGATGTTCGAGAATGCTTAGCGGAAGCCTACCTGGACGGATCCGGAATCGTAAATCCGCAGATTCCCGATGATCCCGAGTTACCACTGCTATTGGATAAGGTACGTCCTATTCAGGATGCCGTCGATATCGATTACTTCCTACCGGGATGTCCCCCCAGTGCAGAAATAATCTGGGAATTTATCACTCAGTTATTAGCAGGAAAGCAACCGCAACTGTCGCAAACCAGCATTCGTTTTGATTGAGGTGTAAAGGTGGAAACTGCCGCAAATAGCAATGGTTTAAAACGGGTTGTCATTGATCCCGTTACTCGGGTCGAAGGTCACGGTAAGGTCACCTTGCTGGTTGATGAACACAACCAGATACAACAGGCTCGCCTGCATATCGTCGAATTTCGAGGATTTGAGCGTTTTATTCAAGGACGACCCTACTGGGAGTTACCCATGGTGGTCCAGCGCCTGTGTGGCATCTGTCCGGTCAGCCATCACCTGGCAGCTGGCAAAGCCATCGATATGCTTGTTGGCGCCCAAAAACTTACCCCTACTGCAGACAAGATCCGCCGACTTTCCCACTATGGCCAGGTGCTGCAATCTCACGCACTGCATTTTTTCCATCTGTCCTCCCCCGACCTGATATTTGGTTTCAAGAGCGATAAAGCACAACGAAATGTCGTTAACTTGCTGGAGCAGCACACAGATATAGCCCTCAAAGGGGTAAAGCTGCGTAAGTTCGGACAACAGATTATCGAAGCCGTAGCCGGTAAACGTATTCACGGCTCCATTGTTGTTCCTGGCGGGGTAAATAGAAGCCTGGAGCCTGAGCAGGTCCGTTGTTTCCAGCAACAGATGGACGCGGTGCTGAATTGGAGCAAGGAAGCCTTAGACCTGGCCAGAACTCTTTATTTATCTGACCGAGAGCATGCCGATTTCGGTGCGATTGAGTCGCCAACCCTGAGTTTAACCGGGCCTGAGGGCGAGTTTGAACTCTATGATGGCCAGTTAAGAGTGAAGGACGAGGAAGGTGCAATATTACTCGATCAAATTGATAACAGCGCTTATGGCGACCATATACTGGAAGAGGTAAAATCCTGGAGTTACATGAAGTTTCCGTTCCTGAAATCCCTTGGGAAGGAACAGGGCTGGTATCGGGTTGGACCTTTAGCCAGAGTACTTAACTGTCATGACATGGGTTATCCATTGTCGGAGGCGGCTCGTCAGGAGCTGGTCGACCAGTGCTACCCCGACAACCAACAAAGCGCCCTGCTCTATCATTGGGCCAGAATGATCGAGCTGCTCTATTGCAGCGAAGCCATAGGCGCATTATTAAAAGACCCTGATCTTACCGGCGCCGACCGCATTGTAACTCCAGGCCAACGTAATCCCGAGTGCTATGGCATTATCGAAGCGCCACGCGGAACGTTGATCCATCACTATCATATCAACGAACAGGATATCGTCGAAAAAGCCAACCTGATTGTATCTACCACCAGTAATAACCAGGCCATGAACGAAGCAGTCAGATCAGTTTGCCGTCAATACCTAAATGGCAACCCGCTGTCGGAAGGCTTACTCAATCATGTTGAAATAGCTATCCGTGCCTATGATCCATGCCTCTCCTGCGCGACACACGCGTTAGGAAAAATGCCTCTAACGGTAGAAATGGTTACCGCTGATGGAAAGCTGCTAGGAACTATCAGCCGCAGTTCTCAGGGAGCATCTCTTTAACCATGAACGCAGCGACAAAAATAACATCAGATCATATTTTTGATGGTCAGTTCGAGAGTTTCACCAAAGAACTAAACGAGCTCCAACAGCTAACGTTATTTCTTTGCGGCAATCCAGATAGAGCAGATGATGCTGCCGGCTTTGATCTATATAATAGATTAAAAAACAACAACAATATTATGAATAATAAAGATATTTTATTGATTTATGATCTGCAATGGCAGTTGGAAGATGCGCTCAATTTGTCGCGAGATAGAGTTGCTCTTTTTATCGATAGTGCCGTCGGACAAAATTCACTTATACAGTTGGCGGCTATATCTAAGCCCGAAGAGTTTACGCCTTTTAGCCACAGTCTGAACCCTGCGCAGCTGTTGAACGTATCAGATCAGATTGGTCAGCAACGACCTGACCATGTGTGGCAGCTGACTATTTCCGGCCATGAATACGAGTTGGGAGAGCGGATGACAACACAATGTCGGCAGGTTACTGAACAGGTCGGGGACCTTTTACTGAATTTGTTGCTAACCTGGCAGAAAAACTAAATCAGGTTCGATATTAGTGTTTTTTTTTACCTTCAGTCTCAGCCAATAATCGTCTGATTTTATCTTCTGCTATGGTTTTGGCGTGACGTAACTCTCTATCAGACATCATGGCAGCCACCGCGTCGCGGGTTCTAGCAGAACCATCATCTCCAGCAGCAACAGCAGTCGCCCACCAACTATAAGCTTCACTCAAATTACGAGAAACTCCTTCACCTTTAAAGTGCATAACACCCAAGGTAATTAGTGAATTGATATTCCCTTGAGCCGCTGCTTTTGTATGCCATTTAAGGGCCTTCTGGAAGCGTTTAGGAACGCCTTCGCCCTTATAGTACATAGTCGCCAGATTATATTGCGCCGGGGCTAAGCCGCGCTCTGAGGAGAACAGCAACCAATGCATAGCCTGAGAGTAATCCCGACTCACCCCTTTACCGGATTTATACAGCATACCGAGGCGGAACTGACCTAATGGGTCCCCCTCTTCTGCGGCCTTGTGGTACCAAGATGAGGCTTCTTTATAATTTTGAGCAACCCCTAGACCTTGCTCATACATGGTGCCAAGCATGGCCATAGCGCGGGGTAGTTTTTGATAGGCTGATTTGCGCACCCAATAGGATGCTTTTACCGGATCTTTGGGCAAACCTTTACCCGAGAGATAAACTAACCCAAGATCATACTGAGCGCTGGCATTTCCCTGTATCGCAAGGGAGCGCCAGGATTTCAATGCGGTTAAATGATCTCCACGCTGATAGGCATCCAGGCCCTCGTAGAAATCTCCCCATACGGGAAAAGCTAACGCCAGCAGCAGCGGTATAGCCGTATATCTCATCTACTTAATCCAAGAAGATTAATATGACTGTCTGAGTAAATTCACCGCAACTTATTGTTGCTGCGATGAATTTTTTTATTATGCTTTGAAGACTAGCACGCCGATACAATTAAATAAAATTCAGGTT
Organism: Motiliproteus sp.; assembly: GCA_036960175.1. Classification (GTDB taxonomy): domain Bacteria; phylum Pseudomonadota; class Gammaproteobacteria; order Pseudomonadales; family Balneatricaceae; genus Motiliproteus. The sequence goes on along the minus strand of JBALWH010000040.1, from coordinate 16,901 downwards.
GATCCTAAAGAGACCACTAGCCAGGATCAATGATTCATTCTCAGAGTGCTTTCCTCTTCCTAGCTCTATATTTCGGTGATACCACCCATGTATGGAATCAGCGCCTCTGGCACACGAATCTTACCTTCAGCCGTCTGATAATTTTCCAACACAGCAACCAACGTACGCCCCACAGCCAACCCTGATCCATTTAGTGAATGCAGCAGCTCAGGCTTGCCGGTAGCCGGGTTACGCCAGCGCGCTTGCATACGACGGGCCTGGAACTCTCCCATATTGGAACAGGAAGATATCTCGCGGTACTTCTGCTGCCCTGGTAACCAAACCTCAAGATCATAGGTTTTGGCAGCTGAGAAACCCAGGTCGCCACCACACAGAATAACGACTCGGTAAGGAAGATTCAGCTTTTGCAGAATGACTTCAGCATGTCCTGTCAGCTCTTCGAGAGCATCCATGGAGGTTGATGGCTCAACCAACTGCACCATTTCAACTTTCTCAAACTGATGTTGACGGATCATGCCTCGAGTATCGCGGCCATAGCTGCCTGCTTCACTGCGGAAACAAGGCGTATGGGCAGTAAACTTTAACGGTAGTTGTTTGGCGTCAATAATTTCGCCGCGAACAATATTAGTGACCGGCACTTCGGCAGTAGGAATAAGGTAAAAGTCATTATCTCCAGGAACCTTGAACAGATCTGCTTCAAACTTAGGTAATTGGCCGGTACCGTAGAGACTATCCTTATTAACCAGATAAGGAACATAAACCTCTTCATACCCGTGCTCACTAGTCTGAACATCAAGCATAAACTGGGTTAATGCCCGATGCATACGTGCAAGCTTCCCTCTGATTACAGCAAAGCGTGAACCGGTAATTTTGGCAGCTGTTTTAAAATCCAGTAAATTATCTATCGCACCAAGATCGACATGGTCACGAGGCTCGAAATCGAACTGCTCAGGCTCACCCCACACTCGAACTTCAATATTGTCATCTTCGGTGCTGCCTTCAGGCACGGACTCATGGGGGAGGTTTGGAATTTCGGATACCAACTCATCCATCTGTTGCTGAATCTGCTTATATTCAGTTTCCATGACATCCAGATTCTTCTTGATCTGTTCACCTTCTGCCTTCAGAGGTGCTATGTCATCACCGGCTTTGGCTGCCATACCGATTTTGGCCGCTTGTTGTTTACGCAGGCCTTGGAGCTTTTCAGTATTAGACTGTGATTCCTTACGTGCTTTTTCAAGCTCACTAAACCGGGCTATATCCAGTGTGAACCCTTTTTTGGAAAGCTGCTGTGCGATGGATTCGATGTCGCCACGAAGGAGTTTAGGGTCAAGCATGAGAGCAAAAAAACCTTATATATGAGTTAATTAACAAACTAAAAAAGTATACGCGTAAAGCTCATACCAGCGTAAAGCGCCGCTATGCTAAAAATAACGCTCAATAATATATAAATTGCTGCAGACATGATATGCCCTTCCTGCATCAGCGCCACGGTTTCCAGTGAGAAGGTAGAAAAAGTAGTAAACGCGCCAAGAAGGCCAACCATTAGCAAAGGGCGGTATTCTGGAGATATTTGAGATTTCTCCATGATCAATACAAAAAGCACGCCCATCAGCAGCGAGCCTATAACGTTAACGACCAAAGTCCCCAAAGGTAAGTAGTGATCGGTATTGTTGACCACATAGCCGCTAACCCAATAGCGGCACAGAGCACCGATTGCTCCGCCACTTGCAATAAACAACAACTGTTGCATACCTACTTATCCATTCCCTTTGATATAGCGCTGCTTGTGGCTAGCTCGATCTAAGCCGCGCAGGTGATTCAATTTATCAGAAATTTTCACTTCCAAACCTCTCGCTTCTGGAAAGTAGTACTGGCGATGCTGGATATCTTCCGGCAAGTAGCATTCACCGGCTGCGTAGGCTTGCTCTTCGTCGTGAGCATAGCGATATTCATTCCCATAGCCTAGATCTTTCATTAGCTTTGTTGGCGCATTGCGTAGGTGACTAGGTACCTCATAGGACGGGTCGTCTTTAACCTCGGCCTTGGCGCGATTAAAGGCGCTGTAAACAGCATTACTCTTAGGAGCACAGGCACAGTAAATGGCTGCTTGGGCGATGGCCCTCTCTCCTTCAGCAGGCCCTAGACGCTCAAACGCATCCCAGGCATTAAGGGCGACTTCCATCGCCCGAGGGTCCGCGTTACCGATATCTTCCGACGCGATAGCTAGCAGACGTCGGGCAACATAAAGCGGGTCGCAACCACCGTCAAGCATACGCACATACCAATACAGGGCGCCATCTGGAGATGAACCCCTTACGGATTTATGAAATGCTGAGATCTGGTCGTAGAAAACATCACCTCCTTTATCATAGCGGCGAGCGCCCCCCTGCAACACTTCATCTAGCACCGATGCCTCTACGATTTCTCGATCATCTATCTTGGTTGCCAGATCTACCGCTAGTTCCAATAAGTTTATCGCCCGTCGTCCATCGCCGTCTGCCGCCAATGCCAGCATTTTTATTGCATCTGCTGAAATCTCGATTGCTCGATCACCTAAGCCACGCTCTTTGTCCGCTAGTGCACTAAGGATCATCTGCTCTAATACATCGGTATGTAATGACCGCAGCAAATACACACGCGCCCGCGATAACAGCGCGCCGTTAAGTTCAAACGAAGGGTTTTCGGTTGTCGCACCAATAAATATCAGAGTTCCCTCTTCGATATAGGGTAAGAAGGCATCCTGCTGGGCTTTATTGAAGCGATGGACTTCATCTACAAAGAGTATAGTTTTCTGACCGGACTGAGACCGCAACATTTTTGCCTGTTCGACAGATTGCCTAATCTCCTTCACACCAGCTAATACCGCTGAGATTGATTCAAAATGCGCGTCACTCAGTTCCGCGATCAGCCGCGCCAAGGTGGTTTTACCTACCCCTGGTGGGCCCCACAAAATCATTGAATGAGGACAACCCTGCTCGATAGCCATACGCAGCGCTTTGTCAGTGCCCAGTATGTGATCCTGGCCTGCGTATTGTTCCAAGGTGCGGGGTCGCATCCGGGCTGCGAGCGGCTGGTAACCTCGGGTATCGTTATCAAACAAATCAGCTGCCATGATCATAAGTACCTAGGTTTACTCGACGAGTACATCAACACCCTCAGGTATCTCAAACGTAAACAGAGATTGCTGTAGACTTGAATTCAGCTTGAGGTTACTAAACACCACACTGGTTTGTTGACCGAGGCTATCCTGCAGCTGCATTTCTGTTGGAACACCGTCGACAAACATAATCCTCATCACTTCAAAAATGGCTTCTTCAGCCATAGGTGTCAGGCGATATATCCCTTCGTTACCTTCTTTGGGGCCAGATACTTGAAAGCTATCTTGGAGTTGCTGTAAATCACCACTGAGCAATAGCGCTGGCGTATTGCTCAGACGGTTATCTACAACCTGCTGGGTAACTTGCTCAAGGTCTTTGTCAAATAACCAGAGTTGCTGACCATCAGACACCAGCAATTGAGGGAACGGCTCTGCAGTTTCCCAACGAAAACGTCCAGGCCGTTGCAAATCGACATGGCCATGACTGGACTGCAGCCTGGATCCGCTGTTATCCATGACCAGTTGTTCGAAGTCGGCACTAAGGCTTTGCACGCCAGCCAACAAACGGTTTAAATTTTCAGCGGCTGTGCCAGCCAGCGCTGTATTGGCAACTGCAGATAATATCAATGCCAAAATCCAAGAGCGCATAAAACATCCTTCTATCGATAGGGTGATTAAAATTTCTAGTCGGCATTAAACCGGTGGAGGCGCCAACACCTCGCGGCTGCCGTTGTGCCCAGCTTCGCTAACGACACCCGCAGCCTCCATAGTTTCAACCATTCGTGCAGCGCGGTTGTAGCCAATTTTTAGTTTACGCTGGACGGCCGAAATAGAGGCTCGTCGACTGTGGGTCACAAAAGCCACGGCCTCGTCATAGAGCACATCTTGTTCATCTTCAAACAAGGAACCGGTGGAACCAAACGTAGTGTCTACATCCACGTTTGCCATCAATATCTCTTCGACGAAATTTGCCGGCCCCCACTTTTTCCACGCTTCCACCACGCGATGAACCTCATCGTCGGCCACAAAGGCACCGTGAACCCGAACAGGCACGCTGGTACCCGCAGGAAGATAGAGCATATCGCCATTGCCTAACAAATTCTCGGCACCGCTCTGATCTAGAATCGTGCGGGAATCAATTTTGGATGACACCTGAAAGGCAATGCGCGTCGGTACGTTGGCTTTTATCAAACCAGTAATCACATCGACCGAGGGACGTTGCGTTGCCAGAATCAGATGTATTCCTGCGGCTCGGGCTTTCTGAGCGATACGGGCGATGAGCTCTTCTACTTTCTTACCGACGATCATCATCATATCGGCAAATTCATCGATCACCACCACTATGAACGGCAGCGTATCCAGTTCTGGGGCCGGAGCCTTTTCGTCGAAACCCTCCTCTAATGGATTCCACAGTGGGTCAACGAGAGGCGTACCTTGAGCGCGTGCAGCAAGGACCTTGTCGTTAAACCCCTGTAAATTACGAACCCCCATTTTGGCCATTAGCTTATAACGACGTTCCATTTCCGCCACACACCAGCGTAGGCCGCCAGCGGCTTCTTTCATATCGGTTATGACCGGCGTTAACAGGTGGGGAATGCCATCATAGATGGAGAGCTCTAGCATCTTTGGGTCCACCATCATCAAGCGGACTTCATCGGGAGTCGCCTTGAATAGCAGGCTGAGCAGCATCGCATTTACACCCACGGATTTACCAGAGCCCGTGGTGCCAGCGACCAGCAAGTGCGGCATTTTAGCCAGATTAACCACCACAGGGTTGCCGCCAATATCGTTACCCAGCGCCAGAGTAAGCTTAGACTCGGCGCGATTGTAAACATTAGCGCCAATCACTTCACTTAACCGTACCATTTCACGATTTTCGTTGGGTATTTCGATACCCACAACGGATTTTCCGGGGATAACCTCAACCACCCGGACGCTGTAGACCGCCATTGACCGGGCCAAATCCTTGGCAAGGTTAGAAATCTTACTAACCTTAGTACCCGCTGCCGGCTGGATTTCAAAACGAGTAATTACCGGCCCAGGGTTGACCTCGACAACTTCAGCGACAACGCCGAAATCTTTTAATTTGGCCTCAAGCAGGCGGGACATAGTCTCAAGGACTTCAGGGCTATAGCCCTGATCCTTTTTATCTTCTGCTTTATCAAGCAACTTAAAGCTAGGTATTTTTTTCTTACCTAGCGAACCCAGTATCTGGCTTTTTTTGATAGTGGATTGCTGTTCATCATCACAGGGTTGGGGTTGCAGCGCCTCAGACAAGGGCACAATTTTAACATGCCTTTCCTCACTGATCTGGGGTGACACTGCCGGGGGCATATCGGTGATTTCTGATGATTTCTGGTAACTAATCTCTGGATCTAACCGGTCCATACCTATGTTGTAGTCGCCATTACTGTAGTGGCTGATATCTTCATCAAGATTACCGATAAAGTCAGGCTCCTGCTTTTGTGTGTCTAGCGCTGCTTCTTTGGCAACAGATCGAGCCAACCATCCACTTAACCCCTTTTTCTCCGCCTTATCAGCAGTAGATTCGTCAGGAATAGCGTCAAAGTTAGCTTCGTAGCGAGACTGAGCGGTGGGACGCGGACTCATTGTTGTTGACGGTTTCGGCTGCGATTCAGGCTTAAGTCCTTGCAAATAATGGAATCCATTAAGCAGCTGCAGGCCACTCCAATCAGCCACACGAAGCCAGGACAAGTCAGAAAAAAAGGTTAATCCGAGTAGCCATAATGCCATCAGTACACAAGTGGAGCCCACCAACCCAAATAAAGACAGACTTTGTTCAGACAACGACAGGCCAAACATCCCGCCGGCACCGAAGGGAAGTTGCAGCCATTGGTTAGCGAAATGGATACTTGCCAATGCCGCACCAGAAAAAACAAACAGTAATGCACCTAGCAAGCGCAGCGTGAAATAAGGCAATGCTTTATTTAGGGATTCATCACGTTTGCGCAAAAACAAGATTGCGCGATAGGCCAGCATCAACGGGGGGGCAAAAGCTATAACGCCAAGTCCAGAATAGCAAAAATCTGCGAGCCAGGCTCCAGCCACCCCAGCCATATTACGAACGTTTCCATCATAGCCGAGATGTGACCAGCCTGGATCTCTAGCATCGAAGCTAAACATTGATAGCATTAAGAAGAAACAGCACGCTACAAGGACTATCAGCCCCCCTTCTTTAAAGACGCGAGCAACAAAACCGGTAAAGGCTTCACGTTCAGTAACAGTCAAAACGAAATCATCCCCTTGAATAAAACAGTAAAAGTACCATATTTACCTTTCTGGAGCAGCGCTGAGCCTGAACAAAGAGATTGTTGTAAGCAGATAAGGTTCCCTTCGCAAATACCTTTGCTTTAAGATAGCGCCATCGCACCACCTATTACTGTCCCTTTATTCGATCGAGAACATTCCATGAGTGACGCAAAACACCACCGACTAATCGTGCTGGGATCAGGCCCTGCAGGATACACCGCCGCTATCTATGGCGCTCGAGCAAACCTCAAACCGGTTGTCATTACAGGTATGCAGGCCGGCGGTCAGCTAACCACTACCACTGACGTTGATAACTGGCCAGGAGACGCCGAAGGGGTCCAAGGTCCTGAGCTAATGCAACGCATGCAGCAACATGCTGAACGTTTCGAAACAGAAGTGATCTTCGATCACATCAATGAAGTGTCTTTGCAGCAACGCCCTTTTATTCTTAAGGGTGATAGCGTTGAATACAGCTGTGACGCTCTGATCATCGCAACCGGAGCCTCCGCTCAATATCTAGGCCTGGAGTCTGAGGAAGCCTTCATGGGCAAAGGCGTCAGTGCCTGCGCTACCTGTGACGGATTCTTCTATCGCAATCAGAAAGTTGTTGTTGTTGGTGGCGGTAATACGGCGGTTGAAGAAGCCTTATACTTATCCAACATTGCCGCACAAGTGACACTGATCCATCGTCGCGACAGTTTGCGCAGCGAAAAGATTTTGCAGGATGAAATCCTCGAGAAGGCCAAGAACGGTAATATTACCATCGAATGGAATCACGCCTTAGAAGAAGTCTTAGGTGATGATATGGGCGTAACCGGCGTGCGCATTAAAGACGTCAACAGCGGCGAAACTAAAGTCCTTGAAACCCAAGGCGCCTTTATTGCCATTGGCCACAAACCCAACACCGACCTATTCGCTGGCCAGCTGGAAATGAACAGCGGCTACCTGAAGATTACTAGCGGCCTATCTGGAAATGCAACTCAGACTAGCATCCCCGGCGTTTTTGCTGCCGGTGATGTGGCTGACCAGGTCTACCGCCAGGCTGTGACTTCTGCAGGCTTTGGTTGCATGGCAGCACTAGACGCCGAGCGTTTTTTAGATAAGCTGGAAAAGTAACCCAGTTGAATTCCACGCTTTAACATGTCGAAAATTATCTGGCTAGACCCAGAAAATAATGACTTCCCTCCAGTCAGCCAATCGCTTCGTGATCCAAACGGGCTCTTGGCTGCTGGAGGCGACTTATCTGCCTCACGGCTGATTGCTGCATACCGCCAAGGTATCTTCCCTTGGTATGAAAAAGACCAACCGATCCTTTGGTGGAGTCCAGATCCCCGCTGCGTACTCTACCCGGATCAATTACATACCTCCCGAAGCCTCACTAAATTGCTAAAAAAACATCCGTACCAAGTGTCTTTCGATCAAGATTTCGAAGGCGTCGTTAACGCCTGCGCAGCGCCACGCATGGCCGCCAAAGACACCTGGATTACTGCGGACATGAAGCAGGCATACCTAGCGATGCATCAACAAGGGATCGCCCATTCCGTTGAGGTCCGGCACGGCGATCACTTGGTAGGAGGATTGTACGGGCTGGCAATAGGAAAACTGTTCTTTGGGGAATCGATGTTCAGCCAGGAAAAGGATTGCTCCAAAATTGCCTTTGTCTATTTAGTCGAACAATTGCGCAGCTGGGGGTATTATTTAATAGATTGCCAAGTATACAGCGACCACCTAGCAAGTCTTGGGGCCTGCGAGATACCCCGAGCCAAATTTTTGCAGGCATTGAACCGAGAGCTTGGGTCGGACGTCAAACACCTATGGCATATGGAGTGGAATCCCCAGGAGTCTAGCAACTAACGTGACTGACCTGCGAGAATTACAATTCTACGCCACCCCTGATCATCCGTGCAGTTATCTGAACAACAGACAGGCAAAAACGCTATTCGTAGATCCAAAAGCGGTACTAGAGCAAAGCGGATACAGCGTTTTATCGGATCTTGGGTTCCGGCGCAGCGGCCCACATGTGTACCGCCCTCATTGTAGTGGTTGTAACGCATGCATATCGGCGCGCATCCCCGTTCAGCAATTTCGTACGACCAAAAACCAGAAACGCGTGCTACGCACAAATCAAGATCTGAGATTGGAAATCACTCGCCCTCACTTCAGCGATCAGCTCTACGGCCTTTATGAGGACTATATAAATGCTCGCCATGCTGATGGCGACATGCATCCTCCCAGCCCCGAGCAATTTGAGTCATTTCTGGTTAATTCAGAACAAAACACCTACTTTTACCAATTCCACTGTGGTTCGGATCTGCTCGCGGTTGCTGTAGTTGACCAACTTGATCAAGGGCTTTCCGCTATTTATACCTTCTTTAATCCAAACGAAAGCAAACGCAGTCTTGGACGTTTTTGCATTCTCCAGCAGATACAAGCGGCGCAAAACCTAGAACTGCCATTTTTGTACCTCGGTTATTGGATAAAGGGGTGTCAGAAGATGGACTACAAGATCGAATATCGGCCTATCCAGCTATTATTTGACGGTCATTGGGCGCAGATGGATCGCCCCTCAAAAAACCCTTGAACGGAGCCATTTATTGTTTTGCTAAATGCCTATAAATAAGGCAGAATATCGCGCCTTAGTTAATGAACTTTGGCACTAATAGCCTCAGAGGTAAGCCCAGTAATGGCAAAAGAAGAATGTATTGAAATGGACGGCACCATTATCGACACTCTGCCCAACACCATGTTCAGGGTGGAACTCGAGAATGGTCACGTGGTAACTGCACATATATCCGGTAAAATGCGTAAGCATTACATCCGCATTCTGACCGGCGACAAAGTCAAGGTAGAATTGACACCTTACGATCTTTCCAAAGGCCGTATCGTTTATCGCGCCCGCTAGATCCACCAGTTTTTGCTGAGTTGAGGCAGCCTAGATTGCTGCCTCAGTGTTGAACTTCAGTTTATCTTCCTCTACCGTCACTTCTACAGACCCACCCTTGCTGGACAACTCTCCGAACAATACCTTTTCAGCTAACGGCTTCTTGATTTCTTCCTGTATCAGACGCGCCATGGGACGAGCTCCCATTTTTTCGTCATAACCACGCTCCGCAATCCAGTCAACCGCCGAATCATCAACGACCAGATGCACTTTCTTATCATCCAGCTGAGCTTGTAATTGAACCAAAAATTTATCTACAACGCCCCTGATGACAGTCATATCCAGAGATTGGAATTGTATTATTGCGTCAAGGCGATTACGGAATTCCGGCGTAAAGGTTTTGCGAATAGCCTCCATTCCATCACTGCTGTGATCCTGTAAGGAAAAGCCAATGGAGCGACGACTAATTTCATGAGCGCCGGCGTTAGTGGTCATTACTACAATAACATTGCGGAAATCGGCTTTGCGTCCGTTGTTGTCGGTTAACGTGCCGTTATCCATGACTTGCAAGAGTATGTTAAATACCTCGGGATGGGCTTTCTCTATCTCGTCAAGAAGCAGCACACAGTGAGGCGACTTTGTAACCGACTCAGTGAGCAATCCACCCTGATCGAAACCAACATAACCAGGAGGCGCACCAATAAGCCTGGAAACGGTATGCCGCTCCATATACTCAGACATATCGAAGCGAACCAGCTCAATCCCCATAACCTTGGCTAGCTGAATCGTAACCTCGGTTTTTCCGACACCCGTTGGACCTGAAAATAGGAAAGAGCCGATAGGCTTCTGCGGTTCGTTTAACCCCGCACGGGAGAGCTTGATAGCTGAGGCAAGAGTCTCAATGGCTGGATCTTGGCCAAACACCACCATTTTCAGATGTTTCTCAAGGTTTATCAGCGCCTCTTTATCAGAGACGGATACTGTCTTCGGGGGGATTCGTGCAATTCTTGCCACAATACTTTCAATATCAATGACGTCAATTCGTTTTTTACGCTTCTTTTCCACAACGAGCTGCTGATAGGCACCCGCCTCATCCATAACATCTATCGCCTTATCAGGCATATGCTTATCATTGATATAACGTTCTGCTAACTCTGACGCTGCCCTCAGCGCTTTATTGGTATAGGTCAAATTATGGTGCTTCTCATAGCGAGACTTGAGCCCAATAAGAATCTGATAGGTTTCTTCTACTGATGGCTCAAGCACGTCAATTTTCTGGAAGCGTCTGGCTAAAGCCCTATCTTTTTCGAAAATCCCCCGAAATTCTTGGAATGTAGTCGAACCTATACACCTCAGATCACCACTGCTGAGCAATGGCTTGAGTATATTAGAAGCATCCATAGCTCCGCCTGAGGCGGCACCGGCACCGATAATAGTGTGGATTTCATCAATAAATAAAATACTGCTGTCTTCTTTGATTATTTCGGCTAACAGACCTTTCAGCCGCTTCTCGAAGTCTCCCCGGTATTTAGTTCCCGCTAGTAGAGCTCCCATATCCAATGAATAAACAACACTTTCACTGATCACTTCTGGGACTTCACCATCAACAATTTTCTTTGCCAGGCCTTCTGCAATAGCTGTCTTACCGACGCCCGCTTCACCGACCAGCAGTGGATTGTTTTTACGTCGCCGGGAAAGGATCTGCACTACCCGTTCTAGCTCTTCATTACGTCCCACCAGCGGGTCGATACGCCCGGCGGCAGCGGCTAGGTTTAGGTTGATTGCAAATTGACTTAATGGACTAGACTGAGTCGTCTCTTCCTGCTCTGATTCGATGGAAGGATCATGGTCATGAGAGTGACTATTGTCCAAAACTTTGGAAATACCATGGGAAATAAAGTTAATGACATCAATGCGTTCTACGCTCTGCTGATTAAGTGCGTAAACGGCCTGACTTTCCTGTTCGCTAAATATTGCCACCAAAACATTTGCGCCTGTAACTTCGTTCTTACCCGAAGATTGCACATGAAATACTGCGCGCTGCAGTACCCGCTGAAAGCCAAGTGTCGGTTGAGTATCGCGGTCCTGATCGTCAGCTGGTATCAATGGCGTAGTGGAATCGACGAAAGCGTTCAGGCTGCCACGAAGTTTATCTATATCGACACCACAAGCCTCTAGGACCTCAACGGCAGAGTTGTTATTGAGGAGCGCAAGCAATAGGTGCTCCACGGTCATAAACTCATGTCGCTTATTTCTGGCTTCTTGAAAAGCCACGCTCAAAGTGAGTTCAAGATCTTTATTCAGCACAATTACAACCCCTTTAAAACGATTACACTTTATCTACTTCGCAAAGCAGTGGATGTTGACTCTGCTTTGAGTACTGATTGACTTGAGCCGCTTTAGTCTCTGCTATATCTCTAGTATATACACCGCAAACAGCTTTGCCTTGAGTGTGGATAGCTAGCATCACCTGGGTCGCTTTTTCCTCATCCATATTGAAAAAAATCTTTAGCACCTCAACCACGAAATCCATTGGAGTATAGTCATCATTAAGCAGAAAAACTTTATACATCGAAGGTGGTTTCAAAGCCGGCTTCGCCTGCTGTGTGACTACACCACTATCATGACCCTGATCGTCCTCCTTGCTCATAAAAACCCTGAATCGACTAATACCTGAAGCGCCCATTATCCAAACCTGTTCATACCCTATTTGAAGCTATGATACCGCGAGCTTACTATCAGCGCATCAAGACCTTCAATCGAACAATGACCAATAGTAGGCTATGGGAAGTATGACCTTGGAATCAACAATGGGTTCAACCTCCTTGAAAGCATAGACCATGATAAAAAAACCATCCCACTCGGACACAGACACCACATAACTATCAATATGTTACAGTAATAACATGAGTTTATTATGGCATTACACAGTTATCCATTTTGGACTAAGGGCTTTGCCAAAAACCGCTTATTAAGGCTGATTAAAAACAATCGGCCGGCGCTTATAAAACCAACAATAAAGTTATAAAAATCGCGAACGCTAGCATAAAGTCGATGTTGCAAATCCCTACATTTACAACCAGAATATGCAAACGTCGTTTATTAGTGCAAGGAGATTCACATGATTTCAGGGAAAGTAAAGTGGTTCAATAATTCCAAGGGCTACGGATTTATTCTGTGTGATGCGTCAGAAGAAGATCTTTTCGCCCACTACTCTGCAATAGAGATGGACGGTTATAAAACCCTCAAGGCGGGTCAATCGGTGCAGTTTGAAACTACGCCTGGTCCAAAAGGGACTCATGCTGTCAACATAAGACCGTTACAGACTGAACAGTGCGCAACTGTCGATGCCATACAATAATCAATCATTACAGCGCCGTTCCTGACAGCCTCTTGAGACTCGTGCTGGGGCTTTGTGTTAGCCATGTTCTGCTTATCGTCTGTAGCGAGCCTGCTTTCGCATCACATGTAAAAAACCGCATGAAAACCATACGGTTTTTTACATTGTCACAACCTATCTAAATTACGGTATTTATAGTACTTCTACATATTTTCGATAACGGCATCTCCGAACCCTGAACAAGATACCAGCGTAGCATCATCCATCAGTCGTTCGAAATCATACGTAACCGTCTTGGCATTAATAGCACCTGACACTCCTTTAAGGATCAAATCGGCTGCCTCTATCCACCCCATATGACGCAGCATCATCTCCGCTGAAAGGATGACAGATCCTGGATTAACCTTATCCTTGCCCGCATATTTTGGCGCAGTACCATGGGTGGCCTCGAAAATAGCTATATCATCGCTCAGGTTAGCTCCCGGCGCGATGCCGATACCACCAACTTCAGCCGCCAGCGCGTCTGACAGATAGTCACCATTGAGGTTGAGCGTGGCAATAACAGAGTATTCGGCTGGACGTAACAATATTTGTTGCAGCATCGCGTCGGCGATGACGTCCTTAATGACAATATCATTACCTGTTTTGGGGTTTTTGAGGTTGCACCAAGGCCCGTCATCAATCAGCTCTGCTCCGAACTCCTGTTGTGCAAGCTCATACCCCCACTCCTTAAAGGCGCCTTCCGTATACTTCATGATATTGCCCTTATGAACCAACGTGACCGAGGGTTTGTCGTTATCGATGGCATACTGAATGGCTTTGCGCACTAAACGCTGAGTACCCTGCTTCGAAACTGGTTTAATACCTATACCACAATCCTGTTCAAAACGAATTTTGGTAACACCAAATTCTTCTTTCAGAAACTTGATGAGTTTTTTCGCCTCAGGACTGCCTGCCTTGAATTCAACACCGGCGTATATATCTTCTGAGTTTTCCCGGAAGATGCACATATCAACGTCCTGAGGAGCTTTGACAGGACTGGGAACACCGGTAAACCATTGCACCGGACGTTGACATACATATAGGTCTAACTCTTGTCGTAGCGCGACATTGAGAGATCGAATACCGCCTCCAACAGGCGTCGTTAACGGTCCTTTAATGCCTACTACAAACTCTTGGAACGCCGCCAAAGTTTCTTCTGGCATCCAGGTATCAGCGTCATAGATCTCGGTTGCTTTTTCGCCAGCAAATACTTCCATCCAATGAATTTTCCGCTCTCCACCATAAGATTTGTCGATGGCGGCATTAACGACCTTGATCATCGGAGGAGTAACGTCATAACCAATTCCGTCCCCTTCTATATAAGGGATAATGGGGTTGTTAGGTACATTCAGCGATTTGTCAGGATTTACTGTGATCTTCTGCCCTTCTGCAGGCACCTCAATCTTTTCATATCCCATGTTCAACTCCGTTTTTATTATGCTTGTTTTTTTTGGTTGCGCAGATTTGAGTATATAACGTCAAATAGGATTTTGTAGGTATTTGTAAGTCATCTTCATTGGAATAACCAGATATTGATAACCCGTTATTTAACAGCGAGTTACAACTAACAAAATAAATAGACAAATATCATTTAACAACGAATCTTATTTGGCTCGTTATAATTCAATAGGAATTCTAAACACTCATCGGCGGGAAGGGGTTTACTAAAATGAAACCCTTGTAGTTCATCACATCCATTTTCTTTAAGAAAACGAACGTGGTTTTCATTCTCCACACCTTCTGCAATCACCGTCAAGTTCAAGCTATGCCCCAATGCAATAACCGCCCTGGCGATTGCTTCATCATCAGCGCAAAGGCCGATATCAAATACAAAAGACTTATCAATTTTTAATTTATCTATCGGTAGCTTTTTAAGATAACTCAGTGACGAATACCCAGTACCAAAATCATCGATCGCCAACTTAATCCCCAGGTCTTTTAATTCTTTGAGCTTTGCTATGGTACTTTCAGGGTGACTCATGATAAAACTTTCGGTAATTTCCAGCTCTAGCTGATCTGCTGATACTTGGGTCAGATTTAAGATATGCTTCACCCGCTCTAACAAGCTTGGATCTACAATCTGAGGTCCGGCCAAATTGACGGACATCCGCACGCGTTGTATCCCTTTTTTTTCCCAGGCTTTGAGCTGCCGGCAGGCCTCCTTCAGCACCCAAGCGCCGATATCAACGATCTGCCCGGTTTCCTCTGCAAGAGGGATAAATCGATCGGGAGGAATCATTCCTTGATCGGGATGCATCCAGCGTATTAATGCTTCGACACCGATAACCCTACTACCATCCGACGACAGCTGCGGCTGGTAATAGAGCAATAACTCTTGTCGCTCCAGAGCGTAGCGTAGATCTACGTCTAGATGCAGACGTTCTTCATAGGCGCGAGACTGCTCACTACTGTAGATAGAATACTGTTTGCGACCATCTTGCTTTGATTTGTACATAGCAATGTCCGCAAATCTTGTCAGACTGGCAGGATCATTACCATGAACAGGATAAAGAGAAATACCGACACTCACTGAAATAAAGACCTCCTGGCCATCAATAGTATAGGCCTTGTCCATCTCTTCAATCAAAGACTTGGCAAACGCATGTATATCAGTTTTTTCGCCGATATGTTCAACAACAATAACGAACTCATCACCGCCCCAGCGAGCTATGGTATCCCCTTCCCTAACAATGCTCTTCAGTCGTGATGATGCCTGTTTGAGTAATTTGTCACCCGCCGGGTGCCCGAGACTATCGTTTACATTTTTAAAATGATCTAAATCGCAAAAAAACACAGCGAAAGGGGATCCCAACATTTCATTTCCATCGACAATGCTTTGCAGCTTGCGCTGTAGGCCTGTCCTGTTAGGCAGCTCCGTTAGCGGGTCATGATTGGACAACCAAGATAGTTGCCGTTGTACCGTTTTTTGCTCGGTAACATCCATGCCAATTGAAAGTACCGCGTCAGTTTGGTCACTCTGTTTTAGTCGAGAATGCAGCCAGGAAATGGTTCTGGGCTCCCCCCCTAACACATTAAGTTGCATTTCATAGCGATACACATGTTTTTCACCGCCGAACAGTTGGTCCAGCTGAACTCGGTACTTAGCAGGTATAAAACCAAACAAATCTTCAAAATGATAATTAACACACAGGCTTTCCGGGCGTGATATTAACAACCGCCCAAACTGATTGATGCTGCGGCACATGCCATTGCGATCCTGAACCAGGATAACTGCTTGCGCGTTATCAAGCAGCCCTGCAACAAATTCACGCTGCTTTGCCAGCTCTTTGCTGCTCCTATGCAAGCGGAGAGAACGATTTTTTATTTCCCGGTTTAGGCGTTCAAGCTCATCGGTAAGATCAAGAGTGCTGTTAGATAAGATACTTAACTCATCGCCTATTTTCTGCTTCCCCCCTTTTCTGCTCTGGTTTTTAAGAGACTGCCGGACCTGATCATAGTCGTGAAGAGCCAAGGATGGTAACGCTGACGCGACCACAGAAAGTGCTGTCAACGAAGGCTGAATAAACCAGGCTAATAACAGCCCGCTGACTAATAGAGAGAACCAAGTCACAGCCAACAACTGAATGTTGTTGTCACGAATCAGTTGATAACTGTCTGTAACATCCTTTACCAACACCCAAAACGCCTGCTGCTCCTTGAGTAAGGGCAATGGTATGAGCGCAAGATTATATTTACGCCCTTGACGTTCAATGAGGTATTGCCCCTGCCCAGTGAATCCTTGTTCGCTGGCATAGGTATTTATCAATGGTTCCCACAGCTGACGATTTGTAAGTGCAGAAATTTTTAAATTCCACGGTATTATGTCTGAATCCTGCTGCTTGTTGGGCCCCATTAATACCCCAACATCCCACCCCGATGTTTGATTCACTCTTAAAACAACATCAGCAATAGAAGTATCAACCGCAACAGCACCAACGCCTTCTTCCAGCAGAACGGGAATTGCAGCCGAAATGCGACAGTCATCTCTGCATGTAAAGTCAACAACAGCCCGTTCTAACCGTTGAGCCTGCTGACTCACACCAGATAACTGTATGTTGGGACGGACACCCGCGTAAACATTGATATTTCCAGGAGCAAAGGCTTCAATATCATCTATCGAGGAAGACAACATGAGTTTGGAAGAACTTTGTTTAATCCCTTCAACAAGCTGGATTAGGGGAAAGGAATTCCCGTCTGGTTCGCCTAACAGTGCAAGATACTCGGCCTGCTGGATCAGACTATCCTGAATCTGGCGGATCTGACCATTG
>JBALWH010000039.1:0-45517 GCA_036960175.1 Motiliproteus sp. | reverse complement strand
AAAGAGCAATAACAGGGATTGTCTCATTACGGGAACTTGATCGCATGTTCCCTAGTTGATTGTTGATATCGATCACCTAGGTCGTATTCGGAGAGCCTAAGGTGAACTGCCTCTGCAATCAATATGAGCAATACCGATGTTCTGACTCGGTTTACGGTAGCCAATCTCAGCTTTCAGCTCGGTTAGCCGCATCAGAAAAAATAAATTGAAGGGGGATAACTTACTAGAAAACGTCCTTTTTCATGAATAATAATCATAAATACTATAACGATTTTAAATTAAAAAAAATTAGAATCACTATGCTTTACAAACACATAAATAATAATAGATTCTTCTAATTTTGTACTAAACAGCAATCCAAGACAATTTATTTGTATTAATAACCGTTATAATAAGTCCTTATAATACATAACCTTACGACTAGACAAGCTTGTTTCAATGGTCTAGATTGTTAAAGTCAATCACTTCTAGGGTTAAGTAATGGAGACGAATAGAACTAAACAGTTTACGCAATCATCAACCAACGTAAACACAACATTCGGCACTAAATATCAACCAAGCCTTTTTAATAAAAAGCTGAATTGTATTCAAGTTAATCTGATAAAAGCGTCCCGTCAGAACTACAATATTAGTCAGTACTCTCCGCTATTGAAAACGTCGAAACTGGTCACCTCGCCCTTCTCACACGTAAACCATTGCACCAGAACGATATCAAGATACCAAGCTATCACGATGAAGATTGTCAGCGAGGCTGCGAAATGATTAGGCAAGCAATCATCACCGAAAAAGAGTTAGAAAAAAATAAGAAGTGGCTAGCTAAAACCGATGACCTTCAGGAGTACTTCCCCTATGTCGGTATTAGAGATACATGGAAAATCGGCAGGCGACATCTTCATTTGGAACCTGGGACACGACGAATGCATGTCTCAGCCAGTGATTTAGAACGACGGGCCATGACCCGCCTGCGGCACAAATTCAAAGACGCAACTTTTAAAACACAGGTTCCTTCACTCCCTATTGGGCTAACGATGGAAATCGCCAACGAGTTGGATGTCATACACCCTAGAGATTGGGAGGAGAATGCCGCAAAAACAATGTCCACAGATATAGTAATGAATGGCATCGACAGGCAGACGTTAGAGCCTAGAGAAATTGCCGTCTTTATACGATACCTCAATGGTCTCTACAACTGGGTAGACGGAGAAGCTAAACCCATTACGCGCGAATGGCAGAAAATTTCGATTGCCGAGATCTACCACACAAAACACCAGAACCAAGAATTTATCATTCTAACGGATAAGCAACTATCCAAATACACCGAATACAGCATCAATTGGCTCAATGAGTACCAGCCTGAAACTTATCAGGAAGAAGACATCGTCACCTTTGTTTCTGTATTTATGGACGTTTTCGAGAAAAACTCATTCCTTATTCTCAATGATCTTCTAGAAGAAACCGCAACCAACATCAATAAAACGTTTTCAGCCTGCCTGAATTTATTTCGCTATTGCGGCACCAAACACTACCTTCCTCTTGATATCAAAAGAAGAATCACTCTCTCTTCCACAATAGGGCTGGCATACGATGACCTTCTTTGAGCGTGATATTTTAATAGCTTCAGATAGTAACGAAGAATTCTTTATTGCAGCGGTTTGTCGAAAGCGGCGTAAGTTAGCTCTTGTTAGAAAAAACGATTGGTTTGCAAAAAACAGTCAATACAAAAAACCAGATATTTTTGATTTTGAGGCGATCGAATCTAAATTAAAATCCGGAAAGTTAAGCCCTAATGGTTGCTTGGCTCTTCCGGCAATGATGCTAAAAACCGATAGATGGATAGAAAATTCAGGCAAAGACAAATGGACATTACTGCGAGACCGTAACTACAAAACTATCCAGCCGATCATAGAAGACAATGATCTTTGGTCACGATACCTCTTTGGTGAAAGTATCGCCGAAGAAATAAAAGAAATACAACAGAAGTTAGCGATTAAAAGCTCTGGAACGATATACAGACTATTAAATCGATACGTTACATTTGGATCAATCAAAAATTCACTTCTACCGATCTCCTATAGGCTATGTGGAAATCGCACGGTTTATGACAAGCCCGAAGACAATCCGATAAAGAGAGGGAGGAAGACTCGGATCAACAGGCATGGACAACTAGAGCCTTGCCTCTCTAAATCACGAGGAATCACCACACAAGACAAGCTAAATATATTACAGGTTCTTAAAGAACACGAGATCAATAACCGAAAGGAATTTAAGCAATTTAGCCTCGAAAAGCTCCATCAGTCGTATCAGGATAAATTCGAGAGCCACATAATAATCCGTACTGGCGAGCATGGAGATGACGTTTATCCCTGGTTGTTCGATGAGGAAAACCGGATATCGAAGCAGCAGTTTTACTACCATGTTAGTCAGCTACTATCAGACGAAGAATTACTTAGATTAAAACTGGGCAGGATCACTTTCGAGAAAGACAAGGCGGTTAAAACAGGCCTTGCACGCGATGGAATCATTGGTCCAGGTTATTGTTATGCCATAGATGCGACAGTCCTAGACATTTATATTCGTTACCCATACAACCCAAGAATAAAAAGTTGCGGCAGGCCTATTCTCTATGTCGTTGTTGACGTATGGAGTACGTGTATCGTCGGCTACTACATAGGCTTTCATGGACCTGATTGGGTTGGCGCTGGCGAGGCTCTCTATCACTCGTGTATCAATAAAAACCAATGGGCAAAATCGATAGGCTGGGACCTTGAGGAAGGAGCCTGGCAATGTCACCACGTCCCAAAAATAATATTTGGCGATAACGGCACCGAGTACTCAGAATACAATATAAAATCAATGCTTGAAGCCGAAATAGGCATCAAAATGATGAGTTATGCGCCCATCTTTCGGGGTGACGCCAAATCTATAGTTGAACGAATCTTTGGCATTTTA
The DNA here is from genome assembly GCA_036960175.1 of Motiliproteus sp. Classification (GTDB taxonomy): domain Bacteria; phylum Pseudomonadota; class Gammaproteobacteria; order Pseudomonadales; family Balneatricaceae; genus Motiliproteus. The sequence continues at coordinate 42,568 of JBALWH010000039.1, read as the reverse complement.
AACAACACCTTCATCGATTTCCAGCCCGGGTACGTGCATAAAGAGGCCCTTAGAGAATTACCTCATGCGGCAAATGATGCCGCTTGGGAATACAGAGACTTGGTAATAGCCATCGGCAAAGAAATTGTTCATCACAATAACAATACTGATCGTTTAAAGCTTCACAACTTTGTAATGGCAAGAGAAAACATAGGTATCACACCCCAGGCTATCTATGACGATGGTATTAAACGTGAGATGGGTGGTGGGCGAATCATTGAAGATAAATCCAGATTACGCTTTGCCTTCCTTCGAGAAGAAGAAGCGACTGTTCATGGCCATTGTGTCACTCATCAAGGGCTTGAATATGAGTATCCAAATGGGGAGCAGCTAGGTATTTACGGTAAAGCTCAATTCGGTAAAAGCTACAAAATCCCCGTACGAATTACTAATTCAACTGTTAATTACATATGGCATCGCGATGATGAAGGAAACATCGTCGAATTACGTCTCAGAGATGTTGATCATTGGGCTAACAATCAGCTTCGTGAAAACGTTATGGAGAAGCTTGAAGAATACGCAAAGGAAGCCTATCGACTAGCGCAACAAGCACAGCAAGAACGCTTGCAGCTCAATTTCGAACACGACAAAGCGTTGGCAATAAGTTCTGCACAGGTCCTTAAACTTCCAGCTCGAAAAAGCATGCCATCTCGTGTAAAGGAAGCGAAACAAGTCATGGCTGAGATGAATCACAACGAAGTGGTGAGATTGATCAGGAAAGATTTTGAAGCTGGAAAATTGGGCCGTATTGAACCTACTGCCTGCCAAGATATCGACGAGGATCTGTATGCAAATTACGCTTCTTCGTCAGATGCCAAGAGGTAGTAATGAGAATAAAAGCGACATACCGTAAACATCCAGATCCAGAACTCAATGGCAATCCCTTATCAGAGGCAATACAGCCCATTCTATGCGCGAAAGAGATCAAAAGATTGATCAACTATCGCCCCGTATTTGCAGATGATTTCCATGAATTACCTCGAATATATCAGAATACGAATATACGACGACTTGCAGATATATTCGTCGCTCCTGAAATCTGCCCAATTTTATACGATAAGTTTATGGAGCTAATTCTCGATGGTTACCGATACCGAAATCCCCTGTCGGTAACTATGACCCGATTTCTATTTGAGCTTGCCCAACGTGGCGAGACTATTACCAACGATAAAAAACCACGAGCCTACCAAATCATCCCTCCTGGCATGACAACGGCTCCCGGCTCCCTATTATCCGGCCCATCAGGGTCGGGGAAAACCAGTACCCTAAGCGCCGTGCTTGGCATTATTCCCCAAGTGATCACGCACAGCGGATACGATACAGAGCGCTCTTTTCAACAGGATCAAATTCTGTGGGTAAGCTTCGATGCACCGTCCACTCCCAGCCCCAAAGCCCTATGCTTAAATTTCATGAAAGCTGTAGATGACGCTTTGGGTATAGAACGCTACTACCCCGAATATAGCCGAAGATCTGATAATACATCCGTCGATTTTCATATTATCAAAGTCCAGGAAATAGCTGCCAATCACTACATTGGTTTAGTGCACTTTGATGAGATGCAGTTTTTCCTAAGCTACGCAAAATCCAGAAACGCCCCGAATTTACAAATTTTAGAGGCCATGTTTAACAAGTTAGGAATCCCTGTCGTTATTTCAACCACGGATGGTGGTTTACCTCTAATTAATGCCAATGAACAAACCAAGAGACGACTGGTATCTGAACAACATTTTAGACTCAAACCTCTAAAGCCGAATTCCGATGAGTTTATTAAATTTGTACAAGCAGTGTTTCACCCAAAAATCTGGGGGGAACCAGATGTACTAAATAATCAGGCTGAATTTATAAGTAAGTTTCATTACCTATCAGCTGGATTACAGGCGGTAATGATTCGGCTAGCCCGTCTTCATCTCTTTTACAGTGTACAAAGGGGCTGTTCACCCTTTGACATTAACGAACTAAAAAAAGTGTTTGATAGCCAATTTCACTTTATGAAAGATTCCCTTGAAGCACTGCGAGTCGGCAACTTAGAGTCGTACGAGTTAAAAACTACCAAGCATCAAAATGGTCATGTCGTATGGTGTGATGAAGAGGCCGAGCCACAAAGTGAGATAGACAATCAACAGGAGGATACATCTGCTGCGAAGCCGAAAACAGAAACAGAACGAGAGACAAAGACACCGTCCTCCAGGGAGTTCCACAACCCCTCATTAATAAGAGACTTGTGAGAATGTCAGTTGCATCTAGGCGATGCTCATATATGCCGATTATCCAACCAAGGGAGCATCTATTAAGTGCACTATGCCGTGGCATCGATCAAGGCATCGCAAACCATTGGCGTGAACTGCTGCCAGATCCAGGGATTGATGGTTCCGAATTCTGCCCGGGGCATATACTGCGCCCAGTTTATGCATCAATGGCCTCTCAGTACCAAGGAATTACCAGCCATGAAATAATAGCCGATCACACTCTATGGAGGTACTACAGATCATTCCTGCCGCATCGGTTGGAATACTCACCCAATTATGATCGCTGGCCTTCCCTCTATAATCATAATCGAACCCTCCATCCTCTGAGGCTGATAGGATACCGTCATGCCAAACAGTGGCGTTGGTGCCTTGCCTGCAATCAAGAAGATTACAATAACCGTGGTACTTGTTACTGGCATATCGAACACCAATTACCCGGATTATCGTATTGCCCTATACACCCACAATCACAACTTAGAGACGCCTGCTTATCTTGCCAATCACAAATTACCGATATTAGTCATAAATCAGTCCGTCTATACCCTGAAAACCGATGCCCTCTGTGCTCAGACTATTTCGAACCAGAAGGGGCCGCTCCACAACACCGAGTTATTGAGTGGATCACAATGGTTTCAAAACAGCTTTTATCTGGATATCAATTTAATACCGAACAGGCCCGTCATGATGTTTTCCATGAAATAGGCATTGATCCTACTATCAAGCCGACAGCTGCCCACAGAAAACGAGTCAGCGTAGCTAGAAAAATGATCAATTCAGAGCTTCCTTTAGAGGTTATAAACTGGCTATTTCAAACACAGAAGCGAGGTTTCTATAGTGCTGGAGAACCAGTACCCCCGCTAGGCCTGAGACAGTTATATGATCCTGACGCGGTTATTCATCCATTAAGCTGGCTTGTGATTATTTGGATTGTATTTTCAGGAGATAAGAAGCTAGCAAGCTATCTGACTCCGTAAGAGGAGATATGAAATGAGAAACAAAGAATACCAAGTTTCCCATTTGACCTTCTTCCCTAAGCTGTTACCAGACGAAACAGCTTATAGTGTGATCAATCGATTTCATCAGCGTTCAGGATTACCCTCCTCTAGGTCCACACTCAATTTACTATTTGGTGATCACAACTTCCAACTAAGTTCGGATGTGTTGTCCGTCATTCCACAGTTGTGTCAGGCCTGTCATTCATCTATACAAGAATTTATCTCAGAGCACACTGTAATCCCATTTTATAGACCCTTTACGACACCTAAAAAATATCAGCGGCTATCGGAGGTACTTGCTACTGGCGACGGCTCCAGAGCAATAAAAGAATTGTCCTTAAGCGCGAATCGTATGATTTCGGAACCTTATTTCAAGAGTTGCTATTCATGCTTTAGGGAAGATAAAGAGATTCATGGCCTTGGTTATTGGCACTGCGGCCATCAGTTACCTGGCATATCTTGCTGCGCTAAGCACGCAGAAGAGCTTCACGAGTACAAAAAGGGTCGAAGAAAACTGGTCGCCCCAACCGGATCAGAAAAACCCAAGCTAATTGAAAAAACATCGCCAGCTTACCGGTACACTACTCTGGTCTCGGAGTACTTCTATAATTCTGCCTTTCATCTAGACCATGAAAAGCTCTATCAGACTTACTATCAACAATTAGAAATCAAGGGATTTATAACGAAGTTCGGGCATATACGACAGCGCCATCTTAAACTAGCGCTGTATAGCTATTGGCAGGGTACTTTCAGGAATAGACTATTCAAACAGATCAATCCTATGAATCAGGCACATCACTACCCCGAATGCCTATTTTATTTTAAGAAGTCTAATCACCATCCAATCAAGCACTTGCTTTTAATTGGTTTTCTCTTCGGTTCTTGGTCTGAATTTATCAGTCAATATGAAAATAGCTATCTCAAAAAAACCTCGAGATATAAAGAAACCTATATCTATTCTGATCCACTAGAAAGCAAGAAAAATCTTGCTCGAAAACTATTACATACAGGAATCAGTCTCATTGCAATTGCCAAAAAAGTCAGACTTTCCGTCACAACATTGAGATGTTTAGCCGAGCAAGAAGGTGTAGAAATAGCTGTTCGCCCGAAGTCGCTTTATAGACCAGTACGTCGTGCAATTTGGCGAAAACTCATGATTGGAAAATCTATTAAATCCATAGCAAAAAAATTTGGCGTTTCTGTCGGATCTATTGAACAAATACTAACGTCACATCGTTACTTAATCCCACTACGACGGAGGATAAGACATTTCAAGTCTCGACAAAAACACAGAAATTTTTTGGAAAGCATGATAAAAGAAAACCCTTCAATTCGAAGAGTAGACGTTCAAAAATATAGCAAAGGTGCGTATGCGTGGCTATATCGCCACGACCGAGAATGGCTTTATAAGACACTTCCCCCAGCAATACCTCGACCAAGAAGGTTTTCAAGACAATAATCTAAGAACAGCTACCAAGCTTAACCTTCCCCAGATCGAACCATAACATATACTTATACCTACACATTGCGCACTTAAAAATTCACAATCTTTATTACATACGCAATACTAAAGAGAGAACTATAGGCTTTATCAATTCACAAACTTTATTGAATTTTGGGCTAGCGTAGAATGCGGGATTAGAAGCTCATGATTCACAATCTTTATTCAAAACCGACACCAGTTGAGGGTATGGAACCAAGTTGGTTAGTGGTTTAATTAAGGTGGTTAACCGACCTTACCTTCCTGATAAAGGCGAACATAATGTTCGCCTTTATCATAATTGGCATCCAGTCTCTATGTCTTCTCACTGTAGGCTTAAAGAAATGTCAGTATGGTGGAACTGGTAGACATGGTGGATTCAAAAACCGTTGCCGAAAAGCGTGGCGGTTAGAATCCGCTCACTGGCGCCAATACTTAGAAAAGCTTGATGCGATGCAGGATTTTATTGCTTCTAGGGTCTAGAAAATGACCAAATCAATCCCCAAATCCACTTCAGCCTAAACAAGGTGAAAACGAAAAAGACCTACTTCTAATAGCGTAAGTAGGCCCTTTCTGTTCAGAGCCCTGGTTTATGGAGAGGTAGGAATTCCGTGAGTACATGGCACTCCAACAACGAGCACACTCAAATGTATTGAAACTCTGCCAATAACAAAGCGCCTCGTTCATAAACCCAGGAAGCAGAAATCAGTATCGCACCCGCCGACAGAAACGCTGGTAGGTTCCATCGCTGCAACACAGAGGTACGTTGGTAAATATAAAGCAGCGGCAACAAAGTAGCATAAATCGCCAGTTGACCAATCTCAATACCAAGATTAAACGTGATTAAACTAGGCACGCTCAGTCCTCCCGATTCAGATACCAGCTCATCGAGGATAAAGGAAAAACCGAACCCATGAATGAGACCAACAAAGAGAATAGCGGTAAAGCCAAAAAACTCCTGCCTTTTCATAACAATGGTAATACCTGCGTAGACGATTGTGAGTGCAATCAACGTCTCGACAAGAGGTATAAACCAAGCCCCCTGCGGGACATAACCCAGCAGCCCAAGACACAGTGTGACTGAGTGTCCAGCTGTAAAAACCGTCGCGCGTTTCAATATCGGTAGCCAATGGCTGGATGCAACCGCAATAAGCAGCACAAATAAAACATGATCAAGCCCCTTCAGAATATGAAGGATACCGCTTTTGACTTGGCTAATAAGCGAACCAACAACATCAAACCCTGGATCAAAGCGGGTATGCAGTGCACCAACCGAACTGAATGTATTAGATTTACCGTTCCCATCATGAATCTGTACAATATTGGCAAGCCGCTCAATAGCCTTCAGATGGACACCTAAATCACTATCGATGGAAAAAGAGCCTGATAGCTGAGTATCAGGAATAAACATCCGAATATCGATAGCGCTATCAAATAAATCAATGGCTTCCTCGTCCACTTTCACCTTACCGCCACGGAAGGATGCCTCTGCTGATGCCAAGGTACTGAAGGGAGCGCGTTTATCACTATTAAATATATGTGCATGAGTAACCGATAATCGCTCGACTAACAGCCCGTCCTTTTTCAACGAATGAGTTTTTAGAACAAGCTTTTCAAGATCATCAAACTTTTGCTCAAAGTCAGCAGGATTTACGCTATAACCCCATTCTTCACCAAGCCTCGCCTTACGGGAAAATTGAACGTCTTGATCAAGCCCTCCGCCTTTCCAGCTCTCGTCAAGCAACAATAATGGCAATGGCATTCGCAATAACAGTTGCACGCCATCCTGCTGCTGTGAAACGTGAATAATACGAGGTTCGAAGTGACTAAAGTGAGCCAGCACCTGTCCTGGAAAGATTGCCATCAATAACAGGCTGAGTAGCACTCTGCCTAGCCCGTTACGTTTTACCGAACCCGCTTCTGTAACACTTCGCGTTAACATGATTTCCTTCTCCTTGATAGCCGATGCGATGGGGGGGGGAACCCCATCGCTTGCTAATGATAAGTCAATCGATCAATAACGCGGATCCCACATTCTACGGCCAGTTGTACGCTCGTAACCCTGTCCGTTAGGGTAGCTAACGATCTCCAACTGCATTCCCCAAGGAGCCATAAAGTAGACCCAAGTCAATCCTTCCATACCTGTATCTGTAAAGGTATGCGGCTTGGCAAGTACCTTGACTCCTTTGTCCTCAAGGTACTTAACAGCAGTCGTCATATCATCGACATAAAATGCCAGATGATGGCCGCCAATATCGCTATTTTTTGGTTTCTCAGTGCGCTGGTCCGGCGAGCTATATTCAAAAATTTCCAATGAGAGGCCATTACCACACCGCACCAGGTGCGCAATTTTGATTACCGCATCTTTATTAACATCTAGGTTTTCGGTCATCCAATCGTTGTCGAATGGACCGAAGGGGCCAATAGTATAAAAAGCCTCACAGCCGATCACATCGACAAAAAAATCTACCGCCTCCTGGGCATTGGGTACGGTAAAACCTAAATGCTGAGATCCACGCATTCCGGGAATACCGGCCTGGCTCGGAAGAGACACCAGCATCGCCATCAATAAGCCAACCGCAGTCGAGCCAAGAATATGTCCTCGTTTATTTCTCACAGTGCAAATCTCCAAGATTTATTGTTTGAGTGCCGACAGCAAGTTGATACCGACATAAAGACACGCTTCAAGAATTGCGCCAACAGGTGACTTATCTCTGGGTTAAGCCTGGTCAGGCCATTCACCCTGGGCCAGAGCGGACTCAACTCCAGAAACAATGGATAATTAAGTGCCAGAAATTGGCAATAAAATGTGTGCAGCGCCAGAGTGTATCGGCCCTGTGCGACAGAGTGTCGTGTCCAATGGAGGGATAAACACAAAGAATCTCGATGAGTTTTGATTTCGCTGATAGCGATGCCGTGAATGCACTGTTTTCAGCACGGGTACAGCCTGAGCGATCCTGAAATGGAAGATACATTTGATACAGCTTTGTTGATGCGGTTGTTTGCGTGTATCTCGCGGGATAACCCAAGCATAGATAAACAGGACAACGCCAAAGACAAGTCGATTGACTTGCATATTGCTGATCAGCTAGAAACAGCCATAGATTCAAGAGACAGCCAAGTATCAATCAATATCAAATACATAAAATCCTGTATTCGAGCCACGATATAACACCCATTCCGTATCATTAAATATCAGTTCTAAATTGCCGAATCTTGTATAGAGGTAAAATAAATCAACTTAAAGATGTGAATAAAAAAGAATAAAGTTACAGCAGAAAAAAACCTCTGCTACTCGAAAAGAGACGATAGCCATATAAGAATATGGCTATCGCTAAAATCTAGAACATCACCCGAACACCCGCGGTAATATAATCAGTTTTAGTTTCTTGAAGAAAAACAGGATTCCTATCAAACTCGGAACGGCCAATTTCACCGTAAATGGTCGCATGGCTATTTACATCATGATAAATACCCAAAACTGTTCCTTTAGCTTCATGACCTAGTGTAGCAACGGTATCATCAATGGTTGTTTCACCATAGCTAACACGCAAAAGGGTCGATGGAGTGACCCGTGCCGTAGCCTGAACCCAAAAGCCGTCACTGTCTCGCTCTTTACCAGTATCGTCTAGAGAATCAAAGTCTAACTGAAGTGCAGACCCCAAGCCCTCTGCTTTAAATGCCGATGCAAAAAACTTAAAACTGCCAAAATCTAAGCTAAGTCCAGTAGAAACACCCTTTGCGGTTACTTCGTCGCCACTGGAACAAGTAACCCCAGAAATAACACAGCCTTCTGCTTTTTGGTAAACACCGTCTACATAAGCGGTGTATTTAACATCGCCAGCTTCACCGCTATATGCAATTTCAGCTTCAACTCTAGGCAACGTAGTTTTAGCAGCTTGAGGGGCTGAACCCACACTCGGTAATATTGATTCTATCTTGCTGGGATCATACAGAGCGATGGACGCCTGTAGCGGATTACTGCGGGGGCTGTTATATCTGAATCCGCTATTAAAATTGGCATATAAGTAACCCGAATGCAGTGATCCAGCTCCTAATGCGCCACCATCGTTAGCAATGTCATAAGCAAAGAATCCGCCCGCAAGTACAGAGGAATCAGCAAGAATTGGACGCCCGTTAAACAGACTATATTGCTTACCTAAAACGAACTCACCATAGTCGCCTTCGAACTTAACGAATATTTCCCGAGGGTCAAGAGATTTCGACGCAGTCGACCCAACGTTACCTTGGTTCTTTTGATTACCCTCGCCTGAATGCGGATTAATTCGAAGCCCCAAGCGAGCGGTTGTTTTTGTCCCATTATAATCAGGAAGCCCTACGTTGAATCCAAACATATTAGGAGAATCACCCGACGTTATTCTAAACGCATCGTTACCATCTGCATCGCCACTAGTTGAGCTTGCATTTAAAATAACCCAGCCGTCCACACTAAAAGAGTAGCCATTCAAGTCATATACTTTTATTTCAGCCTGAGCTGTCGATGATAGTAAAACAGCTGAAAAACATACAGCATATTTATTATTAAAAAACCGCATAAATCTCTCCTATTATTAGTTGTCCATTATTACTTTGCAACATCGATGCCAACAAAAAATTACCGGGAATAGAGGAGTTATAACAATAAATATTAAATACATACAAAAAAATGACACAGAGTGTAGCCGGATAAAACACTCTGTATCGAATCAATTAAAAACAAAAATCAATAACATAAATAAACCCCATAAAAAAGGCGCCGCAAGGGCGCCAAAGCAAGCTACTAGTATGATGAAAAACTCAGGGTTAATTAAATTTCATTGCTACTCATAATCTTATAAATATACTCTGCCTGCCTAATTACCAAAGCAACGATGGTAAGGGTAGGGTTTTCTGTGCCGCTGCTCGTAAATTGACTGCCATCCGATACAAATAGATTTTTTATATCGTGAGTTTGGCCCCATTTATTTACGACACCATCACGAGGTCTTTCACTCATGCGGTTGGTCCCCATGTTGTGACTCGCAGGGTAAGCTGGCAAATTATTGACTTTTATAGCCCCAACAGACTCAAAGAGTTCCTTCGAGGTTTTATATGCATGATCACGCATCCGTGTGTCGTTTATATGATCAGCCTTATGTACAACAGGGATAGGAAGACCATGCTGGTCTTTTTCAGTGGCATGTAAGGTAATGTTATTAGACTCCACCGCCATATCCTCACCACAAATCCAAAAGCCGGCCATTTTGTCGTAATTTTTCAACGACTCCGCTACCTCCCGTCCCCAACCACTAACACCCGGGTTAAGGAATGCTGACATAAAGGGCAGCCCTAGGTGCAACGCCTCAAGTTCATAGCCAGCATAATGGCCTCGAGACGGATCATTATCCTGCCACTCTTTAACCACACCAGGAACCACCGTACTCTTATACATATGAACAGGCTTTTCGAACTCCGCATAAACACCACCGGTGGTGTGTGTCATATAATTCTGACCAACCTGTCCAGATGAGTTAGCTAAACCATCTGGGAACATGGTTGACGCCGAATTCAGGAGCATGCGCGGCGACTCGATGGAGTTACCGGCAACGGCAACAACACGGGCTTTTTGAAATTTCTGATTACCGTCTTTATCGGCGTATCGCACGCCTGTGACCTTGCCTTCTTTATCGTGCTCAATTTTAAGCACCATTGACTGAGGACGAACCTCGCAGTTACCGGTCTTTTCAGCTGCGGGAATTTCGGTGTACATCGTGGACCACTTGGCACCAATGCGACAGCCCTGCATACAGAACCCCGTAACCTGACAGGCAGGGCGGCCATCACGAGCCTCAGTATTGATAGCGAGAGTAGCCTGTTCACACTTAGCACCTATACGCTTTGCACCTTCCTCAATTACCTTGTAGTGACTGCTCTTAGCGTGAAATGGCATACCGGTAGCTTCTGTACCACAGACCCCCATCTTTTTCTCGGCAAGGGTATAGTAGGGATCTAGTTCCTGCAGCGTAATCGGCCAATCCAGAACATTAGCTCCTGGGATCGTGCCATTGGTCGTTTTCATTTTGAATTCATGTTCTTGGAAGCGCATAGCAACGCCGGCCCAATGCATCGTTGCTCCACCTACACCCTTAACAATCCAGGCAGGGAGGTGAGGAAAGTCTTTAGCAAGACGAGAAGGACCCTCAGAGTTACGCTTATCCAGCCAGGAAATCTTGCCGAACATACCCCATTCATCGTTATCAATATCTTCCATTTTGAAGCGTTTACCGGCTTCGAGAACCACCGAACGAATACCTTTTTGGGCGAGTTCATTTGCGAGAGTTCCACCTCCCGCACCGGAGCCAATAATAACGACTACACCATCGTCATTTAAATCGAATACTGCTGACATAACGAATTCCTCAATTTTTATTTTTTAAAGCCAATCAATTTTGTCAAAACCACGATTTATGTATCCGCCTTGTTCCCAGGAAGATCCGCCAAAACCAAACCATGGCCAAAGCTCAGGATTGTTATAAATCCCCATCATCACAGCACCTTTAACTTTCTGGAAAAAAGCGGACGACTCCATCTCGCGGAGAATAACGACCCGATCTGCCTCTTGCTTAACTTCCAGATACCCCATTCCGAATCGATCATTAGCACGCTGATCAAGCTCGCTGACGCCCTCAATAAGTAGCTTGGCAAGCGCTTTGTCCGTATTTGCACTCTCACCCATTGGCAACATCACTTGGGTATAATATTTATCGTCAAGGGTATCGTGAGGGTATATATCACGCGCTAAACGCAATAGGGTTTCGCTAGCGCGATCGCCAACGACACTTGCCGCCCAGGCCTGCGGCGAAACCAGCACACCACCAACACCCATAGCCAGCACACCTACGCTTGCCACCGCGATCGTACCTTTCGTTATGAATTTTCTTCGGCTCAATGAAGATGCGCTCATATCATCCTTACTAGAAAGCTCTACCTCCACTTCACCAGTTTTAATTTGATAATTATTTTTATTCATAAAAACCTCTTATATACTTCCGCTGTTAATAAACTTAGTCGTGTTTATAAAATTCTCTGGCTCTCATATTCTTTATCAGACAGCCACAGCTCTTCATAAATGGCTTTAGAAATAGTTGATATAAAAGCATCATTAGAAAAAACCTGGCTCTCAGGCAATAGGTCTGAAACCGACACGTGTTTGGTGTATTCAACATACTGATCAATACCGCAATGACGATAAAAGTCATTCGCGGCACGCCATAGCTGAGGTAATTCATCGCGACACAAAATCACGGCATGAACTAGTACAGCGAAGCCCCCATTCTCGCCATGTGACGATGATATGCGACGCCAACGCTGCGCGGTCCCAGCCAGCTTTTGCCCTTCCACGACAAGGTTGTATTCGCCATCGCAGAAAGCGCCTGGAACCGAGGCACTGTAGGCATCAATCCCTAACTTATTGAATGCTGTAATCAGGGGTCGACAGAGCGCCTGATAAGTCTCATGAATACTCCCTCTTTCCCTTTTCTGCCTAAAAGCGAAAGAAACATTAAGTAAACCTGGAGACTGTGGCACTAAATCACCGCCCGTCTTGCGAATAATTACCGGCCAGCCCTGATCCGCGAGTGCTTGGGATGCGCGAGCAAATCCAGGCTTTTTACTTATCGATGTTGGTACGACCATCGCTCGGTGACAACGCCAAATACGACAACCGCTTTCCAGCTTATTGGTCGCTACTAAATCCAGTAGCTCAAGCTCTTGCTTGAGCCCTTGCATCGGCTCAAAGATCTCGTTAGCACCAGGTTTATTCCAGGAGTGCACACTGTCGATTTGCATAAAGGAAGTCACCAGTTACACCCCTTCAATTAACTCACATAGCGAACTAAGGAAGTTTGCTGCAGGGCCACCATCCACCGCCCGGTGATCAAAGGTCAGAGACAAGCCCATTATCGATCTCACAGTAATGTCACCATCTTTAGTAACCCAAGGTCGCTCAACCGTTCGGCCGATACCAAGAATGGCAATCTGTGGAATGTTGATGATCGGGGTAAAATGAGAGACCCTAGACAAGCCTAAATTACTAACGGTAAAGGTTCCCTTAGTCATTTCGGCAACGGTCAGCTTGCCTATTTTGGCCCGTGTAACCACGTCTTTGCGGGCCGCAGCGCGACCATGCAATGTGAGATCATCGGCGTTAAAAATAGTGGGGGCGACAAGCAAACCTCCAGGCAGCCCAATAGCCACACTCAAATGAATGGCCTTACTTAAGCAAATATCTCTACCTTCTACTCTCCCATTCAGCTCTGGAAAGCGCACCAATGCTTTTACAACTTGCTCAATTAGCAGATCCTCAATAGAAACCTTGACCCCTGCCTCACTTACCCGCTTTTTATATGCGAGTAACGCCGTCATATCACACTCAGCGTGATGTGTGAGCTGAGCGGCTTCATCGAGACTGCGGCGCATATTATCTGCAATAGCTCCTCGCATACCCTTTAAGGGAATGACCTGATTGCTACTTTCATTCACGTCCATAAATTACTCCGCCTCATTCGATCAGCTAACATTTCCGATCACGTCACCTTTACTGACCGTATCGTCTTCTTCCTTGACGATTTTTAAAGTGCCCGAAGCAGGCGCCACAATATCGTGCTGAATCTTTTGAACCATTATCTCTGCAACCGTATCTCCAGCGTCAACTGAAGCACCGTCGCTAGCTAGCCACGTCGTGATAACAGCATCTTCATCCTCTTCCCACAGGTCCTGCGCAATAACAATATCGGTACTCATCAAATCACCTCGTCATCAGTTCATAAGAATTAACAATCTTTTCTGCGTTCGGCAGCGCCCACTGTTCCATCGGACGAGAAAACGGGATAGGAATATCGGGATAGGCCACTCGCTGTGGTGCGCAGTGAAGTTTCACACCCTGCTCTGCAACCGTTGCGATAATTTCTCCGCTCATGCCGTAACTGTGATAATCCTCATCAACCACAATCAAGCGGCCAGTTTTCGCAACTGAGCGCAGAATGCTTTCTCGATCGAGTGGCACCAGCGACCGCAGATCCAACACCTCCGCACTAACACCTTTCTCAGCAAGAATATCTGCGGCTTTAAGACCGTGATGCACACCAGAGGTGATACCGACAACAGTCACGTCCTTGCCTTCACGTACAACCTTGGCCTTCCCAATTTCAACGGTGTATGCCTCTTCAGGCACGTGATTAATCGCCCCTTTTTCCGTACCCAACCACCCCATGCCTTGCAACGCCTTGTGAAACATAAAAACAACCGGGTTCTGATCCCTAATAGCAGCAATCATCAAACCTTTGGCGTCATAAGCATTTGACGGCGCGACTACTTTCATCCCCGGCAGATGAGCAAAGGTCCCGTGCAGACACTGGGAATGCTGCCCCGCATCGCTATAGCCCCCCCCAGTTGATGTCATCAACACCATAGGCACGGGAACATGACCGCCAGAAAAATAACTATTCTTAGCTGCGAGGTTGTATATGGCGTCCATACACACACCAAAAAAGTCCACAAACATCAGTTCAACTACCGGTCGCATCCCGTCCGCAGCCGCACCCACTGCGGCACCAATAAAGGCTGTTTCTGAAATAGGCGTATCACGGACCCGGCTCGCTCCAAATTCATCAAATAGACCGCGAGTATTACCAAACACACCACCGAGGGGCCCTACATCTTCCCCCATAACGAAAACACGCTCATCGGTACGCATCTCTTGAGAAACGGCCTCTGCCATGGCTCGCGCGATCGTCAGCTTGCGTTCTTTTTGCGCTACATCACTCATCGTTAAATCTCCGTTAATCCCAGCAAAGAAAGCAAAATCAGGAATTCATCTATATCGATTTCAGACAAACACCTTATCGAGGGCTTCTTCAGGCTCCGGGTAGGCACTATCACGAGCAAACTGAATAGCCTGATCGACTCGAAAATGCGCTTTAGTAGTTATTTCCAACTCTTCGCTATCGCCCCAACCGCACTCTGCAACCAAAAGCCGCTTCATAGCAGGAATCGGGTCCTTGGAATGCAGAGCATCCTTTTCGCCATCTGGACGATAACCTTCAGCATCCCCCATAAAATGACCAGCCAGGCGGTAGGTCTCAATTTCTATAAGAGACGGTCCCTCTCCGGCACGAGCTCTAGCAATTGCGTTACCCGCAACTTCAAATACAGCAACGGGGTCATTATTAATTACGCGATAACCAGGCATACCATAGGCAGCAGCCCGCGTGTCATTGTGTTCAACAGCGGTTGAATCCGACTTGGAAACAGAAATACCCCAGCCATTGTCTTCAACAACAAATACTACGGGCAGCTTCCATACAGCAGCCAAATTCATCACCTCATGGAACGCACCCTGGTTCACAGCGCCATCCCCCAAGAACGCCACAGCCACACCCGTTTTACCCTGTAGCTGACGTGACAGGGCAGCACCAGCAGCAGGCCCCATACCTTCAGCGATAATTCCGGAACAGGAAAAATTCACAGCAGCATCAAAGATATGCATATGCCCACCACGACCACCGCTAAGCCCTGTTTTTTTCCCGAAAATCTCAGCCGTCATCCTGTCCAAATCAACACCCTTAGCTATCGCTACGTGATGAGGACGGTGGGTAGACGTAACGACATCTTCTGCTGTCAAGTGTGCACAGACACCTACAGCGCAAGGCTCCTGCCCGTTGGAAAGATGCATCTCTCCGGGTATAGGACCATTCGCCATGTTGAAGGCCGGCGACTTACCTTCCATGTAGATTTTTTCGATAGACTCCTCGAAGTAACGACTGACAAGCATGTGCTCATACATCCATATTTTTTGCGCTTTGTTTGGCTTCATATAAACAGGTCCCCTTATTCTTTTATCAAATACATATTGAACTTATGGGTGTCGGTAATTAAGTTATACAGAGCTATAGCAAACGCCATACCAACCTATCAACATACTGTTTTATATTGGTTTATATAGAATACAAGGAACACCACGAAAACTTTTGGCGCAGTGTGTAGCAGACGCTGAGTCAGTATGTAGCGCACATTAATAAGAGACTGGAAAATAGCCGAGGCTCACCAGCAATAGGAAATATTCCAAACAAAATGGTTTTTATACTGAGCTAAGAAAAACGTACGAACGCGGCGATAATAGAAGGTAGATGGGACGAAAATACTGATATAACAGTGTGCTCCCCACCCGAAAAAATCTGTGTTGCAACCTTAGACCACACAGCCAACACCGAAGCAGGTGCTTGCATTGGGCACTTCCTATACTGTCTAATGATAAGACAAAAATAACATTCACTTTCTACTCTATGCTCATGGATGGTAGGAGACGAAGGGGCGAAAAGAGGTAAGCATGGCGGTTACTCCGAACGATAAATATTTCGCTCGCAATGTGGGTACTACAGGTAACACCTCTCACAATACGCCTTCGATCCGGTCATCATGGCAGCGCTGTGAAAATCGATATAACCTAGATCCTCACCATCTAAAACCACCGATACGCCTGACTGATGGTGAAATCAAGCAGCACCATGAACCACTCGAAGAATTTCTAATTCACACCTCTCCGATATTCGATAAACTTCGCGTCATCGCAAAAAATTCGGGTTACTGCATTCTCGTAACTGATTCAAGAGGTGTAGTTGTCCAAAGCCACTTTGACTCCACCGCAGTTCGCGAACTCGCATCAGAAGGACTTCAGCATGGATCAACCTGGAGCGAGTCGCTAACCGGAACCAACGGGATAGGCACTTGCCTAGCTACAGGAAAAGCCATAACTGTTTATGCGGAAGAGCATTTCGAACAGTCGCTCAAACGCTTCAGTTGTTCAGCTTCACCGCTGATCGGTGCAGATGGAAAACCATTCGGCGCACTTGATCTATCAACATTCGCGCAGGGCAACAAGCTAACACAGGGGCTGGCGCTGAATCTGGTCTGTGAAACAGCGAATCAGGTTGAAGCGTTACTCTTCATAAGGGCTTATTCTGAATACTTCCTTCTGGAAATATCACCCACTGTAAGTCCTTACGGGAGCACTACCACCGGCATACTTGCCATTGATGAGGCCGGCAACATAGCTGCTGCCACGACCCCTGCTTTGATGCTGATGGGTATTCAAAAACGCGCCAACGTCATTGGCCTGTCCCTCGAAGCACTGACAGGTGTATCCCTTGAACGGGTAGATGCTGCCAACGGCAACCCGCTTCTACTCAAAGGGATACAAAGCCCTATTCCTCTGTGCCTTACCTTGATAGGTCAGCAGCAGAAACAAGCACGTCAAAAAGATATTACTTCGCCACAAGTGACACCTCAGATCGAAATGACCGATTCTCCGCTTATCCAAATCGCGGGCTCGGAAGTAAACCTGAAGCGCAAGGCCGCCATCTGCCACCGAGTCGTCGACAAAGATATTAGTATTTTATTGCAGGGTGAAACGGGAACAGGAAAGGAAGTCTGGGCGCAAGCTATTCACCAAAGTAGCACACGGTGTGAAAAACCATTTATCACTCTGAACTGTGCTGCGATCCCCGAATCACTCATCGAAAGCGAACTATTCGGCTACGGTTCAGGAACATTTACCGGCGGTCTGAAGGGTGGAAAAATTGGCAAAATACAGGCCAGCGAAGGAGGCACTCTATTTCTCGACGAGATCGGAGATATGCCATTGGAGCTGCAAGCTAGATTACTGCGGGTTCTAGCAGAGCGTGAGATCACGCCCTTGGGACAGGTAAAGCCAGTCAAAATTGACCTCCATGTTATCTGTGCCACACACCGAAATCTCAAAGATTACGTTACCCAAGGAGAATTCAGGGAAGATCTCTATTATCGTGTCAGCGGCGTCAACATCTCGCTGCCGGCACTACGAGACCGAGAGGATATAAAAGAAATTATTAATACATTGCTCAACGAGCTGCGTATGAAGGAGAAGATTGAAACACCGGTCACGCTTACTTCACAGGCTATGAACCTACTGCAATCCTACCAATGGCCTGGAAATATCAGGCAATTAAAAAACGCACTACAGTACGCATTATGCGTTCGAGATGGGCTGGAAATTGAAATCACTGATCTTCCAGACGAGCTTAGATTACCGCAGACCCCCACAGACTCACGCCCTTCAGTACCTCACAGGGTTGCATCTTTAGCATCCACACCCAGCTCAGAATTGTCGCTCGAGAACACAGAGAAAGATCTTGTTATTCAGTCTCTTGAGGACAATCGTTGGATCGTCACCCGTACAGCAAAAGCGATGGGGATAAGTCGCTCAACCTTGCACCGGAAGATTAAAAAATTCGGTCTTCTTCTTCCTGGTGAAGAATGCGTCGATGAGTAACCCGTGTCCATTTTAATGGTTTGCTTTACTCCTCCCCTGTTGACTAATCATTAGTCCATATAATATGGCATTGTTTTTGCCTGTTTATTGAGTACTTAGAAACTCAATAAATACCGGAATATCATGTCTTCCATGGCGCATAGAGCTAAGTATTCTCTAGTTATAATATTGATAACTATGCTGCTTAGCCCTCATATCCTTGCCAAAGAAAAAATACTGGTGATTCACAGCTGGCACGATATTCTTTGGGACCGTCTCTGGGAAAAAGGCCTCAATGACAAATTAAAGGAAAATTACGACTTAGTTCGCTTTGATCTTGATGCCCTGCGACAAACAAAAACTCAACTGCAAAAAACTGTAAAACACGCACTATCAACGTACCGTTCTTTACACCCCAAGCTAGTAATTCTTGGTGACGATATTGCGTTAAAAGAACTCGGCACCAAACTGGAAGCTGAAAACGCATCGGTTATATATCTTGGGATCAACCATAATCCACGAAAATACTTAGATAAAACCCATGGAAAAAACTTTACCGGTGTCATCGAACGTCCTTTATACGAAAGATCGATCCGGCAAATTATGCGGTTATTTCCTGCTGAAACTCTTAAAGTATTGTTACTCAATGACTCGGGACCTGATGAGGAAAATGTAACAGACCTTCTACGTATTTTTGGAACAAAGTCTTCGATAAAAGTACAGGGCGTAACCATCGATCTAAAAATCACGCACTCTTGGGAACAATGGCAACAAGAAGTTCTCTCATCTGAAAAAAATGGTTACAGCGCTATACTTTTTGACTCCCGCTATCAACTACGTGACGTAACCGGGCAGTATGTCGAACCAGAAATTGGCGTCGTTCGATGGATGAGCAGCAATTCCCCGCTACCCATCTTCAGCTTTTATGAAGACTCTATAGGGCCCGGCCTAGGCATCGGTGGATGGGTAATTTCAGGATATGAAATCGGTACAGCCGCTGGCGAACTAGCCCTAGATTTATTGGACAAAGAAGATTCGGACGAAAACACGTTCCCCGTTTTTTACGACAAAGCCAAGTACATTTTCAGCCGAACTGAGCTAAACCGGTGGCAGATAGACTTACCTATCGATATACGAACAAAAGCTATTTTTGTAGAAGACCTTCACACACTATGGATATTTGATTGCGCTAAATATGATAACTCGCTTTGCTACCAATAATTTAATGCCAGTGCAGTTTTAACTGCTATCCGTTGGATAACCCTAGCCCATTTACTATAACTTTACTGCAACATTTCCCCATGTTGAACCAAGAGACAATCTGTAGCAGCAGTCGGCACAAAGCGTAGCTTTTAGACAAGCCATACAAAAAGAACCTGCTAGCTGTAGAACATAATTTAAGCGCACGAATAACCAAGATCACCTATCCCGAACCTAGAAACCAACAATTAATATTAGGAGTTATACCCTGTGGCAATGCTGAGCGGATAGTGGCTTCTAGGAAGGATCAACCCCCATAAATAGCACATGATTTCTTGGCATCTATCCTGCCATATACTTTATGTAAAACACCTATATATTAATATTATTGAAACAGGCACGACTTATGCAGAGAAAGATTCTAACAAATTGTTACCCCTTATTCGTGTTATAAGAAAAAATCCCGTGAATGATTATTTAAATATACTGGTCGCCGATTCATCACCCCTATGTAGGCATGGAATAGCCATATCTCTAAAAAGCGCCAACTGCGCCTGCAATTTTATAGAAGCATCTTCGTTTCTAGAAATCAGTAAATTAATTTTAGATAATCCAACACCAGACCTATTGGTCGTAGACTCAAAACTACCCGACATTGAGTTATTTCATGTCTTTCATAATTTTCTAAATTTTAATATTGCGGTATTAACTGACAATCTTTCATCGGCTCTATCCATAAAAGAAAAACTACAGCGTCGAGGGAGTAACGTACAATATAAAAACAAAAGAATTTGCTCAACAATACCAAAGACAATACCAACCGAAGAGCTGGGAATAATATTATCGAAAATAGCAAATAACGATGAAAAACTAAATTTAGTCGAAGATTTTTTTATTTATGGTATTTCAAAAACAAACGACTCTCCCCTACATTACAACCATATAGAATATAACCAAAATCCTCTATATAATTTCTCGAATAAAGAAAAAAACAACATATTTCTACAGGTAAAAACTGGGACAAATTCAGAGCATACAGAAATTATATCAAACAGAGAAAATGAAGTTCTTCACGGAATAAGACTAGGGTTAAGTAACAAACAAATTGCAAAAAATCTAAACATAAGCATATCGACCGTTAAATCACATGTAGGAAAAATGCTTACAAAATTAGAAGCAAACAATAGAACTCAACTTATTATAAAAACAAGAAGAAAGATCACAAACATAAAAACAATATCGCATAAAAACAACGACCACGATAACAATAAAATTTAATTCAGAGAAAAAATCGATCAACCATACCTGTTGTAGGAGTTTTTAATAATGCCTGAAAAGTTTGATGTTTGAATCGAGCTGATCTTGTACCACTTTCGTGGACACTGTTTGTTAAGCAGTTGCTTTTCGCAACTCGCTCGGAGGTTCAGGATAGACCTTAGGTATCGACTTGATATGCCCATAATTGGCTATATCTGTCCCCACGTGAATTTTCATATAATCGCAGGGCTAAAAACCTGGAGAGATGGGATGCCTACGACTGTTGAATTGTCTGACGATGGCGACTATGTGCTGGTGACGCAGCAAGGACCTGTAGAAATAGCTCAAATAAAAGCGGCCAGATCAGACTCTCTGCC
Source organism: Motiliproteus sp. (assembly GCA_036960175.1). Lineage (GTDB taxonomy): Bacteria > Pseudomonadota > Gammaproteobacteria > Pseudomonadales > Balneatricaceae > Motiliproteus. The sequence continues at coordinate 21,650 of JBALWH010000039.1, read as the reverse complement.
ACTGTATTTTGGCTCCTGTGATCGAGCTTTAGTTGATTTCCAGCTCGCCGATATAGGGCACCTCAGGCTAATCGACCTGGATGACTTGGGTATTAGCTTTAAAAGAGATGTTCCCAAGTGCAAACGAATTGCTATTGTTATCCCTCCTAAAACGGATGAAAGCCGTTACGCTCACTTAGCAAATGCGCACACTATTTGCGGCGTAGAAACAGCGCTGTTTGGGGATATGGAAGAAGCTAGGGCCTGGTTGCTCGAGTGAATGTCCAGCATTCCGATAGTAGCCCTCAGTTAAGTTTTGTCTGCTTGTATCGGTAGCTGCCGGTACGGACTCCTTCCTACATCGGGCCAACGTCTGATTTTGGGCGGAAGTTGTAGCGCTCATTCGCTAACAGCGCGCCAATCTAAAACACCGCTAGAAGTGCCCAAGTTAGACAGACTCTAAGAATTACCCTGCTTCTTGGGTCCAGGTAATTTTAACCCCTTTATTTTTACATTCAGCCATGTCACCGAGCAGCTAAGTATTCGCTTTTAACCAACTTCATTTCAAAGCTGTGATATCTACAACGACCCAGGTCTTTCTAAGCAAAATGGTGGCTGTTTTTTCCTGCCTTTTTGACTTTATACATGGATTGATCGGCGGCCTTTAGAAGGCTTTCCAAGTCGTCGCCATGTTCAGGGTAAAATGCTATGCCAATACTGGCACCAAGCTCTACCGTGCCACCCGCTACCTCAAACGGCACAGATAACTGGTCGATAATTTTTCGTGCGACTTGAGCAACATCTTCATTAGTTTTCGCATTTGTCTGCAACATCACAAACTCGTCGCCTCCAATTCGGGACACTTGATCGGATTTGCGCAAGGTTTTTGCAAGACGACTGGCAACTTCTTTGAGAACCTGATCTCCGGCATCATGCCCATAGGTATCATTTACGGCTTTAAAATCATCAAGATCGATAAACATCACCGACAACCGCTGCTTACTTCTCGCTACTTGAGAGATGAGCAGCAAGGCATTTTCAGTCATAAGGTGGAGACTAGGCAAGCCGGTGAGAGCATCATAGTGGGCCATTCTCCGCATCTTCTCTTGGGCTTCTTTTGCGGCATTCACGGCGTCATGTAATAGCGTTATATCGTGTTCCACAACCAGTAACAGAAAATCCCCCGTTAAAGGGTGGCGGGTGATTCGGATATCCAAAGTATGGCGCCGAACCCCTCCGGTGGTTGTCATGAAGTATTCCCAACGCCCTCCCTTTTCCTCCAGCGCCTTTTTGCGGCACGTTTCTCCGTCCATCGGGTTCGCGAAACGAGCCGAGAATGGCGTCACGCCCTCCGGCAGGTTCTTCGTATCAATGTGCTTGTAGGCTGCTGTTGCCGCGGGATTTTCAACAACCGGTTTACCTTCTTGAGTGAAACTGGTGACCAGTACCGTCGTATATCGCATCGCCTCCACTAACAAGAGATTCTCAGGTTCGGCACCTAAGTCCACTTCTTCATTAACGTAAGCAATGATTGCCCGATGCTTATCAGGACCAACGAGAACAGCCCGGTGCATCATATGAAGGGTTTTTGGTTTGCCGTTGGGATAGGTGGTCCAGGGATCTACGGTCAGTCCGTTTTTTGCCGCCAGCTCAAAGGTCTGAGCCGTGCGGTCACGGGCTCCTTGAGTATCTCCGGATAAATCTTTGGCGATGAGTTCTTCAATGGTTTCCAACCCCCAAAACCTTAGGGCCGGGGGATTCCCCCACCACCAGCCGTGGCAGTCAAGATCAAAGATCCAAACTACGTTAGGAATCAAGTCGTAAAGGGTCAGTTCGTCGCGGGATTGAATATGGGTAAGATGGCTGTATTTATCGCTCATGGGGCGAACTATGCCATTACGCTATCGGGAAAGCTATTTGGAGAATGGATAGAAAATGAGGCTATGTATTTTTCCATCAAATACTGATCAGCATAACGAAAGGTCTTTCCCTTCCGCTTCCTTTTGTCTCTCAAAAATAGATGTTTGAAATGCCTGCGTCGCCCCCTGCGGGGTAAAAAGATAGTGGTTAACTGGTTCCAGGCCCCTCTAGATCGACTCAGCCTTTACTAGATCCAGTAACCAACGCTGAAACGCCACGGCGCGGGTATTGTCCTGCGCATGCGGCGCCAGTTGCAAAAAATAACTGGCGGGGGAACGTACCCGTTGCTCACAGGCGACCACCAATCTCCCGCTGGTTAACCGATCTGCCACTAATGCCTGACGAGCAAGCACAATCCCCTGTCCTGCTTCAGCTGCCTGCAGAGCAAGATCCGCTCGATTAAAATAAACCTGACCCTGACCCTGGTCGCCAGCCGAGGTTATCCCGACGCTGTGCAACCAGTGCTGCCATTCCTCATCCCGACCCGCACCGACCCAGGGGGCACAGTCGTGCAACAACGGGTACGCCAGCAGATCCTTTGGGTTTATTAACGGCGAGCCGCTGGCCAGCAGCTCAGGACTGCACACGGGAAACAGCCGCTCAGTCAGAAACGGCGCGGCATCATCCGGGCGGGGCAGCCGATAATCCAGCGCCAGATCATACCGGTTGTCAGCTAGCCCCTGCAGCTGATCCTGAGCGTCTATATGCAGATCAATATCAGGAAAGGTGCGGTAAAATTCACCCAGGCGCGGCACCAACCACTGCAAACAGAAGGATGGAATCGCTGCCAGCCGGACTTGTCCACGCAGCTGCGTTGCTGCCAGCACACTCAACGCGCCATCGATGTTGTTGTAGCCCTGAGCAACCGCTTGGGCTAACTGCTCACCTTCCTCGGTTAAACGCAGCTGCCGCGTAGTACGATGGAACAGCCGACAGCCGAGACGGGATTCAAGCTGTTTAATTTGCTGGCTGACGGCGCCAGTAGTCACACTAAGCTCGTCGGCGGCGCGGGTAAAACTTAGATGACCGGCAGCGCAGTGAAAGTAGCGTAGGCCAGCCCAGATAGCGGCATTAATCATGATTATTAAGCTCAGCTAAACAGTTATGTAGGAATAATCGATTATACATCCAGCCATTCTATAGCAGAATAGTAAAAAATAACGATGGAGCCTGACCCTGTGCCGACCGCTACCGCTGACACAATTCTAAACCCTATCCTGAGGCAACAGCTGCTAGAGGGCCAACCGACCCTGTGGCTCAATGCACGTCTGACAACAGATCAGGGCAGGACCGATTCGACCCCGTGCGCAGCAATGCGCGATGCCGAGCTGCGCCTGGCTCGTTTTGCGCCGCTACTGGCACAGTTATTCCCTGAGTTGCAATCCAGTAGCGGGTTAATCGAATCCGAACTGCGTCCGGCACCCGCGTTGGGGCGGGCTCTGCTGGGCCAGAATTCAGCCGCTGACCGGGTGCTGATCAAATGCGATCATGCCCTGCCGGTTGCCGGTTCGGTTAAAGCCCGCGGCGGTATCTACGAGGTTCTATGCTTTGCAGAACAACTGGCCCTCAAGGCTGGAATAATACAAAGCAATCAACACCCTGCCCAGGAACACGGCTACCTCCAGCTGGCCGAAAGCAAGGCACGAACGCTGTTCAGCCGTCATCGAATTTCGGTGGGTAGCACCGGTAATCTGGGTCTGAGCATCGGTATTATGGCGGCGCAGCTGGGGTTCCAGGTAAGCGTACATATGTCTCGTGACGCTAAGGAATGGAAGAAAAAGCGCCTGCGCGATGCTGGCGTCGAAGTGGTCGAGCACAGCGGTGACTACGCAGCCGCAGTGGCCGAAGGCCGCCGCCAGAGCGAAGCTGACCCCTGTGGGTATTTCGTTGACGATGAGAATTCCGAGCGGCTATTTTACGGCTACAGCGTCGCAGCCCTGCGTTTGCAACGACAACTGCAGCACGCCAATATCCCGGTGGATAACGACAACCCTCTGTTCGTCTACCTTCCCTGCGGAGTGGGTGGTGCACCGGGCGGTATCAGCTATGGCCTGAAACAGCTGTTCGGCGACAATGTACACTGTTTCTTTGCCGAACCGGTGCAAGCTCCATGTATGCTCTACGCCATGGCAGCAGAGCGAGTGGCGTCGGTCAGTGAACTGGGTTTAAGCATTGCAACCGAAGCCGACGGCTTGGCGGTGGGGTGCGCATCAGAACTGGTCGCGAAACAGATGAGCACGCGCCTGTCGGGCATTTTTACCGTTACCGACGAAGATCTGCTGCAATGGGTCTACCTGCTGCATCAACAGGAAGGGATCGATGTGGAACCCTCGGCTACAGCAGGGTTTGCCGGCCCGGCACTATTAACCCAGAGTCAGTCAGGCCACGACTATCTACGACAACAGGGGCTGGAGGCGATCATGGACCGCGCTCACCATATTGTCTGGACCACCGGCGGTAATTTAGTGCCCGCCGCTGAGCAAGCTAGTTTTATCGAGCGCGGCCGGCAACTGTTTATCGACCCGGGAAAACAGCCCTCTAGCAGCCAATAACAGGAGCATTAACATGGCGTTGGATAACTGGTTAGTTTATTTGGCCGCAGTGACGCTGCTGGCGCTGACACCCGGCCCAAACGGCCTGCTGGCCCTCAGCCACGGCGCCCGTTATGGTGCCCGTCACAGCTGCAGCACGATATTGGGAGGAGCCGTTGGCTTTGTCCTGCTGATGCTGCTGTCGCTGCTGGGATTGGGCAGTTTACTACTGACCTCAGAAACCGCCTTCGCCACCCTCAAGCTGCTGGGGGCTGGCTATTTAATCTACCTTGGCATCCGTCAGTGGCGCGCAGCTCCGCTGCAAATAACCGATCCCGGGGCGACGAAAGCCTGCTCGTCTATACGTCGTCGAGCAGCGGAAGGGTTCTCGGTGGCGGTATCCAACCCAAAGGTGATTCTATTCTTTATGGCCTTTTTGCCGCAATTTATAGATACACAGCAGCCGCTGGCAGGACAGTTTCTGATACTGGCCGCAACCTTCACTGTGGTTGAATTTGCAGTCGAGTTATTACTGGCGATGAGTGCCTCCCGAATATTGGCCTGGTTTAGCCATCGCTGCGGAATGCAGCTATTCAACCGCGTCACCGGTGGGCTCTTTATCGGCGCGGGGACCCTGCTCGCCATCAGTCAACGCTGAAGAGCAATAACCAAGGAACTAATACGCTGGTCTGAAGTACCTTGAAAGGCCCGGGGGACTTAATCAAACCTCCCCTAGATCTATCAGCGACCTGCTTAAAGCTGATCGATATGTCGATAAATATTAAAATTGGCGAGCAGGGAAAAGGAATTTCCCCAACAATAACAAGGCCTTCCCTTAAGTAGAGGTCAAGGTTATAGTAGTGACGTTGCGCACCTAAAAAAAACAATCTACCTGCTAACCCTGATAGGCTGAAAATTATGTTCTATGAAGCTAAGCCGTATCTGCTTCTAACTTCAAGTCTTCTCTGCTTGATCGCGAAAGCGTTCACTGACTATCCACTGTTGATGACCACCGCTGCTTGTTTATTCTTCTACACCGGATCGATGATCTGGATGCTGCGCTCCAAGTACCGTCGTCGGGATCTGCACCCTGAAGAACGACGCGAAACGCTGCACACACTTTTTTTTCCTCTGTATGAATGGCGCCCCTTTCTATTTTTGGCTGCCGGAGCCGTTTTCCCAGCTGTCTGGGGAGATGTTGCTGTTTTCTTTTCGGGCGCCTTGCTATGCGCTACCGGCATTTTATTGCTAATAGTTAGAGCCCAGTCCAGAACCCGCGCCTGGCATGAAAAACTGATTGCGACAACGCATCCTAAGCTGAATGAAAATCCCTATGCAGCAATCAAAAAGTCCTGCCAAGGTTCGCTGTGCCACAATCATAAACTCTGTCAATCAGTCCCCCTGCCGAAAAGTAAAATCAGTGAATGCATGCGACTACTGCAGCACTTAGACCCGGAGCATGTACAACACCATATCGACGATCATAGTCTTTCGAATCACGAGCTAATGGCGACATTAAAATCGCTTCATCTAAAAGCTGATGATTGCGCTACCTGGTCGAAAAACATCTCTTTCAAAACCTCATAATTTTGCCGCTATAAAAATGGCTCTCCGCATTAGTGCAGAGGGCCTTTTCTGCTTTTATAGTCTGACGATTTAATCGCTCACAAACTGAAACACCCGATAAAATTCGCTCGAATGGCACTCGCTCTTTCCTTTCAGGTCTAGAATAGATAAATGCCGCCGCTACTCTTCTTCAGGCTTCGGAAGAACAGCGTCAAACACGGACAGAAGGACAGCAAATCCCCTATGAAAACATTCACATCAAAACGCACCCTTGCAACCCTGACTCTAATTACCGTCACTGCATTTTCCTTCAGTATTCATAGCCCCCAGAGTTATGCCGGTTGGGGTGATCTGTTAAAAAAGATCGAAGAAAAAGCCCCTGACATTATCAGTGGTGATGAAAAAGTCGGGGCAACCGCCTTAGATACTGAAACCCTTATCCGAGGATTAAAAGAAGCGCTGGAGGTGGGCACCCAGCGTGCTGTGGAAGGCGTCTCTAAGACCGATGGTTACTTTGCTAATCCCCTGATCAAAGTCCCTATGCCAGAAACAGTGGAAACGGGTGCCAAGCTATTACGAAAATTTGGCATGGGCTCCTTAGTGGATGATTTTGAGCTCAGCATGAACCGCGCCGCAGAAGAAGCGGCCCCTCAGGCCACGGAGTATTTCCTTAATGCCCTGAAGGCGATGAGCTTTGAAGATGCCAAAAAAATCTATGAAGGCTCCGACGACGCGGCCACCAGTTATTTTAAGGACAAAACCTCCGCTGATCTGGATTCTGTATTCAAACCTATTATCCGCAGCGCCATGGAGAAAGTCGGCGCCACCCGCTATTACCAGCAGATGGTTAATGAGGCCAGCAGCTACCCTTTAGTGGGTGATATGGATCTGAACCTGGAAAACCATGTCACTAACAAAGCACTGGATGGTCTGTTCCTGATGCTGGCAGAAGAAGAGAAGAAAATCCGCCAGGACCCTCTGGCCCGCTCCACCGACCTGCTTAAGCAGGTATTTGGAAAATAAATACACCTTTAATTTTCACTGATGCACGTGGATTATATTCATCAAACTATGCTGGACCTTACTTCGGTTTTATTGAAGAATGTCGATCAGGCTTAAATTAAGGCCCTCATTTCCACAGGTTAAACAAGGACTTAATCATGGAAAATATCGATCTATCCTCTGTAGAGAAATACCAAGACCTGGCCATCGAATACCTAACTGTCTACGGCAGCAAGGTCATACTGGCGCTGCTGACTCTGGTCATCGGCCTGTGGATCATCAAGTACGTTATCTCTGGCATCGATAAGGCTCTGAAAGTATCCAAAGTTGAGGATACTCTGGCTATCTTCCTGGAAAAGCTGATCAGTACCATTCTAAAAGTACTGTTGTTTATCAGTGTCGCCTCGATGATTGGTATTGAAACGACTTCCTTTATAGCGATTTTTGGTGCCGCCGGTCTAGCCGTCGGTCTAGCGCTACAAGGCAGCCTATCGAACTTTGCTGGAGGGGTGCTGATTCTGCTGTTCAAGCCCTATAAGGTCGGGGACTTTATCGAATCTCAAGGCTTTGCCGGAGTCGTTAAGGAGATCCAGATATTCAATACCATCCTCCATACCGGTGACAAGAAGACTATTATCATCCCCAACGGACCGATCTCAAATGGCAGTATTGTGAACTACTCCCTGAGCCCGATTCGTCGCGTCGATATGGTCTTTGGTATTGGCTACAATGACGATCTGAAGAAAGCGAAGCAGACCCTACAACGTCTACTGACAGAGGATGATCGTATCTTGCAGGAGGAGGACAATCTGGTGGTGCTGTCAGAACTAGCCGACAGCTCGGTAAACTTTACCGTGCGGGCCTTTGTCAACGCCTCTGATTATTGGGGCGTATTCTTCGATATGCAGGAGAAAGTAAAACTCACCTTCGATGCCGAAGGTATTTCGATTCCTTATCCGCAGCAAGACGTGCATATGCATCAGGTAGAGAAAAGCGCTTAGGGGATTGCTCGTTGCTGGGTTAGAGGGTGCCTGCCGTACAGGAAAGTGTATGGCAGGAGTGGTTCGACTCAGCGGGTGTGAGCCTATCCGGAAAACATGGGTGAGCGCACTTCTCTACAGGTTTTCGAACATTGGATTATGTCCATAGTCAGTTAGTGGGAGTCCATCCTTCCCCTCTAAGTAAAAACGTCTTTGTCTAAAATACCTTTTTCAATCAGCTGCTTGAGAATAGCGGTGCTCTTCTCTTTGAGCATATCCCTGAGCAGTCGCACCGCCGGTGTAATCGACTGTCGGCTCGGGCAGATCAGCCAGAGTTCAGTAGCTCGAGCTTTATATTCAGGCAAGACACTGACCACCCTTTCCGACAGCAGGTCAGCGGACATGTCGAGGCATGATTTAACAGCCAGGCCCTTTCCCGCTACACACCAGCGTCTGACCAGATCACCGTCATTAGAGGCGCGGTTGCCTTGCATCTTGATTTTATAGTCAGCGCCTTGGTGGGAAAAATTCCAGACATCGTGAAGGATGTCGTGAAGCTGGTAAAAAAGACCGTTGTGCGAGGGTAAATCATGCGGGTGTTTGGGAGTCCCCTGTGTATCCAGATATTCTTTCGTTGCGCACAGTATTCCCGGTACATTACAAATTTTAAAACCATAAAGACTGGCATCGTTAGGCGAACCGTAGCGCAGTGCCATGTCGACAGAGTCGCGATAGAAATCGATATTGCTGTCACTGATGTTGGTTCTTAAACGAATATTCGGATAGACATCCATAAATTCATCCAGCCAGGGCGTCACCAGATTCCGCCCCAGATCAGATGACAGAGCTATGCGGAGCTCACCGTCAACGATATCGAGATCATCCTTCACATTCTGTTTAGCTTGATCCAGCATCAACAAAGCTTGCTCACAATGGGGAATATATCGCTCACCCGCACTGGAGAGTCGCAGTTGCCGCGTGGTACGGATAAACAGCTCCACGCCCAACGCGCGTTCTACTCGCTTCAGTGCTGCGCTGGCCGTGGCAGTGCGCATGTCCAGATTCGCGGCGGCGGCGGTAATACTGCGAAATTCTGCCACTTTAAGGACGACTTGAAGGTCTTCTAACAGCATATTCTCAAATTCTATTTGATAATGTTTCTCTTATTATGCTGTTTAAACAAACACAATCAAGGCCCACACTTGCATCCAGTGAATTGCCGAATGTGGTTCCGACAAATTTCGGAACACACCCCACGGCTGGGGACAATCAACTGGAGAACAATCATGAAAGCTGTTGGCTATATCAAATCCCTACCTATTACCGACTCTGAATCTTTAACCGATATCGAGCTGCCTCAGCCTATTGCTTCCGGCCATGACCTGTTAGTAAAGGTTAAGGCGATTGCGGTCAATCCGGTGGATTGCAAAATTCGCCAGAATGTATCGCCAAACGATGGTGAGTACAAAGTGATTGGCTGGGATGCTGTCGGAGAAGTTGTCGCGACGGGAGAATCCGCCTCTCAATTCAAGCCAGGAGATCAGGTTTATTATGCCGGTGATCTTAACCGTCAAGGCAGCAATGCTGAATACCAACTGGTGGATGAACATCTTGTCGGCAGCAAACCCAAAAGCCTGTCTGACGCTGAAGCAGCCGCGCTGCCACTGACCACCATCACCGCCTGGGAACTGCTGTTTGAGCACCTATCGATACAACAGCAAAGCCCGGTTTCAAAGGCGAAATCCGATGAGGTTATCTTGGTTGTGGGTGCCGCAGGAGGGGTTGGCTCGATTCTCGTTCAGCTTGCTAAAACAATTACCGGCGCCACTGTTATCGGAACAGCGTCACGTGAAAGTTCACAAGCTTGGGTCAAGAACCTCGGTGCGGATTATGTGGTGGATCACACCCAGCCGCTGCAGCCACAGATCGAAGCCCTGATTGCGAACGAAGGCATCGGTCAGGTGACCCATGTTGCCAGTCTTAACAGTACAGACGCGTACTTCGAAACCTATACCGAGCTGCTGGTTCCTTTCGGCAAAATCGCCATGATTGATGACCCCCGTGAGCCACTGAATGTAATGAAGATGAAGCCCAAAAGTCTTTCACTGCACATAGAGTTTATGTATGCCCGCTCCATGCACAAGTCGAAAGATATGCATGAGCAGGGTCGCTTGTTGAGTCGTGTATCGGACCTGGTGGACCAGGGATATATCCAGACTACTGTCGGTAAAAGCCTGGGCACAGTTAATGCCGACAACCTCAAGGCCGCGCATGCCGAACTCGAGTCTGGCCGTTCCATCGGAAAGATTGTGTTGGAAGGTTTTTAAACAAACAAATTTTGCATATATGTACGAGGAAACGAACATGGCCAAATTAACCATCGTCGCCAATATTATTGCCAAGACCGACAAGATTGACCTGGTAAAGGCTGAACTTGAAAAGCTGATCGACATCACCCGCGCCGAAGAGGGCTGCATTAATTACGATCTGCATCAGGACAATGAAAACCCTGCTCACTTTATGTTCTACGAGAACTGGGAAAGCCGAGAGCAGTGGCAGTCTCACATGAGTAATCAACATCTGCAGGATTACATGGCGGCAACGGACAGGGCGGTTGATGAGTTTACCGTAAATGAAATGACAATCATTGCTTAACAAGTCATCAATAGGGAGAAGGAACCTCCTTTAAACCATCTTGACTGATGACGTGCGGGCATACCATTACGATGGCGGTCAGCGCGCTTCCAAAGAAAGCTTACTCTCAAGGATTTCAACGATGTTGCTCGACACGCCTATTTGCGATTTCGGCTGGAAAGCCCCTGATTTCATCCTGAAAAACGCCGGTGGTGATAGCGTCACTATGGCTGACCACTTGGGAGAAAAAGGATTATTGATCGCCGTTATCTGCAACCATACCTGAATCTATGCGTTTAATTGGACGCTGGTGTATTTAACTCGTGTAGACTTTCTGTCAATTAAACTCCATCTGGCTTAAGGCCCTGATATGTTTTCAGTCATTTTTTCAATCTTGGCACCTGTCTTTATCTGTGTTGGTATCGGCTACGGCTGGTCCAGAAGTGGAAAAGATTTTGATACATCCCTAGTAACCGCCATCGTTACCTATTTTGGCACCCCATGTTTGGTCTTTTATGCATTGGCCAAAGTTGAGCTGGATATGTCAAAGCTGTGGGATATGGGGCTGGCCGCCTTGGTGGCCAATCTCGCTTTTGTCTTGATTGGCGGTTCAGTACTTGCCGCATTCAAATTACCTCAACGGGCTTTTTTGCAGGCTTTATGCTGGCCGAACGTAGGCAACGTTGGGTTACCCTTATGTATGCTGGCCTATGGGGAAGAGGGGCTTGCACTGGCGGTCGCCTTTTTTACCCTGTATGTGGTTTTGCAGATGACAGTAGGGGTTGCTTTCGTCTCCGGCAGTTTCTCCCCAAAAGCACTTTTAAAGATGCCGATTATTCCGGCAACGGTTTTTGCCTCTGTCTTTCTGTTCGGCGACATTGAAGTGCCTAAATGGTTGTTTAATACTACAAAACTTATCGGTGATTTGACCATTCCGCTAATGCTTTTCACGCTGGGCGTTTCGTTGGCTAGCCTCAAAATAGGTAGTCTTAAAACCGCCTTTGGTTTATCCACCCTACGTCTGGTTATGGGCTTTGGTGTCGGTGTCGGGATCGTTTGGGCGATGGGCCTTACTGGTCCCGCAGCGGGTGTTGTTATTTTACAATGTGCGATGCCGGCAGCTGTGTTCTGTTACCTATTTGCACAACTTTATAATCAGCGCCCGGAAGAGGTGGCAGGGATGGTGATTGTTTCGACCTTTATGGGCTTTGCAGCTCTTCCTGCATTACTCTGGTATGTGCTTTAGTCTTTGACTAGAGTTCAGAGTGAACTATTCCTATCAATTAAAGCCCCAAGCTCTGTAGTCAGAGCGACTCACTTCGGCCAAATAGCGGAAGTTGGGGCTATCCCCAAAAGTCTTAAATTTGGCGAACGTTCGCCAGCCGGTCCGACTCACAGCCGATTAAGCGTTGAAGCAAAATGAGGGACGTTCATATCCAGATTTGTCGAAGTGAAACTTAAAGGCAAGAAGGTCAGGTGTTAGGTAAGGGGTCATGGTTTACGACCGATAATCCAATCCAAACGGCCGCTATTTCTCTCTCGGAGCCCTGTGTCACCGGCCCAACTCTAAGCGTCTTCTCTGCTTGATGCGGCCTCAACAAGTTCTTCGATAAGCTCCCAGGAGACCTTGCGCACCTTTAGGACATAGAGAATCTGAAGTAACAGTTGAGCACCCAAGATCCCCTTGTTTATTTTCTGTCTTAGGTTGTCAGCAGTTTGGAGAGTGCCTATGGTACTTAGATGGTCGCTTAGTTGAGCGTAATCCACGCCTTTTTTTTGCATTTCAGAACGAATCAGCGAACGTACTGCAGAAGCCCATTCAGGGCTGCTAACGAATTGCACCCGCCTTGCGTGTGTATCACTCATAAGGAAATCACCAACTATTTGTGTGAGTCATAGCAATCATCGCCTACGCGCAATCAATCTGCAAGCTTCACATTATCTAAATGTGAATTATTAGTCACACAAAGAAATATATATTGACAAACGGTAGTTATAATCATAAATTCGAGACTGTTATTGAGCCAATACAAAGAGGGATCCATTTATGGCCTTGAGCTTAAACGAACTAAAAGCGCTACTGGAGACTCAGAGCGACTTAACAGTGTCACTAGAGAATGACGCCATTCTGCTAGGGAATGAAGACGGAGTTGACGCATTTCTGACAGTCAGTGGAGAGCAAATTCTTGTTGAGGCTCTACTCTGCCCGGTCAGTCAGATCAAAGACCCTATAGCGTTCAATGATGTCGCTCTGCGATCACATAAGAATATGTTTTCGCTGACATCAATTGGTATCACCAGCATTGCCGGTGACGATTTTTACGTTGCCTTTGGTGCACTTTCCTCCGAGTCCAAACCGGAGTCCGTCTTGATTGAGATCGACACATTATTCCTCAACGTCGAAGGCATGATCGAGTTTTTTGAAGCTTATCTCGGTTAATAACCGGCACCTCTGAATTAGGAGAGATACCATGAGTGTTTGGAATAAACTATTTACTGCGTTGCGTGGCAACGTCAATGATGCGGCTGAGGCGATTGCTGACTCTCAAGCCCTGACAATTCTTGATGAAGAAATCCGTCAAACGGAGCAGGAAATCCGTAAATCTGAACAGGCTCTGACCGGCATTATCGCCAAAGAAAAACTGGCTGCCAAAAAGATTAACGACTTCAAATCGGCCATTCAGGAACATGAGGGCTATACACTGAAGGCTATCGAGAAAGGCGACGAAGCATTGGCCCTAGAGGTCGCTGAAAAGATCTCAGAACTCGAGAACCAGCTTGAAACGGAAAATCAGTTTTTGGCACAGGTTTCTGCCTCTGTTGTTCAGCTACGCAAGGATCTGAAGGAGTCAAAAAACAACCTTCGGCACATGCAGCAGCAGGTCGACACGGTTAAGGCCACCGCATCTGTTCAAAAAGCCCAGGAGAGTCTTTCCTCTCGGCATCTCAGCGCCAATTCAAAAATGAAAACCGCATCTGAGTCACTTGAACGGATCAAAAACAAGCAATCACAACGCAGTGCCGAAATTGAAGCTGCGCGCGAGATGGCTGGTTCTGAGGGTGGAGGCGACCTGAAGGCTCGTTTAAAGAGCGCAGGTATCGGTGGCAGTGGTGGTGCAAACGATGTGCTCGCCAGAATCAAAGCGAAGTCGCAGCCGCAGTCGTAAGTTTTACTGATGCTTATTATCACGCGTCTGGCTCGGAGCTTAGCCCGCCACCTAGTCACCATTAGCTGGCAGGTAGTACTAGCCACATTGGTTGGCTACGTGGCCATTAGCTGGTTTGGCCTGTACCTTGCTCAGGAGCCCGTAGCAACGGGCTCCCCGCTTCTATTTTGGTATTTTCTTGTCGTATCCAGCTCAACAGTCGGCTATGGGGATTACTCTGCTGCCACACCTGCTGGCATGTTGGTAATCAGCACATGGGTCATTCCCATTGGCTTAGTTATGTGGGGCACGATCATAGGCCGTGTCGCGGCTGCTGTTATCAGTTTCCTACAGAGAGGGGTTAAGGGAATGCGCCAAGTAAGTAACACCGACCATACGCTGGTGATTGGATACAACGGTGTTCGCACAATGCAATTGTTGCGATTACTGCTTCGAGAGGCGCCGTCCGCTGATGATGCCAATATTGTATTATGCGCCAGCCCAGAAAAGATCACCGCAAACCCAATGCCCGGTATAATTGGATTTATTCGTGTCGAGAGCTTTAACAATCCATATGAAATGCAACGGACTAATGTTAAAAATGCCAAGGCAATACTGATCGACACGCCTTTGGACGACATAACACTTACCACCGCAATGTTCTGCCATCAACAGAACCCACACGCCCACATCATGGCCTATTTCAATGACGATGATACGGCTGATCTACTCAAAGAAAACCACCCCAGTATCGAGTGTATCCCCTCAGTCTCGGTTGAGATGCTAGCCAAGGCTGCTGCCGATCCAGGGTCTAGTGCGCTCCACTATGAACTGTTGAGTGTCGATAAAGGGCAGACTCAATACTCAGTGGTAGTACCAACAGAAGTCGCACCATTCAATATCCGTGACGTTTACTTGCAGTTTAAAGAGCAGTTCGACGCCACAATAATTGCCGTCCAATCTAATGGACCGTCGAGTATTATCACCAACCCACCATTGGATACCTCTGTGTCACCGGGTGCTAGAATTCACTACATCGCCGATGAGCGGATAACGGAATTCAACTGGGGAGATCGCTGATGCTCAACTTCTTCAAATCAAAAAAGCCTGATGTAGAGCCCAAGGAAAAGCGCTGCCCAGAGATTTTAGGGCTTCGGCTTGGGGGCGCTGTCGAACTCAATGAGCTTCGTCTGCGACTAATTAGCGATCAGCTTATCACCGATAGCATAGCCAAAATGCAGATGATCCAGGCTGTGGGTATGGTGAACCTAGATATTGCCCACACAATCCTACGTTATTACACCGACGATGATGCATTCTTTCAGATCGTCCTTGAAGGGGGATTGACCGAAGAGTTCATCACTGATGTTAAGCTGTTTCATTACTATGAAACGAAGGGTATTGCCAACAATGCCGAGTGGGATCAATTAATTGCCGAGGGTATCAGCAAGCCTACTTTTGAGTGCAGCGGAAAGTCATTCACACGGGTCTGGGAATCAGTAGGGGCTAACCCTCCTGTGGCAATGACAGAGAAAACTGAAGTCCCACAGGAGCCTCTTACCGAAACTGACCAGTTCGTCATGCTCTACGAACTGCCTCTTGACGATAGCCTCTATGAATTCCTGCTCGTCAGCGGTGAAGAGAAAATAGTTGATAACCAGTATGACCGATGTATCGTTATCAGCACTGGCATTAATTTAAGCCAAGCTGACTTTGAAGTGGTCGCTTAGCACCGATCTTATCTGCCCCTCTAAGGAGAACTTATGGAAATTGTTATGGAATCCCTCACGGGCTTGGTTAGTTTCGCCCTGTACTTTGGGCTCAGCCTGGTCGCCTTGCTTGTCTTCAAGTTGCTGTATACCCGAATCACTCCCCATAACGAGTGGAAACTCATCAAGGATGATAAAAATACGGCTGCTGCTTGGGCATTTGGCGGGGCAATCCTTGGATTCTCTATCGCCCTTTCCGGTGCGGCGTCCAACTCAGCGGGATTGGTCGACTTCATCGTTTGGGCGATCGTTGGACTGCTTGCGCAACTGCTGGCATTTGCAATCATCCGGTTTGGCTTTATGCCAAAAATAGTCGAGCGCATCGAGCAAGACGAGGTCCCCGCTGGAGTTATTGTCTGCTTCGTATCAGTATCGATCGGCCTGCTCAACGCCGCCTGTATGTCCTATTAAATTGCGGGGGTGACAAAATGAAGCGATCACAATTTATTGATCTGGACCGGATGCGCAAGCAACCTACCTTTGAACTGAGTAAGCTTGCCGTTTTAGTTGGTGGGACGATGGCTCTTACGGGCTGCGGCCAAGATAAGACCCAAGCAGAAATTTATAAAACACTCGATGCATGTAAACAAGACAATCCTGAACATGCAGATGTTTGCGAAACCGCATACAAGAACGCACTAGAGTCAGCCAAGAACACTGCTCCACGATACGCCCGAAATAGAGACTGCGGTGCTGAGTTTGGGCAATGCATTACCGGCAATGATGAGAGAGGAAACAGCTGGTTCATGCCAGCAATGGCCGGATTTATGATTGCTCAGGCGATGGACATTGGCAAGCCCAACCGTTCTTGCGGTCCTGGCTCTTATGTTAGCTACAATGGCTGCCGATACTCACAGCCTGTCTACTCGGGTTATGGCTCTCTTTATGGTGGCTATTATGGCAATGACGGTACCCGCTATGGCGACATCAGGCGTGGTAACAAACCAACTACTGTCAAAGTGTCCACCAAATCGTTTGAACCAAAACCTACACCTAAAATTGCCAAGACCTTGTCACGCGGGGGGTTTGGTTCCAAGGCAGCGGCTAAGTCCTCTTGGGGTGGTGGTAGGTCGAGCTGGGGCGGCTAGAATGCTACGGATTCCCATTCGTGAGCGTACTGACTGGCGTCACACGGCGGATCAATACGGTTTCAAATTCCACACCCTAGACGGTGAACCCTATTGGGATGAATCCGCCTATTATCAGTTTACGCTTCGCCAGATCGAGGATCACTTGGAGGCTCCCACTGAGGAAATCCACCAAATGTGTCTTGAGGTTGTTGACCGGGTAGTCCGAAGCGAAGAGTTGCTTGAGCGCTTCCAGATCCCCCCCCTTTTTCGGGATCAAATCCTGCACTCCTGGTCTGCGCGAGAACCCAGCCTTTATTCTCGCTTGGACTTTGCCTACAACGGCCAGTCTCCCGCAAAGCTTCTTGAAAATAATGCTGATACGCCCACATCACTCTATGAAAGTGCGTTTTGGTCTTGGCTATGGCTGGAGCAACAGGTTGACCGCGGCGCCCTTCCCCGAGGGTCCGATCAGTTCACCTCACTCCAGGAAAAGTTGATCAACCGGTTCTTAGAGCTCAAAAGCACACGCTTTGGGCAAACTCTGCACCTGAGCTGCTGCAAAGGGACAGAGGAAGACCTTGGCACTACAACCTACCTTAAAGACTGTGCCGATGCGGCTGGCATCACCACCAAATTGGTTTTTATAGAGGACATAGGTCACGGCGAAGGGGACTGGTTAACTGATCTTGATGACCAGGTTATCACTTGGATGTTCAAACTGTACCCGTGGGAGTTCATGCAACGCGAGGAATATAGCGAGTTGATAAGCCCAGCGAATGTTTCGTTTCTGGAGCCTGTTTGGAAGACCATTCTATCCAATAAGGCATTACTCCCCATGCTCTGGAAGCTATTCCCAGGGCATCCCAACCTGTTACCCGCCTACTTTGAAAGCGACCTATCCAAGGCGACGGGGATGAAGCTCGTTCGAAAGCCGATTTACTCACGAGAAGGGGCGAACATTTCCATTCTCGAGGATAATGAAGTCATTATGCAAAGTGATGGCCCGTACGGCGAAGAAGGTTATATCTACCAAGGCTTTCACCCGTTACCTAAATTCGGTGAAAACTACACGCTAATTGGATCATGGCTGGTTGACGACCAAGCCGCTGGGATTTCGATCAGGGAGGACAATTCGCAGATCACTCAGGATACTTCCAGGTTTTTGCCCCATGTAATTCTTGGCTAAGAAAAAGCGGGTCACCTTTCGAATACCATAACCCCCGGCAAGACTCCCCTGTACAACCTCCCCCCGGCCCGAACCCGCTCACTGCAATACCGCTATGTGTCGGGGGGATTACCTCGGTAGAACTGTTATACGAATATGGTATATATGCTCAGCCTCACCCGATTAAGTGCCCGTATATGAGTCCAAAACAGACATTGAGCGAACCGAAGATTATGACAAGTGCTGCGACTTAGCGGCCTGTCAGCGACTGCTAATAGAACCTTTTTTGTGGAGAAAAAGGCAAGAGCTGCCCCGCTGGTTGCTCCGATAAACAGGACGGCCGCTGCTCACGTAACCAGCGCCTTTTGAAAACCAGTATCAGGGCGAACAGCGCGGCCCGCGTCAGCAGCATGCGAATGGCCAGCAGTGTGAAGGGCTCGGCGTAGGGCCGGCACCAATAAATCCGGTGCTCCACAGCCACACCAAGACCACCGGCATCGGCCTGACCGACAGGGCTTCATTGGCTTGATTGAAGCGTACATGGATTACAGCAGGTGATCAGCTCAGCCGGGGTACGATGCGTTGGGCTACCTGCTCGCCGTGACTCCAGGCCAGGCGCTCCGCTGTGACGTCACCTCCCTGGCAGACCGCCTGAAGAATGGCGGCGTGTTCATCCCAAACCGCCAGCACCGGAGGCACGTTCTTCAACACCACGACCATGATGCGCAACAGATGGTGCCAGTGCGGCGCAATGGTGGCGTCAATCAAGGGATTCTCGGACAGTTGGTAAATCAGTTGGTGAAAGGCCATGTCAGCGCGGGCCAGTTCCAAAATATTGCCTTTCTGGCAACAGAGCCGACCGTGTTCGATCAACGTCTGACCTTCGTTCCGAGCCAAACAGGGGTTGAGACGCGTGGCTTCCCTGGCGGCCAGCTGAATCGCACTCTGGTGGTTGATTCCGAGGCACTAGGAACCTGCAGCCTTGAATCTCGGAATCAACACCTCGAAGGCCACGGAAGCAGTAATCACCAGAATGGCAAGCATTTGTATGGCCGTTAGATCCTGTTGCAGAAAAACCACGGCCAAAAAGGCTGCAATGACTGGCTTCAGGAAAAACAGATAACTGCCCCGGGTAATATCAGGCACCGCCGCCAAGCCGCCAATCCAGAGAAACTGGGTGATGGTGGTGTTCCAAAACCCAATGACCAACAGAGCCAGCAGGCTGGTTTCGGGCAATTCGGTCAGACGTCCTGGCGATGCCCAGATATCAAAGAAAAGTCCCACCACCAGCCAGAGGCCCAGGGCGCCGAGAAACATAGTCAGCGCCGTCATGCGCAAGGCTCCGAATTCGACAATCATCGGCTTCACCAGAACCGAGTAGACGGCAACAGCAGCTGCACAGCTCAGGGCCAGAAATATCCCGATAAGGTCTTGCCCCGATCCACTTAAGCGGGCGATATAGCCGTCAGAAATCAGCAGACTGATGCCTACCAGAGCGCAGATGCCGCTGGCGATCTTGGCGCCACTGATGGGCTGACGATTGATGACCAGGTTGGACAGGCCGACGAATATCGGAATGGTGGTGACCAGTGTGGCAACCTGAGGCACAGATGCAAAATCCAGAGACCAGTGAAACAGCAGATAACCGATGGTAACACCCAGTAGGGACAGACCGATCACCGACAGGGGTCTGGCGCGAAGGGGGGCCAGCAGATCACGGCTACCGGGCAGTACCAGTGCGATGACGACCAAGCCGATGCCTCCGAACAGAAATCGCCACACGGACAGCTCGGGACCACCGATACCCGAAAGAATGGCAACGAATTCTGTGGAGGCATGACCCAGCACACCAACAAATACGGCGGCATAGGCGAGATTGGCGTGACGCTGCCAAAGAGTCATGTCCGCAGCTCCGCTGCAAAATCCAGTAAGGCCTGCGTCAGTTCTTCAGGTCGCTCTGCAGGCAGAATATGTCCGGCATTGCCGAGCTTGACATGTCGCGCATCGGGCAAGCGCTGGTAGAGATGATCAACATCAGCGGGGTCGAGGAACACGTGGTCCTGCATACCTGTGACGACCAGCACCGGTAGTTTCAGCTGCTCGTAGGGAATGTTCCAGTCGGTGCTGCCTGCGTTTTTCAGTAAATTGTAATGGCCTGAATCAGGCGCCAATGGGGTATAGGAGCCGGGCTGTAGAAACTGCTGGCGGTGCTCCTGCTGCCAGGTTTCGTTAAACAGGAGAGGGGCGTAGAGGTCGCGAAACAGTGGCAGTCCGCCCAGCTCCACACAGCGCACCAGCGCATCGTTGATCCATTTCAGTCGAGGCCCATCACGGCGCAACATATTGATCAGCACCAAGCCCATGGTATTCAGCTGCGGAAGCCCGGACAGCCAGCAACGGGCGGCGAATAACCCTCCTATGGATAACCCGCACAGGACGGGCCGTACCGGGATGACGTCGTCCAACAACCGCAAGGCATCGCGGATGATGAGATCGGAATTCAGTGTCAGGGATTTGTCGAAGCGACTATTGGGCTGACCCCGGAAATTGAAACTCAGCGTACCGTGACCGGCCGAGCGCAGTTGCTCAGCGATTTGTCCTTCCCACATGCCGGTATCGCCGGTCAGTGCGTTGAAGAACACCCAAGTGACGCCTTCGGGTGATGTCAGCGGGTGATGTAGATAATAAAGACTGTCGTGTTTATCAATCTGCAACTCAGCCATCGTGGTAGTTACCTTTATTTATTGTTATCAGGTCTAATTACTTTAGTTGGTGTTTTGTGTTTTGTATTTTGTATACGAAACACAGCATTCATCCGGTGCCATGCCGTTGTCATTAGGGAAACGAGACCGCGTACGTTTACGACGCTCGGTACAGGCGAGCAAAACAGACAAGAAGCCAACGAACCAATCACCCAGAAAATTCAACACCCGACACGACGCCAGCGGCGGCAGATCGGTTCGCTGTTCCTGTTGCACGCGAACGTTAGTGCTGAATCCTGCTATTTTTGACCACCAACAACGCCCGCGCATATGCCATCGGGAGCCTTGATGCTGGAGCGGTGACTACTAGTTCTTCTCGGCCTAATGCTGCCAGTCGGATCGGGGGATGCATAGCCCCTCTGTTCACCAAATTAACAAAGCGGACGTTGCCGGCTTCCCGATCTGGGCTTAAGCGTGCACAGGTTCGTGGTATAAATTATGAGCCAATCGGCCTGATACAAGATGCCTAAACTAAGGTTAGCTTCCGGGCGGATACAATGAGTTAGCGATTATTCTTCAGCGGGGACGGGTAGTCCGCCCCAGGCCCTATAGACCCTGCCGGTCTCACTTCCTTGCACGGATTCCACGTAGTGACGGGCGACCTGCTCTGCGCTCACCAACCCTATGCTCGCACGAGCAGGTTCGACAACGGGGGCAGGGCTGACGACATTCAAGCGAAGCTGTTTGCCAAGTTGAGGGGCTGCTTGCCTTACGTAGGTGTCGATCGCTGCATTGAAGGGGCCTGTTGCCAGACTATGCGGGTTGGGGTAGTGACTCAGGAACCCGCTGGTTAGCGTAATTGAACCGCCCTGATTCAGGTGTTCCTCGGCAATAGACACGATGCGAAACTGAGCGACGAGCTTACGCTCAGCTGCGAATCTGAAATCATCTACTAAGCGGCCGTAAATGAGGTTCGGTCCTGTATGGCGGTTGATGAAGATAAGCGGTCATTCAGACCGAGAGTGATCTGCCCACAGCGAGCGGCAGTAGTCTGGTCCTACCCCAGTTTTGTGGACACTTCTAAAATTGATACAGGAGATCTGTATCGGGAGGTGTGTCATGACCACAGCGACGGCGTTTTTCAAGATAGTTGTCGCGTTCACCTATTCTATGCCGCCTGATCGAG
>JBALWH010000038.1:0-45659 GCA_036960175.1 Motiliproteus sp. | reverse complement strand
CCTGGTGTTGCTGTTTAGCGCTGAGACTTATTCAGCCATTGGTGCGGAACAGGAGAGCAGTAGCTTTTCATCTTCGAAAGCAAACGAAGTGGATCATTATCTAGCAAAATCATGGATCGAATTTTCTCGCGCATCAATCCCTGAGTAACACTATGATCCAAAAACTCTATCAGCTTATCGTAATAGCCGTTGACGTTTAGGAAGGCACAGGGCTTGTGGTGGACACCGAGCTGAGCCCACGAGATAACCTCAAAGATCTCCTCCAAAGTACCGATACCACCCGGCAGTGCAATAAAGCCATCTGCATGATCGGCCATCACCTGCTTGCGTTCATGCATGCTAGCAACAGGGATCAAACGAGAAATATCAGGGTGTGCTTGTTCCCAGGAAATCAAACCTTCGGGCATAACACCGACCACCGAACGCTTCAGCAGCAGCATTCTGTCAGCAATCTGCCCCATCAGACCATGGTGAGAGCCACCATAAACTAGATCTAGGTTGAGAGCCGCCAAAGCATCTGCCAATGCGACTGTGGCGACCCCGAATGCAGGGTCTGTTCCTGGATTAGATCCGCAGTATACAGCGACTGTCTGCACCCGAACTAACGGCCTTTTTGCAGCAGCTCGCTCAGCTTATTGTTAAAGCGATCGTCCTTAACCTGCTGCTTCTGTTGCTTTTGTTGATCACGCTCTTGTGTGATTCGCTCATTGCGAGCATCTCGAATTTTCTTAAGCATTGACTTAGCATGTTCTGCTTCCGACTCAGTAACTGCGCCGGACGCTTCGCCTTGCAGATCGATACGATCAGCGCCAGCTTGCAGAGACTTATAATAAAGCGGCGATCGCACATAAGATGCCAGTGCGCGCTTTATCTTTCCGCGAGACAACTTAGCATCTTCAACGAGGTCTTCCTGGATGCCGATTTTAAGTGGCCGAACATTTTCCCGGTTAAAGACACTGGGATATTGTTCAGCAATCAACGAAATTGCTGCTTGGTTAGCAGCACGATTTTTACTTTTTTCAGCAGGTTTTTTTTCAGTAGTCATGAAGTTTTACTTTAACGTAGGAAAATCCGGTGAGTAACGATAAGGGATTCTGCGATGAATAAAAAGAGCGTATGACATAGCGGAATAAATCAAACACCATTAATGATCAAATAAGTTCAGGCCGCGCCTTTACGGATGTAATACCAGAAGCACTGTTTCTGCTCATGGTGATCAATCAGCTCATGTCCAAGGAAAGTACAGAACTTGGGAATATCACGCTGGGTCGACGGATCCGTCGCAACCACCTGCAGGATTTCTCCAACACCCATGTCTCTTACCTTATTATGAAGCATCATCACTGGCTCAGGACAAAAAAGCCCCTTTGCATCCATAAAGTGATCAGCCTTAATTTCGGTCATTTATGATACCAATTGTTTCCACAGGAGCTATTCTCTCAAAACAATGGCCTACGAAAAAGCAGAATAGTGATTTTTTCCTGCTTCGTGCTAAGGCCATATCAATAGTATCTTCTATACTATTGATAGATAGGGTCTTTTACGAGGAAGTTAACCATGATTAAAGTATTGATTGAACGACATGTTGCCATCGACCTACTCGATCATTATCAACAGATGGCAAAAGGCATCCTACTTAAAGCAATGCAAGCCCCTGGGTTTATCAGCGGAGAGTCCTTAAAAAACTCCAATGATACTAACCATCGCATTGTTATCGCCAGTTATCAGGATTACTCCCACTGGACTCGCTGGCTTAATTCCGAGGAACGAAAACAAGCGATGGAGGCATTAAGACCTATGCTGGAAGGCGATGAAAAGATCACCATCTTGGAACACATATAAACCCGATTATTTAACCGACCTATCGAGAAGGGCGCAAATAACACGTGACCTCTTCTCGATCATGGTAGAGGTGCTTAATATCCAGGTCATAATCATCCGCCTGCTCACCAAGCACCGACACCATGACGTCAATCGCTTCCTGTACAGCCTGATATCTCTTTTTCATTGGCAGTTTTAGATTAAAAATAGTGCGTTGACAACCGCCATTGACTATCCAACTAGCGGCCAATTCAGCCACTTTATTCGGCTTATCTGCTATATCACAGACCATCCAATTTACCTTCTTGGAGGGCCGATACTTAAAGCCATCTTCTTGAGCATGGCGCACTTGGCCCGTTTCCATCAGGGAAGGTGCCATAGGTCCGTTATCCACTGAAATCACCCTGAAGTGGCGTTTAACCAACTGCCAGGTCCAACCTCCAGGAGCGGCCCCAAGATCCACTGCAGTACAGCCAGGCCCAAGATGCTGTTCCTGCTGTTTTTTGTTCAAAAAGGTCAAAAAGGCCTCATCGAGTTTCAGCGTTGAACGACTCGGTGCCTCTCCCGGGAACTTCAATCTACGAATTCCCATTGGCTCTGGACTGCTGTTGTTGGGGTAACTAATCCCGAGGTAAACGTTGCTGGAGTCCTGAAAAAACAGATGTAGTCTTGGCAATGTCCGATTTCGACGCTCGGACAGAATACCAGCCCGCCTAAAGGCCGTAGCGCAGGGCGACGTAAACTTCTTACAGAACTTAGTCAACTGCTTTGCATCATTAGTATCTGCAGTTTCTATCACCAATTCACCACACTGAGGTAATTTTTTGGCTGCCGCAATCAATGGCGTAATACGATCCTCTTGCGGTAATGACTCCAGCAAGCCACTGCATGCGACCCATTGACGCGTAAATATCATATTCCGGAAAGGAATCTTTCGAATTAAAGTTTCGGCATCGCCTGCCTTTTGGGTGATATAACACACGTAGCCATCACCATTTTTGGTTTTGGCATAGCCGTACACCCCGATAGATTGAGCCCGATCGCTGATTTCAGCAGCTGCTTCAGATTCAAACCCGGGGCGGCAATATAGTATGAGGTGATTCATTATTTTCCTGGTTAACAACCCAAATTGGGGGCTTCGATATACACCCAACAGAATCTAAAAAATTGATTTTTGCCAGTTAAGCCAAGGTCAGTTTGCCGAATTCACAGTGCGCGGCAGCAATAGACCATTTCCAGATCAGCAAGGCCGTTTTCCTACAGAGTCCTGTAAGCAATATTGCCACATGGTTTTTCGAAAACGGTATTGCCCTGCATTTTATCAGACTCCAGCCCGGTCAATTGCATTAATTATCACATGCCTTATGGCAGAATTAGACTGTTTTGACCCACGGTCAATAAAAGATCATTGCTCATTTTTGCTTTATATCAATTGGCTTGGCGAATAGTGGTGTTATTATCCACACTGATAGTAATTCTACGGCCGGTGATATTTGTAATTTTTTTTGATCACAAACATCTTCTCGGTTGCATGGCATTAACGAAGGCAGGTAACTGAATGACTACTCAAATTTCTACCGATCGCCCACTACGCCGTAAACAGGTGAACCATGTCGCCTGTGACGACTGCGGATTGTTCCCTCTCTGCAATCCAATCAATATTGGCGGTCATGAATTGAGTATGGCCGAAGAGTTTGTGGAACGCCGTCAGCCCGTCAGAGCGGGAGAAACCATATTTAAGGAAGGTGAAACCTTCAAGTCGATTTTCGCCATCACATCCGGCGCTATCAAACTAGTTAACAGTTCCGAAGAAGAAGGTGAGCTGATCGTTGGTTTTGTCCTTGCAGGCGAAACATTGGGGCAGACTGGGATATACCCCCAGCGCTACCCCTGCAGCGCAATTGCTCTAGAAGATAGTTATGTCTGTGAGCTACCCTTTGACAGCCTTACCGAAACGGCTAACAAGCTGCCGGTATTTCTGACCAACTTTCAAAACATGCTTAACAAAGAAAACTTTGATTTGCATCGACAGTTTGCAATGCTCATGGCGAGAAAGAATGCTGAGCAACGCCTATCTGCGTTCTTGCTAAATTTGTCACTGCGCCGTGAAGAACGTGGATTCTCATCCCAGGAATTCCAACTTCCCATGTCCAGAGATGATATTGCCAATTTCCTGGGACTGCGTAAAGAAACCCTCAGCCGACTGTTCACCAAGCTTCATCAGTCGGGCTCCATTGCGGTCCGTGGCAAGCATATTCGCATGCTGGATGTAGAAAAATTGCGCAAATCATCTGGATTACCCGGTCAGGTAAGCTAACACGTCATTCAACACCATCCGCTATATAGCTCTCAGTAAAAAAGGCCTGCTACGGGAACCACCCTGGCAGGCCTTTTAATTTCCCCACTCTACAAGCACAATGCAGCCACCAAACTTCACCCTAGTCGATCAGAATAGAGATAAACCTTGCCAGATATTTGGATACCTTACCTCAGCGCTTTTCTCGTCGGCCTGGTCGGCGGCGTACACTGCATCGGTATGTGTGGAGGTATCGTCAGCACCCTCAGTCTCGGGCTGCCCAAAGAAACACGAAACAACCTGTTTGCCATGATCCCCTACCAATTGAGCTACAACCTGGGCCGCATGTTCAGTTACGTAGTGGCTGGAGCCATCATGGGCGGCCTAGGCACATTGCTGGTGCAGTGGATGCCATTACAGATGGCTCAAAAAACTCTTCTTGGTTTCGCCGGGATTTTCATGATTTTACTGGGCCTATATATCGGCGGTTGGTGGCTACTGCTGAACCGAGTTGAAGGGGCCGGTAAAAAACTCTGGAGACTAATAGAACCTTACGGAAGGAGCCTGATCCCCATACGCTCCCCCTTGCAAGCACTAAAAGTTGGCATGATTTGGGGCTGGGTACCCTGCGGTCTGGTCTATACCATGCTGATCAATGCGGTATCAACGGGTAGTGCCTTGAACGGTGCTGGTGTCATGCTGGCTTTTGCCTTAGGCACCTTACCAAACCTGTTTATTATGGGGCTGCTTGCGGGTGCCGCAGCCCGCTTAATGCATTCGACCTTGACCCGCAAACTAGCTGGCTTGAGCATTATTGGATTCGGACTTTTCGCCCTCTACCGAATTGTCTAAACGGCTATCTTCCAGAATGATCACATCATCATTGGGAAAACGCTCAAAAATCCCATTCGACATTACACCGCTAGAGCCCTGGTGCATAGCGTCTGACTCCATCACAATCAATACTAGAACTGACACCATCACTGGCAGCAAACCGATACCGCCAACGGTGGCTATGACCGCGACTTTCATCATTCCCAAATAGGTGTAGCCAACCCAGCCTAAGGCAGCAACAACACATCCGGCAAGCATAATAAGCGCGAATATCTTGCTGCGTTTGGCAACTATCTGCCATTGCACCATTTCAAACCATTCATCATTTTTGCGCGAATGTCCGGCTCGCCAAATGCTATAGCTGATAGCAGCCACCGACAAAATGGGGACAAGCAATAATGGCTGCCAATAGGTATTAAATATGCCCAATGCCGACACGAACCAGAGAATATGATTGCCCACCAAATTCGTCAAAAACAACTCATGAGGCGCCTTCGCCCGGCGCATGTCTTCAGCAGGCAGATCAAATTTCATGCAACCAACTCCGATTCCAACTCCCATATCCGGGATAACTAATAAACAGCCGCAATGATACCCAAAATTGCGCTATATTCCTTGCTCTGTCACCGTTAAAATGTCGAACCTGTGGCATATACGCCATATTAATTCTATTCGCTGGCAACGCCGCACGAAAGGTAACCCGTTGCGTCCCCTCTGACCCTAATTACCCTAAGGATTGCTGTCGAATTATGGACAAAAAAATCATTCTAACCTTAGCCACTGTCGTCATCCTGGCGATAATTATTGCCATCGTTTCTCCGGGTGGCCGCAAGGTCGACGGCACACCAAAATTGCCTTGGCTGATTACGACCGATAGCGGTGGAGATAGCACTGTTTTCGATATCACTCTAGGAAAAAGCACCTTGGGTCAGGCAGAACTGGTTTTGCAATCTGCAGCAAAAATAAGTCTATTCCTGAGCCCTCAAGGTAAGTATGCCATTGAAGCCTATTTCGACCGTGTTTACCTGTCTGGCCTGAAAGCCAGTTTCGTCATGGCGTTACGAGTCGATGATATACTTGCTGAACAAATATTCAGTCGTGGACTAAGAATCGCGCAACTGGGTGATGGTACTAAAAAAGTTGAAGTCAGTAGTGAAGACAAACAGCGCCTGAGCAACACGGCTATTAAACTAATCACATACCTGCCCCAGGCAGATATTGAACCTGAGTTACTGGAAAAACACTTTGGAAAGCCTACTGAAATAATTGTAGAGGATGAGCAAATCAGTCATTGGCTGTATCCGCAAAAAGGTTTAGATATCGCGGTGAATGCGGATGGCAAGGAAGTGCTGCAATACCTTCCTCCGAGCAATTTTTCGCAAGCCGTGGCGCCTTTACGAAACAACTAACTCGCTCATTAGCTACAACACGGGAAGAGCCTGCTAATCAGGCTTTTTCTTTTCCTCCGGTTCCTCCTCGCTGTCCCCCGACGATCTGCTGTTAACACTGTTGGAACCGTTGTCCGAATCTAAATCATCGTCCATCAAGATCCGATAAGCCTCGCCATCCATATCTTCAAATTGACCACTTTTGGCGGCCCAGAACAATACAGCAACAGCGATTATCCCAAGGATAATCATTCCTGGAATCAGTCCATAGATGACGTCCACTGAAACACTCCTACCTAAATAACACCCCTGCCCTAAGACAGAAGTCATGTTTGAAAAGCCTAGCGCCATTATCTCACGTATCCACCCGCCCGAAAATCCATCCGTAATTGGCGCCAACAAAAGATAACGGTATAAAATAAATTACTTTTTGCTGAATATTTTGCCAATACGAGCCGCGTTAGCAATCACCAGCAACGAACTAATGGGCATCGATATTGCGGCCACCAAAGGCGTTACATAGGCCAGCATCGCCAGAGGAACCATGATCAAGTTATAGGAGATAGAAATAGCAATATTCTGGTGGATGGTTTTCAGCGCCCTTCGTGATAGGCGTGAAGCCATTAGAATATTACTAAGTTCGCTGCTCATCAGCACAATGTCGGCACTGGCGATAGAGACATCGGTTCCAGAACCTAAAGCGACTCCCACATCGGCACGTACCAGCGCTGGCGCATCATTGACACCATCACCCACCATCACTACCTTGTCGCCGTTTGCCTGAAGATCCGAGATTACTTTGTCCTTATCTTCCGGCAGCACCTCAGCAATAACATCCATGCCACCCAAGCGTGCTGCGACAAATTCTGCCGTAGAACGGCGATCACCGCTAAGTAAAGTGACCTTCATACCTTCGGACTTGAGCTGCTGAATAATAGCGGGAGCCTCATCCCGAAGCCTGTCCTCAATCCCGATAATAGCTACTTCATTACCCTGATAGGCACAACGAATAGATCCCCGCCCCTGCCTGTCCAGTTGCGCGCACACTTCATCAAAATGAGGGTTAGCCTTAATACCCCTAAGATCCAGCCAAGCACGATTTCCTACCAGAACTTCATGGCCGTCTATCGTAGCCCCGATACCGTAACCAGGGTACGCAGCAAACTGCCCCACACTCCGACCTTTATGATTAAGACGAGATTGTTCAGCGAAACGCTTTACCGCTGTGGCGATAGGGTGCTCAGACTGCCCTTCAGCAGCAGCGACATCAGTCATCAGCGAGATAATGGCAGCTGGCAAATTTTCATCGCCCACCTGCCAGCTGCTATCTTCAGTATGTATTTCAGTAACTGAAATTACCCCCTCTGTAAGAGTCCCGGTCTTATCAAAAACAAAATGGTTAATCGATGAGAAACGCTCCAGCACTTCACCATTTCGAATCAGTATTCCGTGCCGAGCGCCAACACCAGAAGCCACGGCTATAGACATGGGCGTTGCCAACCCAAAAGCACAAGGACAGGTGATAATAAGTACCGCAGTCGCAGCCATCAGCGCTTGCTCAATACCAGTATGCAGCCAAGCACTGAAGGTACAAAACGCCAACCCCAGCGTAGCTGCAACGAACCAAGGCACGATTCTGTCAGCAATACACTGGATGGGAGCCTTGCTGGCCTGCGCCTCTTCGACCAGATGAATAATTCGACCCAACGCAGAGTTATTGAGTAGCCCTGTTACTCTAATTTTTAATGCACCATTACCATTAATGGTGCCAGCGCAAACATTCTGCCCCGCTGAACGACTAACGGGTTCAGATTCACCTGTCAGCATTGACTCATCAATATTGGTCGCCCCTTCAACCACAACACCATCAACGGGTAAACGAGCTCCGGGCTTGACCAGTACCAGATCGCCAACCAATACCGAGCGGATAGCGACAATCTGTTCTTGTTCATCATTAATTAGAGTTGCGACCCTAGGCTGCAGGTCTAGCAAACGTTGCGTGGAAGCCACTGCCTTGCGCTTGGAAATCGCTTCCAGAAAGCGCCCCACCAGTATCACGAACAGAAAGTTAACCACGGTATCAAAATAAACCTCTCCAACATCCGTTCCTGAGAAGGTGACATATACGGAATAGAGATAGGTCGTGCTGGCGCCCAGAGCAATGGGAAAATCCATTCCCAATACACGATTTTTAATGCCCTGCCACGCGCCTAAATAGAAGGGGTAGCCGGAATAGATCAAGGTGGGAGTCGCCAGACAGAACCCGATCCAGTGAAACATGGTACGGAATTCACCCTTATCTGCGCCGGTATAAAGTGCAATAGAGATCCATAGCAGATTCATCATTGCAAAGCCGGCGACCGACATGCGGTATAGCAGCTGCCGATTGGCTTGTTTAAGATGCCCTTCGACCGTTTCCGGATCATAGGGAACAGCACCATAACCCAGCAATCCCAGCCGCTGAATCATAGCCGATAGCTTTATTTCATTGTTATCCCAGCAGATTTTGAGGCGCTTACCGGTGAGATTGACTTTGGCTTCCAAGATCCCCTTTTCTCGGCGCAGGCTATTTTCGATTAGCCAGACACAGGCCGCACAATGAATACCTTCAACCAGTAAATGAATCTCTCGCTCATTACTCAATGTATCGACGAAATCCTGCTGAATCTCATCCAAATCATAAAAAGCCAATTCACTGGGTAATTCCGGCGGAGGCGCCAGTACATCACCCTCTAGGCGACGTTTATAGAAGCCTTCGAGACCGGCGTTAAAAATGGCTTCAGATACAGAGGAACAGCCATTACAGCAGTAATGGCGTTGCTTGCCAGCCAGCGGTTTTATGACCTGCTGATTCACCGGTATCGGCAAGGTACAGTGGAAACAGTAATCCTCTGCTGTGACCGGCAGACCAGACATAGATTCGCTGCTCGAGGTAATACTACTGCCCCTCAATACAAAAACTCCTGGGAATTATGGCGCTTTTACACTGATGCGCTGAGAGACATTAAATTCGTGATCGTCTTCTATCACACTGGCTAACAGATCCCACTTGCCCTTAAGCGGAAACACCATTTCGGCCTGATAATTTCCAGCGCTTAGTTTCACCATCGGCACAAAGAAATCAGCACTGGCATCAGTGGGCCGGTACGCTCTTAAAACAACCGAGCTAGGATCAACAAACTTCCCATGCTTATCTTCCAGAGTAAGTGCAAAGATCGCGGGCTGGTCCAAGATAACAGCCGTCGGCGGCACTAGCTGTATATGCCAGCCTGGATTTTTGGCAAGACGCTTAAGCATGTTCTTTTCGTAATCCTGGCCGCGTTCATAGTAATTTTCTGAAACTAGGCTTGGCGCGTTCTTTCCAGCCAGGTAGATCATGTTGATATTGGCGCCGACAAAGATAATCCCCATAACAATAAAACCTATGACCCAGGGACTGCGCCAGCCAGACTGTGCTTTACTCATAATCAACTACTCTGTATGCGAAACCAAAATAACAAGCAGGACTACCTGAAGTGACTCGCTAACCACCTCAAAATATCAAACCAATACTATCTGTTAGGACCAATAAATACGCTGATACGCTCACTTCTCAGAGACAGGCCATCAGCATTATTACCGACGATGATAAATTTAATATCTGCCGATTCTGACTTGAGATCAGAGCGGGGGATTCGTACAAATACATCTTTTGCGGTCACCGTACCAGGCTTCAACCTAACTGCATCATCGGCGCCTACAATTTTCAGAGTCGCCGGACCCTCTGCACTTATTCTGACTGCCACTGGTGATTGCAATTTATTCAGCATTTTCAGACGATATTTATTCTGAATTGAGCCATCGCTTTGCATAACAAACAAAGGTTGTCGATCATGCAGAACCTTAAGCTGGATAGAGTCCAGTGACGCCAAACCGTAAACAATACCAGAAAGCGCGAAGACCAAAATCGCGCTGTATACCCAAATTCGAGGCCGTTTATAAATCGCAACTGAATAACCACTCTGCAAGGCATCTAGCGACTCATAGCGGATTAACCCCTTCGGACGCCCAACCTTTTCCATCACCGTATCACAAGCATCGATACAGAGCGCACAGGTGATACAACCTTCCTGTTGACCCTGGCGAATATCAATTCCCGTGGGGCAAACAGCCACACACTGGTTACAGTCGATACAGTCACCGGTGGTGCGGTCTTCTTCCTTCTGGCCTTTTTGAACGCGGCCACGCGGCTCACCACGAATAAAGTCATAGGTAGGAAGCACAGTTTGGTTATCGATCATAACCCCTTGAATACGGGCGTAAGGACATAACCAGAAACAGGTCTGCTCACGCATGAAGCCTGCAAGAATATAGGTGCCTAAAATAAACATAATGATAAAGGTAAAGGAAACAACACCAATGTCAAAATTTAACAATCCAGACCAAAGCTCGAATATATCAACAAACCACGCAGCAAAACTGATCCCGGTAAGCACCGCGATAAACATCCATAGTGTATGTTTTATTGTCTTAACTTTAATCTTGGCAAAATCCCAAGGGGCTTTCTCTAACTTACGACGTTTCTGAGGGTTGCCCTCGAGCTTTTCTTCAATCCAGGTATAAACGTCAGTCCAAATCGTCTGGAAGCAGAAAAAACCACACCACACCCGGCCTGCTACGGCAGTCACCACGGCGAGCAGAATGGCAAAGAATAACAACAATAGCGCCAGTAAAAAGAAATCCTGGGGCAGAATTGTGGCACCAAATATATGAAACAGGCGATTGGGAATATCAAACAAAACAGCCTGGCGGTCATCCCAACGTAAATAAGGGCCTAAGAAAAAAATCAACCAGAAAGAATTGGCCCACCACTTCAGCGTCCGCCACTTACCGGGAAGCCGCTTTGCGTGGATGGTCTCTTCACCGGTATTTATATGCCAGTGGCCAGCCTCTGCGTAAAGGTCGTCAACTGTGGTTGTGGGGATTTTGTTCTGCATGTCGTTCAAGTCCAGTCTCCTATGGGAGTGTGCTATCTGAAAATAAAGATAACGCTGGTTTAATTACCCAGGCCACACTGCAATAGAATTGTTGCAAGGCTAAAAGGCTGTCCGCATGTTAATAAGCAAATACTAATAAATCAACACGCCAGCATCATTATAGCTGTCGGAATGGTCTCGTATTGAATGATTTATCTCACCCTTCACTAAAGGCGTAAGACATAAAAAAAGGGGGACTGTTCAATCCCCCTTTCCGAGATGGTTCTTTACCACTTGCTATGTCGTTCGGTGTCTTCGTTAATCAACTGGGTAGATCTAACCACACAATACCCAACAACTATCGAAGCACCAATTACACATAACACGGAACCGATGACAACAACATCTGCTCCCATAGCAAGCTCCTCATCTCATAGTGAACCGGATTTCTCCTTGTTCAGCAGCAGTCGTTACTGACCACCGCCCAACTTGTATACATATACGGCTAACTTCTTAATGTCATTTTCAGACAAACGATCTTTAAAGACCGGCATTACCGCCTCGCGGGTTTGAGGGTCATTAAAGGCGTTTACACCATGAGAAATAGTATATTTGGCACTAGCCAAACGATCCTCATTTTCAAAGCGCCATACTGCATCAACCAAATTAGCTGATCCCAGCGCTTGATTACCTTTAGCGTCCAAACCGTGGCAGGCAAAGCATGCTTTGGCTTTGAATAAAGGCTCGTCAGCGACAGTACCAGCAACAATAGCATTTGCCAGAGTATCGATCTCATCAGGCTTCAACAGTGCACCCTGCGCTGTCATCATACCCTTACGACCATTGGTAATAGTCAACGAGATATTCTCAATCTTACCGCCATACAGCCAATCATCGTCAGCCAGTACCGGGAAGCCCTGGTTGCCAGCACCGCCAGCACCATGACAGGCTGCACAGTTGTCACCAAACAGAACCCGTGCCGCATTGACTGCGTAGGTAGACAAGCCATCGTCTGCTAGAACTTCAGCAGCCGACTTCGCCGTAATCTGTTCTTCAAATTGAGCCCGAACAGCCATTACTTCTTCAAGGCCCTCCTCGTATTCACCAATTTGCGTCCAGCCGATAACGCCTTTAGTAAAGTCATTAGCACCTGGAATCATTGGATAAAGGATACCGTAGCCAATAACCCACAGGATTCCAGCCCAGAATCCAATCATCCACCAACGTGGAATTGGATTGGCCAGTTCACGGATGTTGTCATCCCAGATATGACCCGTGTTATTTTCGTCCGGAAAAGGATTATGATCCGACATTTTTATCTCCGCTATCAGTGCTCTCGTCGTCCAGAGGAATATGCTTATATGATTCCAGCTTCTCTCTGTTTTTCGGACGCAGAGCGTAGACGTACACAATTACCAACAGCAGGAAAACCACAACTGTGAGGATGGTACCCACCCAGTCTTGAGCGGTCATCGCTGCCCAATCGGTACTGAAGTACTCCGCTAGACTATTCACGATAAGCCTTGCTGTCGTCTAGCTTAGCCATAGTTCCCAGAACCTGAAGGAATGCAATAACAGCATCTTCTTCATTTTTGCCTTCAACTTCAGCAGGTGCTGCTGCTATATCGGCATCTGTATAGGGAACCCCAACGGTTTGCATACCTGTCATATGAGCCTGCACGGTCTCGCCGTCAACTGCAGCGTGCTGCAGCCACGGGTAGTTCGGCATAACCGACTCGGGGACCAGTGAGCGAGGAGCCCGAAGATGCTTGCGCTGCCAATCATCCGAGTACTTACCACCGACACGAGCCAAGTCAGGACCTGTACGCTTAGAACCCCATTGGAACGGATGGTCATACATTGACTCCGAAGCCAGCGAATAATGACCGTAACGTTCTTTCTCATCGCGGAAAGGACGAATCATCTGGGAATGGCACAAGTAGCAGCCTTCACGGATATAGACCTTGCGTCCCATGAGTTCCAGACCTGTGTAAGGACGGATACCGTCACCGGCTTTCCAGTCCTTCAAAGGCTGATCGTCTTTACGCTGCCACAAGATTTCAGGGGCACTGTTATGCTCCCAAGTCTTATCAATGGTGAACAGCGGCACAATTTCGACGATGCCACCAATAGAAATAACAAAGCCTGTAGCCAAAATCAAAGCCCAGATATTGACTTCACACCATTCCTGGAAACTTTTTGGTTTTATCTTATTAGCCATTTTTAAAATCTCCCCTTATGCGCCAGCTGCTGCGGTTTGAGCCTGCTGCACACGACCCTCTGAGGTTGCTTTGCGAACAGTCATCAAAACATTGAAGAGCATTAACACAGCACCGCTGAGGAAGATCGCACCACCAATGGCACGCATCGCATAATAAGGATGCATAGCTTCTACAGACTCTGCGAAGGTGTAGACCAGAGTGCCGTATTCATCGTATGCACGCCACATCAGACCTTGCATGATACCGGATACCCACATCGACACGATGTAGACTACCGTGCCTATCGTGAAGCACCAAAAATGCATATTAATCAGACGAGTAGAGTACATTTCCGTATGGAAACACTTGGTAATCAAATGGTAGAGAGCACCACAACCAACCATTGCAACCCAGCCCAAAGCACCAGAGTGTACGTGACCAATGGTCCAATCGGTATAGTGAGACAAGGCGTTAACGGTCTTGATAGACATGACCGGACCTTCGAAGGTGGACATGGCATAGAAGGCCAGAGACATAATCAGGAAGCGCAATACATAATCGGTACGCAGCTTATCCCAGGCACCAGATAGAGTCATCATACCGTTGATGGCGCCACCCCAAGAAGGAATAATCATCGCCAACGAGATCGCCGCACCCAGTGAACCAGTCCAGTCTGGTAATGCAGTGTACTGCAGGTGGTGTGCACCCAACCAGACATAACCGAAGGACAGCGCCCAGAAGTGAACAACAGACAAGCGATAGGAGAACACTGGACGGTTGGCTTGCTTAGGTACGAAGTAATACATGATACCCAGGAAGCCGGCTGTCAGATAGAAACCTACTGCATTGTGTCCCCACCACCACTGAATCATGGCGTCTTGAACACCTGCGAAAATGGAGTAAGAAGAGAACAATCCAACCGGAATCGCCAGGCTGTTAACCACGTGCAGGTAAGTGATCATGATCATCATCGACAGGAAGAACCAGTTAGACACATAGATATGTGAGCTCTTACGGTTCGCGATGGTCATGACGAAATTAAAGGTATAGCTAACCCAGACCACGGCGATCGCTATATCGATGGGCCATTCTAGCTCGGCGTACTCTTTACCCTGAGTCAGACCCAGAGGCAGAGTAACAACAGCCGAGACGATGATCAGATTCCAACCCCAAAAGGTGAACCAGGCCAGCTTATCGCTCCAAAGACGAACGCCACAGGTGCGCTGTACAGAATAGAATGCTGTTGCCATCAACGTACATCCGCCGAAAGCAAAAATAACAGCATTGGTATGCAGCGGCCTTAACCGCCCGAAAGTAATATAAGACGTATCAAAGTTTAGTACCGGCCATGCTAGCTCCGAGGCAATATAAACCCCGACGCTTGCGCCTACCACTAGGTAGACAATAGACATGACCGAGAACCAGCGCACAACACCAAGGTTGTACTTCTGTTCTGCTATGGCGTCCATGAACCCCCCTTTCTTGGGTCAGACATAAGGTTGTAAAGCTTTCCACCAAACCCTCCTCGTTTGCAGGGTTTTTAGGCGCCGACATAAGACTCTTTTTTTTGACAAATGTCAAATTACACGAAATCCAAAAATCACTATTAAGTAGCCGCTAAACCCTCTTCTTAACAGAGGTTTTGATGGATAAACGGTACTTTAGCAATAGATCAAGTAGCGCGGTTTGACTCATGTCAATTTAAAAGACCGACCAATATCAAGCCACACACGCAATACTTTTTATTCCATTATTATGAGACTGGTTTTCTGCAACTGCAGATATACTACAAACGTACTGTATTGGTGACATTTATCACATATAGATGCAATTTCTCTCTGCGAGAACAATCATACTTAGATAAGTAGACTTAAATCAATACCCATTAATTATGTAGTGGTATTGGTTTTTTTCCACCCTATCAAAATTTTCTAATAATTGATCTTTGATATATGCATGCATTCACCGTACTGCAACACTGCCGGGAGTGTGGTTTAATATTACCTTTGTTAATTTCGCTGCCTACCAGCTATGAGTCTTAGGCAGCCTTTGTAAATGGTGTAAATGACTGTGACCGTTGCAAACCAGATCAAATGGGATCTTGACCTAATCAAGCGTTATGACCTGTCAGGCCCTAGATACACATCTTATCCGACCGCCATTCAATTCAATCCTGAGCTAAGCCCACAACAACTGGTCGCTCACGGACAGCAGACAGCGGATAGCAATGCGCCTCTATCTCTCTACCTACATATCCCTTTTTGCACTCACGTCTGCTATTTTTGCGCCTGCAACAAAGTTATTACCCGCAACAAAAAACGTGCGCAACCTTACCTAGAGCAGCTTTATACGGAGATGGCCAAACTCTCCGACTGGTATTCTAACGATCGTATTGTCAACCAGCTGCACTGGGGCGGTGGCACGCCATCCTTTATCAACGACGATCAGATGAAGGAAGTATTTGAACACCTGCAAAAAAACTTTCGCTTACGAGATGATGACCAAGGCGATTACTCCATAGAAATAGACCCTCGGGAGGCTGACGCTGCGCGCATGAAGGTCATGCGTGAAATCGGCTTCAACCGCGTTAGCCTTGGCGTACAGGACATTAACATCGAGGTCCAGAAAGCGGTAAATAGAGTTCAGCCTATTGAACTGTCGGAAGAGATCATCACTAGCGCCCGCGAACTAGGTTTCAAGTCGATTAATACCGACCTGATCTATGGCTTACCACATCAGACCATTGATTCCTTCGGCAAGACGGTAGAGAAGATTATTGAACTAAGCCCAGACCGGCTTTCCGTCTTTAATTATGCCCACATGCCTGATCGTTTTCGCTCGCAAAAACATATTCGTGATGAAGATTTGCCAGCACCGGAAGACAAGCTTACCATTCTGGAAAACACGATTAACCAACTTATTGGTGCCGGATATGTATACATCGGCATGGATCACTTTGCGAAGCCTGACGATGAGCTCGCAATTGCTCAGAAAGAAGGAAAACTACACAGAAACTTCCAGGGATACACCACTCACAGCGACTGCGACTTAGTGGCGATGGGGGTCTCAGCAATCAGCCAGATCGGTGATGTTTACTACCAAAATGAACATGACCTAAAGCTGTACCAAGATGCTATCGACATCAACAGCCAGGCCATTAAGCGAGGCGTCATTCTGAATGCAGATGATCGCCTGCGCCGCAAAGTAATTACCCAGCTGATCTGTCACTTCGAGCTCGACTGCAAAGCCATCGAAGCAGAATTCGATATCGACTTTAACAACTACTTCGCCAATGAACTGAAGACGATGAAACAGTTTGTCGATGACGGTCTAATGACGCTGAATAACTCCACGATGGCAGTCACTCCTGCTGGTCGCCTGCTTATTCGCCGCATCTGCATGACCTTCGATGCCTACATCCCAAAGGAGCAATCGGGACGGACGTTCTCCAGAATTATCTAATAAATGATCAAGATATCTTCGATCACGGCCGATATCTGCTAAATCAGGGCTTCAACCATGCAGGCAATTGATACATAATGCCTTCTCTGGGTGTTGGAGCTCGGAATATATGCATTCACAAGGACATACAGGGAAGGGTGTTATGGCTGAGAGGCCAACACAAGCTGATAGCTTCAGAAAACAGACCGACAGGTTGCCAAGCAAATCGGTTCTTAAAACAGGTTGCCAGCCATTTACGCTGCCTCCTGATGAATCCGAAAAACTCGAACGTATCGTCGAGGCTAGCCCTGCCCTTAAAAAAGGAACCCACCTGTTTCATCAGGGGGATCCTTTCATGTCAATTTTCACCGTCCGCGCAGGCACCCTCAAAACCTATACGGTCACCAATGAAGGAGAAGAGCAGATAACTGGCTTCTACTTCCCTGGAGAAGTTGTTGCCTTAGGCGGGATCGGTAACGACGAACACCCGGTGTCTGCCAAAACCCTAGAAACCACTAGCGTGTTGGAATATTCCTATCAACAGCTGGACGCCTTGGCTGGACAAATCCCAAGTCTTCGCACCCAGCTAATTAATTGCTTGAGCAAAGAAATACGCGAAGAACAGCAAATGATGCTGTTGCTAAGCAAAAAAACCGCAGAACAGCGGGTAGCCACCTTTCTCTATAAACTTTCAATTCGTTTCAAACTCCGCGGCTACTCCGCCACCTTATTCCGTTTATCTATGTCTCGAAACGAAATTGGTAACTATCTCGGATTAGCCGTAGAAACCGTTAGCCGAATATTTACCCGCTTTCAAAAGCAACAGCTAATCAACGTCGAAGGGAAAGAAATTGAAATACTGACTCTTGATCGGCTCTATACAATGACCGGCGACGACAAAGAGAGCGTTGAGGAATCCATGGAGTATCGCTAGTCTCTGCTGCCATTCGAAAATCCAATGCCAGCCCCTCCATGCTATTGCCAGAAAATGGCCTATTTTCCATCTACCAGAATTATTAAGGACAGCACATGTCATTTGATGAATGCTATTTGAAATCTGTAATTCGAGCCGTTCCTAATTGGCCTGAGGCTGGCGTCACCTTTCGTGATATCGCTCCTCTGTTTCTAGACCCAAAAGCATTGCACATGATAGCTGACACCTTTACACAACATTACATGGGCACCGATATCACTCATATTGCCGCCCTAGATGCGAGAGGTTTTCTAATCGGTTCGATCGTGGCCTATAAACTAAATCTGCCACTCATCCTGATCCGCAAAAAAGGCAAACTTCCAGGCAACACCATTCAAGCGGAATATACTCTTGAATACGGAACGTCCATTGTAGAAGTCCAAGATGATGCTTGTGGAAAAAACGATAAGATATTAATAATGGATGACCTAATTGCCACCGGCGGCAGTATTCTTGCCGCCAGCACTTTGCTCAAACAGCTTGGTGCAGAAGTGGCTGAAGCGGCAGCTGTTATTGATCTTCCTGATCTGAAAGGCTCTACCCGAGTGCAAGAAGCAGGCATTCCGGTTCACACCCTTATCGCCTATTAACCCCTATTGGCAGCAAGCAGAGCACCACTTGCTGCCAACCCGTATGCTTATTCCGTTACTGCACGCCCGTAATTATCTTGCAACCGAACAATATCGTCTTCTCCCAGATAAGAGCCCGACTGCACCTCTATCAACTCCAGATCAATCTTTCCCGGATTTTCCAAACAATGCACTTCGCCGATAGGAATGTAGGTGGATTGATTCTCAGCCACTAGGTACTGCTCATCGCCACAGGTAACACGAGCAACACCGGCCACCACTACCCAATGCTCAGCTCGATGATGATGCTTTTGCAGAGATAACTTACCCCCCGGCTTCACCGTTATCCGCTTGACCTGATAGCGCTCACCCTGGTCTATCGAATCATAGACGCCCCAGGGGCGATAGACCTCTCGGTGTTGAATATGCTCTTCACGATTACTATTTTTGATCTTAGCAACGATCTTCTTAACGTCCTGAACCCGGTCCCTATGAGCAACCAGCAGCGCGTCTTTGGTATCAACAATCACCAGGTCGTCAACACCCAAAGTCGCCACCAAACGCTCACCAGCAGCTACCAGACAGCCGCGACTGTCTATTGCGATTACATCACCTTGATGACTATTACCGTCGGCATCTTTTTGCTTGATATCCCAAAGTGCGGACCAGCTGCCGACATCGCTCCAACCCGCATCTAACGGCACTACGACGGCCTCGGAAGTTTTCTCCATCACTGCATAGTCGATGGAATCTTCCGGGCACTCAGAAAACGGCTTGCCATCGACCCGAACAAAATCAAAATCCCGTTGAACCGAATTCATCGCTCGCTGACAACATTCCAAGATATCCGGACGATGAGCCTTTAACTCTTGCAGGTAGCGGTCTGCCCTGAACATAAACATACCGCTGTTCCAGTAATAGTCGCCGGAATCCAAATAACCTTGTGCTGTAGCCTGATCAGGCTTCTCCACAAACCCGGCCACCGGATAGACCTTCTTCCCTTGCGGATCGATTCCGTCACAGCCACCCGCACGAATATAACCATAGCCCGTAGCTGCTTCACTGGGAACAATACCAAATGTAACTAGCTTACCGCTCACTGCCTCAGGCAGAGCTTGGGCTATCGCCTGGCGAAAAGCGGCGTCGTTTTCAATAACGTGATCCGCAGCCAATACCAACAACACATCATCGCCCCGACCTTCACTCTCAGCCTTAAGCGCCGCCAAGGCAATTGCTGGGGCCGTATTTCGACCCACCGGTTCAAGTAGTATGTCGCATTCAACCCCCGCCTGACGCATCTGCTCTGCTACTAAGAAACGATGCCCTTCATTACAAATAACCAGTACCTTTTCTGTCTCAAGGTCAGACACCCGCGCAACCGTTTCTTGCAACATACTCAGATCAGAATTAAGCGGCAAAAACTGTTTGGGATACATAGTGCGCGACAGCGGCCACAAGCGGGTTCCTGAACCACCAGAAAGAATCACAGGGGTAATCATCAAAAGTCCTTATCTACGCTAGCAGCCGAGTTATGAGTGACCGTAAAGGTTTTCTACCAGTCGCTATTCTCTATTGATCACCCTCTAATTAAAAGAGAAAAGGCCCGCTTAAAGCGCCTATTTATATATAACGTATAACGCTAATTTAACTACAAGCTAATAACAAACTATACGTTCTAAACGTATGCTGCATGTGCGAAAATAGGTTCAGTTGTTGTCCGCTGCCTGCAGCGCGAAACTCTACAACAAGGATGAAAAAGTGTTGGATTTACAACAGTCAAGGACGCGATTACAGGAAGCATTGCACGACAAAGCCATCGCCAAACAACGTTGGTTTGCGATATTGACAGACATTTCGGAATATACCCAAGACCAGGTTGAAATACCAAGCTCTCTGGTATTTCAAGAAATACTGGCTGAATCTCGAATTATCGCTATGGATTCGCTGGAACAGGAGTGCCGCATAGAGCTGTATCAAGCCGATTTTTCCTTTAACCGGCAACCACAATAGTCTATCAGGCTGCCTATTTCACCGAGCTATGGAAGCTGCGTTATTCCCTCTAGTTATGTTCTATCTACTTTAAGTGAAAAAAATCCTCTGTTATATCTGCCACTGAAACGATAGAATTTCCGCCCCTCTGATATCTGCCGATATGGATTATTTTCTATGTGGTTTAAGAACCTGGTGTTTTACCGTTTTACCCGCCCAACTGAGTATCAAGCTGAGCAACTACAAGAACAGCTACAAGAACATCGCTTCGCACCCTGCAGTAGTCAGGAAGCCAGCAAATACGGCTGGACATCGCCGATGGGGAAACTCAGTGAAGAACTGGTCCATCACAGCAACGGCTATCTGCTGATCTGTGCAAAAAAAGAAGAAAAGATCCTGCCAGCTTCGGTAATAAACGACTCTCTCATCGAGAAAGTTGAAGAGATCGAATTACAGCAAGACCGCAAGGTTCGCAAAAAAGAGAAAGACAGCCTCAAAGACGAAATAACGTTTGAGCTACTACCAAAAGCCTTTAGCCGCTATCAGAAAACTTACGCATTTATTGATCCTAAAAATGGTTTATTGATGGTGGATGCGAGCAGCGCCAAGCGCGCCGAGGACCTATGTAGCTTCCTGCGCAAGACCCTTGGTTCTCTTCCTGTCGCCATCCCAAAAATGAATATCGCCCCCGCCGCGGTGATGACCCAGTGGCTATCGGATACCAACGAGTTACCAAATATATTTGCACTTGGTCAGGATGCAGAGCTAAAAGATCCTAGCGAAAACGGCGCTGTGCTGCGCTGCAAACAACAAGAACTTCTCAGCGATGAAATCACGGTTCATCTTAAGTCAGGCAAACAAGCCGTTAAGTTAGCTATTGATTACCAAGATAATTTGTCCTGCTTAATCGGTGAAGACCTGATCGT
This sequence comes from Motiliproteus sp., assembly GCA_036960175.1. Classification (GTDB taxonomy): domain Bacteria; phylum Pseudomonadota; class Gammaproteobacteria; order Pseudomonadales; family Balneatricaceae; genus Motiliproteus. Next base: position 24,266 of record JBALWH010000038.1, on the reverse strand, counting down.
GCGCCGTCTAAAATTCGGAGACCGCATTCTTGAGAAAGCCTCCGAGATGGGTGAAGCCGATGCCGCTGCCGCTTTTGATGCCGACTTTACGCTGATGACGCTGGAACTATCGGAATTCGTATCCAGACTGTTGGAAGCCCTCGGCGGCGAGCAACCACAAGACAACCTTGCTGTTTCCGCTGCTTAATCGCGTCTTTCGCGATCGAGTATTCAACCGTAAAATGGCAATCACCCGTCAATAACTAGCGCAGAATATGTATTCCGTAAAAGAGATGTTTTACAGCCTCCAAGGAGAAGGAGCTCAGTCCGGCCGCCCCGCAGTATTCTGCCGCTTTGCCGGTTGCAATCTATGGTCCGGCCGCGAACAGGACCGATCGAAGGCCGCCTGCAATTTCTGCGATACCGACTTTATTGGCACAGATGGCGAAGGCGGCGGCAAATTCGCCACTCCTGAAGCCTTAGCAGAGGCCGCTCTGAGTCTATGGCCTGCGGACTATATTCACCGGGCCTACGTGATTTTCACCGGAGGTGAACCACTACTGCAGTTAGATCTTGCACTGATTGATGCCTTTAAGAATTCTGGATTCGAAGTCGCCATAGAAACCAATGGCACTCTACCCGTCCCATTCGGCGTCGACTGGATCTGCGTCAGCCCAAAAGGAAGCAGTGACATCGTGGTAAACCAAGGGCAGGAGCTAAAATTGGTATATTGCCAGCAAGATGCCCTACCTGAACGTTTTGCAGATCTCGATTTTGAGCATTTTTTCCTGCAGCCCATGGCCGGTCCAGAGGAACAGAAACAGCTTACTGATTGTATAAAATACTGCAAAAGCCACCCGCAATGGCGGCTCAGTCTTCAGACCCACAAACTGGTTGGTATTCCTTAACCAATCATGGAACCGTAGTCCGCAGCACACAAATAAGATAAAATAACCCGCTCGCCCGGTTAGTCCGGGCGTTTTATATTGACGTCGGCGAAGCCTGCCAGAGCGTCTGCCGATATCAGCCATCGGCTCTGTTACTTCTGATGATTAAGAGCGTTAACGACAACCCATGGAAATATACAAAGAGTTTACCTTTGAAGCCGCTCACCTGTTACCCAATGTCCCAGAGGGGCACAAGTGCGGTCGCCTCCATGGCCATAGCTTTATGGTACAGATTCACATCAGTGGAGAAATTGACCCGGTAAGTGGCTGGATTATGGATTTTGCCGATTTGAAATCCGCCTTCAAACCTATCTATGATCGACTCGATCACTATTTTCTCAATGATATCGAAGGCTTGGAAAACCCCACCAGTGAAGTGCTAGCTAAATGGATCTGGAATGAACTAAAACCTTCACTACCCGCGTTATCCAAGGTCCTTATTAAGGAAACCTGTACTAGCGGCTGCGTTTATCAAGGCGACTAATTCAGGTAGTGGCACTACACCTGAAGCAATACCCGTTTATTCGTGACTGCTTATTGACCTAAAGAATCAAAAAAACGGCCCTCCTCTAGCCATAGCCTCTTGATCTATTTACCCTAGGGAGGCCGTCGATGATCAAATAAACCGGCCAACAACTACGCAGCAACATGGGTTTTATTGTTTATCATGCATAACCACGTCCAAGACCGTACTAAAGAAGCCATCAAAGCCACCTGGATCGGCGCATTCTTCGATGCCATTCTTGGCGTTTCAAAAATCATTGTCGGCTTCCTGTTTTTTTCTCATGCCTTGATTGCTGATGGTATCCACTCCCTATCCGACCTGCTGACCGATTTCATGGTGGTGGTGATTGTCAAGATCTCCCATGCGGAACCGGACGAAGACCACCCTTATGGCCACGAACGTTTTGAAACAATAGGTACGGTAGTATTAGGATTTTTGCTGGTGGCCGTCGCCGGCGCCATGGCCTACGAAAGCGCACAAAACCTCTTCAACGTAGAAGATGCCAAAATCCCCGGCTGGCCAGCACTGGCTATCGCCTTTGCATCCATTGTGATTAAAGAAGCCTTGTTCCGTTATACCCTCGCCGTTGGCAAAAGGATCAAATCTGACCTGCTAATCGCCAATGCCTGGCATAGTCGCACCGACGCCTATTCGTCCATCATCGTCTTTGTCGGTGTTGGCGGTTCTATGCTCGGCGTACTATGGCTGGATAGCGTCGCCGCCTTTGGCGTTGCAATTTTTGTAGCTAAAATTGGCTGGGACCTGAGCTGGAAAAGTATTCAGGAGTTAGTCGATACCGCTATCCCGCAAGAGCAGCTGCTCGCGATGACCGAGTGCGCTAAATCGGTAGAGGGTATTGAAGACGTACATAGCTTCAAAAGTAGGCAGATGGGATCGAAGATGCTACTAGAGATACATCTTCAGGTTAAACCCTATCTTAGCGCCTCGGAAGGACATTATATTGGCGATACGGTCGTCGCTCTTTTGATGAAAAATTTCGACTCCATCGGCCATAGCATCTATCACATCGATACTGAAAACGACGACATCCAGCACCCCTGCCTGACACTTCCATTTCGCGCTGAAATTACAACACTCATCGATGATTTATTGCAAGAACTAGCCCCTGACCTCAAACGGCAGAACATCCACCTACATTATCTCCATAACCGCATTGAAATAGACCTGCTTGTTGAGCCTTGTCCTGTTAACAAGATAGAGACTATCGATCGAGACAAGCTGTCCCAACAGTTAAATGAGAGGCTGGCCTCACACAGCTGGTTCCACCACCTCAATCTATGGCTAGGGATATAGAGCACCGGCGGAGTGGCTTGATAGGCGTGATGACTTAACCCAAACAACACAGTCACCCGCCTTGCTTCAAATTTACCAAACGTTGCATAGCCATCATACGATCATCAAAAATGCGTTCTCGCCCCAGCAACTGCACGACTTTCATCCGTTCTAGCACTTCCTCAACAATAGGCGTCAGGCCGATCAGAAAAACATGCCGATTCGCCTCCTCCGCTTCAAGAATCATCGCTTCAATGGCCATGGCCGTTGACACATCAATATAAGGGACATTAGACAGATCCAATAGCAGTGCGTCGTGAGCACCACTTGCCTCTAATCGTTTCTGGATCGCCTTAGCCGCACCAAAACTGACAGGACCATTAAGACAATATAGAAGAACCTGATTTCCAAGTTGGGTAAAGAGCTCACGTTCTCTTACCGACAGCTGTTCGTCATCCGCCGAAACCACCTTAGCTTCATTCAGTTGCACATCCGATAGTCGTTTAACGGTATACATGTTGGCAAGAAAGACGCCCACTAGCACCGCCGTGATCAAATCCACAAAGACCGTCAAGTAGAGCACTATGCCCATTAGAAATATCACGAAAAGAGGAGCACGATGCAGCCGACGAAGAAAATCCCAATCGATAATATCGATGCCAACCTTGATCAAAATACCCGCTAGAACCGCATGGGGGATATGCTCTGCTAAGGGACCAGCCCCAAGCACTAATACCAATAACACCAAAGCGTGGATCATTCCCGATAAGGGCGTCTTACCACCTGCACGGATATTAACTACGGTACGCATGGTCGCTCCAGCGCCGGGTAAACCGCCAAAAAGGCCAGCAACAGTATTGCCTATACCCTGTCCAATTAATTCTCGATCAGAGTCATGATGTTGCTTACTGAGATTATCGGCCACCAACGAGGTCAACAAGGAGTCTATAGCACCCAACGCAGCCAACATCGCTGCAGACGTCAACATATCCTGCAGCAAATCCATATTTATTAGGGGTACTTTCAGTGTCGGCCAACCCGAGGGAATCGTGCCGATAACCGTCAATTCATCGGTTTGAAACCACATCATGTATGCCAGTGTACATAGGATCAAAGCCACTAGAGGCGCCGGCACCACTCTAGCCAGAGTCTTAGGCCAAAAGAACACTATGGCCAACGTTAAAGCCCCAAACAACAACGCTGTTAGGTTCGGGTCAGCTATTAATTGGGGAATGGACTGAAAGGAAAGCAGCGCACTGGAAGCGACAGGATGGCCCAACAAAGGTCCTAATTGCAGCAGAATAATGATGGTGCCTATTCCGGTCATAAAACCGGAGATTACAGGGAATGGCACCATAGTGATGTACTTACCCAAGCGTAACAGGCCCAAACCAATTTGAAACAAGCCACTCAACATCACCACTGTAAATGCTAGCAGAGGCCCTGATTCAGGATCCCGTGACACATATTCCGTAAATACCAGCGCCATCACCACAGTCATCGGACCAGTAGGGCCTGATACTTGGGCGGGAGTACCACCAAACATGGCAGCAAAAAAACCCACAAAAATGGCACCATACAGACCAGCAATTGGGCCCGCACCGGAGGAAACACCAAATGCCAAGGCCAGCGGTAAAGCCACCACCGCAGCAGTCAAACCACCAAAAACATCGCCGCGCAGGTTATTTAGATGCAACCCATGGATCAATGGCATTTTTTACTCGGCTCCTATAGGTATTCAAAGGCTTGGTTTTTATAGGCTCAACCTACTGTTTATACAACCATTAAAGCATTGTCATGACATGCTCGATCAATACCACAACCCAATAACAATGCACTGCGTGTTTTATCACTATTAAAATGGACAACACGCAGTAAAACCAAGTCGCTCACCGTTATTTGGATGAGTGACTTGCAAATATTCAGCATGGAGATGAAGACGGTCAGACAGCGCCAGCGCGTCAGGGCTGGCATAAAAACGATCCCCTATAATTGGATGCCCAAGGGCCAGCATATGAACACGCAACTGATGAGAGCGACCGGTCACCGGCGTCAGCTCGACTCGGCATGTTTCATCACCTCGCCCAACAACCTGCCAGTGAGTCAGCGCCGCTTTGCCCTGGTCCCAATCAACCATCTGCTTGGGGCGATTCTCCCAGTCACACCTCAAGGGAAGATCAACAGAGCCTGAATCTTGCTGGGGTTGCCCAAAAATAGTGGCGATATAACGCTTAACTGTCTGTCGCTCCTGAAACTGCCGGCTAAGATGGCGATGAGTCTCTGCATCTAAAGCCAGCACCATCACCCCTGAGGTAGCGCAATCAAGACGGTGAACGATACGAATAGTAGGAAACTCTCTCTGCAGGCGGCTGACCACACAGTCCTTATTTGCGGGCCCTTTACCGGGTACAGATAACAGATCTGGGAGCTTATCAACCGCAACCAAGTATTCGTCCTGATAAAGAATGTTCATCGACATCGGCTTAATTGACCACTCGTGTGGCTGTACCAGCAATGAAGTCCTGAACAGTTTCTTGCAGTTGATTTACTATTCGTTGCCTGGCCTCGCGGCTTCCCCAGGCACTATGCGGGGTAATAATCAGGTTAGGGTGCTGACACTGCAGCAATATATTGCCGTTGACCGGAGGTTCTTCGGTCAGGACATCAATACCAGCGCCCGCCAGCCGTCCGTGGTTAAGCGCATCAACAAGAGCCTGCTCATCCACAATACCGCCTCTGGAGGCATTAATTAACATGGCCGCAGGCTTCATCAAGGCTAGTTCTTGGGCAGCAATCAAGTTCCGAGTCTGTGGTGCCAGTGGACAATGAAGGCTAAGAAAATCTACCTGAGGAAGCAAATCATGGAGCGCCACGCGACCACTTCGTGGTGAAACTCCTGGACGTTCTGCAACAACAACCTGCATGCCAAATGCCTTCCCCAGATCCGCGACCCGCTTGCCTAATTCCCCGTAACCAACAATACCCAGGATTTTGTTTTCCAGCTCTACAATAGGAAAATCCAATAGGCAAAACCGGGAACTGCTTGCCCACAGCCCCTCGCGCACGGCTTGTTGATACTGAAGCAAACGCGTGGATAGGGCTAACATCAAACCAAGCACATGCTGTGCGACAGAGGCCGTACCATAAGCTTGGCAGTTGCTGACCTGAATGCCCTGTTCTCTAGCCGTCAGCAGATCAACATTGTTGGTTCCGGTAGCGGCAAGGCAGATCAATTTCAATTTTGAGGCCTGCTGTAACACCGGCGCATCCAGCACTACTTTATTCACCACTACAATATCAGCATCTGCAATGCGCTGTGCAATCTGGTCGCGGCTTGTGGAGGGGTAGAAACACCATTGAGAGGCTGTAGAGCTTAATCCGTCTAACTGAAGATCATCACAATCCAGACTGCCTGTATCTAAAAACACAGCCTTCATAGCATTCCCCTTGTACAAAAAAGGGCCCGACATAGGGCCCTGTTTGAATATCCCAGTAATCTCGTTTAACTATTGGGAATATTGTCTTTGATATTCCAGAGTATTTCTTCGGCAACGATACTGGAAACTCCTTGCGCCTTTTCATCCAGTATGGATACATAAATACCGGTACGGCGACGACTAAGTTTCACTTGGTAGCGACCGGTAAGTTCCAGCTCTCCGGTCGATTCGTTCTCAACGCCTTCAGTACCGCCAGAACCGAATACATAGACTACCTTGCCGCCCATCCAGATTTTATAACCCTTCTGCTGAGAAAGATCCGTAGGGTCATATTCCTCTGCAGTCTTTTTACTATAGAGGATTTTTTTAGTGGGATCATCGCTCTCAAACCCAACAGCCTCAGCCAGAAACGAAGTGGAAATGGTTAAATCTTCCCGCTGTTCGTCGTGCAGCCATGTTATGAAGCTCCAAAAACCACCCTCTTCATTCTGATCAAATGGTGTCGATGTAGTGTAAGTAATATAGAACTTACCCACTTTCCTGTTGGAAGAACCGACGTCTAACTGGGCCGCAGCCATGGCCTGATCGATCAAGCTCCATGCCTTGTCGACATCGGTATTCAATTTAAGTACGGGGTTGCCCAAAGAATCCCGGCCTAACAAAGCCGTAGACGCACCTATCTGTTCACGCTTGCGCAACGCAGTCACTGTTGTTGTCGTGGTCGCTTTGCTTAAATAGTGTAGCAACGCATACATCATTTCTGATCGGTAGCTGACATTCTGAGCTTTCTTTGACCAATCAGGTTCCCCTGGATCAATTTCATCCGTTCTCAAGTGCTGCATTCTGATAGCGGTACGGCCGCGGTCATCTGCCCGCCCGATACGTACGCGAAGCTTATCTTTCTGCGCACCCGCTACCCGTTGAAAGGTTGAGCGGCGAATCAGCTTGGTAAAGAAGCCTGGTTCGTCATCTGCATCAGTGATCCATTCGGTTTCCATCAACCCCTGAGCGGGATCAGTAACACCGATCTGAATATTGTTATAAGACCAGAACTCGGTGACCTTATCCCAGACTTTATCTGCCGACTCGTCAACAATAATAAATTTTTCCAGACCTTCGCGGGCCATATCCACAACCTCATTACCGGCATCGGCGTAAAACAGATCTGGACGAGGGACTTCAAAGTCTTCTTCTGAGACGGTGGCGACGGTGCCCACCTCTGGAATAGTCAGCAGGTCAACAATCGCCTCATCATCGAGGTGCTCAGGGACTTTAATACGAGGGATAGACTTCGCGTTCTCGTAATCCTGGGCGCGGTCACGAATCAAACCGTCATCGCCAACCACGGCGTTATCGGTCAGCCATCCACAACCACCAAGCGATACAGCAACGATAATGCCGACAACACAGCTAAAAGACTTCATCAATTATTACACCAGTGAGCAAGCAATCAGGGCTGATTTAAGCTCAGTACGCTTATCTTCAGCGAGGACGGTTAAAGGCAGACGAATGCCGGTACCGATCATTGCCATTTCATGCAATGCCCATTTGACGGGAATAGGATTTGATTCAACAAACAACGTCTGATGAAGTATCACCACCGAGTCGTTCAAGGCACGGGCTTCTTCAGCCTGGCCAGCAATAGCCAGTTTGCACATATCCGCCATCGTTCGGGGAGCAATATTAGCAGTAACCGATATATTACCATGACCGCCAAGCAACATTAGTTCAATGGCAGTAGCATCATCACCAGAGTATATGGCGAAGCCTTCAGGCGCATTTTCGATCAGATACTTGGCACGATCCATATCACCAGTTGCTTCTTTAATGCCAACGATATTGTCGATCTGAGCCAGACGCAAACTGGTATCCGCTTCCATATCACAGGCAGTACGACCCGGCACGTTATATAAAATCTGCGGAATATCTACCGCTTCGGCCACGGCCTTAAAATGCAGAAAAAGGCCTTCCTGAGTCGGCTTGTTGTAGTACGGAGTAACCAACAGACAGGCATCAGCGCCTGCATCCTTTGCCGCTTGGGTCAGCTCAATGGCTTCGGTCGTGGAATTGGCTCCGGTGCCCGCAATCACGGCTATCTTTCCCGCTACCCGCTGAACGACACGTTTGATGACATCGCAATGTTCTGAACAATTCAATGTCGCAGATTCACCGGTAGTTCCTACCGCTACAATCGCATCGGTACCTTCTGCCAGATGAAAATCCACAAGTTTGTCCAGGCTGTCCCAATCGAGTTCACCGTTTTCCAGCATGGGTGTAACCAGAGCAACTTGGCTGCCAGTAATCATTGAACATCTCCAAACAAAACGAATATTAAGACCCGTTAAAATGACGGGTGACACCTGAATTCCAGGGCCCTACAATTAACGCTTGCCGATCCTCTGATCAACAAAGCTAAAGACCGACAAGCATTCTACCCAATCTGAACCCACAAGCGTAGATCAACAGTCCATTAATTTAGGGTGTTTATACATGAGTAAAACAGTTCTCGACCAGGCAGTGCCGGATTTTACTGCTCAAGCCACCAGCGACACCACTGTACAGCTATCTGCACTGAAAGGCCGTCAGGTAGTTATCTATTTTTATCCTAAGGACAGCACTCCAGGCTGCACCACTGAAGGCCAGAATTTCCGTGATTTATACCCAGCCTTTGGTGACACCAACACGATAGTTTTTGGGATTTCACGGGACAAGATTCGCGCTCATGAAAACTTCAAAGCAAAACAAGCCTTTCCCTTTGAGTTGATTTCCGATCCAGAGGAGAAAATCTGCAACTTATTTGACGTGATAAAACTTAAAAAACTCTATGGTAAAGAGTATATGGGTATAGAGCGCAGTACTTTTTTGATCGATAAGGAAGGCGTACTAAGAAAAGAATGGCGTAAGATTAAACTCAAAGGACACGTCGAAGAAGTGCTGCAAGCGGCTCAGGAGCTCAATAGCTAAATCCGCACACTGCAGAGGAGCTTTACCGCTCCTCTGCTTAATCACTATCAAGAGGGACCAGCAACAACCCCAGCAACCTTAGAAGGCCAAGCTGTCATAACCGCTTTAATCAATGTGGCAAGTGGAATCGCAAAAAACACACCCCAGAACCCCCATAAACCACCAAATACCAATACCGCTACAATGATGGCCACAGGGTGCAGATTAACCGCTTCAGAAAACAACAGGGGAACTAGAACATTGCCATCCAGAGCCTGGATAACACCGTAGGCAAGCATCAGATAAAGAAACTCTGGACCCCACCCCCACTGAAAGAATGCGATCAATGCCACCGGAATAGTAACTACTGCCGCACCAATATAGGGAATCACTACGGACAACCCAACCATTAATGCCAGTAACGCGGAATAACGCAGATCGAGAATAATAAAGGCCACATAAGTGACAGCGCCGACCACCAGTATCTCAACAACCTTGCCGCGCACATAGTTAGCAATCTGCCCCTCCATCTCGACACCGACCTGAGTAATAATATCCCGCTTTTCAGGAAGGTAGGCAGTCCACCAGCGATTAATCACACTACCGTCTTTCATAAAGAAAAACACCAGGATCGGGACCAATACCAGATAAATCAATATTTGTATCAAATTACCGATAGATGATAAGGAAAATGACAGCACCACCTGGCCCAACTTGGCTAATTCTGCCGCGGCCTGTTCAATGAGCCCTTGCACTTGCTCGGTACTCACCAGATCTGGATATAGCTCTGGCAGCAACATCAGCAACTCTTGCCCCTGAGACGCATAGCGAGGCAGCTCATTCAGCAGATTGACCAACTGCCGCCACGTTTCCGGAATAACGATAAGCAACAGAGCCATAAAAGCACTGATAAAACCCAAAAACACCACACTCACCGACCAAGTATGGCCGGCCCCCAGTTGCTTCAGCTTAGCAACCATTCCCTGCATCAGAAACGCCAGTATCATCCCGGCGAAAACAGGCGCTAACATCCCCCCCAAAGTTAACACCGTTATCAATGCAACAACTAAGAAGACAAAAAGCAGCAGCGCCTCTTCGTCGGAAAAGTAACGCTCTATCCAGCTACCAAATACCTTTAGCATCAGCTATGTGTTTCCTTGAAAGGTCATTTTTTCGACTAACTCAGCGTTGTGACTGCTTACGAATAATATAAATATAACTGCCTTCTTGTTCCAACGACTCTAACAGCTGATCGCCAGACTGGTCCGTAAACGCCTTAAAGTCACGAACGGAACCCGCGTCAGTAGCAATAACTTTCAAAATCTGACCCTGCTCAAGCTTATTTAAAGCCTGCTTAGCCTTGAGCAAGGGTAACGGGCAACTCAAACCACTGGCATCAAGTGTCTGATCAATTTGATTCATACTAATTTTCCGGAGGTGTAATCAACGCAATGCCTATGGGTTGAAGGCAATAATTAACCATCACCCAGACATCGAAACATATCTTTCTTCGCCCATCCCACAACGTTATAGTGGCCCATCAGGATAATAACATCGGGTACGGAACTATTCTTTATCTGTAGCGACTATATACCAAATCTTGTTTTTCGATAACTGTTGTAACTCCTTGTATTGATATAGACATCAGATGACCCACATAAAAACCAAAATACGCTCTCTGGCTTTCATTTTTTGCGTCAGCCTTATATCAGGTTCGCCATCGGCCTCTGAGTTACCCGTTATCGGAGACGCCTCTTCCGGCTCTATTTCGCTGGAAGAAGAATACCGCTTAGGACAGGCGTGGGTTCGAGTGTTACGTGCCCAATCTCCGCAGCTCAATGATCCGTTGGTCTACAGCTATGTTGAAAACTTGATCTATAGACTATCCACCTACAGCAACCTACCGGATCGCCGCTTGACGCTAGCGATACTAAGCAACCCTACTCTCAATGCCTTTGCTGTTCCTGGAGGTATTGTCGGTGTACATGCAGGGCTGTTCCGTTATGCCAAAACAGAGGGTCAGTTTGCTTCCGTTCTGGCCCATGAACTGTCTCACCTAAGCCAGCGTCACTATGCCAGCTCTGTTGAACAGCAAAAGAAAAGCCTACCTTTACAAATCGCGACTATTTTTGGCAGCATCCTTCTGGCATCAGCAGGCGGCGGCGATAGCGCTACAGCGGCTATTGTCTCTGGTCAGGCTGCATTACAACAGCAACAACTGGCCTTCAGCCGCCTACATGAAAGAGAGGCCGATAACATCGGTATGGAGGTGCTGGTCAACGCCGGTTACAACCCCCTATCAATGCCCGATATGTTCGCAGAAATGCAAAAGGCGGCTCGATTCCTAGGCAGACGAATGCCCGAGTTTCTACTCAGCCACCCAGTGACAGAATCTCGGATTGCCGACAGCCAAAGCCGCGCCATGCAACTTCCCTTGGAGGGACGGAGGGACAGCCTCGACTATCAGCTAATGAGAGCAAGAGTGGCCGCAAAGCTCAGCAAAGACACCAATACCAACTACAAGTTACTTAAAGAACAACTTGTTCGTAATCCAGAAAAACCGCAGCACTATGCCTTTGCCTTAGCCGCTATTAACCATAATCGCTTTCTGGAAGCACAGGATTCCGTGAGCTATCTGCGTGAGGTTGCGCCGGACAAACTGGACTATAAATTGTTGCAAGCCGAATTATGGCTAGCCCAGGAACAGGGCGAGAAAGCGGAAAGCTATCTCAGTGAATTACTGGAGATCTACCCAGACAACCACCCCCTTAGCGTCTTTTATATCGATAGCTTAAGACTGCAACAAAAGAACCAGCAAGCGGTGGAAAGACTAAAGCAGCACCTTCGCCTCTATCCTAATGACACGAACCTCTGGTATGAGCTCGCCGAGACCTATGGGCTAGCTGACAACATCCTCGGCGTCCACCAGGCCCGAGCTCAGTATTTTTTACTGATCGGCGCCACCCGTAAGGCAGAGGAACACCTGCGCCTGGCGATGAGGCTTCCACATATAAGTGACCACGACCGCATTGTGCTTAAAGAACAGCTAAAGGAAACCGATAACATCCGAAAAAGCCTGGAGTTCTAAAAGAAAAGCGCCCTGTTACATAGACCAGGCACCTCTGTTTGAGCTTTAGATGGAGGATAAACTAAGCGTTTCCTTTCACCGCCAGCTGCATCTGTGCAGAAAAATCTAGCATCCGCTGTAATGGCAATAGTGCTTTTTTCCCCAACGCGAGATCTACATCGACTTCTTGATCACCTGTCTGTAGGACATGAGCCATATTTTCAAGATTATTCATTGCCATCCAGGGACAGTTGGCGCAACTACGACAGGTTGCACCCGTACCGCCAGTAGGTGCTGCGACTAGCACTTTATCCGGCGCAGCCTGCTGCATCTTATAAAAAATACCCTGGTCCGTTGCGACGATGAATTCTTTATTCGGCAACGTCTGAGCGGCCTTAATCAACTGACTTGTGGACCCGACGCTATCAGCAATTTCGACCATAGCGGCAGGTGACTCAGGATGAACCAACACGGCGGCATCCGGATAAACCTTCAGCAGGCCCTTTAACCCCTGAGCTTTAAACTCTTCATGGACAATGCAGGCACCGTCCCACATCAGCATCTCAGCCCCCGTTTCCTTGGATATATAGCCACCCAAATGCTTATCTGGAGCCCAGATAATCTTATGCCCCTGCTCTACCAAATGCTCAACGATATCTAAAGCACAGCTAGAGGTCACGACCCAATCAGCACGCGCCTTGACTGCCGCTGATGTGTTGGCATAAACGACCACCTTGTGGTCTGGATGGGCATCACAAAAAGCAGAAAACTCTTCGATAGGGCAACCGATATCCAACGAACAGGTGGCGTCCAGCGTCGGCATCAAAATACGTTTTTCAGGACTGAGGATTTTTGCCGTCTCGCCCATAAAGCGTACACCGGCAACCACCAGCGTAGATGCGGGGTGGTCACGACCAAAGCGAGCCATTTCCAAGGAATCAGACACGCAACCGCCCGTCTCTTCCGCTAGCTCTTGAATGATGGGATCGGTGTAGTAATGAGCGACCAAACAAGCATTCTGTTGTTCCAGCAACCGCTTGATCTGGTTTTTATAGGCAGCAACCTGATCCATGCTCAAATCAGCACGGTGGTAGCTATGAGCTAAGTGTTCCTGAACCAGAACACGGTCTTCTATCTGTTTTTCATTAAGCATGTTAAAACCGTTCTTGCAGAGACACCATCATCATAGATCTGAGCAGGCAATAAAAGACGGAGGGCGGTACAGGATTATATCCTTTTCCAAGTGAGTAAACAGCCTACGGCTCTTTACCTGCTAAGCAAACTACCCGGCGATAACGATACAGTTTTCAAATACCACTTTTTAAACAAGTGCGATTTAAAAATCTTATTGAAAGAGTGGTGGGTCGTGGGCGACTCGAACGCCCGACCAATTGGTTAAAAGCCAACTGCTCTACCAACTGAGCTAACGACCCCGAACGGGATGCGTATCTTACTAAGATAGAGCCAAAAATCAACTCAATAATAATTTTTATTTGGCTATGTAGCGGGTAACATCAGCGACCCCTGCATCAATAAAACCTTGAGCCCGGAGTCGACAGCTGTCGCAAACTCCACAAGCTTCGCCTTTATCACTGGCCTGGTAGCAAGAAACGGTTAGCGCATAGTCCAGCTGATGGGCAGCCCCCTGCTGAATAATTTCTGCCTTAGTTAGATCAATCAACGGCGTTTCAATAGTGATCTTTCCGCCACTGACACCAACCTTTGTAGCCAAGTTCGCAAGGGCCTGAAAAGCTTCAATAAACTCCGGGCGGCAGTCCGGGTAACCAGAATAATCGACAGCGTTCACACCTATAAAAATAGCACTAGCGTCAATCACTTCAGCCCACCCCAATGCCAGGGAAAGAAAAACAGTATTTCTTGCTGGCACATAAGTAACGGGGATACCTTCTTCCTGCGTCTCAGGCATATCGATTGATGTATCCGTTAGGGCAGAACCACCAATATCTTCGAGACACAACCGTACAATTTTGTGCTCAATGGCCCCCAATTGATCAGCAACGTTTTTAGCCGCATAAAGCTCTGCCAAAGAACGCTGGCCGTAATCAAAGCTCAACGCATAGCATTGATATCCAGCGCTCTTAGCCATAGCAAGAACAGTGGACGAATCTAGACCGCCAGATAGCAGCACAACAGCTTTGGGGGGGGTATGTGACATGAACTACTACTCGACAAACTATAGAATTATTACGTTGAAAACGTCCAGTTAACAGCAGCTAAGACTCTCATAAATTAGAGCTAAACTGAGGTTATTTCTTGTTGCGGGTCTTGTTTAGGTAATCACTGGCAAGCTTGGCCGATGATTGATTTGGATAGGTGCTCAGGACCTTCTGCATCACTAGCTTCGCCTGAGCCTCATCACCGCTAGCAGCAAAACTAAGCCCTAGCTTGTAATAGCCTTCCGCTGCTTTTTGGTGCTTAGGGAAAAGTTCAACCAGACGGGCATAGGCATCGCGGGCCTTCTGCTGATCGGGTTCAGGCTGCGCTCGATACACTTCTCCGGTCCAGTAAAGCACGTTAGGCGTTAATGTACTGCCAGGATATATCTGTAAAAAATCCGTAAATGCCGTCAACGCCTTATCAAAAGAACGCTGCCTGACCATATCAAAAGCTGCCTTATAGGCTTGTCGATCCGTCATTCCTGAAACAGGAACCGCTTTGCTAACGGTTGCTGCTGGCACCACAGAGTTCTCTGGCAATAAAGCTACCGAAGGGGATGCTACTGGTGCTATCGCAGCTGAGTTTTTTACCGCTGGACGAACAACTGGAGACGCTGTCGAGGTTTTAGACATCTTCCGATTAAGACCACTAATGCGTCGATCCAGATCACGATAGCGATCGAGCTGATTAGTGCGCATCTTCTTCATCTGATGCGCCATTTCTTCCAATTGACCACGCAGGAAACGAACTTCTTCCTGCAATTGATCAACCATCATCAACAATTCGGCGTTACCCGATTGTTGAGCAGAAAGCATCGGCCTAGCTACAACCGATGGCGCTGTAGTCGAATTAACAGCGGTATTAGATGATCCAGAGGGGGTACGATCAACAACCGGCACTGGAATAGTATTTTCAGCCTGAGAAACAGATCCTTGCAGGCTAATCAATACACAAGCCAGTACTACAGTTGTTTTTTTCATCGACGTCTACTTTAACAAACGAGTAATTCCGGAGTGATCCAGAAACTTTTTTAACATCAGCGATTAATGCTGCAATTATCTAGTACTTCAGCTCGACACGACGATTTTGGTCCCAGGACGCTTCGTTGTGACCAATTGAATCTGGACGTTCTTCGCCAAAACTGACCGTTTCAACCTGCGAGCTAGATACACCCTGGACTGTCAAGTAACGACTAACGGCTTTAGCACGACGCTCACCCAGAGCCATGTTGTACTCACGAGTACCGCGCTCATCGGCGTGACCTTCCAATACTACAGAAGCACTAGGGTTATCAATTAGATACTTAGCGTGGGCGGCCAGGTCTTCAAAAGCGGCAGTTTTAACTACAGCCTTATCAAAATCAAAGTAAAAAACCGTTTGCAACTTCATGACATCGGCTTTCGACATACCATGACCCATACTCCCTTGGGTCATATTGGAACCAGTTGCTCCAGAGGTCGTTGCGGAACCCTGTTGACTGGACTGTGTTGATGAATCCTTTGTAGCACCAGCATCGTCTGTGGTGCTGGTTGTACTACAACCAGCAGCCCAAACAACGGATGCTGCGATCACGATTGCTTTAAGGTTTCCAACTCGCATTATTCACTCCTAATTAGTCATTCCAGACTTCAATTGGTTTTTCACATAAGGTACTGCCATCATTGGACTATTGCAAGTACGGAGACCATGCAGGCTCCCTTACATCCCCCGATTTAGCTGGCAGCTTAAATTTTACTCTACCATCGATGGAAACTGCTCCTAAAACCCCCCTAGTCCCCTGCTGGGTCGCATAAATAACCATGCTCCCATTAGGGGCAATACTTGGAGATTCATCAAGATAGGTTTCAGTCAAAACATCGATGCGACCTGTTTTCAAATCCTGCACGGCAATATGGAACACACCGTTGGAACGATTCACCATTACCAAATGGCGACCATCATGGGTGAGTCTACCTCGGGCATTGTAATCGCCTTCAAATGTCAGCCGCTCAATCCATCCTGTTGCCAGTTCAACACTGTAGATCTGTGGTTTACCACCCCGATTAGAGGTAAATATGATCGACCCACCATCTGGAGCCCAGCTAGCTTCAGTATCAATGCCGTAATGTCGCGTAATACGTTTGAGGTTTCGCGTAGCAATATCAATTATGTAGATTTCTGGGTTGCCATCCTTAGACAGGGTCACTGCCAGCTTCTTACCATCCGGTGACCAGGCTGGCGCGCCGTTAAGGCCCTTATAAGACGTGATGCGGTCACGCTTGCCAGAAGCGATATCTTGTATATAGACAGCTGGTCGACCGGTCTCGAAAGACACATAGGCCAACTTTTTAGCATCTCGAGACCAAGATGGCGACAAAATCGGTTCCCGAGATTCCAATATCAATTTTGAGTTAGCGCCATCGGCATCGGCAAGCTGCAAACGATAGTTAAACAGATCTTTACCTAGTTTACGGGAAGTTATGTAGACGATCTTGGTTGAAAAGGCGCCGCGCATGCCGGTCATCTTCTCATAAATCACGTCGCTGATACGATGAGCCGCTTTACGAAGATCCTGTGCCCCTCCGGAGAAAAACCCTCCTGCCAAGCGCTGCTCCTTGATCACGTCGAATAGCTCATATTCGACACGAAACCCCTTGGTTGAGGGATCCCCGACGACACGACCTACTACCAGATACTCCATCCCACCCAAACGCCAATCCCGGAAATGAACCTGATCCGTTCGTGTTGGCAAGCTCAGCATATTTTCACTCTGCATCATCGAAAACAGGCCGCTACGATAAAGATCTGAACTTATAACCTTGGCGATATCCTGGGGCAGCGGTTGCGCACCATCCCAACCAAAAGGAACCACCGCAATGGGCACAGGGCGATCCACACCCTGAGTAATTTCGATGGTCAATTCTGCTCTGCCTAATGAAGAAACCAATACCAATAAAAAGCAGCATAATAGCTGTATTGAACGCATCACAGGCGTAGATCCTCTGGTTTAAATTTCAACGTAATAGTGCGTAAATTGCGATCAAATACTTCTGGATCGATATCCTGCAACTCTGGAAAACGCTCCGCTTTCAGTACGGCATTGACGGCGCTGCGATCAAAAGCTTCATCACCGCTGGTCTTTAACGCATATGCGTCGCTGACCTCCCCAGTGGGCAACAGATGTATTCTAACTTGAACAACCATGCCGTTTCTTGCTGTCGGAGGACGGCGCCAATTCGCTGAGACCGCGGCTGTAATCACCGAGATAGCCGACGCTTTAGCCGTTTGGTCCTGAGACAGCATTCGTCTAGACTGCTCTTCTCTGGCCACTTCATCTGCCAGCGCTTGCTCCCTCGCGAGCAGCTCCTGCTCTTGTTGGCGCTTAAGCTGATCAGCCTCACGGCGCTTTTTTTGCTCCGCTTTCTGTTTCGAGAGTGCTTGCTGCTTACGCTTATCAGCGTCAGCTTTTCGTTTCTTTTCAGCGTCTAGTTTCTTAGCCTTAGCCTGCCGTTTAATTTCGTCCTGCTTGCGCTTGAGATCAGCATTACGTTTGGCATCCACTTTGCGTTTCTTTTCGGCTTTTGCCTTGGTAATCTGTTGCCGTTTTTTCGTGTCAGCCGCTTTCTTTTCCTTTGCTTTGCGCTTTTTATCTGCAGCTATTTTTTTCTGCTTTTCTTTTTTCCTAGCTTTGCGTTTGGCGTCAGCTTCCCGTTTGGCTGCCTGCTGTTTCTTTAGTTCAGATTTTTTCTGATTGCCAGCAACTTTCTGACTTTTAAGGTCGATCAACTCGGCCTTAATGTGCTGAAAGGGAACGACACGCGGCGAGTGCTGCGCCTCAAACCAAGTAGTAGAGGCCAGGAAAACAATACCAACATGAAGACCAACGGCCAAAACAGCCGGTATGATGTAGGACCGGTAGGGATGGATATCCTTCAAAACCAGCCCCTATTCCGTCACCAGGCCAACGCCTGGTGCACCGGCGCGCTGCAACGCTGCCATCAGCTCGACAACTCGCTGATAATCGACTGACTTATCACCTTTCACCAAAACCATTTTCTTAGCGTTGGTACTGAGTATTTTCCCAACCCGAAGTTCCACCTCAGCCAAAGCTACGACTTTTAGAGGGTCACCACCGACGTTTATAAAATACTCACCCTGAGCATTTACCGTAACTATTAACGGCTCCGTGTCACGAGTATCCACCGGTTCCGAGCCCACTTTTGGTAGCTCTACATCCACACCTTGGGTCAACATCGGCGCAGTAATCATAAAAATAACGAGCAATACCATCATCACATCGATATAAGGAACAACATTGATTTCGGCATTGAGTTTACGGCGGTTTTTGCTTCGACGAATCATGATCCCAGGCCCTGTGTAAAATTATCCCGTGGCGCGTAACTATTAAGCTGCGGCATGTACACGGCGATGTAGGATACTGGAGAATTCTTCAGCAAAAGTTTCATAACTATTCATCATAGTTTCTACTTTTGATGAATAGCGGTTATAGGCGATAACGGCAGGTATGGCTGCAAAAAGGCCCATGGCTGTAGCAATCAGCGCTTCAGAAATACCCGGCGCTACGCTAGCCAAAGTCGCTTGATGCACGTTAGCTAAACCTCGAAAAGAATTCATAATTCCCCATACGGTGCCAAACAATCCCACGTAGGGGCTGGTGGACCCCACCGTTGCAAGAAACGGTAGATGAGTATCGAGTTTTTCTTCTTCTCTTGCCAAAGCCACGCGCATGGCTCTTTGCACCCCGTCCATCACGGCATCGGGATCGGCATCCGTTTGCTGGCGTAAACGGGTAAATTCTTTGATGCCACCACGGAAAATATTTTCTAGTGCGCTGTTCGGATTAGGGTTGGCGTTAACTTCGCGAAACAACTGCGTCAAATCAACTCCGGACCAAAACTTTTCTTCAAACTGTTTCAGGTTACGTCTCGCCTGGGATAAAAAACTGCGCCTTTGTAATATCATTACCCAGGAGACAATCGACACAAATAACAGACTCAGCATTACCAATTGGACCACCAGACTGGCATTCACCACCAGACTCCAAAGGGACATTTTTTCAACCACTGAGATATTTCCTTTTTCTAGTTTAAGTTCAAGCCGTCAGCACAAACTGAGACAATGCCTTTGTCATGTTTATAGGTAGCGCTATCGGTTTTACATTTTTGGCAGATACCGAAACAATCTTAATCTCGGCGGTACAAAGTACTACTTTATCTTCAACCCTTATCACTGCCTGTTGAAATAGGATACTGGCCGACGAAAGCGTTTTGATTGCAGTTTTCACTTGAAGTTCATTATCCATAAAAGCAGGACGCAGATAGCGACTATTGACGCTGTGAACAACAAAAATCAACCCGCTTTCTTTCAAGGACTGCTGTTCATACCCCTGTGCTCGTAACAGCTCAGTGCGGGCTCGCTCCATATATTTCAGATAATTGACGTAGTAAACAATGCCGCCCGTATCGGTATCTTCAATATAAACCCTTAATGGAAACAAAAACTCCATGACTCAGCTCGACTCCCGCTTCGGTACATCCATACCAAAGTGCTGGTAAGCAAACGCCGTCAGCATCCGCCCACGAGGGGTTCGCATAATATAACCCTGCTGTATCAGATAAGGCTCCAGGACGTCCTCAATGGTGTCTCGTTCCTCTGAAATCGCCGCGGCGAGACTATCCACACCAACAGGTCCACCATCAAACTTCTCGATCATAGCCATCATCAACCGTCGGTCCATATGGTCAAAACCTTCACTATCGACATTCAGCATGTTTAGGGCTAGATCGGCTACGCCACCGGTGATTTTTCCATCACCTTTAACTTCGGCAAAATCGCGACTACGACGCAACAATCTATTGGCGATACGGGGAGTTCCGCGAGACCGTTTAGCTATTTCTCTGGCACCTGCTTCATCGATACCAACGCCGGAGAGTTCTGCAGATCTTCTAACAATGTGTGTCAGATCGGTAACGTTATAAAACTCAAGTCGCTGCACAATACCGAAACGATCTCGCAGAGGCGAGGTCAAGCGTCCGGCACGGGTGGTTGCTCCTACCAGTGTAAAAGGAGGAAGATCGAGTTTGATCGAACGTGCGGCCGGTCCTTCTCCAATCATGATATCCAGCTGGTAATCTTCCATCGCGGGATAAAGCACTTCTTCGACAGCAGGATTAAGACGATGTATTTCATCAATAAACAACACATCTCCTGACTCCAGATTGGTCAGCATAGCGGCCAGATCCCCGGCCTTTTCCAGCACCGGACCGGAAGTACTTTTAAGATCCACTTCCATTTCATTGGCAATGATATGAGCCAAGGTGGTTTTACCCAATCCTGGAGGACCAAATATAAGCGTATGATCTAAGGCTTCAGCACGATTTTTGGCGGCCTTGATAAAGATTTCCATCTGTTCTTTAACCGCATGCTGACCTACATAGTCAGACAACTTTTTTGGACGAATAGCACGGTCATGGACATCCTCAACGCGATTGGTCGAGACTGGAGTAACAAAGCGATCGGCTTCTAACATTGAGAACTCTCTGTCAGCTACTGCTTAGCGATTAAACATTGATTGTCGCCGCATCATTCATTAACGCAACTCTGGTCGACGCCTGGCTAACTATACCATTCCTTTCAGAGCTTGGCGGATCAGGTTTTCGGTATCCGCATCACCTAGATCTTTGAATGCCTGCGATATAGCCTTGCTCGCCTGAGCCGGTTTGTAGCCCAAAGCAATCAACGCACTTTCAGCTTCTTGACGACCATCATTGGCGCTCACTACGGCCCCGCCCTGACCGGAGGCTTCGAGCGAGAACGGCGCTTCTGGCATCCAATCCGTTAACTTATCCCGCATCTCGACGATCAACCGTTCTGCGGTTTTCTTGCCGACGCCGGGCAAGCGTACCAAAGCCGCAGTATCGTCCTGGGAAACACACCGAGCCAATTCGTTAGCTTCAATACCCGATAAAATGGTCAACGCCAATTTAGGCCCGACACCATTAATCTTTATCAAGGTACGAAACATGGTGCGCTCTTGGCGGCTATGAAAACCATAGAGCAGCTGAGCGTCTTCTCGAACTACAAAATGAGTATGCAGCACTACCACCTTACCCAATTCAGGCAGACAGTAAAAAGTACTCATGGGGGCTTCTATTTCATAGCCAACACCCTGTACATCCACAATCAACACTGGTGGTGACTTTTCCAACAATTCACCGCGAATACGCCCGATCATTGAATAGCTTTCCCCGTTTAAACGCCACCCCGGTTCTAGCAAATCTACATTCGACGGAGGGGCTCAGATTGATCGATGTTACCGCCTACGGCGGCCAGAACCTGCAGCAGTCAAATTAATAAGACCTTGACGTGTATTGGCGTGACACAGAGCAATTGCCAGAGCATCCGCCGCATCTTCTTGTGGCAGGCCTGGTAGTTTCAAGATTGAGCGCACCATGTGCTGAACTTGCACTTTATCGGCAGATCCCTTACCGACTATGGCTTGTTTGACGGCTCGCGCCGCATATTCACTAACCGACAAGGACTGCGACACACCCGCTACAATAGCCGCGCCTCTGGCCTGGCCTAACTTCAGTGCGGAATCCGCATTGCGCGCCATAAAGACTTGCTCAATAGCCATTTCTTGAGGACAGTACAGAGTGATAACTTCAAGCACCCCTTCATATACCTGCCCCAACCGATCAGGCAAGTGATCACCTTTTATACGAATACAGCCGCTGGCGACATATTCACTAACGCCGTTAACAACGTTAATCACGCCATAACCAGTGATTCGAGATCCGGGATCGATACCTAGGATAAGTGTCATCAGCTGCCTACTGACAAGCAAAAGAAAAGGGGGATTATACCCCCTTAGTAAACTGCGTCTACGAACAGTTATAGAAAATCAGAGTCGTTCAATTACCGCAGTCGCTTTGAGATTTGCTAACAAATTACGGTAGTCATGCTGACCTAAACGTCCAGCAAGGAGGTCGGCCATTCCTTTGAGCTCTGCATCATCAAACTCGACTGCACCCTTGCTGACTGCGTCTAGCGCTATCACACCGGCACTGCCGTCCGACAGTCCAACAACAGCATAGGAAACGCTGCCATCCGCAGGCTTTGCCATTTTAAACAGCGCCGTAACAACTTCAGGCGACAGGTCAGAACCACCTCGACCTACGTCAGCATGACTAACCCATGGCATGGCCGCTGTTTCAACGCTCTGCAGGCCCTCTTTTTCAGCCTTACTCAGCAACGCCTGAGCCTGAGTCTTAACTAGGTCGCTGGCCTGCTGCTGTTTGATCTGCTGCTTGATTTTCTCGGTTACGTCGCTGAGATCAAGATTCCGAACAGGCTTATGTTCCTTAAGATGAACCACCACAATCCGCTCATCTCCCAATTCGATCAACTCGCTATTCTCGCCTTTGGCTAATACTTCATCAGAGAAAGCGGCCGCCAAGAACCTTGGTGCCTGGGTAAGGCTGTCTTCTCCACCCTCACGTCCAAACAAGCTAGTTTCACGAATTTCAAGCTTCAAAACGTCGGAGACTTCCTGCAAATCCGATGAAGAAAAGCGTAGGTCATCCAACTGCTCTGACTGAGCAACAAATTCAGTTTCTGCTTTTTGCAGCTTCTGCTCCATTTCCAGCTGAGACCTTAAGGACTCAAACGCTGGCGCCTCCGTTCCCTCAATGGCGTTCAACTGAATAAGGTGATAACCAAAATCGGTACGGATTGGTTCAGATATTTGACCAACATTCAGAGCAAATAGAGCTTCTTCAAACTCAGGCACCATTACGCCCTGTTCGACAACTCCCAAATTACCGCCATCTTCTGCAGACCCTGGGTCTTCCGAAAACTCTTTGGCGGCCGTGGAAAAGTCTTTGCCTGCATCAATTTGTTTAATGATATCCAGTACCTTAGCCAAGGCCTGAGATTCATCTGTTTGGTCATTAACAACAATCAGAATATGAGCTGCTTTTCGAGCTTCTTCACCTTCATAATCTACGACAAAACGCTCGTACTGGCTCTGTAATTCCGTCTCTTCAATGACTATCGACTCAGCAATAGCCCGCTTACTCAGCTCTACGTAGGACAAAGAAATTTGTTCATCTGACTTAAACTGGGTTGAATTAGCGTCGTAATACGCCTTCACAACAACCTCATTAACTTCAATGCTGCCCTTAACATCAGCGATCGAAACTTCCAGATACTTGAAGTTTCGCTTTTGTTGGTCCAGCTGAGATATTTTATCCAGCTCCCCCTTCAATACGAAGGATGATGCCAATAATGCGTCGCGCCCCTGAGACAACAGGGTTTCGTTACGCAAATAATCACGATACATCATAGGCGACATGCCTACATTTCTAAGCAAGGCTTCAAATTGGTTACGATCAAACTGACCTTCTACTTGGAATTCTCGGGTTGCCAGGATGGAACTATCCAAATACTGATCGGAGACCTTAAGACCATGCTGCTCAGCAGCCTGCCTTAGCAGCTCACGATCTATTAAATTTTGTATAACGGCACCACGCAGCAAGTTGTCATCAAGTAGGCTAGGATCTGCGTTCTCACCCATCTGAGATAATAGTTGGCGGCGCTGCATATCGATCCCTTCCGAGATCTGAGCCTCGCCAATATCGACACCATTAACAGTAATCGGCGCAGCGGCTCGACCCGCCAAACCTACCAAGGAATCCACACCGAATAGTGCAAAAGTAACGATAATAAAGCCGACAATTATCTTAACAATGATGCTCTGGGTGTTATCCCTGAAACTTTGAAGCATGGAGCCCCCGACTGGAAAATTATTGAAACTCTCTTACACAAAAAAAGCGCATCCGATTGAATGCGCCTTTTAATATGGCGGAACGGACGGGACTCGAACCCGCGACCCCCGGCGTGACAGGCCGGTATTC
>JBALWH010000037.1:0-46907 GCA_036960175.1 Motiliproteus sp. | reverse complement strand
ATTCAGTATGAGAAAGTAGCAAATTAAAGTGTCCGGAATTGTTGACCAGAACACTATGTTTGCCAGATTCTCTTGCAAAGTAAAATGCTGGGACAAATACGACTAGAGACATAGGTATCCTGCCGAGCACCTTAATCCAATCAAACTTATAGGGTTCGTCTGATAGAATCATCAATATTTCTGGAATGACAAGGAATGCAACGCCTATAAGCATTAAGGCGGATGCCAAATATCGATACCTGTTCGCCACCTTTCTTTCTTCGTTCGCATATGAAGAGTACGCACCGCCTTGCAGTGTATTTATCGTAACTCCATACACCTTGGATGCGTCATCCTGCAGAGTTGTTAGTACTTCAATTATTTTGGAGGTCTTTGTTGATAGAGACTTAAACTCTTCATCAGATTTCTGTGAGTAAGAACTTATATTATTTTCTGTTTTATCGATATATGAATTGATTGTTTTATCAAACTTGTCAGCTCTATCCTTCTCGCTGCTTTGATATTGAGTGTTAAACTCTGAGGTTTGTTGCTGGATGGTTTGTTCTACTGTGTCAATCTGGGTGCTCAGCTCTGCCAGCCTAGCTTCTTTGTTTGCTATCTCAGAATTAAGCTTTTCAATATTGCCACTTAAAGAGCGAACCGACTCCTCGGTTTCGTTTTTATATTGTGAAATATATGTGCCGATAGTTTTGGAGTATGCACTAACCGACTCCTTTATATTTTCTGCGCTTATAGCATAGAGTGAGGCTGGAATTTGTTGGAATTGGATTAGGAGCGTATCTGCATGCGTATTGGCGTTTGTTAAATGGCCTACATTTTTATTCCCTTTGAACGCATTTATCTCATTTATGCAGTTTTGAACGCTATTTTGTAGGCTGGCGAGATGATTAAATGGTGTTATTTCTGGGTCAATATTCTCAAAAACACCATTTAGGTAAATAACGACCTTTCTTAATCTTGCTATATCTTCAATGGAGTCGTCAGTTGCGCCATCCACTAGGTTATCCTCGCACACCAGATCGATCAGGCTTTTCCAGATACCTATTATCGGGTGTGTGTTGAACTTATCGATCCATTTCGACATTTACTAACTCTCCGATTTTGAAATTTAACGTCGCCATAAAAGGCGAGCAACTTGTTGCGAGTCCAGCGCATGAAATGCGTGATTTTTGATGGCTTTGTTATAAGTTTTTAGATTTGTAGCCATAGTATATTTTTGAATCATTTGGACCAATATTTTTAATTGTGTGTGTGGACCCTGCTGGAATAAGAACTTCAACATTACCTTTTTGAAAAAATGACTCATTACCAATAATGAACTCGTATTCTCCAGTTTCCATAAGAACCAATTCGTCTTTCTCCTCATGGACAGCTTCGTCAACAGCATCTCCAGACTTAATGGTACCAACACCAAAAGAAAAACCTCTGTCAGTCCAGTTTTTTTCTAACTCATCTATATTCATGATGATTTCTCCGATGTAGTTGACCGAGACTTATAACATTTTAATTCTAGGCATGCGCATATATGCATAAATTCATGCCAAGAGAAAGCTGGATATTTGTTTGAAATAGCTGAAGATTTCGAATACACGAGTTGTTTTCCTCCACTGAAAACGCGCATGCGCATATATCTGATTCTGTGTGCGCAGTATCACACAGGCGTTATTCCCTAACCCGATGATATTGCCTGATTTTAATTTTCCTTACCAGATCAATATGAGCATACGTTCCAGCATTTCGAGCACAGAATTATGATTCCATCAAATATACTGTATGTATAAACAGCTTTCGGTGTGCGTGAAATCAAGGGAAAGGGATCCGAGTTTCGACCCGATAAATCTTCTAAGAACGGGGTTAATTGATAAGTTCTTCAGTGACCGCTTTGTTTGAGTAGCGGAGGCCAGTAAGAAAGCTTTGTCACGGCCGCTTCGTCGCATCCAGCGACCATACTGGCCTCGCCTGCTTTGGTCGGTAGCATCTACTTTGCAGTCATCAGTTCTAACACTATCACTGCGCCACATTATGAAACCTGTTCATGGAATGTTTGGCATTGCCACAATGCCATCCACTGTTTCTAGCGGGTGTCATTGCAGATCCTGTTCAGAAGGTAGGTATTTCTGAATAGATAAAGGTAACTTAAACGCGGCCACCTTCAGTCTCTCCAGCCTTGATATTAAAGAATACCGCGTACAGCACGGGGACGATGATCAACGTCAGCAGGGTGGCAAAGCTCAGACCAAAGACCAGCACCACCGACATCGATTGGAAAAAGGGATCGAAGAATAATGGAATCACCCCTAACACGGTGGTCAGTGCGCCCATCATAACCGGCCGCATGCGGCTGATGGCAGCGTCAACCACAGCATCGTAGCGAGGCTTACCGTCGCCAATTTCAAAATCTATCTGGTCCACCAGCACGATGGCATTTTTGATCAGCAACCCGGACAGCGATAGCAATCCGAGAATACCCATAAACTCCAGCGGCATCCGGGTAGTAACTAGCCCCAGTACGACGCCAATCAACGCCAGCGGCACAACGAGCCAAATCACCAAGGGCTGACGTACCGTGCCAAACAACACGAATACGATAATCACCATAGCCATCAATCCCAGCGGGATCGTTGACGCCAGGTTCTCGTTCGATTCCAGCGCATCACCGTACTCACCACCCCATTCCAGGCTGTAACCATCAGCCAGCGGAATCGCTTCGATAGCTGGCCGAATCCTGCTGTGGAGTTGGGACGCCAGTTCACCGGGGTTGGGGTCGGATTGCGCTTTGATGGTCCAGATTCGATTTTCACGGTGCACTTGACCGTCGCGCCAAGCCGTGCGGAATCCATCGGTGATTTGCGCAATAGGGATTCTATTTCCCGTTGCGCTACTGAGTACTTGGATATCCTTGATGTCGGCATAACCCATTCGCTCAGCGGCTGGTGCACGTGAAATGATCGGAATCAGATCATCCCCTTCGCGATACTGGCCCACCTGCCGACCGGTAAAATTAGTCTCCAGCGCCAAGGCCAGATCTTCACGTGATACTGCAGCGCGGCGGGCTTTGGTGGCGGAATAGATCGGTTCAATCACGCTGACCTGTTGACGCCAGTTGTCCTTAATCGACAATGCCCTGCCATCAGCGACCATGACCGCTTTGGCTTCGTCGGCCAAGCGGCGTAATTCGGCGGGGTTGGGTCCCTTGAAGACCGCTTCTATCTTCGACCCGCCACCTGGACCGAGCACAAAGCGCCATACTTTGGACTGCGAATTGGGGAAGTTGTCGTTAATAAAACCTTGTATCTTGGGCATCAATCCTTCAATGACGCGATAGTCATCAACCCGCAGCAACAACTGAGCATAGGCCGAGTTGGTGGATTCGGGTCCGTAGATAAGCATGTAGCGTAATCCGCCAGCGCCAATAGAGGTCTGTACGGCATTGACGCCTTCAAGCTGGCCCACAAAATTTTCAACCTGCTCGATATCTAACTGGGTGCGAGCGATATCGGTCCCTTGCGGTAACCAATAATCAACCACTATTTGCGGAGTAGTTGATGCGGGGAAAAATCCAGACTTAACAAACTGAAATCCCCATACCGACATACCAAACATCAACACCACCCCACCCACCGTCAGCCAGCGCCAGCGCAGTGCCGTATGGATTAATTGCTTGTAGCCCCGGTAAAAAACGTTGTCCCCAGAGTTGTTTTCCGCGCTAACCGGCTGTGGCTTGAACAGCCAATAGCAGAATAGCGGCGTCAAGGTAACGGCAAACAGCCAACTAAAGAGCAAGGCGATCAGAATCACCCAGAACAGGTGCCCGGTGAACTCAGCGGTCGAACCTGGTGCAAAACCAATAGGCGCAAACGCGATACAACCCACCAACGTTCCGCCGAGTAGCGGCCACTTTGTCTGGCTGACGATCTCTTTAGCAATATCCAGTTTACTGCGACCACGCTGCACACCCACCAAAATACCGTCGGTAACCACGATCGCGTTATCCACCATCATGCCCAACGCAATAATCAACGCGCCAAGCGAGATCCTGTGCATCGGAATCCCAGCCAAGTCCATAGTCGCCAAGGTTGCAAAGATGGTCAGCAGCAGGATGCAGCCTATCACTACAGCAGACTTGGCCCCCATGAACACAAACAGCGTAATTACCACGATGGCCAGCGCCGCAAGCACGTTAAGTACAAAATTTTGCACCGAAGCCTCTACGGTTTTGCCCTGATGATAGAACTCATGCAGCTCGATACCCAGCGGTCTACGGCTCTCGGCCTCGGCAATCCGGGTAGCCACGGCGTCTCCGACCTTGACGACATTGCCGCCGAGGACATTGGAAACACCTAGGGCAATTGCAGGCTGCCCATTGAAACGATGCAGCTTCTCAGCCGGTGTCTGGTAACCTCGCCAGACGTGGGCGATATCTTTCAAGTAAACAATTTTTCCGTCAGGTGACGCCGTAATTAGCAGGTTTTGAACGGCTTCAATTGTATTGATGTCACCGGTTGGGTCGATTACCAGGCGCTGATCACCTACCTTGATATTACCGGCTGAGAGCACCTGGTTTTGCCCGGTTAAGATCTGATAAATGTTGTTGATCGATACGCCGAGAGTCGCCGAATTTTGACGCGATATCTCCACAAAGATGGCTTCTTTGAGCACCCCACCCAGAGATACTTTGGCGACACCATCGACTTGCAAGATCTCACTTTGAAGCTGCTTTGCGTAACGTCTTAACTCTACCGGGCTATAACCCTCGCCAGTCACAAAGTAGTAAAGCCCGTACACATCACCAAAGTCATCTACCACTAGCGGCGTCTGGACACCCTGCGGTAATGAGCCCTCGGTATCTTTTATCTTATTCCGCAGCTTGCCCCAAATGATCTGAAGTTCCTGTTTCGTGCGGGAGAAGTCATATTTAATCTCTACGATAATTTCCGAAACCCCATCCGAAGACACGGATTTAACGACATCCACCTCCTGCATCTGCTGGATAGCGCGCTCTAGAGTTTCAGTGACCTCCTCAGCCACTTCGGCCGGGCTAGCGCCTGGGTAGCGGGTAATAACCTGAGCACTACGAATGGTGAAATCAGGGTCCTCTAGACGAGGCATATCTTTATAGGCGGACCAGCCACCCAGCAGTGTCAGCAAGATAACTATTACGCTGAGCACTTGGTTTCTGATCGTAAATTCGGCGAAGTTCATATCGTAATCTCAATAAATCAGGGTGACTAACTCATCCAGCTTTACCTGCAACAGCAGGTAGCTAGTCTGTCCAGGGGCGCACTTCCATCCCCTCTGATAGATAGGCAGCACCTGCCGTTACGATAGATTCTCCTGCACTGAGGCCATCCGTAATCACCAGCGTTTCCCCGATACCCTGTTGCACAGTAATCAGCCGCTTGCTGACACGCATGCTTTCACTATCCACTACCCAAACAAATTGCTGCTGACCTTCGCTCATGACCGCAGCCAGCGCCACGGCAATATGTGTTACTGGAGAGCTCGCCGTCTTATCGGAAGATTTCAGCTCTACTGTGGCGTTCATACCCGGAAGAATCAGCTGGTTTTCAGGTGCTTCAAACCCAAATGAAATGGCGTAGGTCTGGGAAACCGCGTCGGCCTCAAGTACCGCTGATACGAAAGTTGCGGGGATCGGTGCACTTGGGGCCCCATCCAGAATAACTAGAGCGCCTTCCTCTTGCCGGGTCGGAGTTGCCGCAATCACACTGGCCGGTAAGTTAATGGTGGCCTCCCAGCCTTGATTACCCATCAAAGCAACAATCTGCGTACCCGGTTGAATGCTTTGATGTTGTTTAACGGGAATCTTAACAATCACACCATCATAGGGAGCTTTGAGTACGCTATCGCTCAGAGATTTCTTGGCGATATCGAGTAGGATTTGCGCCGAATCACGCGCTGATCTGCGTTGCTCCAACTCCTGCTTCGCGATGACATTGCGTTTAGCAAGCCGAGCAGCACGCTGATACTCTTGCGCGGCGAGATCGAACTGCGACTTAGCAGCCTTAACATCACTCATAAAGTTGCGCGGATCCAGCTTGGCGATCAACTGGCCCTTTTTGACTCTTTGAGATTCGGTTACCGGCAGTTCTATAAGTAACCCGCTGACCTGAAAAGCCAGTTCAGAATGTACTGCGGCTTCAATAAACGCCGGATAACGCGAAATCTCAAAGTTGTCGGCGGCCTCAAGGGTTACTATCTTGGCGGGACGAATTGCCGGTTCGGCAAGCCGCGGCGCCTCCTTCTCGCACCCGGAAAGCAGCAGTAATACTAGAGGGATCGCGCAGAGCTTAGTGATTTCTTTTACAGACATGTTGGGTACTCTTGCATCGTCGATACGGTAAATGTTTGGTACATCAGCAATGGAGCTTTCTACGATGAATAGAAAACCACCTAAATATTTGTTTTTATTTAGTTTAGACCATACTGGTCGAATGATTAAACATAGCATCAAAGCTCATGATGATAAATGTCACCACCACCTTCTGGGAAATAGTCCCCGATTATCCGGTGAACAATCTCCTCCTCCTTGGCTTTATAAGCCAATACAGTGCTCCAGGTTGGGGAAATAATTCGCCAACCATCTTCAGCGTTCACAATCTGCCCGGCCTTGATGGGACCATTCCCTTGCTTGCAGATAACGCCGTCATGCTCCCTGATTTCGGCATCAGGATCGACGATAATGATTGCCCCCTTGGATAGGACAAAACCGCCCATATCCACCAATACGCCGTAGCAATTACGATTGGGAACGACGGATTGAACGAGGCACCGTTTACCGTGCAACACTGCCCCGGATAAGCTGTATTTAATATCCAAGGAAAAAAAATCAGGCCGGTGTAAATCGACTGAAGAATCAACGCCAAAATAGGTCAGGTCTTTTCGTACCAGTGATGCAAACTTTGACAGGAAGTCGGTATTTAAAGGTATGCCGCCATACTCCGGGCCTCGCAGATACTGACTGAATGCCGACTGATTGATACTTAAAGACTTAGCAGCTTGGGCCTGGTTGCATCCAGTAACGGCCTTGTATTCACGCCAAGCTTCATTGACTCGTCTTAGTGTCATGTCGGTGTAGTTAGCTTTCATGGTTACTCTTTTGTTTAAATATCCGAAGGATCGAAGTAGTGAGGCTCTGTCGCCGATAACGTTGATGCTCAGACGCAATTAACTAGGTCGCCCTAGAGACCTTGAAGAAATTGGATTTGTCGCTCACGGCAACCACTCCCCCTGTCAAGAAACCAGCCCAGACAGACTCTTGCGGGATACTCTGCTTCTTAGCATTTACGGTGCCTGAAAGTGCCAATAACGCGATGGCTGCGAGTGGTCGTTTATTTACTTTAGATTATCTCTTTAGGTTCTTTCTGTACGGCCAAACCCTTCAAGATGGCGCAGGATCTCAAACGTTCATCCGTGCTGCTGTCGTTCCACAGTGCAGTGAATTGCCTGAGCTGCGCCATATCCTCCTTGCGCGCCCTACGGTCGATTACCAGCGGCACTCTGTAAAACGTGGCGTCCTCGGGCGTTAAGGCATCGATGTGGACGCACTGCTGCGCTACATAATTGCGAACCACTTCCCCTTGGGTAGGTTCCGATACTGCAGCAGACAGAGTGTAGATCATGATCGCTGTTTTCATTCCTAGTAGTATTCCTAATAAACCAAGTCACGTTACGTCGGAGCGGAGTCTACGCCTGACTTGCGTATCATCTCCACTAATGCTTCTACTGTTAAAAGTAGTATTACTGCTGATCAAGTGTTTAACTTATTATGAGGATGACCGTGTCGTCGGTTTACTGGATGGTGACTGTTGTATCAACGATCAGCCTGTTGTTGCCTAGCTGTCAAATCTTGCGCTATATCACAGTGATGTGGATATAGTTCTCCGGACACTCGCTGCCTGCAGTGGATAGTTACTGCTCTCAGGCTCACATTCATCAAAGTCGGTAACATGATCTTCTTCAAAGGCAGGTGTCGGGTTAAGTTTGGATTAGTTCACCTTAGCGAAGGTGGCCGCTATCACTACCTGATCACGACCATTGTTTTTCGCGAGATATAAGCCCTCATCGGCCCGTTTCAACGAATCGTCTAAATCTTTGCTAAGTTCTGCTACACCGATACTGACTGAGATAGAAAAGGGACCCTGGTCACTTTCAAATGATAAGTTTTTTACCTTCTCTCTGATGCGTTCAGCGGCAACATAGGCTTGGCGCGTGTCAGAATGGGATAGCACAACACCAAACTCTTCACCGCCCAGCCGACAGGGGAGGTCTGCATCACGCGCCGTGTTAACAAGTAAGGCTGCCAAGGCTTTAAGCACCTCATCTCCGACGTCATGACCATAGGTGTCATTAACTCGCTTAAAGTAATCGATATCCAACATCAAAAATGATACTGGAAACTGATAACGTTTGGCTGAACCGATCATCAATTCTGCGTGCTCCCTTAGATGCCTACGGTTAGCTAAACCGGTTAAAGGATCACTCATGGCCATGGTTTCAAGTTCGAGTTGCTGCTTAATAAGGTGGTGGTGATCAGCCGCTAGCCTACGTCCGATGATAACATTGAGCACAAGCAGTAGGAGGATAGCTGCAGCGGTGAAAATAAGTTGGATTGCCCACCCCTTGAGCACGTCGTCCTCAGAAACTGTGGCAACGACTAGAACCGGGGCTGTTTCAAGTTTTTTATACGCGACAAGATAGTTTTTTCCATCAGTAGGGGAGTTAAACTCAAAACTGTCTTGGCCCTGCATTCCCTCCCATGTCACCCCAGTAGTAGATGACTTAAGTTCATATCCCGCCTCGGAAAAGTTTGACCAAATAACCTTTCCGCCTCGTGTTAAAACTCCAAGTTTGAAGTCACTGATGACAGGGACTTGAGAGAACTTGGGAACAAAAAAATCTGCTGATATACTAGCAGCCACAACCTCTTTGAGCTCTCCAGATTCCGTTCGAATAGGCAGGCTAGCCACTATAATCCACCTATCATCTAATTTGGATCGAAGCGGTTTCGAGACATAAAAACCGCTATCTGGATTCTCTAGATGATGCTGAAGATAGTACCGGTCACGCACAGAGGGACCTTGGCCTTCATGATTCCAAAACAGGATGTCTCCAGTGGGTGATGCAACAAAAAATGTACGTACATAAGGTTTACGATCTGCTACATCTCTGAGCACGCGATCAAACGCCTGCTTCCTATCGACCGTACTCTGCAAATTCATGACCAAGTGACTGACGGTTCTAGCGCCATGGAGCAGTTCAGATAGATCACCAATGGAACGACGGGCACCAGCCTCCATCAGCTCGGCAAGATAGCTAGCGTTTGTTCGAGCCAGATTGAGCTCCCGGTCTCGCTCATACCACAAGGCCCACAACAGTAAAAGTATAATTAGCCCGCTACACAGGATAATCGTTCGAATTCCGAGTGCGGAGTCAGGCCTTTTCAATGATCACCTCCTGATGAAGCTGGTAGCGTGGACGCTGACAAAGTTAGCCCGCGGTTAATATGTTAGATGGTACGGGGGCACTCTGCCGTTAAGGCACCAATATGGACGCACTGCTGCGCTATATAGTTGCGAGCCACTTCCCCTTGGGTTGGTTCTGGTACTGCCGCAGACAGGGCGAACAACATGATTACTGATTTCATCCTGAGTAGTAGTACTAATATATCTAGTCGCGTTAAGGCGAAGCGAATTTTACGCCTGACTCACCTACCTACTCCACTGATACTTATACTGCTCGCAACAGTATTACTGTTTGCACAAGGGTGTATCCGATGACAGCATTTTCGGGCTACTGGATAGTGACATCTGTATCAACGATCAGGCTGTTGCTGCCCTGCAGCTCGCCTCGTTTGGACGCGTCTGTAACGTCCTTTAGTGTCAAAGCAGCGTCTGTTTTAGAGAAAGAGTCATGAATTTACCTGCGAATTTAGAGGCATGCTTCTAGTGGCTAAAATTTCGCATGTCCGATAGCTCAAGAATGGCCCATCAGACTACAGAAAAGGATCATGTGCGTTGTTCGTCAACAACGGGTTCATAATGTCTGCTCTAAAAAAACTGTGGACACGAAGACTGCCCCCCCTCCTATTAAATGTCAGCTAAGGGCGGAGGAGCTGAAGTCGGATGACCTCTCAATAAGCTTCCACCATCGGACAGTGATGGCTACCACGCCCATCATTAAATTGAATTTGGTTCATACGATGAGGCCCAAGGAGAGCTGACCATAGACCTAACATACCTCCGGACTGATGGCTGCTTAGTCGCAACAGCAGACACCTGATCTGCACGGGATGAAGTGGGTATGGGGGTTATTAGGGGCATTTTCTAAATCCTAGAAACGACGAAAGTCTCCACCCCTGTAAAATTTACGTAGTAACGGTACCAGTCAGCGGGCTCAAACCGCCACGCCTTTTGGCAACGAATTTTGAATCAGTCACGTCTACCAATTCCATCACACTGGCATTTATTAATGCCTACAGTGAGGAAACATTGAGGCGGGGTGCCTTTTGAAGAAAACTGAGGCCAGTTAGCCAGTCCAATTCCATACCCTCACCTACCTATTCGACTCGTCCTAATACCTTATGAAGAACACATTTTTAACTTTTTTCGCCACAAAAAAAGGGCGCCAGAGGCACCCAAAAGATGCATAAAGCATCAACAGTTAAAACAGTATGTCGTCATCTATCACTAAAGCAGAAAATACGAAGGTATAGAGAACCACCAGCAAAAGTCTGACTAGCTGGTGGTTTCCAACTTAATTAAGCGGTTTCCAACTTAATTAAAGCGGTTTCCAACTTAATTAAAGCGGTTTCCAACTTAATTAATCCTCATCAAATCAACTGAGCTTATCGATAGTTTTCGATACCGGGGCACGAACAGATGAAATTACGGTCCCCGTAAACGTTATCGATTCGGTTAGTTGCCGGCCAGAACTTATTAGTTTTCAGTCCAGCCACTGGGAATACGGCTTCTTCGCGGCTGTATGGACGATTCCATTCCACAGCCACCAGATCAGCCTGGGTATGAGGCGCATTCTTCAGTGGGTTATTTTGCGCATCAATAGCACCTGTTTCCACCTGCTCGATCTCTTTGCGAATGCAGACCATCGCTTCGATAAAGCGGTCCAGCTCTACCTTAGATTCAGATTCCGTGGGCTCAATCATTAGCGTACCCGGCACTGGGAACGACATGGTCGGCGCATGGAAGCCGTAATCCATCAGACGCTTGGCAATATCTTCTTCAGTGATACCGCTGGCTTCTTTGAGCGGGCGAATATCGACGATACATTCGTGAGCCACATGGTTGTTGCGACCACGATAGAGAATCGGGTAGTGCTCTGACAGTTTCTCCGTCATGTAATTGGCGTTCAGAATCGCCACCTGGGTGGACTTCTTCAAGCCTTCTGCGCCCAGCAGCGCGCAATACGCCCAAGAAATCGGCAGGATGGAACCGGAACCGAATGGAGTCGCCGATACCGCACCCATTTCAGCTTTAGGACCATCAATCGGGCTAACTGTATGGTTAGGAAGAAAAGGCGCCAGATGACTCTTAACACCGATCGGACCCATGCCTGGACCACCGCCACCATGGGGGATGGCAAAGGTTTTATGTAAGTTCAGATGCGACACATCAGAGCCGATTTCACCCGGCTTAGACAGACCTACCTGGGCATTCATATTGGCACCATCCATATAGACCTGGCCGCCATTGTCGTGAACGATCTGGCAGATGTCTTTGATGCCTTCTTCGAACACCCCGTGGGTAGACGGATAGGTGATCATCAGGCACGACAGATCATCGCGGTGCAGTTCAGCCTTGGTCTGCAGGTCATCGATATTAACGTTACCGTTTTCATCGCACTCCACCACTACAACCTTCATCGCCGCCATGGCTGCAGATGCTGGATTGGTGCCGTGGGCAGAGCTTGGAATCAGGCAGATATTACGATGACTCTGGCCTTCACTTTTCTGATATTTGCGGATCGCCAGCAAACCAGCGTATTCGCCCTGTGCGCCTGAGTTAGGCTGCATAGAGACTTTGTCATAACCGGTGATTTCCACCAGCATCGCCTCGAACTCTTCAATCAACTGCATATAACCTTGCACTTGATCGCGGGGCGCAAATGGATGGATATTGGCAAACTCAGACCAAGTGACCGGGATCATCTGACTGCTGGCATTCAGCTTCATGGTGCACGAACCCAGCGGGATCATGCCATGGGTGAGGCTGAAGTCTTTGTTCTCTAGACGCTTCAGATAGCGCAGCATCTCGGTCTCAGAATGGTAGCTATTGAATACCGGATGAGTCAGGAACGCAGAGGTACGACGCAATTCCTTCGGTAAACCCGTATCGCTGCTGACACACAAGGCGGCATCGATAGCGTCGAAATTAATGTCCAACTGCTGATTACCGACGATAACCTTAACCAGCTCAGCCAGGTCAGCCAATTCAGTGGTTTCATCAAAGCTGATAGCGAGTTTGTCTGCGGAGACAATGCGCAGGTTCAAACCGGCCTGATAAGCACGATCAAGAATTGCTTGCTGCTGCTCGCCAACGGCGATGGTCAGAGTGTCAAACCAGCTCTTATTGACCAGTTCTATGTCTTGGTCTTGCAACGCACGAGCCAAAATAGAGGTCAAACGGTGAACTCGTTCGGCAATGCGTTTCAGTCCTTCTGGACCATGATAAACCGCATAGAAGGCAGCCATATTGGCTAGCAATGCCTGTGCAGTACAGATATTAGAATTGGCCTTCTCACGACGGATATGTTGCTCACGAGTCTGCATTGCCATACGCAAGGCTGGCGCGCCTTTAACATCGATGGACTGACCGATAATACGCCCCGGGGCAGAACGTTTATGCTTGTCACCGGTGGCAAAGAAGGCGGCGTGTGGCCCACCGAAGCCCATAGGGACACCAAAACGCTGGGCCGAACCGAAGACTACATCGGCACCCATTTCACCGGGCGACTTCAGCATTACCAGGCTTAATAGGTCGGCACCGACGGCTACCAATGATTTAGCGTTATGAGCTTTTTCGATCAATGCTTCGATATTCTCAACGGCGCCGCTGGTGCCAGGATATTGCAGCAACACACCGAAGGCATCTTCGGTATCCAAGAGGCTATTAACATCACCCACCATTACTTCAAAACCGAAGTACTCAGCGCGGGTGTTAACCACATCCAGGGTCTGCGGGTGAATATCTTCCGCCACCAGAAACAGGTTGCTCTTCTTGCGATTAGCACGCTTACACAGCGCCATGGCTTCGGCAGCAGCGGTAGCCTCGTCCAGCAAAGAAGCGTTGGCCAGATCCATACCGGTCAGATCCATCACCATCTGTTGGAAGTTCAACAGCGCTTCCAAGCGACCCTGAGCAATCTCTGGTTGGTAAGGGGTATAGGCCGTATACCAACCAGGGTTTTCCATCACATTACGCAAAATAACTTTAGGGACATCGGTGCCGTAATAGCCTTGACCAATATACGATTTATTGACCTGGTTTTTGGCGGCCATATCACCAAGATAGGCCAGTACCTCACGTTCAGAGCGAGGCGCCGCTAAAGCCAGTTCACCCGGCAAGCGAATTGCTTCAGGGACTGTCTGTTCGATGAGTTCGTCCAGGGAAGAAACACCCAGAGATTCCAACATGGCTGCCGCTTGTGCCTCGTCTGGCCCTAAGTGACGTCCAATAAACTCCTCAGAAAATTCTAGCGCCTTCAGGCGTGGAGATACTGTTCCATTCATGGTGATACCTATAATAAGAGCGGCCCAATAAAATGTGCTATTGAGCCGTTGTTCAGATCGACTAAAGCGACAGTTTTTACTCGCTGTCAGCTACCACAGCTTCATACCCGGCAGCATCCATCAACGCACTGAGTTCAGAGGCATCAGTAATCTGCAATTTGGCAATCCAACCTGCGATATAAGGATCTTCATTCAAGGTTTCCGGGGCGTCTTCCAGTGCCTCGTTGACGGCAATAATTTCGCCACTTACCGGGCTGTAAACATCAGAAGCTGCTTTCACCGATTCAACCAGGGAAATATCGTCACCCGCATTGAGAGCGCGTCCTACTTCTGGCAGCTCGACAAACACTACATCACCTAACAGTTCCTGAGCATGGTCACTGATTCCAAAAGTCACGGTGCCGTCACCGTTGTCCAGCACCCACTCGTGGCTTTTTGCGTAACGCAGATTTGTAGGGAAATTGCTCATAATCTTATTCCTGAATATCGAAGGCTGTCGGTAAACAGACCAGCCTCCTGTAAGTTATTATTTAAATTGATAAAATTAACGATACAGTGGGAAACGCTGGCACAGTGCTTCAATCTGTTTCAGCACCTCACCTTCGACTTCACTGTTATCTTCTGGATTAGCAGCTAGGCCATCCAATACATCGCTGATCAGGTGGCCAATTTGACGGAATTCTTCAACGCCAAAACCACGGCTTGTGCCAGCGGGTGTACCCAAGCGAATACCGGAGGTGACCATTGGCTTTTCTGAATCAAAAGGAATGCCGTTCTTGTTACAGGTAATACCTGCACGCTCCAGACTGGCATCGGCAGCATTACCTTTAAGTCCTTTTGGACGCAGATCGACTAGCATCAGGTGCGTATCGGTACCACCGGTCACGATATCGCAGCCACGCTCGACCATGACTTCCGCCAATGTTCGGGCGTTATCCAGGACCTGTTGAATGTAGCCTTTAAAAGAAGGCTGTAATGCTTCACCAAAAGCAACCGCTTTGGCTGCAATCACATGCATCAATGGACCACCTTGCAGACCCGGGAATACGGCAGAGTTAATCTTCTTACCGATATCCAGATCGTTACTCAGAATCATACCGCCACGAGGGCCACGTAAAGTTTTATGGGTCGTGGTAGTGACCACATCGGCATAAGGTAATGGACTAGGGTGCAATCCGGTGGCAACAAGGCCGGCGATATGAGCCATATCCACCATCAACAGCGCACCCACTTTATCGGCAATTTCACGGAAGCGAGCAAAGTCGATAACACGGGGAATAGCAGAGCCACCGGCAATAATCATTTTTGGCTGATGCTCAACCGCCAAGGCTTCTATTGCGTCATAATCAATACGGCAATCTTCCTGGCTAACACCATACTGCACAGCGTTAAACCACTTACCAGACAACGCCGGACGAGCACCATGGGTCAGGTGACCACCTGCATCCAGAGACATACCCAAAATGGTATCTCCCGGCTTCAACAGAGCCAGCATGACAGCACCGTTGGCCTGCGCACCAGAATGCGGCTGCACGTTAACAAACTCACAGTCAAACAGCTTCTTAGCTCGCTCAATCGCCAGAGCCTCAACATCGTCGACATGCTCACAGCCACCATAGTAGCGACGACCGGGATAGCCCTCAGCATACTTGTTGGTCAGCACAGTTCCCTGCGCCTCCATCACCGCCTTAGAGACAATATTCTCAGAAGCGATCAGTTCAACCTGGCGTTCTTGGCGGCTGAATTCTTGATTGACCGCGCCTTTGATGGCAGGGTCAGTATCTGCCAGGTTGGCAGTAAAGAAGTTTTCCCGCTGCGCATCGTTGGCATAAAGTTCGCTGATACCCATGAGTGTTTATCCTCTTCTAATTTGTTATCTTTTTTGGTTACAGGGAAGGAATTTCCGTTGTGAAATTCGTTATTAAAAAAACATCGCGGTGGTTCAACCGTGACTTGTTGCTAACACTCAACAACGTTGACAGCCAAACCGCCTTCGGATGTTTCTTTGTATTTGGACTGCATATCAACGCCGGTCTGACGCATGGTTTCAATGACACTATCCAGTGGCACGCGATGACTACCGTCACCCCTTAATGCCAGCCGTGCCGCATTGATCGCTTTAACAGCGCCCATGGTATTGCGCTCTATACAGGGAACCTGCACTAATCCACCGATAGGATCACAGGTCAGACCAAGATTGTGCTCCATGCCAATCTCAGCCGCATTTTCAATCTGTTCATTGCTGGCGCCCATTACTGCCGCGAGGCCCGCTGCAGCCATCGAACAGGCAACACCGACTTCGCCCTGACAACCGACTTCAGCCGCAGAGATAGAGGCGTTTTTCTTATACAGCATGCCGATTGCAGCAGCGGTACAAAGGAAGGTACAGATGCCCTTGTTATCGGCACCCGGAATAAAACGATGGTAATAAGCGATTACCGAAGGAATGACTCCAGCGGCGCCATTAGTTGGCGCCGTTACAACACGACCACCAGCGGCATTTTCTTCATTCACCGCCATGGCATATAGATTGACCCAGTCAATTACCGTCAACTGATCACGCAACGCCGCTTCTGGGTTATTGATCAATTCACTGCGCAGGTTATGAGCACGGCGCTTAAGGCCCAACCCACCGGGCAATACACCGGTTTCGCGACAACCCCTTTCGATACAAGCTTCCATTGCCTGCCAAAGCTTGATGATGCCGTCTTCCACGTTCATCTGCGGATGGATTGCTCTTTCATTTGCCATCATCATTTCAGCGATAGACAGGCCTGATTCTTTACCACAGCGCAGTAATTCTTCACCGGTTTCGAAGGGATAAGGAATAGTGACCCCGGTAACATCTGACGCATTTTGTTCGATTTCATCTTCGCAAAGTACGAAACCACCACCGACAGAAAAATAGGTGCGGGAGAAAAACTGCAAACCAGCCTGATCGAAGACCTCAAAACGCATGCCATTAGGATGCTGCGGAAGAGACTCACCTCTAAGGAACAGAAGGTCATTGGATTCTTTGAATTCAATACGGCGCTTGCCGTTAATGTTCAGCTGGCCTTCAGCACGGATACTGTCGATGTAACCTTCAATGCTATCTGGGTCTACCTGATCAGGACGCTCACCAAGCAGCCCCACCATGGTAGCGATATCAGTAGCATGACCTATACCGGTCATTGCCAAAGAGCCGTATAAACAGATGCGCAGACGACACACCTGTGTCAATTGCTGACGCTCATCAAGGAGTTTCAGAAAACGATTAGCCGCCCACATTGGACCTACAGTATGTGAACTGGATGGGCCAACACCAACCTTGAAAAGATCAAATAAACTCAGCGACATCTTTTCTATCCTTTTTCCGTTTTACTCTAGCCGGTAATAAGAACGACTAGCCATTTTTCATTATTGTTCGGTAGCACTTATCGATATAGACAGGGCTGATAGATCAAAGTTGAAACCATGCTCTGTCGATAGTGAAAAATACTAACAGCGACAGGAAACTCAGTCAACAAATATTTCCTATAGGAAACTTTTGTTTCTTATAATTCACATTGCCTACTTTAATGACTGATCAGTGTGTCCTATTCAGGATTGGTGTATTATGTTGAATTTACAGTGTCATAGTGGAGCAATAACAAATGGCTGAAGCCCCCAGCGAATTCCCCACCATGCTTGAATCTCAAAAAGCAGGTACTGAGGCTAATGTGGAACCCATGCAGTTGGGAAAACGAGTCAAGCAAATCCGCCTAAGTAACAACCTGACTCTGGAAGAAGCCAGTCGTCGTACCGGCTTGGCTAGATCGACTCTCTCAAAAATAGAGAACGAACAGATATCACCAACCTTTTCCGCCGTTCAAAAATTGGCTAAAGGTTTGAATATCGATATTCCGCAGTTATTTGTTAGCGCCAAAGAATCTAATACCTCTGGACGCCGAGACATCACCCGCGCAGGTGAAGGTAAGACCCATCCAACTCCGACCTATGAACATCGGATTCTGGCCACCCAACTCAGCAACAAAAAGATGCTGCCTTATATAACGACTGTCTGCGCCAGAGACTTCTCAGAATTTCCGAATTGGGTCCGACATGAGGGCGAAGAATTCATGTTGGTACTAAAAGGAAGCGTGGTTCTGCATACCGAGTTCTATGAGCCGGTTGAGCTTAATGAAGGCGATAGCACCTACTACGACGGTGGCATGGGTCACGCACTAGTATCAACCAGCGAAGACGATGCGCAAGTACTCTGGATCACCTCAACCTAAGCAACCCGCGAAAAACCCGGATAGCACATAGAATATGTATTGCTGCTATCCGCCCGTAACCCACCACTTTCCATTAACGACTAGCACGTAATACAGAACCCCTAGGTGAGCAGGTTAAGTAGAACCCTTCTGCTCACTATTTTGGTGCCCCTCCTGCCAATCACGCACACGCAGCATGCAAAAATAATTGACACTTTTCCGACGAATCAACTGCTACCACCCTGCAACATCCAGCCATATCACGATAAATGGTGCTAGTTGACGTCATTCAGAC
Source organism: Motiliproteus sp. (assembly GCA_036960175.1). GTDB lineage: Bacteria > Pseudomonadota > Gammaproteobacteria > Pseudomonadales > Balneatricaceae > Motiliproteus. The sequence continues at coordinate 28,609 of JBALWH010000037.1, read as the reverse complement.
TGCATCAAGCATCCATGCACACCAACTAGAGGTATTGTTGCCCCATACCCGTTCTGCTTCAATCAGTACTCTAGCCAAGGTTAAGCACACATTTACTGAATTTTGCAGGAAGATAACTGCAAAATTTTTTGTGTAATCCAGAATTGAGTAGCTTTTAAGATATTCAACACATGGCACATGCTTTGCTATGAAACTGCTATTAACCATAATAATTAACTGTAGTTCAGCCTCACAAGCAGGCTACTCATATACGAGAAGGAATAAACATGAAAAAACTTACTTCTATTGCTGCTGTTTCCTTGATGGCAATCGGCCTTTCAGCAGGTACTCAAGCCGCCGACGGAACTCTAGAAGCAGTTAAGGGTAAAGGCTTTGTTCAGTGTGGAGTCAGCACCGGCCTGCCGGGCTTCTCCAACCCAGACGCCAAGGGTAACTGGCAAGGACTCGATGTAGACGTATGCCGTGCTGTTGCTGCCGCCACCCTTGGCGACGCATCAAAGGTTAAATATATCCCGCTGACTGCCAAAGAGCGTTTTACCGCCCTGCAGTCTGGTGAAATCGATATTCTTTCCCGTAACACTACCTGGACTCAAACCCGTGATACCAAGCTGGGTCTAAACTTCGCTGGCGTTAACTACTATGACGGCCAGGGCTTTATGGTCAGCAAGGATATTGGCGTAACAAGCGCCAAAGAACTTGATGGCGCCTCTATCTGCATCCAGTCCGGCACCACCACCGAACTGAACCTGACCGATTACTTCCGTCAAAACAAGATGACCTTCCAGCCAATCGTTTACGATACCTCTGACCAGACGGTAAAAGGTTTCGAAACTGGCCGCTGTGACGTACTGACCTCGGATCAATCCCAACTGTATGCGCTGCGTATCAAGCTGGCTAATCCAGGCAACGCCGTGGTACTTCCTGATGTCATTTCTAAAGAGCCTCTGGGACCAGTGGTTCGCCAAGGTGATGATCAGTGGTTCAACATCGTTAAGTGGTCAATGAACGCGTTGATCAATGCTGAAGAACTGGGTCTGACCTCTACTAACGTTGATACGGTGATGGAATCCACCAACAATCCAAACGTTAAGCGCTTTGTCGGTAAAGAAGGTCCTAAAGGTGAAGGCTTAGGACTGAGTGATGACTGGGCATACCAGATCGTTAAGCAAGTAGGCAACTACGGTGAAGCCTTCGAGCGTAATGTAGGCGCTGACTCTCCACTTAAAATATCTCGTGGTAACAACGCACTGTGGAGCAATGGCGGCTTTATGTACGCGCCTCCAATGCGTTAATTCCTCACTATGAGACCGCAGTCACTGGCGGCACTCGCTGTCAGTGACTACCCTGCAAGATACTTATTCTGTATTTACACTCAGCTAGACTTTCCAGGAGACAACCTATGCCAGCTGAAGTAGATCGTAGCTCGGCTCCCGCCTCCAAAACTAAGTTCTGGAACGATCCGGACAAACGAGCCATCATATTTCAGGTACTGATCGTAGCCCTGATTGTTTCCTTCGTTGCCCATATTGTCGGCAACGCCCTAACCAACCTCGAAACCCGCGGCATCACCACCGGCTTCGGCTTTCTTAACCAGTCTGCTGGTTTCGATATATTACAGACCCTGGTTCCCTACGACGCAACCTACACTTTCGGCAGGACCTTTATTGTTGGTTTACTGAATACTCTGCTGGTGGCTTTTCTAGGTGTCATATTGGCGACAGCCCTAGGGTTTATTCTAGGTGTTGCGAGACTGTCTAATAACTGGCTTATCTCAAAAGTAGCCATGTGCTACGTTGAGACGTTCCGTAATATCCCACTACTGTTGCAGATTTTTTTCTGGTACACCGCCGTCCTCGGTCAACTGCCATTACCGAAACAAAGTTTCGAATTCGGCAGTGCTTTCTTAAATAAACGTGGACTCTATGTTCCCTCGGCAATATTGGAATCGGGATTTTGGGTCGTTACGGTAGCCATAGCACTAGCCATCGGCATCTGCATCTACCTTTCCCGCTGGAATCATAAGCGCCAGGACGAAACCGGTCAGCAATTCCCCGTACTCTTCGCATCTCTTGGAGTTTTGATCGTATTACCCTTGGTAGCATTTTTTCTAGCTGGATCGCCCCTTAGCTGGGATCTGCCGGTACTCAAGGGCTTTAACTTCAAGGGTGGCACCGTCATCATCCCTGAATTGATGGCACTCCTAATCGCCCTGACAATCTACACAGCTGCTTTTATTGCTGAGATCGTGCGCTCCGGTATTTTGGCGGTCAGCCATGGTCAAACAGAAGCATCCCACGCATTGGGCGTCAGCAATGGTCGTACGCTACAGCTGGTGGTTATACCTCAGTCATTACGAGTGATCATTCCGCCGCTAACCAGTCAATACCTGAACCTGATCAAGAACTCTTCGCTGGCAACAGCGATTGGCTACCCCGACCTGGTTTCAGTATTTATGGGCACCACCCTTAATCAGACAGGGCAAGCCATTGAAATCATCTTTATGACCATGGGGGTATATCTGACCGTGAGCCTATTGGTGTCAATGTTTATGAACTGGTACAACTCGCGAATGGCACTGGTGGAGCGCTAACATGATTATCAATGACCACAAACTGCCAGACCTGCAGCCCCCTGCGAGTACAGTTGGCTTTATAGGCTGGTTACGTAAAAATCTTTTCTCAAGCTGGGTCAACAGCATCATAACCCTCGTCGTAGGCTATGTGGTGTTCGTCAACGTCGCCGCCGTTATCGACTGGGCGTTTCTGACCTCCGACTGGCTAGGGGAATCACGCGAAGACTGCACCAGTGGTGGAGCCTGCTGGGTATTTGTCACGGTACGCTTGGACCAATTTATCTATGGATTTTATCCAGAGGAAGAATACTGGCGAATAAATGCCCTCTACGTGATCGGTTTAATTTTGATCGCAGCGCTGGTTGCTGAAAGCACGCCTAAAAAAGGTCTAATATCGGCATTTACCCTTATCGTATTTCCGGTAATCGCCTTTTATATGCTCTATGGCGGAGCCTTCGGTCTAGAAGTCGTTGAAACCCACAAATGGGGAGGCCTGACACTGACTCTGGTTTTGGCTTGTGTCGGTATCGTAGCCTCGCTGCCTATTGGCATTGTATTGGCGCTGGGGCGACGCTCCAATATGCCGATCATACGCAGCCTTTGTACTGCCTTTATCGAAATATGGCGCGGCGTGCCACTGATCAGCGTGTTGTTTATGGCCTCGGTCATGCTGCCGCTGTTTGTCTCTGGCGAAACCCATATGGATAAGCTGGTGCGGGCGTTGATTGGTATCACCATGTTCCAGTCCGCCTATATGGCCGAGGTTATTCGAGGCGGGCTACAGGCAATTCCTAGAGGTCAGTATGAAGCAGCCATGGCTTTAGGACTGAATTACTGGAAGTCCATGGGGCTGATCATCTTACCCCAGGCGTTGAAACTTATGATCCCCGGTATCGTTAATACCTTTATAGCCCTGTTTAAAGATACCAGTCTGGTGTTGATTATCGGTTTGTTTGACCTGCTAGCCATCGTTCAGTCAGCTCTGTCTGACCCTAAATGGTTGGGATATTCGGTAGAGGGTTATGTATTTGTGGCCTTCGTGTTTTGGGTTTTCTGTTTCAGCATGTCTAGATACAGCCAGGCACTGGAAAAGAAACTAAATACCGGCCACAGCGCGCGCTAGAGACGCAAGCCTAAAACTATTCAGGAGTTATATATGTCTACAGAAAACATAAGCGTCTCGGACGAAGTGAAAATCGAATTCATAGACGTCAACAAATGGTACGGTGAATTTCACGTTCTTAAAGATATCAATCTGACCGTCAAGAAAGGCGAACGGATCGTTATCTGTGGCCCTTCCGGCTCTGGTAAGTCCACCTTGATCCGCTGCCTAAACCGCCTTGAAGAGCACCAGGCCGGTCAGATCATGGTCGGCAGCACAGAGCTCACCAATGACCTGAAGAACATCGAAATCATCCGCCGGGAAGTGGGTATGGTGTTTCAGCATTTTAATCTGTTCCCTCACCTAACGATATTGGAGAACTGCTGCCTGGCGCCTATTTGGGTGCGTAAGACTCCACGCAAGGAAGCAGAGGCCACCGCGATGAAGTACCTGGAACGGGTAAAGATTCCGGAACAGGCCCACAAATACCCCGGCCAATTATCCGGCGGCCAACAGCAACGGGTAGCCATTGCCCGCAGCCTCTGCATGAACCCCGAAGTGATGCTGTTTGACGAACCCACCTCGGCACTTGATCCGGAAATGATCAAAGAGGTACTGGACGTCATGATCGAGTTGGCTCAGGAAGGTATGACCATGCTCTGCGTAACCCACGAGATGGGCTTCGCTAAAACAGTGGCCAACCGAGTGATCTTTATGGATGGCGGCCAAATTATCGAAGAAAACGATCCCCATGAATTCTTCGACAACCCTCAGTCAGATCGTACCAAGCTGTTCCTGAGCCAGATACTGGCCCACTGAGGTAAGCCCCTCCCCTCTAAAAAGGCGGCTCAAGCCGCCTTTTTTATCGCCTAAAAATGGCTAAGCCTAAGCTGCGGTGTAAAAACGCCCCAAGCACTAATCTTCCCGCTTCGCTACTTCCCGTCCTAGCTCCCAAACCAGCATCAGATTCAAAACCCACTCTAACCAACCCATATCAGCCAACAAAAAGTAATTACTCAGAGCAAATTAGGGTTGCAACAATGCCCACTTTCGGTTACTTTGTTTCCTATACGAAACTTTGTTCACTAATAGCATGAATAAACCACCATAAAGCAACAATTTATGCGAGGGGAATATTTACGCTATTAAAAACAAGATCGATCGTATTCCGAAAATATGGATAACAATAAAAACCATTAGAGGGTAAAACACGATGGAAGCACTGACCAATATAATTGGCGAAATCAACAGCATCGTTTGGGGTCCAATGATGCTGGTACTAATTCTGGGTGTAGGTCTTTTCCTACAACTGGGTCTTAAACTGATGCCTATCTTTAAGCTAGGTACAGGTTTTAAACTACTATGGGGCGGCCGCTCCACCTCCTCCGCAGAAAAGAAAGAGGGTGAGTTATCCCCCTTCAACGCTCTGATGACTTCCCTTTCCGCTACCATCGGTACCGGTAATATTGCTGGCGTTGCCACCGCTATTTTCCTCGGAGGCCCCGGTGCCCTGTTCTGGATGTGGTGTACCGCTCTAGTCGGCATGGCTACCAAATATGCCGAAGCAGTACTCGCCGTTAAATACCGTGAAGTAGACGAAGAAGGCAACCACGTTGGTGGCCCGATGTACTACATCAAAAACGGCCTAGGTAAGAAATGGGCTTGGATGGGCACCTTGTTCGCTATCTTCGGCACCATTGCCGGATTCGGCATCGGTAACACCGTACAGGCTAACTCTGTCGCCAACGTCATCGAATCGAACTTCGGCGTTCCTATGTGGATCACTGGTGTCGTTCTGATGGTGCTGACTGGTGCCGTTCTGATCGGTGGTATCAAGCGCATCGGTAACGTTGCCGGTATGCTGGTTCCTTTCATGGCTATCGCTTACCTAGTTGCAGGCCTTGTTGTACTGGCGATCAATGCCAATGCCATCCCTGCTGCGCTAGACATGGTCTTCACCCACGCCTTTACTGGTACGGCTGCTGAAGGTGGTTTCGCTGGTGCTGCTGTCTGGATGGCAATCCGTTTCGGTGTAGCTCGTGGTGTCTTCTCTAACGAAGCCGGTCTGGGTAGTGCACCTATTGCACACGCTTCCGCACAGACTAAAGATCCTGTTCGTCAAGGCCTGATCGCAATGCTGGGTACCTTTATTGATACGCTGATTGTCTGTTCCATCACCGGTCTGGTGATCATCACTTCGGGTCTATGGACCGGTGGCGAGTCTGGCGCATCACTAACCTCTGCTGCCTTTGCTGATGCCCTACCGGGTGTTGGTAACTACATAGTCGCAATCGCCTTGGCAGTCTTTGCCTTTACTACAATCTTGGGTTGGAGCCTCTATGGTGAGCGTTGTGCAGAATTCCTGTTCGGCGTAAAGATCATCATTCCCTTCCGCATCCTGTGGATCTTGGCGGTACCCGTGGGCACCATGGTCAGCCTGGACTTCGTCTGGCTGCTGGCAGATACCCTGAACGCGATGATGGCCATTCCTAACCTGATCGCTCTGGCGCTGCTAAGCCCAGTAGTGTTCAAACTGACGAAAGAATATTTCGACAAGCAAATGGGTGTCGATGGTTCCGTAGTCCCAGGAAACAAGTAATAACGACCACTAAAGTCGATTAAACCCCTGACTGGCACCCCCCCGCCAGCCAGGGTAAATCGGGCCAGAATTCTGGCCCGAACCTATCCGTTAATATCTATGAAGTCTGGAGAAAACCATGACTGAAACAAGCACTGGCCAACTGGCACAAACCCCTCTGTATAAAATGCACCTGGATCTAGGTGGAAAAATGGTTCCCTTTGCTGGCTATGAAATGCCTGTGCAATACCCTTTGGGGGTCAAGAAGGAACACAACCACACTCGCGATCACGCTGGTTTGTTTGATGTATCCCATATGGGCCAAGTACGCCTGACCGGTCCTAATGCTGCTGCAGCACTAGAAAAATTGGTTCCTGTAGACATCATTGATTTGCCAGCTGGCAAACAGCGCTACGCACTGTTTACCAACGAACAAGGCGGAATCATGGACGACTTGATGGTCAGCAACTTAGGCGACCACCTGTTCGTTGTAGTCAATGCCGCTTGTAAAGAGCAAGACATCGCTCATATGAGTGCAAACCTGGGTGAAGGCGTTGAGCTGGAAGTCATGGAGAATCGAGCTCTGTTGGCCCTACAAGGCCCAGAAGCTGCTCAGGCACTTTCACGCATTGTTCCTGAAGTTGCGGACATGCTATTTATGGATTCCAAAACCATCACTATTGAAGGTGTTGGTTGCATTATTGGTCGTGCCGGATACACCGGAGAAGACGGCTACGAAATTTCCATTCCTGCTGATAAGGCAGAGTTCATTGCCAAGCTGCTGCTAGAACAGCCGGAAGTAGAACTAATCGGCCTTGGCGCCCGTGATTCATTGCGCCTGGAAGCGGGCCTGTGTTTATACGGCCATGACCTCGACCAGACTACAACACCGGTTGAAGGCAGCCTGTTATGGGCCATCAGCAAGAACCGTCGCACTGACGGAGAGCGGGCTGGCGGCTTCCCCGGTTCCGACATTATCCTGGATCAGATTCTAACTAAAAACATTTCCCGCAAGCGGGTAGGTTTGATCGGTCAGGGCCGCGCGCCTATCCGTGAAGGAACAGATCTGGTTAACGCCCAAGGCGATAAAATTGGTGTCGTAACTAGCGGTAGCTTTGGCCCTACAGCCGGTGTTCCTGTAGCTATGGGTTACGTGCCACTGGAATATTCTGCACTCGACACTGAAGTCTTTGCAGTGGTTCGTGGCAAGCAGCTGCCCATGAACGTTGCTAAAGCACCTTTCGTACCACAGCGCTACTATCGCGGCTAAACCCGCACGCAGTAGAACAGGGTAACACTCTGGGCTGCGATCTCTGCAGCCCATCGTTTTCTCGGAGGATACTATGGAACTGATCGAATTAACGGAACTGAAAGGTGAATCGAAAATGGCCCGGCTGAAGATCAAGCCGGACCCCGAACGCCCACGCCTGCGCAAACCAGCGTGGATTCGGATCGATCCCCGCAGCAACGCCAACGTATCCAAGGTCAAAGCCGAACTCCGGGAAAAGAACTTACATACAGTGTGCGAGCAGGCTTCGTGCCCGAATCTGTCAGAATGTTTCAGCAAAAAGACAGCCACCTTTATGGTGATGGGCGCCATCTGCACCCGTCGCTGTCCGTTTTGCGATGTTGCTCATGGCAAGCCGATGGGGCTTAACGAAAACGAACCTCAGGATGTGGCCCGCTCTATTCGTAAGCTGGGTCTCAAATATGCGGTTATCACCTCGGTGGATCGTGATGACCTGCGCGACGGAGGCTCTGCGCACTTTGCGGCCTGCGTCAGCGAGATTCGTAAACGCTCAGCCGATGTCCGGGTAGAAATACTGGTACCGGATTTTCGTGGCCGTAAGGATATCGCCCTGGAAAATCTGGGCACGGCGCTGCCCGATGTACTAAACCATAATATGGAAACCGTACCGCGCCTCTACAGCCAATGTCGTCCCGGTGCCGATTACCAATGGTCTCTGAGTTTACTGAAGCAGTTCAAGCAGCTTTATCCCGATGTCGTGACCAAGTCCGGGCTGATGGTCGGACTGGGAGAAACTATCGATGAAATCGTCGACGTAATGCGTGACCTGCGCGCCCATGATGTGGAGATGATCACCATCGGGCAATACCTGCAACCGAGCAAACACCACTTGGCGGTAGAGCGGTACGTCACACCGGAAGAATTTAAACAGTTAGAAACCATTGGCTATCAGCTAGGGTTCGATAATGTTGCCAGCGGTCCCATGGTGCGATCTTCCTATCATGCAGACCTGCAGGCCGATGGCCAGCAGCTCTAGGAGGTAGCAATGATGCAACCAACTGAAATCAACTCCCCGTTGGTATACCTGAATCTTGCCGCTCATGCCGGCAAAGTTCATATCAAGGAAGACCCACTGGTCAGCGAGTTGAACCTTCGCCATTGCTCCGATGATCCCCAGCTACTTAAAGCGCTGGGCACTATCAGCGGCAGCAACCGCCCTCTGGCGCCCCGGCAGATCACTCGCTTCGGACCTTTGCTTATTCTGTGGATCAGCAGTGATGAATGGCTGGTGTTACCAGCCAAGCAACATGGCCATGACCTGGAACAAGCACTCTATAGTGCCTTCGATGAAGGGATTACCCTGGAACTGATTCCTGATGGCAGTTTTCAAGCACTGCTGTCAGACGCAGCTCGTCAGCAAGTCATCAGCGCTGAAAACCGCGCGATTACCGCTAGTGGTATTCACGGCAGCCTTAACCCCCGCGAAAGCATCTGTATTCGCCCCTGGGCTACACTGAGTAACTACGACCTAGTGTTATCCCAACAAGATTTAGAGTTGCTACGTAACTGGCTGAACAGATTGCAGCACTGAAGTTGCATCAACCGTACAGATTATCGGAGAAAGGCGATGAATCCAGCAGGTCACTACATCCTAACCGCGAGCTGCCCGAGTAAACTCGGCACTATCGACGCGTTAACCGGATTTCTAGCGCAACAGCAATGTTATGTGCTGGAAATGGCCAGCTATGACGACCGTGGTAGCGATCGCTTTTTTGTACGGATAGAATTTGGCGGTTCATCTCGGCTCGATGCCGACCGAGAGGGATTCAAAGCAGACCTTGCCGCACGCATCGCGCCCTTCAATATGCAGTGGCATCTGCATGACTCCCACCGCAAACTGCCAGTGGTGATCATGGTATCGAAGTACGACCACTGCCTGAATGACCTGCTCTACCGCAGTCGTACCGGTAAGCTGCCCATCGAGATCCGCGCCATCGTTTCCAACCACCCCGACCTGAAACCCCTGGTGGATTGGCATCAGATCCCCTACCACCACCTGCCCATCACCGCCGACACCAAACAACAACAAGAACAGAAATTACTAAACTTGGTAGCCGACAGCGGCGCTGAACTGGTCATCCTTGCCCGTTATATGCAAGTCCTGTCAGCACAGCTCTGTGAACACATGCAGGGCCGCATCATCAATATTCACCACTCTCTGCTACCCGGTTTCAAAGGCGCCAAGCCCTACCATCAAGCCTACGAGTATGGGGTGAAAATGGTCGGTGCCACCGCCCACTACGTCACCCCTGAGCTGGACGAAGGCCCCATCATCGATCAGATTATCGAAGCGGTGGATCACAGCTTTACCATCGAACAGCTGGTAGAAAAAGGACAGGATACCGAGTGCATGACCCTGGCACGGGCGGTTAAGCATCATGCTGAGCATCGCGTGTTTTTGAATGGACGGAAGACGGTGGTGTTTAAGTAAGCGGCCTTTTCTTATAAGCCAGCAGACGAATCCAGCTCTAGAGGATCTAGTTGCCTGGTTTCCATAACAACGACCCTCTCGCTGCACAAAGGTGCCGTCGCCTATATCTTCGCTCACATATCCATAACCACTTAGATTAAAGTTATTGACTTACCAACAGAATCACATCAGGAAGGTTTCTTCAGCCACTGTAAAGTTTCATCGGCACTATGCAGGGCTCATTCGGCAATATCCAACGCTGGCCGGCAGCATACGCAATCACTGCCCCTCAATTATCTGTCGCTGGTTCTCGTAGCGATCATTCAACAGCTGTTGCACATTCTTGGCATCATCCATTAACTTCTTCACCTGAGAGGGTGAGTAAACCTGCCCTTGCAGCAGTTGTGCCGGGGCAGTTGCTGTCTCTTGCTTATCCTCAGTTTCCGGATCTGAAACTTGCCCGGCGCTTTGGATGATATTGGCATTAGGGTCAACTACCAATACCTGGGCATTTTGCTGTGCCGGTGGCGGTTCGGAGGATAGCTGGGTGACACCGTTTTTATCTACCCACTTATAGATAGTATCTTTGCCGGCGCTTACAGTGGGCTTATCTGACTTTAGGGAATCCAGCGAAATATCCGGCAGTTTGAAAGAGACCTTTGGCAGTTCAGTGGGAATCAGCCCTGTGGGAAGAGCTGGCAAGCGTAAATCATCGAAGTCAAAGGGGGCTTTGCCGGTCTGCAAATAGATCAGATAGTTACTGGCACCGAGGGCGACCAACACCACTAGGATGGCCTTAAAGATAAGTATTTTCATAGCAGCCACTGTAGATTATTTACCCTGAACATCCAATATCAGTATTCATCCGCTCTCTAATTAGGTGCCTTCATATCGACGATGCTTAACGAAGGGCAGACAGAGCAGAAAGTATTGGTAATATTGTCGATGTAATTAACGGTATTGCCAATCTGACCAATCTACTGGCACTCAACGCCACTATTGAGGACGATAGCTGTATCCCTTCTTGCACCCCCTATGCAGGCAGTTACAATGGTTCCTTTTTTATTGCATCCACTTGCCATGAACCAAACTACCAAACATCAACATGCCCACACCCTGGTGGTGCTGGATTTCGAGACTACTGGCCTGTCACCGGACCAAGGCGACCGCGCTATTGAAATCGGTGCTGTGCGCTTGGTTGATGGCCAGATAGCCGATCGCTTTCAGGCGCTGATGAATCCCAGTCGGCGGGTCAATAGCTTTATCGAAAGCTACACCGGCATCAGCAACCAGATGCTGGCTGATGCGGCGCCCTGTGCTGAGGTGATGGCCGACTTTGCAGAATTTATCGGCGACTTTAATCTGGTGGCTCATAACGCCTCCTTTGACCGTCGTTTCCTGGAGTCCGAACTGCAACGTATCGGCCTGAATGGCCGCGGAGACTTTGTCTGCTCTATGTTGGCGGCACGCCGCCTATACCCGGAGGCCCCCAACCATAAGCTCGGCACCCTGGTCAATTATAAACAGCTGCCTACCGATGGTGTCTATCACCGCGCTTTGGCCGATGCGGAAATGACAGCGCATTTATGGCTGCGGATGCTGTCCGATATGGAGCAGGATTTTGGCCTGCAACAAGTGCCTTTTTCATTAATGCAGAAACTCACCCGAACACCCAAAGGTGCTGTTCCTGCGCTACTACACCGCTTTTCGGTAAGCGCCTGACAGCATGCGTATCGATCGATTCCTCAGCAGTTTGCCCCAAGGTAGCCGCAAACAGGCGCGCACCTGGCTAGCCAAGGGACAGGTCATGGTGGAGGATGAAATAGTCAACGACCCTCTGCTTGAGGTAACCCCTTTCACTCAAATCCGACTAAATGGACAAGCGCTGCAAACACGCCAGGCCCGCTACCTGATGTTGCATAAACCTCAGGGCTACCTGAGTGCCACCCGTGATCCGCAGCACCCGACCGTTATCGAATTACTGAACGAGCCGCAACCGCAACAACTGCATATTGGCGGCCGCCTCGACCGTGCCAGTACCGGTCTGCTGCTGATCACCGACGATGGCCGCTGGTCCCGTCATCTGACCGAACCGGACAAGAAGATTGCCAAGGTCTACCGGGTTGAAACAGCCAACGACATAGACCCTGATACCGCACGCCGCTTTGAGGAAGGGATCTATTTTGGTTTCGAAGACATCACTACCAAGCCGGTACAGTTGGAGCAGCTAGGTCCACGGCTGGCGCGCCTGACCCTGATTGAAGGTCGTTATCATCAGATCAAGCGCATGTTCGGACGCTTTCGCAACCCGGTGATCGCACTGCATAGAGAGAAGATGGGGGCGATTGCGTTGGACCCGGCGCTGGCCCCCGGTGAATACCGTCACCTGACAGCGGCAGAGATCGACAGCATAGGCGTGACCAGCCAGAGTTGAGCGAAACAGTCACCACTATTCTATTGGTTTCAGCATTTGGTATGACTTAGGCGGCCCTTCCTGAAACTGCGGTACTCCATCAGCAATCGTTTCCCATTTGGCCTTTGAGCCTACATAGATATGCATACCGAGTTCAACCTCAGGATCACCCTCAACGCAGCCTAAGGTCACGCCATGTAACTGACCTTTATAGATACTGCACAGAGTGGACCCGCAGACGCTGCAAAACTGCAAACCAAAACCCTGCTGACCGACATAACTGCTCAGCAACTCTTCCCCGGCTAACCAGCGAAATTGTTGCGGCTCTACCAGTGCACAGGCAGAAGCCTGTGCGCTAAAGGCTTTTCTGCATTGAGAACAATGACAAGAGCGCGCATCCCGAAGTTCGCCATCGATCTGATACTTTACCTGGCCACAAAAACACGCACCTGTAATCACTCCGCTAGCTCCCGAATGGTTTCAAAATATAAACAATGTAAATCGGCACTAATTCCGCTTTCTATCCTCTAAATTGTACCCCTTGTTAACGTTGAAGAGACTCTTTATAACAACCGGGTTATCTGCTGTTTATTCGACTAAGCTAATAGAAGATAAACCAATTAAAAGATAAAGTGCTGGCGGTGCAGACCATGAAAACAGTTCCCTGCCCTGACGTACTATCCCGCTTTAGTCTGGAGTATTTTAAAGCGGCTTCGACCTTCGGTGCCTTGTCCGATGACACCCTTGTTTGGCTACTCAATCACGGCAAGGTACTTGAGCTGACTAAAGATGAAATTCTATTCAAACCCGGAGACCGGGGCGATGTTTTCTACGTCATTTTGCAGGGTACTTTTGCTTACTATAAAAACCACCTGGGTAAAGTCGCCTTTATACGTAATTACAAACAAGGAGAACAGATAGGTTTTATGAGCATGATAGCCTTGCACAACCGCGTCGGTAGTAGCGTGGCCAACGATGAATGCTTGGTGCTCGAAGTGAACAACAGTCTTTTCCACCGCCTTCACGAAACCGCTCCCGTCGATTTTGGCTTGCTAATGATGAACCTCGCTCGGGAAATGGCCCGCACGTTGCGATCAGTCGATAACATCCTGGTGGACAAAACCCACGAAGAACCCGCCCTCAGTCACTCCAACTAACAGCCCTGTGCAATGAGTACCACCCGTTTATAGCTCCTGTTTACTGCCCTTATTTATAACACCGGAATACCCCCCTGCCCGCAACGAACCTTTCCAGCATCCCACCAGCACATACGTACAAAAAAAAGCCAGCCAAACCCTATCAATACCGCCATAATCATCTATAGTATGCACGCGTTAAATTACATCAAGCTCGCTCTCGCGCACCACCCGTAACCGCTTTTTCTCGATTCAGGAATTAACCCGTGATCTCCACTGCAAACATCACCATGCAATTTGGCGCTAAGCCTTTGTTCGAAAACATCTCTGTAAAATTTGGCAATGGAAATCGCTATGGCCTGATCGGGGCCAATGGCTGCGGCAAGTCGACCTTTATGAAGATCCTGGATGGAAGTCTGGCCCCCTCGTCCGGCAATGTATTCATCTCGCCCAACGAGCGGGTAGGAAAATTGCACCAGGATCAGTTTGCCTTTGAGCAATACAGTGTCGTCGACACAGTGATCATGGGCCATCAGGAGCTGTGGGAAGTAAAACAAGAGCGTGAACGCATCTACTCTCTACCTGAAATGAGTGAAGAAGACGGAATGAAGGTCGCCCATCTTGAAGTTCATTTCGCTGAATTGGATGGCTATAGCGCTGAAAGCAGAGCCGAAGAGATACTCATAGGCGCCGGTATTGATCAATCGCTGCACCACGGCCCCATGAGTGAAGTAGCCCCCGGTTGGAAACTACGGGTATTGTTGGCACAGGCACTATTCTCCGATCCCGATATTTTGCTACTGGACGAGCCGACCAACAACCTCGACATCAACACCATCCGTTGGTTGGAATCCGTTCTAAACGACCGTAAATCTACCATGGTGATCATTTCACACGACCGTCATTTTCTTAATTCGGTATGCACCCATATGGCAGATATCGATTATGGCGAATTGCGTGTTTACCCCGGCACCTATGATGATTTCATGACTGCGGCGACCCAAGTACAGGAAAGACTGCAGTCGGTGAACGCCAAGAAGAGTGCTCAGATTGCCGAACTACAGCAGTTTGTCAGCCGTTTTTCTGCCAACGCATCGAAGGCCAAACAAGCAACCTCTCGCGCCAAGCAGATCGATAAAATCAAGCTCGATGACGTAAAACCATCCAGCCGCGTCACCCCCTACATCCGCTTTAATCAGGATAAGAAGCTGCACAGACAAGCCCTTACCCTGGAAAAAATCGCCCACGGCTACGATAAAAAAGACCTGTTTACTAATGGCAGCATGATTCTTGACGCAGGCAGCCGACTGGCCATCATCGGCGAAAACGGCGCGGGTAAAACCACCCTGCTGCGCTGTCTGATGGATGAACTTAAAATCAACAGCGGCATCATCAAATGGGCCGAAAACGCCACTTTAGGCTATTGCCCACAGGACAGCACTGCTGACTTTGCCAGCGACATCAATCTGTTTGACTGGATGAGCCAGTGGCGTAAACCCAATCATGACGATCAGATAGTACGCGCTACTCTGGGTCGCTTGCTGTTCTCTTCCGAGAGCTTCATCAAAAAAGTGGGGGTTTGTTCTGGTGGTGAGAAGAACCGTCTGCTATTCGGCAAACTGATGATGCAGGACCCCAACGTATTAATCATGGACGAACCCACCAACCACCTGGATATGGAAGCTATCGAAGCCTTAAACCTGGCCTTGGAAAACTATCCGGGAACACTGATTTTTGTCAGCCATGACCGCGAGTTTGTGTCTTCTCTTGCCACCCGTGTCATAGAGATCAAAGACCACCAACTGGTGGACTTCCAGGGTACCTATGAAGAGTATCTTGCAAGCCAACAACCAACCAAGTAACAGCAGCTAAACTTAGGAATCAGGCAGCCATACGCCAATAGCTACCTGATTCCGAGCCTGCCCCCTGATTCCGAGCCGCCCCCGCTAACACTTAAATTGCGCACTATTTCAGACTAAAAGAGCGCTACAAGACTCCTACGCCTGACCGGCTAACTCCCTATTTAGACACACGCCACCTACCCCCTAAGCTATATCAACACAATGATGTTGAATATAACGATGGGGCCGCAGCAATACTCTGTCACTCGCCACAGGCTGCAGCAGCAGAAATGCGCACTATTTCTAATGCATGGAAACAACCCCAGGGATAAATCCGCTGTTCGTCCCGGCAGTCAGAACGGCTCAACTTGTAACCGTGGGGGTTGTATAGCATGAAGTTTCAGATCATCCATAAATTGGGCTCTGTGTTCCTAGTACTAACTATTCTAATCCTGGCCACAGGGTTTGCAGGATACAGCTATTGCACCTCATACCAGCGAGGAGCTGGCGCAACTGGCAAATGATCTTGAAATTCTGGTGAATCAATTCAGGACTTGATGGGGTTGTGGACATAGTTCGTGACCGGACAAACCCGTAAGGTTTCTGTTTGAAGTTAAAACCTGAAAATCCTTTGCGATAACAAATGACGTTTGCAACGATGACGATCTGAGTTAGGCTATCTTCGATATCGGTGTCTGAATCAAAGACTGAAAGCTCACGATAGTAAAGATGATAAGCGATGGCCATCAAGCGACGATTACTACTACAACTCAGCTGCATTTTCGGCCTCGCTACCGTATTGCCTAGCAGGCTGAGATGGTCATCGTCTAAGAAGGACCTAAATGCCCTGATAGATACGTTAATTCCTAACATTGACGCATCAGCGGTATCGGAGGCACTTCTACTTCAATTTTCCACCAATAAATACCAGGCAAAAATCTACAACCGAGGAATATCCTGGCTGGATCAACAATCCATGAAAAAATTTCAAAATTATTTTAGTCTTCTCACTCCTGAACAAAGAACCCTGCTGCTGAAACAGGCGGAAAACGCTACTGAAAACAGCATCCCTTATGAATTGTTTCATCGAGCTCACAAGGACAGCCTAAAGATTTTCTACGGCTCCAAACAAGGCTGGGACTTTGTTTCCTATTACGGCCCTCCTCAACCCCTGGGCTATCCTGGGCATGATCTTCCACCCGACGCCTCTGACGCAAAAACGCTTACTCTGGAGAATGACATTTGACGGATGAAGTTGACGTTGACGTTGTCATCGTCGGCGCAGGAGCCGGAGGAAGCGCCGCCGCCTGGTCTCTTTCAAAATCAGGGCTGCGGGTTTTAATATTAGAAAGCGGCCCCTTCTATGATCCGAGTCGGGACTACCAAACCAATACACAGCAGTGGGAACATAATAGCTTTCCACACAAGTCTCCAGGCCCAGCCCCCTATAGTTTTGCTCCCATGCAGCGCCTAAATCCTAAATGGCAGCACCTGCGTTCCTGGGACAAAGTTAGAGGACTAATGACTGGGAACCAGCAACGGAGGTTCGGCTGGCGTTACCATCATGTGCGCGGTGTTGGCGGCTCCACGCTGGCGTTTTCCGGAGAAGCCCACCGTATGAATCCCGATGGCATGAACATGCTCAGCCGCTATGGAGTCGCCGCCGATTGGCCGGTGAGCTACGATGATCTTGCCCCCTATTACCAGCAAGCCGAATATCAGATGGGGGTTTCCGGGCCAGCCAAACTAGCGCTGTCTCAACAGCCGAGCAATTACTTGCCTGCCCACAAAATAAGCTATGCCACCAGTAAGCTGGCTCAAGGCTGTGAAAAACTCGGTTGGGAATGGCAGGCTAATCCTGTAGCCATTTTATCCAAAAGCCGCGAAGGCCGGCCAGCCTGTAACTATTGCGGCCAATGTAACCGTGGCTGTCCACGCCGGGACAAAGGCAGTGCCGATCTCGCATTTATAAACCCAGCCATGACCACAGGTCGTTGCCGTATAAAAACCGGATGCCAGGTGCGCCGAATTTTGACGGGCAAAAATGACAGGGTTCGTGCCGTAGAATATACCGATGAATCCCAACAGCTTCATACTCTAAAAACCTCGATATTAATACTGGCAGCTGGCGCGGTTCAAACTCCACGATTACTGCTGCTATCCAATTCCAGTGCGTCACCAGAAGGACTGGCCAACGAGTCAGGACAGGTTGGCCGCAACTTTATGGAGACACTGTTCTGGAACAGTTGCGCATTGCATCCAGAACGACTGGATAGTTTTAGAGGAGTGCCATCTGATGGTATCTGCTGGGATTTCAGTAACGCCCAAAAAACAGATGATTATATTGGCGGTTTCAGGCTCTCATCGGGTACTTTGGAAGCAGAATTAGGAGGCCCTATAGCTTATGCAACCCGGCTTGTTCCCGGCTGGGGAGCACCCCACAAGGAGATGATGAAAAACTACTATGGTCATGCACTATGTGTAGGAGCCGTAGGTGAATCTCTGCCTGATGATCGCTCTTATATCGATTTGGATCCCGAGAAAAAGGATGCTCAGGGCGACCCTGTGCCCCGCATCCATAGCCATCTGGCAGATATGGAGTTACGCAGGCTTGCAGCTATGGCGAAACGCTGCAGAAAGCTGCTAGTGGCTGCAGGGGCAGATACCCTGTTAGAAGAGTATGGTAGCTACGATGTTTTCAGCGCGACCCACGTTTTTGGCACCTGTCGGATGGGAACAGACCCGGAGCACAGCGTGACTAACGCCTTCGGACAAAGTCATCGCTGGAATAACCTATTTATTGCCGATGCCAGTCTATTCCCCTCCAGCGGTAGCGGCGAATCACCTTCCCTGACTATCGCTGCCCTAGCCATTCGCCAAAGTCATTATATTCAACAGCTAATAAAAGCGAGGGAGTGGTGACTCACGGAGAAATACTGAAAGGGAAGGAAAGTGGAACCAGTGAATATACTTGCAAGACCTGACAACATGAAGCTCAACACCTGAGATCAACTAGAGTATTAAAACGGACATATAGACCAACGCCCCAGTGAAGAAACTTATCAGGGTAACGCATCAAAGGGAGCTAAGGCGCCCTTTGATGCGTTACCAATATCTTTTCCTGAGTTGAGCTTATTTACGCTGATGAAATCCCAACGCTAATAATCCAGTGACAAGCAGTATTAAAGTAGCGGGTAAAGGCACCTGAGTCGGAGGTGCAGTACCACCTGCAAAAGCAACGGGACTCAACAACAACCCCAGCATAAACAGGGGTGTAACCAGAGAATATAGTTTATTAAGCATGCTAGGAACCTCTTCAGTTTATCCTCTACAGACCATAAAACAGTTATTTACGCTGATGAAACCCCAACGCTAATAATCCGGTGACAAGCAGTATTAAAGTAGCGGGTAAAGGCACCTGAGTCGGAGGTACAGTAACACCTGCAACTGCAACGGGACTCATCAATAACCCCAGCATAAACAGGGGTGTAACCAGAGAATATAGTTTATTAAGCATGCTAGAAACCTCTTCAGTTTATTCTCTACAGACCATAAACCAGCTATAGAGGCTAATGATACAAGCAGAAACAATACTTAAGATACTATGCATCATCTACGCCATAAAAAACAAACACCTGTTTATAAAGAGTTTATTTATAAACACGAACCTCTCCTACCCCTCCAGTGTAAAATAACCTGACATTAACACTTCGCTTTGCAACGCCCTAACTACTCCAAAACCTTAATTCAAAACAAAAGTAACCAGCGGCTCATCTTAGTTGTAGTCAGGATAATTGATCGAGCTGCTATAAAAACCGATGGGGATAACACAAGGGCTGCCGTGAGGCATGGTAAACAGTGTCAATATGTTTGGCAGAAATGGAGCGTTGGTTATACAAAGATCAGGATTATCTGTGTAGCTTTTTTCTCTCACAAGGCATCAGCAAGTTAGCAATCTGAGCTAGCATGATTACATCATCACAATCTAGATCCACCAATTCGTCATGGATGGCATGCAGGCGCTCGCAGTCATCAAAACTAAGCCCTGCACAACCGCAGCCGTCTTCAACAGAACTCACTTTTTCTAAAATTTTCACGGCATCTGCAAGCAAACAGTCTACCCCAAATTCGTGCATTACGGCTCACTCCTTAGCGCTGTGAGAGGATATTTTGTCCGACCTACCCAGTAAGTCTAGTTCATCAACTAACTCGAGAACCGAGGCAATATTACACCCTAGCTATTTGACTAAAGGATGCGAGCACAAACGGCTCAAACCCATAGCACAGATCACAAAAAAGCCCCCGAGGCGTTAACCATAGAAGGCTTTTTGTGCACTTCGGAATCGATACATCCCAGGGCTTAAAGCAGTTTTTTCAACGCCTCTATCAGGGCTTCGACTTCCTGCGGGGTGCCGATAGTGATGCGCAGATACTGATCGATCTCCGGCTTACTGAAATGGCGCACCAGTAAACCCTTTTCCCGAAGCTGCTGATACAGCTCTTCGCCTTGGCGCTGGGGATGCTTGGCAAACAAGAAATTGGTTTTTGAAGGCAGCACCTCAAAACCCAGTTCCTGTAACTGTTGATTCAGCCATTCACGGGATTCGATAATAGCCTGCCGGGTCTGCTCGAAATAGTCACGGTCGTTAATGGACGCCACCGTGGCTTTTATAGCCAAAGTATCCAGCGGATAAGAATTAAACGAGTTCTTTACCCGTTCCAGACCATCGATTAACACTTTACTGCCAAGTGCAAATCCAACCCGCAAGCCGGCTAAAGAACGAGATTTCGAAAAAGTCTGCACCACCAGCAGATTGTCGTATTGTTCAACCAGCGACACGGCTGATTCGGCACCGAAGTCCACATAAGCCTCATCGATAATCACTACCGAATCTCGATTGAATTTCAATAGTTTTTCGACATCTGCTAACGGCAGGGCAATGCCTGTGGGAGCATTGGGATTAGCGATCACAATACCGCCATTGGCAGTGTCGTAATCACTGATATTCAAGGTGAAATTTTTGTTCAAAGGCACTGTGCGGTACTCAATACCAAACAGATTGCAGTAAACCGGATAAAAGCTATAGGTATGATTAGGATAAAGAATTGGCCACACTTGGCGAAAGAAGGCCATAAATGCCAAGCCCAGTACTTCGTCAGAACCGTTACCGACAAATACATTAGCGCTCGAAACCTGATGATATTCGGCAATGGCCTGCTTCAACTCAGTAGCATCCGGGTCTGGATAGAGTTTGAGCTGATCAATGGGAAACTCTCCCAGCGCCACTGCGACCTGAGGTGATGGCGGATAGGGGTTTTCATTGGTATTCAATTTGATAAAGGACCCTCCCTTTGGCTGCTCGCCAGGGACATAGGGTTCAATATCGCGGATTGAGGGACTCCAGTATTTGCTCATTTCGATCATACATCTCATGGTGCCAAAAGAAGACAGTATACTGTTTTCTGGCTAGCTGAAAAATAGTCACCTGGAGTTAGAGAATAGGTGCGACTCGATTACGTTATTCGGTTACTGATTGAGATGCACCTGCAACATAAATAGTCGGTCATTGCCAAAAAACATCTGCTCACCGACAAAACAACTGGGGACACCAAAAGCCCCGCGTTCAAATACTTGCTGTGTTGCTATGTCCAAGCGCTCGCGCACCGATTCCTCAGCCGCCTGTTTGACCAAATCATCACCGACTATAGCGGCCAATATCTCTGGATTACCTATATCCGTTCCTTCAATCCAGTAGGCTTCAAACAGCTTGCGGGTCAGTTCCATGCGTTGCGAGCCTTCTGCTGCCGTCAATACCGCCATGGCGCGGCCAGTGCGACAGGGGAATTGTGAAGGCCAGTTAAGAGGAATGCCGTAATAGCGAGCCAGTGCTGGCACATCCTTTTTAATATAATTTAACCGCGCGGGAACCATGGCCGGAGGTGGATTCTCTGCCAGCTCCAGCAGTTTAGGCAATGATACGGGCCGAAGTACCAGCGTTTGATGTGATCGTTTAGCCATTCCCGGCAATCGCCGAAAGGCAAGATAGGCATAAGGGCTCAAAACATCGTAATAGAACTCTATAATACCGCTCATTGTTATCACCCGTTCAATTGTTAAAGACTATCTTGCTGATCAGTAACTTATGTTAAGTGAATGCGGGAATGGGGTACACCCCCGAGCAAGAGTGTTCTACACTATCCCAAGGATTGACGGCTGGCTCAGATAAGCAAGGCTATTGAATTTCAAACCATGCACTGTTTAGCTAGCCATACGTAAACACCAAACTCTATTTCTGTGTAATAAGGGGCAGTCGATGGCTATTGGTGAAAATATTCACAACTATTACGAAAAAATGATCACTGACGCATTAGTCGAGCGTTTTTCCCAGAAGAGTGATATTGATCCCGAATACCTGGAGGATCTCGCCTGTGTGGCACTCAATCACCTCCCTCCCCGCTATTATCGCCATGAGATTGACATGGCCTTTTATCTGTCGCCTATGGAGCATAAAGAGATGAGCGATAAGGTCAATAAAGCCCTTGATGATGCCACGGCACTCGTAACGAAAAGTCAGCGAGAAGAATAATTCCGTCATGGGATGACGTCCGTGCTGCGTTACCCCTTTTCTCTGCGCCGTTATTTCAACTTTGTTCGATCTAGCCAAAGAACCAGAAACCCACGGTAATGGCGGCGATAATACCCGCTAGGTCTGCCGTCAATCCGCAGGCGATGGCATGGCGACTGTGACGGATACCCACCGAACCGAAATAGACCGCCAGCACATAGAAGGTGGTTTCAGTGGAACCCTGTATCACCGAGGACAGATAAGCGGCAAAGGAATCGACACCATGACTACTCATGGTCTCTAACATCATGGCCCGCGCCCCTGAGCCAGAAAACGGCTTCATAATGGCGGTCGGCAAAGCATCGGCAATACGGCCATCTAAGCCCGCCATCATTATCCCTTCACGCAGCAGCCAGACAAAACCCTCCAAAACACCACTGGCTCTAAGCACGCCTATAGCCACCAGCATTGCCAGCAAATAGGGGATGATAGTAATGGCTACCTCAAACCCCTGCTTTGCTCCTTCCACAAAAGTTTCATAAATATTGATACCTTTGCGATGGGCACAGAGTAGAAATCCAATGATGACAGAAAAGATCAACAAATTACCCACCAGCGCCGATTGCCGCTGTAACTCATCGATAGATAAGGTGGTGAAATAGCCTATGAAGGCCATCAAAAAAGCGACAAATCCCCCGACGTAGAGCAAGGTAACCCGTTCCCACAACCGTATTTTTTGTACCCAGGAAACCGCTAACAATCCCGCCAGCGTTGAACAGCAAGTAGCTATTAAGATGGGAATAAAGACGGAGGTGGGATCGGCGGCCCCCTGCTGTGCGCGATATAGAAATATAGTGATAGGAAAGAGTGTCACTGACGAGGTGTTAAGCACCAAAAACAAAATCTGCGCATTGCTGGCGGTATCCTTGATCGGATTCAGCGCCTGCAAATCCTGCATCGCTTTCAGGCCTAGAGGAGTCGCTGCATTATCCAAACCCAGGGCATTGGCCGACAAGTTCATGGTCATCGAACCAATGGCGGGGTGATTAGGAGGTACTTCTGGCATTAAGCGCACGAACAGCGGGCTCAGTGCCCTGGCCAGTTTATCCACCAAACCACTAGCCTCTGCCAGTTTCATCATGCCTAGCCAAAACGCCAACGTACCGATCAGCCCAATAGCCAGCTCGACTGACAAAGTCGACATATCAAAGGTGGACTGCACTATACGCTGAAACACTGCGGAGTCATCCAGCCACAGCCATTGATAACATCCGCCGACGAAAGCGATCAGAAAGAAACTAAGCCAGAGTCGATGCAACATCCCTTTTTCTCATCAGAACCGATGGGGCATTGTAACGATGATGATCCAAGGGAGATAGAGCCTAGGGACCGTGCCGGGGATCGTGACTAAAATACTGGCTGAAATAGTGGCTGGGAGCCCTTGAACAGGTCCGAGCCGCACTCTATACATTACCAGTAACGCTCAACAGTAATATGTCCGGGATTATGCCTGAGATTTTTTTGCAGGCCCTTGCCTTTCAGTGACACGATGGAGTCCTTCACCATATCGGGGTTTCCGCAAATCATCACCTGACTGCGTTGTGGATCAAACTCCATGCCCACCCGCTGTTCCAATGAACCATCATCGATGGCTGCAGGTATCCTACCAGCCATGGCATTAGAAGCGGCTTCGCGACTGACAAATGGTAGCCAGCTGAACTGTTGGTTATCCATTGCGATCTGATTAAGTAGATCCTGATAGCTCAGATCCAGCCCGTGGCGCACCGCATAGACAAGCACAATGCGCTCAAAACGCTGCCACACTTCGTCGGTTCTGAGAATAGAAAGAAACGGACCTACCGCAGTACCCGTCGCCAGCAACCAAAGCTCAGATCCCTCGGGCACCTCCTCCAAGGTCAAAAATCCTGCAGGCTTATCCGATACCCAAATGTTATCGCCGGCATTCATATTGATCAAACGAGTGGATAGTGGTCCGCCTGGTACGCTATTGAAGTAAAACTCATAGGTTTTTCCCTGAGGAGGATTAACGAAAGAATACGGCCTAGCCACCTTAACGCCATCGATATCTAAGGCCAAACGGGTATATTGACCGGCAATAAAGTCAGGGCCATCTACATCAATTTTCAGAGAATGCAGATGCTCACTCCAGCGCAAGTTTTCAACAATAGTCCCTTGCTTCCATTCACTCATAATCACCTCGGTTAGCGAACCTCTTGTTAACCCAATAACAGCCCTAACTGCTGCAACTGTTTAAGCATTGATTTCAATATAGACTATGACCGAGGATGGTCGTCAGCTATTCGTTTAAAGAGGCACAAGTAAAAGATCAGTTCGCCACTTCAAGGCCGCCGTTAAGATAAATATCAGACTGCTTGAGCTGCTCAACCTTATAGATCAGCTGCGGAAAGAAACTTAGGAAATCCTGCTCCAACAGGGCATAGTTGTTTTCCAGCTCAATGCCAGCGCCATGCAAATTGGTGGGCCGTCGAAATCGATGGGACATGCGATCCAACACCAAGCCCACTCCAGCAGTAGTGTGGTAGACAGAGAGCCAATCCTGTTCCACCATCAAGGCGATCACTCGGGCCATTTTGTCGGGACAATAACCCTGATAGCAACTGAGGTCTCGGTACAGTTGCAGAATAAACGCCTGGCGCGGGATCGGACTGAACTGCTGCCAGTGACGGCTAAGAAAATGATCATAACTGACATCAAGAATAATACCTGCCAAGCGACGCCTGAAAGGACCTATTCGGCCTTTACTACAGATAAAATCATCATGCTGGTCGGTAAATGCATCAATTTTGCGGTGCAACCAAACACCTTGCCGTAGAGCAATAGGCCAGTCTTTATTTAAAGGCCCACGGTGAAAATCCCCCATCAGATTTCCAACTCGGGACTCCGGCGTATTTTCTGCAAATAACAGATGCGCTAGATAATTCAATGGCTGCGTTTCCAGTGCTGAATTGAATGCCGCATCTACGATGCCCGTAGTAAAGATATAATCACCTGAACTTTCATTGGGATAAAGTAAAAAACCCTTTAATGTCAGACAAATAGTGCACAGCAGCAAAGTCGTTATAATGATACTCAAAGTAAATATTGATGATTGTTTCGCTTGACTTGTTGCGGTAAGCTCGGACGCGGTTGTGTAAATCAGCAGCAATTTTGCCGGTAAGATCGTTCGCCCTGCCTCGACCTTTCCTATTAAAATCTGCTCTGAATATTAAACAGCATAGCAAAGAAGACTCGGCCGAAGGCCCCAAAAAAATAATCGGAGTTACGATAGTATGTCAGAGGTAATAAGCGGAACCGTGAAGTGGTTCAACGATGATAAGGGCTTCGGCTTCATCGAACAGCAAAGCGGACCAGATGTATTTGTACATTTCAGCGCCATCAATGGCGAAGGACGCAAATCACTGCAAGATGGCGAGCAAGTCTCATTTGAGGTCAGTGACGGCCAGAAAGGCCCTCAGGCCTCAAACGTCTCCAGGCTTTAAATACCTGATCCCATCCCCCGGAATCTCTCCGGGGGATATTCACTTCTAAACTAAACCCGCTACCCAAGCCCACAGCCTCCCCTTTCTAAGCCCTGATCTAGTCCCGCACTCTAGTAATCTGGCGACAGAATCGTTTCTTACGACGATAAGGAAAAACATCCATGACCTCCCCTCGAGTGATCACCTTCTGCAGTTCCTTCCAATAGTCCGAATCAAAAATGTCGTAGTGTAATTCATTGAAAATACCGGCCACTTCCCTGCGCCGACGACCAGTCAAAAAGATACGAAACTCTTCAGGAAAGACATCATTAGGGGAAATGGAGTACCACGGCTCGCTGGCCATTTCATCTTCCGGTGTGCGCGCTTCTGGAATGCGGCGAAAATTACACTCAGTCAGATAACAGATCTCATCATAGTCATAGAACACCACTCGCCCGTGCCGCGTTACGCCGAAATTCTTGAACAACATATCACCCGGGAAAATATTCGCTGCAGCCAGTTGCCGAATAGCATTACCGTACTCACTGATTGCGCTCCGTAGCTCACTCTCGCTGGCCTGATCTATATAAATATTGAGTGGAATCATCCGGCGCTCAACCCAAAGATGCTTGATAATCACCTTGTCGTCAGTCACTTCAACCGTGTCAGCGGCGACCTTGAGTAACTCCTCAAGCAATTCCTCCGAGAAACGCCTCCGTTCAAAGATGAAATTACTAAATTCCTGAGTGTCCGCCATACGGCCCGCTTTGTCATGTCGCTTAACCAGTCGGTATTTTTCCTTGACCGTTTCCCGAGTCATGTCTTTGGTGGGATGAAATCGGTCCTTAATAATCTTAAACACACAATCCAAAGACGGCAGAGTAAACACCGTCATCACCATCCCTTTGATCCCCGGAGCAACAACAAACTGATCTTCAGAGCCGTCCAGATGTTCTAGAAAGTCACGGAAAAACATGGTTTTACCGTGTTTAAAAAACCCGAATGAGCTATAGATCTCGTAAATTTTCTTACCGGGCAAAAGACCGTGGAGAAAACGCACATACTCGAAAGGTATCGGCGCTTTCACCATAAAATAGGATCGGGTAAAACTAAAAATAACACTGACATCATCAGAATCGAGTATCAGCGTGTCGACATAAACACCGCCATGTTCATTGTTTAGGATCGGTAACACAAAAGGCTGGGTTATCTGACCATCGCCACTCACCGCCTTGCCGACAATATATGCACCCTTATTCCGATAGAACACAGATTTAATTATTTTCAGACGAGCACCGGAGTTCATCGGCATTCCTGCCAAAGGGACCTCACGCAGGTGGCGGATAATATTGCGCACATCCCGACGCTTATTTTCATAGGGAATATTAAAGGCGTAATCATCCAAAATAGCTGATATCAGCTTTGGTAGATTGCCACTAAGTTCGTAAGCGTTGGTAATTCCCGTTTTCGGAGGTTCCCAATCTGCAGGCAAAGATGTGCGGACAAATATCTTGGAGTCATCTATCGCCTTATGTTTGAAAGTACGACAGTAGATTGAATTAAAGAAGGTTTCTGCCAACTCGCCGTCAGTTCGCTCCGTAATAAGACTGGAGTAGGCCTGTTTGGCGTCCTGCCAGGTGGGCTCATCCAAAGCAAGCTCTGCGCCAAGGGCTCTGACGGCGGCGGTAATAAGGCTTACAGAAAGGTCATACAGATCAACGCGGTCAGTGCATGCATGCTGCATTTCTAGCCAATCGGCTTGCTCAAAGCGCTGTTGAGCACCACCGGAGATCTGCTCAAATTTCTCACGATACCCATCAAAGCCATTGTTGATAGTTTTAGCAATATTGACTGCTAAAGAGTTGTTACCCACCTGTTTATCTTCCCATGCCAATATATTGCTAAAAAGATCCAATTAAGGCTGCTCTGAGATTAGAGCATAGGCCCTAATTAGGCTCCAGCAAACTTTCGGTAGACACGATTAAAGAACACTAGTGCCCGCTTGGATCGAGAGGCTCTATTGATATGTTGACGTGACCCTTAAGCTGATAATTGTGGACGATTTCCTCTGTTGTCCTAGCAAACGTTAACTATGCTTACTGCAAGGGAAATGAAGCTGAAAAGGAAATGCGACTGACATACAACACGAGCAACCTTCTGGTATGCAAAATAAAGGTGCGAAAGAAAAAACGGTTCTCATCATTGATGATAGTCCAATCAATATTGAGCACCTGTCTCAGGTGCTTAAGCCTGACTACAACATCAAAGTGGCAAATAGCGGTGTATCCGGGCTGAAAGTGGCCCTTAAGCAACTACCGGACCTCATTTTACTTGATATTGTAATGCCACAAATGGATGGCTATCAGGTCTGCAAAAAACTCAAGGCAGAGGATGCTACCCGCAACATTCCCGTCATCTTCATAACCACCAAGAACGAGATCAAAGACGAAACCCATGGACTGGAGCTCGGTGCCGTGGACTATATCACCAAGCCATTTCGCGCACCGATCGTCAAAGCCCGTGTACGTACCCATATAAAGCTTAAACACAACAGTGATCTATTAGAGAAGTTGGCGTTGATTGATGCCCTCACCAATCTCCCCAACAGGCGCCGGTTTGAACAGGTTCTCTGCGAGGAGTGGGCGCGCGCCCGAAGAGCCCAGACACCAATATCTATCACCATGGTCGATATCGACCACTTTAAACAATTTAACGATCACTATGGTCATCTCGAGGGTGATCGCTGCCTAAACCGCGTCGCCCAGGCTCTGACAAATCCGCTGAAACGTCCGGCAGACTGTATTTTCCGATACGGCGGCGAAGAGTTTATTGCCGTACTGCCAGAAACCGATCAGACCGTTGCCCTGAAACTAGCTGAACAGATGCGCGCCGAAGTTGCGGACTTACAGATTACCCATGCCTACAATGAGCATAACCACCCCAATGTCAGCATTAGCCTGGGAGTCAGTTCTACAATCCCACATTCCCGAGTATCGCCTTCATCCTTAGTTCAGAGTGCAGACGAACGGCTCTATGCCGCTAAGAAAGCCGGCAGAAACTGTGTCAAAGGACTCAGCGCCACGGATATAAAAAGCACCGACGCTGAAGGACAAAGCCATGTCCAGGAAAGTTAACTGCATCCTGCTGCTACTGTTATCGACGCTGAGTTTTGGACTATCCGC
>JBALWH010000036.1:0-49958 GCA_036960175.1 Motiliproteus sp. | reverse complement strand
ATAACACCCTGGCTCTGATTGCTGCAGAGGCCGTGAACAATGAAGCGTAGAACCAAGATAGTAGCGACTCTGGGGCCTGCCACTAGTAGCCCGGAAGCGATCGAGCAACTAATCCGTGCCGGGGTCAACGTGGTACGCCTGAACTTCTCCCACGGCAGCCCTGAAGATCATCATCAGCGCGCCGACCTGGTGCGCGAATACGCCCGCAAGATGGGCCGTTTCGTTGCCATCCTTGGCGACTTGCAAGGACCGAAAATCCGTATCGCCCGTTTCGCAGCAGACAAGGTGGAGCTACAAAAAGGCCAGATATTTACTCTGGACGCCAGCTTGGACAAAAACGCCGGCGACGCCACTCAGGTCGGCATCGAGTACGAGGCGCTGGTCAATGACAGCAGCCCCGGCGATATCCTGCTGCTAGACGACGGCCGCATCGAGTTATCGGTAAAACAGGTGGAATCCAACCGTTTAGTGTGCGAAGTGCTAATCGGCGGACCACTCTCCAACAACAAGGGCATCAACCGCCAAGGTGGCGGTCTGTCTGCTGCAGCACTGACCGATAAAGACCGGGAAGATATCCACACCGCCGCTAAAATCGGTGTCGATTATCTAGCCGTGTCCTTTCCCCGTGATGCTGAAGATATGCACCTGGCACGCCGCTTGATGAACGAGGCCGGTGGCCATGCAGGCCTAGTTGCTAAGATCGAGCGGGCCGAAGCCGTCAGTGACGACGCGGTACTCGACGCAATCATCCTCGCCTCCGATGCGGTAATGGTGGCTCGCGGTGACCTGGGAGTCGAGATTGGTGACGCCGAACTGATCGGCGTACAAAAGCACATCATAAACCGCTCCCGGGCACTAAACCGCGTGGTTATCACGGCGACCCAAATGATGGAAACCATGATCACCCAGCCGATGCCTACCCGGGCTGAAGTATTCGATGTCGCCAATGCGGTGCTGGACGGTACCGACGCGGTGATGCTGTCGGCCGAAACCGCCGCCGGCGACTATCCGATCGAAACCGTCGAGGCCATGGCGCGGGTAATCTTGGGTGCAGAAAAGTGCCCCGATGCACACATATCCAAACACCGGGTCAGCGAGTCGTTCGAGAATATCGACGAGTCCATTGCCCTCTCGGCCATGTATGCCGCCAATCATCTGGATGGCGTCAAGGCGATCATCTGCATGACCGAGAGCGGTGACACCCCACTACTGATGTCGCGCATCCGCTCTGCCCAGCCGATATACGCCTTTTCCAACCACCCCCGCACCCAAAATCGGGTAACGATGTTTCGTGGCGTGAAGACGATACCTTTCGACAGCGACCAGATCCCCAACGAGGAGGTCAACCAACTCGCTGTCGATGAGCTGAAGAAGCGCGGGGTGGTAGCAGACGGCGACCTGGTGATCATCACCAAGGGCGACTATGTCAAAGCCCATGGCGGCACCAACACTTTGAAAATCGTCCGTGTTGGTCAGCAGGTTCGCTAAGCCTTCTACCCATTACATAAGGATAAGAACATGAACACCCGCACACAAAAGACTGCCAAGACCGAACATCTATACGACTACAGCAATACCGGCCGGCCACGGGATTTTGATATCCGCATCGAGGTTGCCGAGCAGTTAGAGATCGTCAAGCAGAGCCAACAACTGTTAGCTGCCAATCGCGGGCATTGCTCCGAGTACGATTTTTAGCCCCAGCTTCACTCGCCGTTAAACAAACCGTAAAGAAAGGACGATCATCAACATGAGTCTGATTACCGAAATCCACGCCCGCGAGGTGCTGGATTCCCGCGGCAACCCCACCGTCGAAGCCGATGTCACTTTGTCCTGCGGCGCTGTTGGCAGCGCCTGCGCACCCTCCGGCGCCTCCACTGGCTCCCGCGAGGCTCTGGAACTACGCGATCAGGACGCCAGCCGATATTTGGGCAAGGGGGTACTCAAAGCAGTCGACAATGCTAATACTCAAATTCGCGCAGCGCTGCTGGGTCAAAACGCCTTGGATCAGCGCGGCATCGACCAGATCATGATCGATCTCGACGGCACCGACAACAAAGGCACGCTGGGGGCCAATGCCATCCTGGCCGTATCCCTTGCCACCGCCAAGGCTGCTGCCGTTGCGCAGCAGATTCCACTGTACGCCCATATCTCAGCCCTATATGGCAGCCCCGGCGAATACAGCATGCCGGTGCCAATGATGAACATCATCAACGGGGGCGAACACGCCGACAACAATATCGACATTCAAGAATTCATGATCCAGCCGGTTTCCGCCGCCAACTTTGCTGAGGCGCTGCGCATGGGTGCCGAAATTTTTCACAGCCTGAAGCAGGTTTTATCTGCCCGCGGCCTCAACACCGCAGTGGGTGACGAGGGTGGTTTTGCCCCCAATCTGGCGTCCAATGAAGAAGCATTGGTCGTCATCCAAGAAGCAGTCGACAAAGCCGGCTACGAGCTGGGCAAGGACATCACCCTGGCGCTGGACTGCGCCGCCTCGGAATTTTACCAAAACGCGACCTATAATCTCGCTGGCGAAGGCAAACAGTACGATTCGGCCGGTTTCGCCGAGTACCTGGCCGAGCTGACCCGTAACTACCCCATCGTCTCGGTCGAAGATGGCATGGACGAGAGCGACTGGGACGGCTGGGCCACCCTGACCCAAAAAATCGGTGATAAGGTGCAACTGGTGGGCGACGATCTGTTCGTCACCAACACTAGAATTCTGTCACGAGGCATTGAACAAGGCATCGGCAATTCGATCCTGATCAAATTCAACCAGATTGGTACCCTCAGCGAGACCCTGGACGCCATCAGAATGGCTCAAGATGCAGGTTTTACGGTGGTAATTTCCCACCGTTCGGGTGAGACCGAAGACACCACCATTGCCGACCTGGCAGTGGCCACCAAGGCAGGCCAGATCAAGACCGGATCGCTATGCCGCTCCGATCGCGTGGCCAAGTACAACCGCCTGCTGCGCATCGAGGAACAACTCGGTAGCCGCGCCCATTACCGAGGTCTAGCCGAGATTAAAGGTCAGTAGTGAATTTACTGGATCACAGTAAACATGATCCAAAGCGTCGTACTGCTTTCCATAGCCCACTTAGATCGCGACAGAGAATGCTGGTAGAACCTTCCTGCGCCCACTGGAGGTCGAACTCCATGGCGCAGGCTTTTTACCACCCTATTCTTTGACTCGACATCTATTACCCGACGCTTAAGCACTCCACCCAAACACAATCCAGCAGGTGAGCAGCGATGAAACAGACCCAACGCCAGATGGCTATAAACAAATCGATCGCGCTGGTCGCCCACGACAATCAAAAACCCCGTTTACTAACCTGGGCGAAACGCCATCGCCAAGCCTTGGCTGAGCATCAACTCTACGCCACCGGCACCACCGGCACTCTATTAAGCAAACAACTACAGCTACCGGTGAGCGCCCTGCTCAGCGGGCCCATGGGAGGCGATCAACAGCTGGGAGCGAAGATCGCCGAGGGTAAGATCGACATGTTGATCTTCTTCTGGGACCCACTGGAGCAACAACCCCACGACCCCGATATCAAAGCGTTGCTGCGGATCGCTGCGGTGTGGAACATCCCCGTCGCCTGCAACCAAGCAACAGCCGATTTCATCTTCGCCTCAACCCTGATCAATGCTGACTATGCCCAGGATGTGCCGGATTATGAGGAATACCAACGCCAGCGCACGTGTTGACCCTCTGGCAGATTCAGACCGCTGAAGGATTTCAACCCTGATAAAAAAACCCCATCAGCTACAAACGTTTTCCGTTGTAACTTTGCCAAGGACGGCTTTTTTAACAACACAAGATAAATAGGCTCACCTATAATGAACGCGAAGAAAAGCCCCCTTACCCTGATCATCCTCGACGGTTGGGGTCAAAGCGAAAACCCCCATGCCAACGCTATATACAGCGCTAATACCCCGGTCTGGGATAAGCTGCTGGAGACCTGCCCCCATAGCAGTATCGCAACCTCCGGGCTGGAAGTCGGCTTGCCGGAAGGACAAATGGGTAACTCGGAAGTGGGCCATATGAATCTCGGTGCCGGGCGTACCGTTTACCAAAACCTCAGCCGTATCGATAAGGCTATAGAAGACGAGGATTTTTATACTAATCCGGTCCTCACCCAAGCCGTCGACCAAGCGGTAGCTCAGGACAAGGCTGTGCATATCCTAGGGCTACTCTCCCCCGGCGGTGTACATAGCCACCAATCTCAGATTGAAGCGGCCTGCACCCTGGCCGTCCAGCGGGGGGCCAAGCGTGTATTTGTGCACGCCTTTCTCGATGGTCGCGATACGCCGCCGCAGAGCGCCCTCGCCTCCCTGACCTCTTTGAACAGCCACTTGCAAGCACTGGGCACTGGGCGCATCGCCTCAATGATTGGGCGCTACTACGCCATGGACCGCGATCAGCGCTGGGACCGCAGCGAACAAGCCTACCGCCTGATCACTGAAAGTAGCGCCAAGCACCGCTTCGACTCCGCCGAGAAGGCCTTGGCAGCAGCCTATGACCGTGGCGAGAATGACGAATTTGTACAGGCCAGCCTGATCGCTGCCGACAATGGTCAGAGTTCAGCGGTTGCCCCTGGCGACACCCTGATCTTTATGAACTTCCGTCCCGACCGCGCGCGCCAGCTCAGTCGCTGCTTTGCCGATCCGGAATTTCCTGCATTTGACCTTTCGCTACTGCCTGAGCAAATAAACTTCGTCACCCTGACCCAGTATGCTGAAGACATCAAAGCCCCTTGCGCTTTCTCTCCCGAGTCGCTGGACAATTGCCTCGGTGACTGGTTGGCGCAACAAGGAAAAACCCAGCTCCGGCTAGCGGAAACCGAAAAATACGCCCATGTCACCTTTTTCTTCAACGGCGGTATCGAACAACCTTTTAAAGGCGAAGAACGGATCCTAGTCCCCTCTCCCAACGTCGCCACCTACGATCTACAACCTGAGATGAATGCCGAACAGGTCACTGACCACCTGGTCGACGCTATTCAACAAAGCAGCCATGACCTGATCGTTTGCAACTACGCCAATGGCGATATGGTGGGCCACACCGGTAACTTTGCCGCTGCGGTCAGCGCAGTCGAAACTCTGGACCACTGTCTAGGCCGGGTCATCGAAGCACTGAAGGCCAACAACGCCGAGTGCCTGATCACCGCCGACCACGGCAATGTCGAACAGATGTCCGACCCCATTAGCGGCCAGGCCCATACGGCCCATACCTGCGAGCCGGTACCGTTGGTTTATGTTGGCGATAAAAAGGATCTGATAGAATTGGTCGACGGCGCTCTTTGCGATATAGCCCCGACCCTGCTCGAACTGATGGCATCGCCCAAGCCCGATGAGATGACCGGTCGATCGCTGCTTAAATGCCGAAACGACGATTGAGAGACAAGATGAATACCATCACCACCATCGGCATCGCAGCGGCCTGCTGTACCACGATCTCCTTCGTACCGCAGGTGTTGCAGATATTGAGAACCGGCAACGTCGAGGGGATCTCTATCAGTATGTACATCACCTTTACCATCGGTATCGCCCTGTGGCTGACCTATGGTCTGTTCCGGGAAGATGTACCTATCATCGCCGCCAATCTGATCACGCTGTTGCTTTGTTTAGCGGTATTGCGGCTCACTATCAAACACCGTTTCAAACCCGGTAAGCAAAAACGTCAATGACCATTAAACGCTCAGTGCAAAGTGAACCAAGTTAACGTTCAGCAGGACTACAACCATGTGCATACGGGGCATATTGTTTGATTTCGATGGCACCCTGGTCGATTCCGAACCAGTCCACTGCCAGCTATGGCAACAACTGCTCCGTCCCTATTCAGTGGCATTGAGCAAACGGGACTATCAGACGCTACTGCTGGGAACCGCCAGCACAGACAGCGCCGCGCTGCTGGTCGAAACATTCGCGTTACCCATCTCCGCCCAAAACCTCATGCAGCAACGAGAGATTGCACTGCAGGCACAGCTATTAGAAGCCCCTCCAGCGCTGATGCCCTACGCACGGAAAACCCTCGAGCACTACCGGAAGCAGGGGTTTAGGTTGGCCCTGGTTACCGCCTCCGGTCGGCAAGCGGTCCACAACATCCTCTGTGCCCATGGCCTACAGGATCTTTTTGAAGTTATCACTACCGGTGACGATATTCGCCACAGTAAGCCGCACCCCGAAGGTTATTGCCAGACACTGCAACGCCTGGGCCTGAAGCCGCATCAAGGCGTCGCCATAGAAGATTCTGCTACAGGAATACAAGCGGCGCTGACAGCAAACCTGCGCTGCCTGGGTATAAAAAATCCCTATGGACGCCCCCATGAGTGCGACCAGGCAACCCACGTCTTTGATCATCTGGGAGAGGTTTGCCGCTGGATTGATAGCAACCTCCTCACAGCCTGAGCAGCTTACTTGCAGCGATGAGATCACTGCAGCTGCAAAAAGACCGACTGGGGGTTAAACGGGTACTGTTTGAGCGATGGATTCAAGAATTTCGAGAATACTTTGAAGTCGACCCGTTCCCAGGTCGGCGAGCCTAGCAACATGCCAATCTGATCTTTGTTATCGACATCCAACGGCGCCATCTGCGTCACCATAGACACCGATTCTGAGGCGAAATCGACGCCGTGGAAATAATCATAGAGCATCACCGCCGCCCAACCACCATCCATAAAATGGCCGCCGAAACTGACAGAAAGACCTCCATCCAATACCGAACTCAAGCCTGCTCTGGTCCAATCAACGCCACCGGCAATAATGGTGACGCCCGCCTCTTTGGCACCATCCAAGGTACCGAGCGCCATCAAATCACTGGCAGCCCAAACAACGCGTGGAGCAACGGGGTTACCGGGAAAACGTTTGATCAAATGGCCGAACATTTCAGCAGCCCGCTGCCGTTGCCAACCAGCGTGGACCAGTTGCGCCAGCTGAAACTTATCCTGCCTGGCGAGCGCCAGTTTCAAGCCCTGGGTTCGTTCGATCGAGGCGAAGTCACCCAGGTTGCCACCGATAGCAAGCACTGGCGCCGCCGTCTCAACCTCGGGGGTTTTAGATTGCGCCTTAGCCAGCAGCCAATTGAGCAAGTCGGCACCTGCTCGCTGCTCATCAGGCAAGATACTGCCGATCCAGTAAGGGTACTTTTCGCGGGGTTTACCCATTTGCGGCGCTCGCTCAGCGCTAAGCCCTGAGTTAAACAGCAACACCGGCACTTGATTAGCCTCCGCCGCCTTGATATTACGATGCGCCGTTTTTTTAAAATTGGGTAACACTAAGGCATCAAAGCGCGGTCGGGCACGGGCGGTGGCCTCAACCTGCCTGATCAAGGAGATATGGTCATCTTCGGCATAAAAGACCTGCAACTCCATGTCCAAATCAGCACTGGCCGCACGCATAAACTGCTCTACCGGTCCCCAAAAGGCATCTGCGGCGCTGCGGGTGGTAAAAACACCGATACGATAGGTCTGGTGATGGGCGAACAACTGCCCACTCGAGAGTGTTAAAAGCAGCGATAATATGACCGCCTGACAGCGACGCCCAGTAGCCGGCTTGGAGCGCCGCAACAGCCCCGCGAAGAACTCCTGAAATGAAATTAGAGACACAGTGACAATCCCATATATCGCAGGTTAAATTACGGCACATAGCCGATAATTAATAACCGTTCTGATACTTCATTATGGCCTGATAAGGGGCGGCCATTCACGGCCGCCCAATATTTCAACTACTGCGCGCTTATGCGGGTTAGAAAACGGGCTCTAACACTATCTATACCCAAGCGTTTGGCCTCTTCAACCAACTTAAGCGCCCGATCCATATCCCCTGCCTCCAATGCGTTATCCAGCGATTTGAGATAAAAGGCTTCCGTCTCCGGTAACGCTTTGACCCCAGCGGTAACAGCGGGCTGTGCCTCAGGATTGACCATCAAGTCCTGCTTACTGCGGGTCGGGATATAGGTTTGCGCGCCCTGGGCGATAGAATCCACCGTCAATTTCAGCTTCAAATTGCCCACCGGCGTATGCGCTACCACCGGGTCAGCGATATCCGGCGGCTGGTTTCCGTGGCCAATGGCATAAGCCTTGGCGGGATGCACCAACGTCGTTTGCTGCTGTAATCGCTGTTCGCTGGTGTAGATGATCAGGTAACTTTCATTGCCGGGATTGTTCGGCTGACTGCGATCCACCCGGATCTCACCGTCAATACTGTCGCCCTTAAAGCCCCGGGCTGGCCGGTACTCAAAGTCAGTGCTGCCGAGCAAACGGGTGACCTGAAACTGGCTATCCAACAACATTACGTGGGGCGACAACAGGGTTTTGCCCGCCAGGCTTTGCAACGCTATTTCAAAGGAACGGTTGCCGGCTGGCAGCTGGTAGGCGGCAAAAAAACTTTTGCCGGAGTCAAACCCATAGCTGGGCGAGTCGGCGCTAATACTGAGTTTCAGATCCGTTTCTGCAGAGAGCGGCTGGAACGGCAACTTTGCCAGGCGAGCGCAGCAGGGGTGACTCTTGGCCAACGCCGCGAGCGCTATCGCCCGAGGCGTGACAACGGCATCAGAGTCCCTCTGCGACTGGCCGGAAGCACCGCCACAGAGGGTCAGCAACAACAGGCCCACAAGCCCGCTGCGCACATTCTTTTTGATCGAAAACATAATCATCTCCTCAACATCACTAACCTATCATGGTAACGGCCAACGCCCCCGCAACAAGGGGAGTGCTGCGGGGGCGCTGACCCGACATCCTGTCGGGAACTACTAATATGAAGCTATTAAGATCGAGCGATTACCACCAAACTTCCATCTGCGCACCAAAAGTCACACCGCTATCGGCAGTATCACTCAGGACGTCTTTGGCAGGGTTAAAATCATTGTGGTCCCATTTGCCATAAGTTGCGAAGGCACGAATGACCGGACGCGCCCAAAAACTGGAGCCTGCAGACCACTGCTGGGCGATGGTAACTTTCAGTAAATCATTGTCGTTGTTAGATGCGCCGTCTTCGAAATCAACATGGTCGTAGCCGATTTCCAGTGCAGTGCTCTGCACCTCAGACCACTTATACACCGGACGAACGCCCGCTGAAACCCACGTTGAACCCTTGTCGCCTCTCTTATCATGCTTCTGCACAACCAGGGCATACATACCCTCAACCTTATCGCTCAGTTGCACCACACCCTGGCCGATAAAACGCGTCAAAGTACTGCCATCAAGATCAACATTGGCGCCCTGGCTATGTCCAGCTCCACCGGTCATTGAGTCTGTGGCGTATTGCAGGGTTAGCTTGTTAAAGCCACCAAAGAAATTACCCTGGGTGTGCTCGGCAGTCAGCATATAACCGGTATCGGCAGCGCCTGCCTTCAGCGACTGACCATCAGCGGTGCTGGAGAAACCGTAATCAAGACCCAGTTCAAGGGCACCGTCCTCATTGGTTTTAATACCGGCGAGGCGGATGTCCACCACATCGTTACGCAGGTCATCGGAGGCAGCGGCTTTGGTTTTGATAATATCACCACCCGCCTCACTGCTACGCAGCCATGCCAGCGACAGTTTGCCCATACCTACATCGATATTTTCGATACCAGCACCTGGCCCGGAAACATCCCAATAATAAAAGTCATTGATATGGATATCATGACGCTGATAGAAGCGCTTACCGGCCCAGACTGTAGCTTCTGGCATGGAAGCCAGAACGCCCTTGGCCTTGATATTAAATTCACGAATCGCCAGACCGTCACCACCATTAGCGGTTTCCCAGTCTTCGTTTTGACTAACGCTACCCGCATAGTTGGTATCCAGGTAGAAAGACGCGCCGCCGCTGTTATAAAGCTCCTGACCGAACTTAATTTCGGTGTAGGTTTCGCATTCGTTACCCAACCGATATTTAGCACCGGCACCGTCTGCTTTGAAGCAAGCCTGATCACCGCCATCTGATGTAGCGCCGATTCCAGAGCGGGCATAGCCATGAAAATCCACGGCACCAACCTGAGTTGAGATAAGTGCGGCTAGTAAGCCCGCAGCTGAAACACTACGCCCAAAGGCTTTATTATTTTGATCTGACATCTGTCTACCTTTTATTTTTTATAAAAATTAAGTAATCCGAAACCCCCCTCGGGCCATCGGTCGATTGACGCACTCAACAGGATCTGTGGTTGGCGGTTATGCCTACACGTGGAGCGGCGAACCCCACACTTCCTCACCTGATGACTGACTGAACTCTGTTGCCGAGAAAACCGGCTACTAACATCTACTGCCCACCAAACAATCCCTCCGCCGTAGATCAGCTCTATACCGATCTAGGCTGTAATGGACGACTACAAGACAGCGATACACCCCTTCGTCACCCCCTGGGAAATCCTCAGCAGAGGTGATGAGCCGTTATCAAAAAACGATGAGGAGGATCACAACAATCGGGCTTCTGTTTCCGGGTTAAATAGAACCGCTTTGGACATATCCACCATAAATTCCATCTCGGAACCAACCGGCGTTTGCTCGCGGGGATCAACCCGGCAATCGACTTCCTGGTCATTAAGGCTAATCAACACCAAGGTATCGGGGCCGGTAGGTTCGGCGACATCCACCTTGGCGCTGAAGTGCGCCACATGGTCTTGGTCGGATTTATGCGGGATCACGTGGGTGATCAGTTCAGGACGAATACCCAGTACCACTTCTTTACCAATCCAGGATTGCAGGGAGCTGTCTCCATGCTGCAACGGCAAGCGATATTCGCTGCCATCTGCGGTGGTCACTAGTACGCCGTAACCGCCGTCGATGCAGAGCAGCTCGCAACGCAGAAAGTTCATCGCCGGTGAGCCCATAAAGCCCGCCACGAACATGTTGGCGGGGTTGTCGTAAATCTGCTGTGGAGTGCCGAACTGCTGCACTTCGCCATCTTTCATCACCGCGATGCGGTCAGCCAACGTCATTGCCTCGATCTGGTCATGGGTGACGTAAACGATGGTGTTCTTAAGGCGCTGGTGCAGTTTTTTGATTTCGGTGCGCATCTCCACTCGCAGCTTGGCGTCGAGGTTAGAGAGCGGTTCATCGAACAGATATATCTTCGGATGGCGCGCCAGGGCACGACCCATGGCCACCCGTTGACGCTGCCCGCCAGAAAGCTGAGAAGGCTTGCGATCCAGCAAATGACTGATCTGCAGCAAGTCGGCCACTCGCTCCACTTCCTTGATCCGCGCCTCCTTGGGCACCTTACGGATCTCCAAGGCAAAGGAAATATTGCCGCGCACAGTCATGCTGGGATAAAGAGCATAGGACTGGAATACCATCGCGATATCACGATCTCGGGGTGCCAGGCTGGTGACATTGGTGCCACCGATATGGATATCACCCGAGGTAACATCCTCCAGTCCGGCGATGCTGTTCATCAGGGTGGACTTACCGCAACCGGAAGGACCCACCAAAATCAGAAATTCGCCGTTCTCGATGCTCAGATCAATCCCTTTCAGGACTTCCACGTCTCCGTAGGATTTCTTGACGTTTTCAATATTTAACGTAGCCATGATTGTTACCTTGTTTCTTATTCTCAGAAGCACTTAAGCTGTGAAGATCTCATTCAATACCGTGGTTAGCCTTTAACCGCACCGGCGGTTAGTCCGCGGACAAAATATTTGCCGGCCAGGACGTACACCAGCAACGTCGGCAGCGCGGCGATCATCGCGGCAGCCATGTCGACGTTGTACTCTTTAACGCCAGTGGAGCTGTTGACCAGGTTGTTCAGGGCCACCGTGATCGGCTGGGTATCACCACCGGAGAACACCACCCCGAACAGAAAGTCGTTCCAAACCTGGGTGAACTGCCAGATGATGCAAACCACGAAGATGGGCGTGGACAGCGGCAAAATGATGCGCCAGAAGATAGTGAAGAATCCGGCACCGTCGATCTTGGCGGCACTCACCAGCTCGGTCGGTACCGAGATATAGAAGTTGCGGAAGAACAGCGTGGTAAAGGCCATGCCGTAGACGATATGCACGAACACCAGACCGGTAGTGGTATTAGCCAGTCCCAACCAACCCAACGTCTGGGCCATCGGCAGGATCACCACCTGAAACGGAATAAAGCAGCCGAACAACATCAGTCCGAAGAACAGGTCACTGCCGCGAAATTTCCACTTAGTCAGCACATAGCCATTAAGGGCACCTAGCATGGTGGAGATCAGCACCGCCGGAACGGTGATCTGGAACGAATTCCAGAAGAAGCTCCCCACCCCTTCACAGCTAACGCCGGTGCAGGCCCCGGACCAGGCCTTGGTCCAGGCATCGAACAGAAACTCTTGCGGCCAGGAGATTAGGTTTCCGGCACGAATGTCGACCATGCTCTTGACCGAGGTCAGCAACATCACCACCAATGGCAGTAAGTAGAACAGCACCGCCAACAACAAAATGGCATAGAGCGCAGCTCGGCTGATCAGGGCGGAGCGGGATGAAGACTGAGTTGGATTAGCCATGCTACAAACCTCGCTGTTCAAAATTGCCAGTAGAATTAACGGAGATCAGGGTCGCCGGGGCGAAACGGCTGAAGTTAAACCTTGAATTAATCATGCTGTTTACTCCTCAGTTCGGAGTACAGGTAAGGAATCAGAATCGCTAGGACCACACCCAGCATCATCATGGCGCTGGCCGAACCCAGACCGATCTGACCACGGCTGAAGGAGGTGACGTACATAAAGGTGGCCGGCAGATCGGTAGAATATCCGGGGCCGCCGCCAGTCAACGCCATCACCAAATCGAAGCTCTTGATGGCGATATGGGACAAAATAATAAAGGCGCTGAAGAACACAGGGCGCAGGTGCGGCAGAATAATGCGACGGTAGATCATCAGCATGCTGGCACCATCCAGCTGCGCCGCCTTAACGATAGAGCTATCGACACCGCGAAGACCGG
Organism: Motiliproteus sp.; assembly: GCA_036960175.1. Lineage (GTDB taxonomy): Bacteria > Pseudomonadota > Gammaproteobacteria > Pseudomonadales > Balneatricaceae > Motiliproteus. The sequence continues at coordinate 37,063 of JBALWH010000036.1, read as the reverse complement.
CTAAAAACAGCGCCATCACGAAACCGGATGATTGCCATACAGCCGCGACGACCAAGGTATAGATCGCCATATCAGGATCCACCAGCCAGTCGAACTTAAAGCTCTCGTAACCCAGATCATGCACCAGTTTTTCCATTCCTAGGCCGGGGTTAAGTATCCATTTCCAGGCGGTACCGGTGACGATAAAAGACAGTGCCATCGGGTACAGGAACACCGTACGAATCGCCCCTTCGGCACGGATCTTTTGATCCAACAGGATTGCCATCACCACGCCAACAACAAGACAGACGAGGATAAAGAGGCCGCCGAAGATCAATATATTCAGCGACGCCACGGTCCAGCGTTCGTTGTCGAGCAGTTTTTCGTATTGCAGAAGTCCGATAAAATCGTATTTGGGAAGGAAGCGTGAATTAGTCAGGGACAGCACACCGGTCCAGATCACGTAACCGTAGATAAACAGCAAAGTAGCGATTATCGTCGGCCCCAGAACCAGCTTCGGTAACCAGCGCTGCACAAAATCCAGCGGCTTGGCAGCGCCCGATGAGGCTGACGTTGCAGACTCAGCGGTTAGATTTCCAGCAGCTTCAGACACATTTCTCGTATTCATAGGGAGAAACCTTTATGCGAGTTTGGAGAGAGGTACCGCCCGCAGGCGATACCCTGGTCAAAGCTCCCGCAGGAGCGTTATATCTTTACTAAAAGAGCAGAGTTACTAGATCAGCACTAGAGGCCTAAATCGCGGCCTTGACGGCTCGCGCCAGTCTCTCAGTTGCCTGTTCAGCGGTGAGCGAGTTACTGTTGAAGTAGTTGGTGACGACATCGTAGATGGCGCCTTGAATTGCAGAGGTAGTGGACATGCCATGGGCCATACTGGGCACCAGACCACCAAACTTAGCGGTACTGGCAAAGCTGTCCATCGATGATTTCGCACAACTGTCGAATTTACTCATATCGAGGTCCATACGCACAGGGATAGAGCCCTTATTGAGGTTGAAGGTCTCCTGAAACTGTGGCTCCAGAATCAACCGAGCCAGATCGGCTTGGGCCGCTTTACTGCTCGCATCTTTAACATCAAACATGGCAAAGCTGTCGATATTGAAGGTAAAGGCATTCTGGGTACCGGGGGCGGCTACACAGATAAAGTCTTTACCCGCTTGCTTGCCCGCCGCAGCGAACTCGCCCTTGGCCCAGTCACCCATAATCTGCATCGCAGCCTTGCCATTGATAACCATGGCGGTAGCGATATTCCAATCGCGACCAGCGGCATCGGAATCGATATAGGCGTGTAGACGCTTGAAGGTGTCGAAGATTTTGACCATCTTAGCGCTGGTCAGCGTTTTCTGATCATGCTCGACAAAGGCTTTTTGATAGAACTCTGCACCACCGACACCCAAGGCTACGGCTTCAAACAAAGTGGCGTCCTGCCAGGCCTGACCACCGTGGGCCAGAGGAATAAAACCTGCCGCCTTGATCTTATCGGCTACCTGCAAAAATTGGTCCCAGGTAGTCGGTACTTCAACACCGACTTTGCTGAAGATCTCTGGATTAGCCCAGAGCCAGTTGACCCGATGGACGTTGACTGGAACAGCCACGTAGTGACCGTCAAATTTCATCACGTTGCTAACCACACTGGGTAGCAACTTATCCCAACGTGCTTTGCCGGCAACGGCATCGAGATTAGTCAGAAAACCGAGTTCGGCCCACTCTTGAATATCCAGACCTTTGATCTGGGCGGCGCCAGGAGGGTTGCCGGAAACGGCACGAGATTTGAGCACAGTCATGGCACTCTCACCACCGCCACCGGCGACAGCGAAGTCCTTCCACTGGTGACCTTGTTGCTCCACCAACTGCTTAAGAACTGCTGCAGACTTAGCCTCACCACCTGAGGTCCAGTAGTGCAGCACTTCGACGTTGCCCGCCTGGGCACCCATGCTGACTAAACCGGACAGTGCTGCTGCTAATACGGATTTCTTTGCGAGTTTAAGACTCATCGACCTTTACCTTTATTTGTTTTTATCTAGGTTTTGAAGGTTCTCCTCAGTCTTTGCAGAGGAGTTAGATCAATTAAAGCACGCATCTTTCAACGGTAGGGTTACAGGGTGAAAGGAAGTGTAACAAAGTGTTACAGACGTTAAGAAAGGATTGCATACCATTGTAATAGATAGTTTTTTCAATATCTTGGAAGAGTCAAAATAACATCAAGCCCACCGCCCTCACGGTTCTTAAGCTCCAGTTCACCACCGTGGGCGTGGGCAATATTGCGCGAAATCCCCAACCCCAGACCGCTGCCGCCGGTGTTGCGACTGCGGGATGACTCCACCCGGTAATAAGGCTCGAACAGCTGCTCGATCGCATCCTCTGACACTCCAGGCCCGCGATCACGAATACGAATCAACAGCTGTTCTGAACTGTTGTGGACACAGATTTCCGCCTCTTTACCGTAGAAGATAGCGTTGTCGATCAGATTACCAAGACAGCGTTTAAGGGCCATGGGCTTACCCCAAAAGGCGGGCCCCACCTCGCCCTCGATTTCAACGCGATGGCCGAGTACCGCAGCATTGTCCTGAAGTGAATCGAGCAACGCCATGATATCGATGGCTTGTGTGTTCTCATGAATTTCTGTTCCCTGAATGCACTCCAGCGCGCCGGCCACCATTCGCTCTAACTCCCCTAGATCTTGAGCGAACTTATCACGGTTATGCTCCTTTTCCAGCATCTCAGCGCGCAAGCGCAAACGCGTGATGGGTGTCTTAAGGTCGTGGGAAATAGCGGAGAACAGCCGCTCGCGGTCAGTGATAAAGCGCTGTATGCGTTTCTGCATCTGATTGAAAGCCCGGGCGGTGGCTTGAATTTCAAGAGGACCCTGCTCTTGCAGTGGTGGCCGGTCGATATCCCGACCCAGCCGTTCGGCACCCTTAGCCAGCTGCTCCAGAGGACGGGTCTGCCAACGCACAACCATCCACCCCAGCAGTAACAGAATCACCGAGAGCAGTCCTAGGAACAGCAGCCGATCAGTGGGTAGGTATTCAGTTTTAAGCAACAGATCTGGTTTCGGCAGCAATGCCGCCAAATAGAGCCACTCCCCCTCCTCCATATCGATCTGCGCCACCAGTATCGGCGGTGAGTGCGAGTCATAGATCAGACTCTGCTGGGACCAGCGCGGCGGCAGGTCCAATAATAAGGTTTGATTGTTATAAACGTGTAGCGTCTCAGGGAGGGAGAAACTCACCAGAATCTGAGACTCTTTGCCGAGCTGCTTACGCAACCCCTGCACAAAGGTATCAAGCACGATCTCTTTGAGTTTAGAGTCATCTATATCTTCAATGGGGATCAACGTCTTGTTGAGGGAAACAAAAAATCGCGTCCCGCCCATATCCCGCAGTTGCGACAATACGATATGACGATACTGGCTGGGCAAGGCTTTAAAGAAGGTGACTGTAGAGGCAACACTGACGGCCAGATCCTGGGCCATACGTGCCGCTAATACCTCTTTGTCACGGTCGATCTGCTGCACCCAGACCAGGTTACTCAACACCTGCGCCAGCAATACACCCAGCGCCATTACGGTAAGCATGCGACCGATCAACGAGCGCGGAATAAGCCTGCGCAACCAGCTCACCTCTCGCGCTCCACTTCCACGGCCAGCACATAACCAGCCCCCCGCACGGTCTTGATGAAACGCGGTTCCTTAGCATCATCACCAAGTCGCTGACGCAAACGACTCAACTGCACATCGATGCTGCGATCATAAGGGTTGGCCTCACGACCCCGGGTCAGTCCAAGCAGGTCATCACGACTGAGCACCTGATTAGGGTGTTCCAGAAACAGCAGTAACAGGCTGTAGTCGGCGCCACTCATAGGCATCACTACGCCAGCAGAATTAATCAGATCGCGGTTTACGGTATCCAGACGCCAGTCAGCAAACAGCAGAAAACGCCCCTTGCTAGCCGGCGCATCCGCCGCCCGCGAGCGGCGCAGCACCGCTTTTATGCGCGCCAGTAATTCGCGGGGATTGAACGGTTTGGCAACATAATCATCGGCCCCCATCTCCAGCCCGACGATTCGATCGGTATCCTCCGCCGAGGCGGTAAGCATGATGATAGGAACTTGCGATTTGGCCCGTACCTGCCGACAAAGGCTGAAACCATCATCCCCCGGCATCATCAGATCCAACACGATTAGGTCGATAGGAGGAGGCGCTTGCAGCTGTTCCAGCAAGCGACTGCCGTCTTCCAGCGCCTGCACCTGGTAACCGTTATTGCTCAGGTAGGACTGGAGCAGCTCGCGAATTTCCTGATCATCATCAACGATTAGGATACGTTTACACTGCTCTGATGAGGTCATGTGCTCTCCGAGAAATTTCAGGCCGTTATAATACTAAGAGCCTGTCCTAAGAATCTTACACCAACTTGACGTCGTGACCACAGCTCTTGTCTACACCCATATTCCACACTAGGACCCCAATCACCCGCATCAAGGAGCCCAATAGATCGCCAGCGGTGACTGCTTCTGCCGCAGAATAGCCCTTACCGGCATATCCGCCACTGCACCAGAACCTTGTGCCTGCTCCAGTACCGGTAACTTGGAGTCACCACACAGATGCAGATACAGCTGATCACAACGCAGCAAGCGAGCCAGGGTCAAGGTCATGCGAGAATGCGCCGCCGTCAAAGGCGTTAAGGCCAGACAATCCGATGTCGATTGTGGGTCGAGAGCCCGATTCAGCGCTTCAGCACCCGGGAAGAAGGATGCGGTATGACCATCTTCCCCCATTCCCAAAATGACCACATCCAGTTGTTGCGGTAGTGCAGCAAGGCGCTGCTGGCATTGTTCGACTCCAGCATCAGCACTGTCTGCAGGAGTTTTCAGTCCGATAAAACGGGCGGCGGCTGCGCGGTTCTGCAGCAGGTGGTTGCGCACCAGGCGCTCGTTGCTATCCCCGGCATCCGCTTTAACCCAACGCTCGTCGGCCAGAGTAACCACCACCCGTGACCAGTCCAGATCCTGCAAAGACAAGGCTTCAAACAGCCCCACGGGAGTGCTTCCACCAGAAACAACCAGGGAGGCCTGATCACGCTGTGCCAGAGTGCTGCGCAAACGCTCAGCAATTTCTTCGCACAATTGCCTATCCAGCGCTGCACGGTCAGCAAAGCGGGTCAGATCCGTTTTAATCGCGGCTAAATCATTCATCGATACCACCTATTCGTGCCAGGAGCGACCATCACGCTCGATCAGCGCGATGGAGCCAATAGGTCCCCAGGTTCCAGCGGAGTAGGAGCGGACCTCGTCGTGAGATTCTTCCCACGCCTGGATCAGGGTATCGCACCAGATCCAGGAGGCCTCAACCTCATCCCGACGAACAAACAGCGACTGGTTACCCCGCATCGCCTCCAACAGCAACCGTTCGTAGGCATCCGGGATACGGCGATTCTCGTCTTGATCGGAGAAGTTCAAGTTCAGCGCTCGCGATTGCAGCGCCATGCCCTTGTCCAGGCTCTGCTCCTTGGTCACTACCTGCAGCTCGATACCCTCATCGGGTTGCAGGCGAATGATCAGCTTGTTGTTAACCATCGCCTTCTGTTTCGGATCGAAAATATAGTGGGGCTGATTCTTGTAGAAGATCACGATTTCCGACATCTTGTTCGGCATCCGCTTACCGGTTCGCAGGTAGAAAGGTACCCCGGCCCAACGCCAGTTATCGATGCTCGCGCGCAGTGCCACGAAGGTTTCGGTATTGCTGCCGCCTTTACTGCCTTCTTCATCCCCATAACCGGGACAGGCCTGGCCTGCCACTGCACCTGCGGTATATTGACCACGAACCGCCCGCTTAGCGATATTCTCCTGGGTTATAGGGCGCAGGGCCCGCAAAACCTTCAACTTTTCATCACGAATGCCGTCAGCAGTCAATTGACTAGGGGGGTCCATTGCCACCATGCACAGTAGCTGCAACAGGTGGTTTTGCACCATATCGCGCATCTGCCCGACCTTGTCGTAATAGCTCCAGCGCCCTTCGATACCCACGGTCTCAGCGACGGTGATCTGCACATGGTCGATAAAGTTCTGATTCCATTGCGAGCCAAACAGGTTGTTGGCGAAACGCAATGCGAGCAAATTTTGAACCGTTTCTTTGCCCAGGTAGTGATCGATACGGTAAATGCGATCTTCGTTAAAATAGCGGCTGACGGTATCGTTGATCTCCATCGAGCTTTCCAGATCTTGCCCAATCGGCTTCTCTAGGATCACCCGAGCGCTATCCGATAGCGCTTTAGCATCGTTCAGGTTTTTGCAAATATCACCGTAAATAGAGGGCGGCGTTGCCAGATAATTAACCATCACCCGGGCACCCTGATCGACAAATTTAGCGATGCGGACAAAGTCCTTAGGCTGAGAAAAATCGACCTGTAAATAGTGCAGCCGTTGAGCAAATCCCTGCCAGCAGCTCTCATCGAAATCACCCTCCGGCAAAAAACGCTGCAGCGTTGCCTTGATTGACTCTATAAAGGCCTCGTTACTCTCCTCGCCACGCGCCACTCCGATCAACCGCGATTCAGGATGCAACAAACCCTCCCGAAAAAGATAATAGAGCGCCGGGAACAGCTTGCGCATAGATAGATCTCCCTTAGCTCCAAATAGAACAAAGTCACAGGGCAGATCCTGGAGAATGGCTTTCATGTCGAGCTCCTTACAAGGGCTTATATGTAACTAAGCAACATTCTAGCGTAGTAAAACGGATAAAAAAAGGGGTTACGTAATTATAATAAGTAATTAAAGTACTTAATAGAGATTCGATGCAGCCACGTAAAAGCAAATTAAAAACCCACAAACAAACACACAGGGCATTGTATTATATTGATAATTTTCTATCTGTGCTTGATTTAACGATCATCACAACAACCTTTACCTAACCTAAGCCGCCTGCGTTGCATCTTGCATACACCCACCAAAAAAGGTAACTTTATTACAAACAGCTAACAACAATGCCGTCGGGCCCCTCCCGCCGAGAGACCGAGAACCCTATTATGAGCCTCAAGTCACCCCCAAAACATTATTCCGAAGACTGGAGCATCGATCAGACCGACAGCTGGAAACAGCTTCAGGCCCACTACAAAACAACCAAGAACCTGCGACTAGACACCCTGTTCGAACAAGACCCTAAGCGCTTCAAGCAATTCTCAATCCCTTTCGAAGGACACGTTTTTGATTTTTCCAAGAACCATATCACTACCCAAACCCTAGACCTGTTTAAAGACCTGTGCCAGGAAGCGCAGCTGTTTGAACGGATCGAAGCACTATTCAAGGGTGATATCGTCAATGAGACCGAACAGCGTCCTGCTTTGCACTGCGCCCTGAGAAGCGCCGATTCAACACCTATCTACGTCGACGGCGAAAACATTATGCCGCTGATCAACGATATGCAGAGCCGGATCGAGAGCCAGTCTGAACGCATTCGTCGTGGCCGTTGGCTTGGCAGCACCGGCAAACCGGTACGGGATGTGGTCAACATCGGCGTAGGTGGCTCGGATCTGGGCCCACGCATGGTCACCGAGGCCTTCAAATATGCCCAGACTCCCGGCACCACCCTGCACTTCGTCTCCAGCATCGACGGCAACGAGACCATAGAGATCCTCAAAAAACTGGACCCGGAAACCAGTCTCTTTATTATCTCCTCCAAATCCTTTACCACCTCAGACACCCTGACCAACGCCCAGACAGTCAAGTCCTGGCTCGAGCGTGGACTGGGATCGGTGTTCGATACCAGCGCCCACTTTATCGGCGTATCAGAAAATTCCGAGGCGATGAGCGACTTCGGTATCCCCGCAGAAAACCAACTGCCGATGTGGAAATGGGTAGGCGGACGTTATTCGGTGTGGTCGGCTATCGGCCTACCCATTGCAATAGCACTGGGAATGGATCAGTTCCGCGAGTTTCTGGCTGGTGCCCAATGGGCCGACCACCACTACCGAACCGCGCCGGTAGAGACCAATATCCCCATCATTCTGGCGATGCTGGGGATCCTCTACAACAGCATCGGCAACGACGAAACCCATGCCGTACTGCCTTATGACCATCGCCTCAAATCCCTGCCCGACTATCTGCAGCAGCTGGAGATGGAGAGCAACGGCAAGAGCGCCCGGCTCAACAACACCCGAGCCCCTTACCCTACCTGTCCGATCATCTGGGGTGAATACGGCCCCAACGCCCAGCATGCGTTTTATCAGCTACTGCATCAGGGTACCCGGCGAGTCTCGGTCGACTTTATTGCGGTGGTATCCAACTGCCACGTGCCGCCGATCCATCAGGACTTGTCCCGGGCTAACTGCCTAGCCCAGGCGCGAGCATTAATGGTGGGAGAACAGGAACAGCAGGCCGCCGTCGAAGGCATGACCGGCCATCGCGAATACCCCGGCAACAAACCCAGTAACACCTTCCTGTTGGCCGAACTGACACCTCGGGCCCTGGGGATGATGATCGCCTTTTATGAACACAAGGTATTTACTCAGAGCGTTATCTGGAACATTAACCCCTTTGACCAATGGGGGGTTGAGCTGGGCAAGACCCTGGCCAAAGAGATACTGAGTAACGAACACTCCGAGGAGCTGGAGCGCCTGTACGACAGCTCCACCAGCGGCTTGCTCGAACACTGCCGGAAGACCCTAGCAAACAAAAACAGATAATCCTGAAGGAAAGTCCCGTGAATCCATCCTTTGCTATTGCCGGACGCATCCGCCAACTGAACGACCGCGGCGACTTGCCGATAGTGGAACTCAGCAATGCCCACGGCCGCGCTCTAGTTTGCCTGCAAGGCGCCCAGGTAATCGAGTACCAGCCCCATAACCAGCCCCCGGTACTTTGGCTCAGCGACAAGAGTCGATTCGAAAACGGCCAGGCGATCCGAGGTGGCATCCCTATCTGCTGGCCCTGGTTCGGTGACCACCCGCAAGATCCGGCGCTACCCGCCCACGGATTTGCCCGCACTAGTCGCTGGAAAGTACTGGCCAGCGCAGCCGACAGTGAAACCAGCAGTCTACGACTGGGCCTAAAGGACGACGACTGCAGCCGCCAGCTATGGCCCTATAAATTTGAACTGGAACTGTCTATTCAACTCGGCCGCCAGCTCAGCCTGACCCTCTGCAGCCATAATACTAACGACCGGCCGATGCCAATTACCGAGGCGCTGCACAGCTACCTCGCCGTCAGCAATATCGACCAAACCTTTGTTACCGGACTTGAAGGATGTTGCTACCGAGACAAGCTGGACCAGCTTAATCCCTATATTCAAGACGGCCCTCTGACGATTGCGGAAGAAACAGACCGGGTTTATGTGGATACTGAAGGCACCGTGACCCTCAACGACCCAGGTTTTGGACGGCATATTTTGATCAGCAAAGACCAGAATGAACATCACCCAGATGCTAACAACTCGAGCGATAACAAGCCGATGAATCACAACCAAAGCCGCTCCACTGTAATCTGGAATCCTGGGGCAGAAAAATCCCTCAGCATGAGCGATGTCGACGATAACGGATATCAAAGACTGCTGTGCGTAGAAACAGCCAACGCTCTCGATAACGCCCTGGAGATACCTCCCGGCCATAGCCATAGCATGAGCACGCAGATCGAATCGACTCCTTCCGAGACGGCTCCATCTGCGGCCCTTTCGACAACGATCTTCTCAACCACGACCCTTTCAACCACGACGAAGGGCAGCAGCGAATGAAGCCCATCTCAACCGCCCTGATCGGTTTCGGGTTTTCCGCCACCACCTTTCACCTGCCCTTTATCCAAGCAATGAAGGAGTTTCGACTCAGCGCCATCAGCAGCAGTCAGACTGCGCGAGTGCGTGAGGAACTTCCCGGGGTGGAGACCTATAACACTGCCGCAGCGATGATCAGCAATAGTGATGCGGAACTGGTGGTCATCACCGCCCCCAACGAGACTCACTTCCCCCTTGCCAAACTGGCATTGGAACAGGGAAAGCACGTAATTTTAGAGAAACCCTTTGTCTGTACCACCGCTGAAGGTGAAGCACTGATAGCGATTGCCGAACAGCAGGAACGCCTGTTATCGGTGTATCACAACCGCCGCTGGGATGGCGACTTCCTGACCCTCAAACAGCTGCATGGCAGCGGCCGACTGGGCCATATCCATCGATTTGAATCGCACTTCGACCGCTTCCGACCCCAGGTCCGCGATCGCTGGCGAGAGCAGCCCGGCCCTGGAACCGGCATCTGGTTCGACCTCGGCCCCCATTTGGTCGATCAGGCGTTACAGCTGTTTGGCTCCCCCGATGGGGTAACTGCACGCTGCCTAGCCCTGAGGGATGGCTCCGAGGTCTGTGACTATTTTCATGTGCAACTGCACTACCCATCGCTAGAGGTCATTCTGGCTAGCAGCCCCTACTGTGCGGGTCCTAACCTGCGCTTTCAGCTTCAGGGCAGCAACGGAGATTTTCGCAAGTTCGGCCTGGACCCTCAGGAAGCACGGTTAATTGCTGGCACACAGCCCATCGATGAAGGCTGGGCGCAAGAGAACCGAGAGGATTTTGGAACCCTGTACGGGCCCGAGGGCAGCGAAACTATCACCAGCCTATGTGGCGGTTATCAGCATTACTACCAAGGCGTCGCCGAGGCTCTGCGCAACGGCACTGCCAACCCGGTATTGGCGGCGGAGGCGCTAGCGGTCATTCGCATCATCGAATTGGCCGAGGTCAGCAGCCGTGAGGGACGCACTCTCAGAGTAAAAGCCTAAGAGCAGTACCCAACTAGTCTTCAGTTACCCCTTTCATCAGGCGCCGAATGATCCAATAAAGCAGTACCATGATCACCGGCAGCGATAGGGTCAAGCCGGTTAGCAACATGCTGAGAAGCTCCCCTTCCGGGAGCACATTTTTGAGCGCCAGGTCCACTAGATCGTACATGTAGTAGACGACCACGATCACCGACAGACTTTCCAGCTTGGCCTGCAAACGCAGCTGGCGGCTAGCCCGGGTATTAAGCGCCTCCAACAGCTCCTTGTTCTGCTGCTCAATGGCCAGATTAACCTGAGACTGAATTAGCTCGGTGGCCCGGGCGATGCGCTTTGACAGCAATTCAATCCGCGCCGCTGCACTGCGGCAGGTGCGTCGGGCAGGATCCAGGCGTCGATCCATAAACTCCTCTACCATCTGCACCCCCTCCACCCGGTTCTCCCGCAACTCCTGAATGCTGCGTTCCACCAAGGCAAAATAGGCCTCACTGGCAGAAAATCGATTGGCCGTACTGGCGGAGAGAGCCTCCACCTCGGCCGCCAGCCCCATCATCTGCGCCAGCACTTCAGAAATGTCCTCATCAAGAGAGCGCTGAGAAACTAACGCCAGCTGCTGATCCAGTTCGGTGATTTTCGGCATCAGCGAACGCGCCAGTGGTAACGACAGTAGTGCCATATGACGGTAGGTCTCGATCTCGCAAAGCCGCTGTAGCAGCCGGCCAGCCTGTGCCGGCATTAGATGGATATCCTCCACCAACACCCGCACAAAACCGCTCTGGGGCTGTAATTGAAAATCGGTGGCGATGATGGCCGCATCACTCATTACCGATGATGAAGTCTGCTGGTGGCCTCCGAAATGGAGCTCGACCCAGTCACGAATAAAACCCGTGTTCTTGCGAAACAGCACCTCCACGCCAACCAACAGGGCACCCGGTAAGGATTCGGACCAATCCTGCGGCAGCGACAACGGCTCCAGACTATCGAATCGATAGAAAGTCAGGGTGTAGAACTCGTTGTGGGGTTCATAGCGCAACGCACCCTGGGACTGGCGACAGAACAGAAAGCCATGATGGCCGGCGTCAACCTCAAACCCTAAGGCACGCACCATTGCCAATAACTGGTGCTCAACCTCCGTACCATCAAGGCCATCGTAGAGCACAGCAATATGCACCAGAGACAAGGGGGCAGGCAGATCCTGAAAAGGGCGGGCATGGACTTCGGCAAGGATTTCCTGCCGTTGATGATGGTTATACATAATTTAATAACACCAATTTGCGGGCGCCAAGGGGGCTGGAAGCGTAAAGCAACGACATCAGACGACTGTTATCGCAGAAAAAACCCAATCATACAACTTTAGTCTAACCGACAGGCAAGCTGGCTTTCATTAGCCGACAGTAACGACGTCGATGCAACTTAGGAGGCTGTCCGAGAACAGGTCAACCTACTGCGAAAGCCTCATTTCGGCGAGCCTACTAAGGAACTGGCTCGCCCCGTGCCGCCGTGAATAACTGGTACCAGTCTTCACGACTCAAACAGACCGCAACAGCCTCACAAGCCCGGCGCAAGCGCGCAATATCAGTAGTACCGACGATTGGCTGAATCCCAGCGGGGTGACGCAACAGCCAGGCCAACAGTATCGCCTCGAGACTGCACTCTTTTTCGGCGGCAAGGTTCGCAACCATGGCCGCAAGGGGCTGCCTTGGATCAGCGTCTTCCAGCACTTGGAACAAGCCGCCACCGGCCAAAGGAGACCAGGCCTGGACCTGAATACCCTCTAGTCGGCAGTAGTCCAGGATTCCTGAAACTGACGCCTTTGCAGGCTGGGCGGTATTAACCATCACACCGTCGTCGACCAAACCACAGTGCAAGAGGCTAAGTTCCAGCTGATTGACAACTATGGGCTGATCTACGAAGCGAGAAAGCAGCTTAATCTGGCTGGCAGAATGATTACTGACACCAAAAGAACGCACTTTGCCGCTGCGATAAAGCTCATCAAAAGCCCGAGCCACATCCTCATACTCCACCAAAGGGTCCGGGCGGTGCAGCAACAGGCAATCAAGATAGTCCGTGTGAAGCCGCTCTAAGCTCTGCTCCACCGAGTCAATAATGTGCCCGTAACTGAAGTCATAGCGCGCGGGCGCTGAGGACACCGGGTCGCCCGCAAAACGAATGCCGCACTTGGACTGAATATAGATCTGCTGTCGCAACGCCGGTTGCCGTCCCAGCACCCGGCCAAACACCTGCTCGGACTTTCCCAGGGTGTAGATATCGGCGTGATCAAACAGGTTAACCCCCTGTTCCAGCGCCTCCATCACCAGGTTTTCGGTCTTATTGGTGATCGCGTCATCGAGGGCACTGTCGTCCCAGGCACCACCGAGCTGCATACAGCCATAACCGAGACGGGACTGTGCTGGCAGAGTAGACCGAATCGCCAGACCGGCAGATTCTTTCGTTGTCATGTATCTGTCCTCTTGGACATGCCGAATACCATCGCATGCCTGCTGCTGTCATGTTGATTTTTTGGATTAAGTGTTTGCGGATAAAGGCACACCGATAATCTCTGCTTCGCCCAAAAAAAAGACCGCCCCTAGGGACGGCCTTAGCGGACGGTAACTGCCAAACCCGTTGTCAGCTTGGCCATCCGTCAGCTCTGATACTCATCACGCCGCCAGAGCAGTTGCTTGTTCGGTTGCCTGCTTAACTGCAGCAACCGCCAGAGCAGTAATCCCCGCCCAATCGTGCTGACGGATTAACTCGGCAGGCACAACCCAGGAACCACCCACGCAACTGACGTTAGGCAGCGCCAGATAATTCAAAAAGTTATCGGCTCCGATACCACCCGTGGGGCAAAACTTCACCTGTGGGAACGGCCCGGCGATCGATTTCAACGCGGGAGTACCGCCATTGGTTTCGGCCGGGAAGAATTTGAAGGCGCGGTAACCGTATCCCATCGCTACCATCAGTTCCGATACAGTGCTGATAGCAGGAAGATAAGGGAGCTCGGTATTAATGCCAGCCTCGAGCAAAGCGGGCGTGGCACCGGGGCTGATGGCAAAGACACCGCCAGCCTCCTGCACCGCCTGCAACTGCCAGGACTCGGTCACGGTACCGGCACCGACGACAGCACCTTCCACCTCGGCGGCGATGGCAGCAATCGCAGCCAATGCATTGTCGGTTCTCAAGGTGACTTCAAGAACCTTAAGACCACCCGCTACCAGGGCTTTAGCCAAAGGAACAGCATCCTCGACCCGTTCGATGACCAATACTGGCATCACCGGTGAGGTATTCATTATCGCTTCGACGTTTGTACTCATGTTTTTCTCTCACTGTTGTCATAACCCCGTATCACTGCGGCAGAGCCGAGCAGACCGGGGTGCTCAGCAGTCACCACAGAGGTGGGGATAGCTGCCATATATTCGATAAAACGGCCCTTAGCTTCGAACCGTTGGCGGAAATCACTGGTGGAAAAGAAACTCAACATGCGGGGGATGATACCGCCGGTAATATAAACACCACCCTGGGCCCCCATAGTCAGGGCCGTGTTGCCCGCAACGCTACCGAGCATGGCGCAAAAGCTGTTCAGTACATCCACACAGAGCGGGTCGTTGTGCTCCAGAGCGGCGCTGCTGATCTGCGCCGGGGTCAGCGATTCAACCTGCTGATCACGGATAGTCGCAATCGCCTGATGCAGATTGGTCAACCCCATTCCCGACAATAACCGCTCCACCGAGATATGCTCGTGTCGTTGCCAGAGGTAACGCAGCACCTCGACCTCCAGTTCGTTAGCGGGGGCAAAATCGACATGCCCCCCTTCGGTCACCACCGCCACGGGATCGCCATCGGGATGCAACAACCCACCGACTCCCAGACCGGTACCCGGACCCAGCAACGCCAAAGGCTGGCCCGGCAAACGCTCGCCACCGCCAACTTTAAACAGCTCGTCACTATGCAGATAAGGGATGGCATAAGCCTGTGCAGCATAATCGTTGATCACCTCCAGTCGCTGGAGTCGCAACGACTGGAACAGTTCGGCCTTGGAAAACGACCAGCCGCTGTTGGTCATGGTCACCCGATCCCGAGTCACCGGACAGGCGATCGCGATACAGGCTTGTGTAGGCGCAACCGAACTACCGCTCTGGAGCAGATACTCTCGGATGGCCGCTTCGATAGTGGGATAGGCATCAACGGAAAGCGTCAGCACCTGCTGCGGCCGCCGCTGACCGGGAGCGACTAGGGCAAAGCGCGCGTTAGTACCGCCGATATCAGCAACTAGTGCAGGACTTTGGCTTTGATCAGCGCTCATGCTATCTCCTGAGATTCAGTTTCGAAGGATTCCGCTTGAAACAGCACACTAGCACCCTGCTCGGCTCCAGTCGCCTGCTGCCGCATGCCAGCAAACAGCTCTCTTCCCATGCCGTACTGATTCGCCGACAGATCTGCCTGCACCGACTCGCGGGCGGCCAATACCTCGTCACTCAACAACACATCAAGTTGACCGGTCAAAGAATCCAGACGAATCATATCGCCGTCCTGCACCCGTGCCAGAACACCACCCTGACAGGCTTCCGGCGTCACATGGATGGCCGCAGGCACCTTGCCCGACGCGCCAGACATGCGCCCGTCGGTAACCAGAGCTACCTTAAAGCCACGGTCTTGCAACACCCCAAGAAAAGGCGTCATCTTGTGTAGCTCCGGCATACCATTGGCCCGCGGACCCTGGAAACGAGCAATGACAACGCAATCGCGATCCAGTTCGCCGCGCAAAAACATCGGTTCAAGCTGGTTTTGATCATGAATAACTACCGCTGGAGCCTCTACCACCCGAAACTCAGGTTTGACTGCCGAGGTTTTGATCACCCCCCGACCCAGATTGCCCTGCATCAGCTTCAGACCACCATCGCTATCAAAAGGGTTATCGGCAGCAGAGATCACCTCAAGATCCAGTGAAGTCTCAGGCCCGGCACGCCAGACCAGCTTATTGCCGTCGAGGAAGGGCTCTTCGGTATATTGCTTGAGGCCCTTGCCCGTGATGGTCAATACGTCTTCGTGCAGCAGTCCCAGCGTCAGCAGATTGCGGAACAACAGCGCCATGCCGCCAGCGGCATGGAAATGGTTGATATCGGCACTACCGTTTGGATAGATCCGAGTCAGCGACGGTACTACCGCCGACAGATCGGAGAAGTCATCCCAGTTAATAAGCACACCCGCAGCACGGGCGATGGCGACCAGATGCATGGTGTGATTGGTGGAGCCACCCGTGGCCAACAGCGCCACGATGCCGTTGACGATCGCCTTCTCGTCGATCACCTGCGCCAGAGGCCGGTAATCACCCTGCTCGGTAATCCGACACACCTGTTCGGCAGCGGCCCGCGTCAACGCATCTCGCAGCGGTGTATTGGGGTTAACAAATGAAGATCCAGGAAGGTGCAGACCCATGGCTTCCATCAACAGCTGGTTACTGTTGGCTGTGCCGTAGAAAGTACAGGTTCCCGGTCCATGATAAGACTCGGATTCACACTCCAGCAGCGCGGCGCGGTCAGCCTTGCCTTCGGCGTAGAGCTGTCGGATGCGGGCTTTTTCCGGGTTGGACAGTCCGGTGGTCATGGGACCGGCCGGTACAAACACGGTCGGCAGGTGACCAAAACTCAGTGCACCCAACAATAATCCGGGAACAATCTTGTCGCAGACGCCCAGGCAAAGCACGCCGTCGAACATATTATGGGAAAGTGCTACGGCGGTAGACATGGCGATGGTATCGCGACTGAACAGACTCAACTCCATTCCCGGCTGACCCTGAGTCACACCATCGCACATGGCAGGTACACCGCCGGCAAACTGGGCCACCGACCCCATACCATGGACCGCCTCTTTGATCAGCGCCGGAAAAACTTCCAGCGGCTGATGGGCTGACAACATATCGTTATAGGCCGACACGATAGCGATATTAGCCTTATTCATCAATTTCAGTTCAGACTTGTCCTGCTCTCCGCAAGCAGCAAAACCATGCGCTAGATTGCCGCACGATAGTGTCGAACGATGCGGCTTCTGGGACCGAGCCTGCTCCATGCGCGCCAAATAATCTGCTCTGGTGCTACTGCTGCGCTGGATAATGCGGGCGGTAACCGATTCAACACTGGGATTCATCTTGTTCTCCTCTCAGAAATAAACCCTGAGTTTGATATTTAGTCAGGGCCTAAGGAGCAACCCAAATCAAGCAATATATCGTAATTAAATTACACATTAACAGACATTCATTGCTAATATCAATAAATAAACGCCTTAATGTTTCTTTATTACGTAATAACAACACAGGCTCTCAGGCACTAACAAAACGATATCAGTGCGCAGAAGATAAGCGACAAGATAATTATATTTTATTTATATCAACATATTAACTAACATAATCCACACCAAACAAAGCCTTAAACGAACAAAAGGATGCCTCGTGCGGTAATATCCAACCAGAAAAAAATAGGAATATTAATTATAGTTATGGTAATTTTTACAAAAAACAACTACACAGCATCCGTTCGCAACAGACCAACCTTCTCTCCACCCGGAAGGCTGACAGACCGATCACCTGCAGGACTCTATTATGGCGCAACAGCAGAATAATAAACGCGCAGCCCTGATGCTTATTCCATCGAAATACAGCCTGCCGAAGTACCTTAACAACAGTGTAGCCAGAGAACGCCTCCACTCCCGCTTGGAACAACGGGTATTGAAACAACGTCTATTGGAACCTTAGGTTTTGGAACAACGGGCTTTAGAACAACGAGGGACACAGAAGAAAACTTAGCGGTCGCAACCGCTGAATGACAGCGTCTGACTTATCAACCCAAGTCCGTCAACACAATCACTATGATGGAGACATCAATGCAGCAGCCCAAATCAACTCAAACCCTGCCAATACAGACCCTAGAAACCCTGTCTCTACAGATGTTATTTGAGCAGGAAACTGATCTGCAGTTCAGCCATTTCAATCATGACACTGCTTGGCACCTAGGTACCTGGCTACAACAGCGGAGCCAGTCATCACAACTTGCAGTCGCCATTGAAATCTACGCCTTCGGGCAAATACTGTTTAGCTGCGCGCTGCCGGGCAGCAGTCCCAATAACTTCGACTGGATTCGCCGCAAACGCAACAGTGTGCTGCACTTCGGCCATTCCAGCTTTTATCTGGGCCAGTCCCAACGGGACAAACAACAGATTTTCGAAGATCAGCCGCATATTGATGCACGTGAGTTTTGCGGCCATGGAGGTAGCTTTCCGATCCGACTGCAAGCATCCGGCCTGGTAGGCGCCGTCACCGTCAGTGGCTTACCTCAAGCCGAGGATCATGCATTAGTGGTCGAAGCGGTGAGACATCTGATCGATATGGAAGGCAAGTGATTGCTGCCCAAGGTAACTGCTACATCGACCAGCTACCGACATCAGACTGGTACTGACATTGACACGAGAAAGATTCAACGTATCAGAACTAAGATAAGGCCTTAATGGCCCAATAATGAAAGAGATAAACAGCGGTGCAGAATGACTGAAGCCTAATATTTAGGCAGATTTTATACGTAGCAGATTAGGTTCGATAATCACTAGATTGGCAACGGACGTTAAACGATTAGCCCACTGCTGCTTGCGTTGCTGACGCGCTTCCATCTTCTGAAGCTGCTTGTATTCTGCCGATATACGAATAAAATACGCTTTTTCTGACTCGTTAAAAGCAGGCACAACATTCTTACGAAATTCTTCAAAGCTGATCATTTTTAGCCCCTCAAAAGACTGTGTAAAGGTAACCGTCTGCCCCACCACAATGGAGCTGTCTGGTTGGAAATATGAGTTAATTCTAGTGGTGCAGACGTACTTCAACAAACGATGCTTTCTCAGCTGTTCGATGAACAAAACTCACCATTAAAGATCGGTGACAATATTGCTGGAAGGGAATGAAAGCGGGTTAAATAGGCATCGTAAAGATAACCAAAACATGCCTTCCACAGGCAGTACCGGCTAACAGGCAGGCAGCTTAGGATATAAGCAGCCTGCCTCCCCATTATCACCAAGCCGGATTAAAGTACCTGTAACCAGGGACAACATCGCCAAGATTACTGGTATTGGCTGAAGCAGCGGCAGCTTTGCGGCCATTAATGGTTATCGGTGGCGCTGCCTGATTGGAGACGGTATAACCATAGTTACGATAACCAGGGGCAACTTTGCTGTGGTCGATACTGTACACCGATCTCGCCGCTGCGGTCCCGCCTTTCAAACGAACCGGGGCTGGCGCTGCGGTACCAGGCGCAAAATCATAGTTTTTGTAACCAGGATTGGCGCTTCCGTCCATGGCACTATGGGCCGCAGTGGCACCGCCAAATCCTAGAATAAACATTGCAGATATCAGTGCTAATCGAGCGTTCATAACAGCCTCCCGGCAATTCAAAAGCGAAGCCTATCGGTAAATTCAAACACCGAAGACCTAAAGTAATACAACTATCCCCTTCGTCTTAATCAACACCACATTGAAACCGCTGACGAGTCAGTGATCTGCGACGGTCACAAGCTACCGCCGCCTTAGCCTTTCAATGCGTGAACAAAGGCACGTATGGGGATTAGACGCCTGGGTAACAACATTTGTTACACCCGCAGAGATGGTTGTTAGAACTGACCAGATAATCAAATCTAACAATGTAACCGCCCGACCAGACGGCAAGGGAAAGAGGAACTAGGCACGGGAAGTATATGACACGGGGTATTGAGCGCATCAGTCGATACACGCCCTTGGTCAGCCTGAGCGGCCGGTTCGGTCATCGCAGAATAGTTAAAAAAGGCCACCAGTGGCGGGGTAACCTCCCCCGCCCTCTAGACCTATTCAAAAGCAAAATGAATTGAGAGAAAGGATATTGTCATGAGGGCCCTGTTTCGGCCCGAAAGAGTCACGGGAGGTTTGGGGAGTCATGCTTGGAGTTATTCACCTTAAGATCGAAAAGCAGACGCTGGGAGTACCGTTCTGAGCGTCGGCTATCGGCAGGTTTTGCCTGAGGGTTCTATATATCCCGCTGTACCAGTCGGCGGGCGAAATCATTTTTTTGATTTTTTTAATTCATACATAAGCGAGTCACTCTCTGCTAGTAGCTCCTCGATAGTGGTGTGTTTTTTGTGATTGAATTCCACGATGCCATATGAGAACGAAACATCGTACCCGCGCCGTGCTTCCTGATTGTACTGGTGTAGAGACTTGCCGAATTTATCGATGACTTTTTCTGCTTGTTTTTTTGAAGTCCTACTGAGTAATAAAACAAACTCATCACCTCCCAGCCGAGCAAAAAGGTCCGAATCCCGAAATATACTCTTCATCAGACTGGCAAAGGCAACTAACGCAGTATCTCCTTCCGCATGCCCGAACTTGTCGTTGATGGGTTTAAACTGGTCTAAGTCCAGAAAAACCAATACTACTGGGAATTTATTTCTGACACACAAATTCAGGCTGTGCTGAGCGAGAGTAAGAAAGCCTCGTCGGTTTGATATACCGGTAAGCTCGTCTAGCGTCGCTAATTGAATTGCCGCAAGTTCGCGCTCTACCATGGACGCAAGATCTTTTAGCGCTTCGATATCCTCATCATCAAAGTTCCTTGGGGTCTGGTCAATAAGGCACAGCGTTCCAAGCCTGTAGCCATTCACGACTAGTGGACATCCGGCATAAAAACGAACATTCGGGGCGTTTAAAACCAAGGGGTTGTCCGCGAATCGTTGATCTTCACTGGCATTGGGGACGATGAACACACCTCTATCGAGAATCGCATGACCGCAAAATGAAATTTCACGAGAGGTTTCGCTTGCGCTCAACCCTATGCAGGACTTGAACCACTGACGGTTCTCATCCACAAGGCTGACCAGCGCGATCGGAACTCTGAACATCCGCTTTGCCATCCGTGTCAGTCGATCGAAACGTTCTTCCGGCTGAGTATCCAGAACATCGAGCGACCTAAGGGTCTCTAGCCGGGTTGGTTCATCTTGTGGAATGTCAGGTTTTTTCAATGAAGTATCCTGATTTTTATTTCATCATCCGGCGAACTTAGTATACGCCTAGACATAAAGACTCCCCAGGGTGCTAGCCTCCGGACCTTGGGTTAGCGTAAAGCCAGAGCCATAATATATGTGATTTTCAACCATACAACGGAGGCCAGCATGAATAACGATAGTATAGTTTTTATTGGCTTAGACACGCAGAAAGAAAGCACCGAGGTCGGCTACTCTACCGGCAGCAGAGACCAGCCGGTCGTTAAAGCCTGCAGGCCATGCCTGGCGTTCGCCAACTTAATCTGGATAGAATACTGGCTCTGAAGTAAGTCTTTTGGGAGGGGGCTGCGTTTATTGACAGGGGAGTCATACCACCGTCTCGCACATCGACAAGCCAGGCCCGCCAAGCGGGCACTATGCTGCAACGTATTACGCTTTTTTATCTACCTAACTGTCCAAGAGCCCTGCTGTGATGGGCAACTTAATTCTTGTGAATTAAGCCACTAGGCAACAACTATCTGTAAATTTCTTACATTACTAGATTGAGCCATAACATTTTGTTTTATCCTGGTTGATGATGTACGGGGGTTATAAAGTACTTGCTTGATCTGCTTCCCTGCCGATTTCAGGTAAGACTCAACCGCAATATTATGGGCAGCCTTCCCCCAATCTTCGCCAATCACGAAAATATCAGCATTCAGTTCTTTGCAACCAGACACATATTCGAGTTCATCGTAAGGGCGCACAATATCCACACAGCGCAAAGCTCTCAGCATTTCCATTCGTTGCTCAAGAGGAATAACGGGGACATTGGGCTTGTAAGAATTCACAACACGATCTGAAGCAACGCCAACGGCCAGAACACCACCCAATGATTTACAGTATTCAAGTAAAGCAAGGTGTCCCACGTGCAACAAATCAAAAGTACCTACGGTATATACAATCATGTGTTATTTAATCCTTGGAAAAAAATAATTATCAGTGCCGCTTTTTACCGACAGCTTTATCAGTGCTAATACTTGCTACAAAAGCTTCCAAGCATAAATAGCTGTTATTCCAAGTGTATAAAACGCAAGCAAAAAAACATTTCGTGGATTGCCAGAAAGTTTGGGCGTTTTAATTTGAGACACATTGAGAGCGGCCAGCCCTAGGGCACTGACATAGAGGACCACTGCGAATATTCCACTTGGAAGAACACCTTCTAAAAGGAATATAGAAACCAGTAAGATGTTGTTGTTATCCAGCGCCAGCCCCGTGTATTTGGACTCATCAGACAAGCCGAAGGTACTGAAGTAACTTAAGCGTATGGCACTGGCAGCGAGTACGATGAAAGCGGCAGGCAGAAATATGGGATCGAACTTTCCATAACTAAGCAAAAGAATCGCGGGAGCGACGCCATAGCTGACAATGTCTATGACCAGATCGAGTTGGCCACCAAAAATCCGGTCACTGCCTGTGCGCCCCTTCATTCTGCGCGCAACCAGACCATCGGCCCAGTCAAAGGCAACAGCCCAGATCATGCCAATCATTGCTGCGTAGTAAACACCAATAATACTGAAGTAGATCGCTAATATTGTGCAGGCCAGTCCGGCAAGTGAGCACACATTAGGAAGATCTTTCACATAGGAAATAATGGCGGGCTGCAACTCTTGGGCTTTTACGTTACCTGTAGTCATGGTGCTCCTAAAAGGAATAAGTACAAATCAAGGACGCACCTACTTCACGCTGAAAAAATAGCCCGCAGCACCACTCTGCTCAAAAGAACAGAGTGCTGCAAAATATCTGGCTGTTCTCATTAAGAGTGAGAAACGCAAGCAGTGGGTGCTATGAATCTACTCTAATCGCTTGCAGCAAATAGAGTCGCAATAAGGAGGATAGAGGCGTGTTGGCCAGTAGGCTCGATACAGGGAGAATAACCCCACTACTATACGCACTATTCAGTCAGGCGCACAGCGGTTTGATTTTTTATTTGTATCGTCTTATATGGCTTAGATTTTCTGGTCAGTTGGAAGCTCTTTTTGGCGATATAGTGTTCGCCGATTTAAAGTCTCCGTTAAGCTAGGGGGAGTTCAGGCTGTGCGTTTTTGTTTTTCCAGATCCCAAGTTCTTTGGTATCCACCTTACTTTCTTGAGGCTCTAAGCAATTTTCTATGAAGTACGTTGATTGATGAATTTCCTACGTTTCGAGGGTAGGACCACTAGGTAGAAAACCTCCGCTCTGATATCCGGTCACCTGACGCATTGATGACACACCCCTGCAACAAATGACTCCGTTTTAGAAGGATCAAATGTCCTGAAACCTAAGGCAGCCACATCATAAAAGTAAATTTATTTCCCTTTAACTACAATACGTTATTCAATGAATAATTCTACACGCAGTACATTCAATCAAATGAAAACCTCTTTGGCACAGGAACTGCTAATTCTATCTAGTTAGGTTTTTCACACTACCGACCACCGGTGATCGAAAATAATAAATAGGGAGAATTAATATGTCAGAAAATCTGACCACTGAAGTTAAAGAGTTCTTAAAACAACCACTGAAAAGTTTTATTAACGGCGAATGGCAGGACAGTTCTAGCGATAATTGGACTGATGTCATCAACCCCTCTAACGGCAAAGTCATTGCCTCGGTCTCTTCAGGTAATGCCGACGATGTCGATAATGCCGTCAAGCATGCTGATAAAGCGTTTTCTAGCTGGTCCAAACTATCTCCAGAGGAGCGTGCCGGATATCTAAACCGCTTGGCCGACAAACTGGAGAGCGAAACGAGCTCGCTAGCTCAACTAGAAGCTTTGGATGTGGGTAAGGCATACGTTAACGCCGAAGGCTTTGATATTCCTTTCGGTATCGAATGCATCCGTTATTATGCAGATCTAGCCACTAAAGCCGAGTACAGCACCCAGCTGGAACTCACCGATATTGAAGCCAGAACTCATCGCGCGCCTTACGGTGTCTGTGGTTTTATCTTCCCATGGAATTTCCCCTTTGACCTGTTGATGTGGAATGTTATCCCTGCTCTGGCTGCCGGAAATACAGCTGTCATCAAACCAGCAGAAGCGACGCCGCTAAGCACGCTTTATGTCTGCAAGTTAGCTAAGGACATAGGTTTCCCGGATGGAGTCCTTAATGTCGTGATTGGTAGTGGATCAAACGTCGGAACTCCGCTTATACAAAATTCAAAAGTCCGCCGCATGTCGTTCACAGGTTCCTCCCAGGTGGGCACCCAAATCGCGGCAATGTGTGGATCAAGACCTATCCCCTGCAAGCTGGAGCTAGGCGGTAAAGGTGCGGCAGTAGTGTTCGACGATGCTAATGTCGAAAACGCTGTAGAAGCACTTGCCGGCGCCATTACATTAAATACCGGACAGGTCTGCTGCACAGCGACTCGCTGGATCATTCACGAAAACATCTATGAAGAGTTTGTCGAGAAAGTATCCGCAGCGCTGAAAGCAACAGTCATTGGTCCAGGTGTCGACCCAAGTACCCAAATGGGTCCCTTGGTTAGCCAGGTTCAGCAGGACGCAGTTCTAGGTTACCTGGATAAAGGCTTATCTGAAGGCGCTTCACTGGTGCTGGATGGTGGTGCAATTGATGTTGCCAATAACGAAAACGGTTTCTATGTATCACCCTATTTATTGACAGGATCCCCTGACAATACATGCT
Organism: Motiliproteus sp.; assembly: GCA_036960175.1. Classification (GTDB taxonomy): domain Bacteria; phylum Pseudomonadota; class Gammaproteobacteria; order Pseudomonadales; family Balneatricaceae; genus Motiliproteus. Next base: position 12,643 of record JBALWH010000036.1, on the reverse strand, counting down.
TCCGCGAAGAGATCTTCGGGCCCGCCGCCTATCTGGTGAAGTTCAAGGATGAAGCAGAGGCGCTGGAGTTGGTTAACAGTCTGGAATATGGCCTGGCCAATAGCGTTTTCAGTCAGGATCTGGAACGTTGCAACCGCGTTGCTGAACAGATGATTTCTGGAAACAGCTGGATCAATGCGCACAATGTGTTTGCCTATGGTTTGCCTTACAGCGGTATCAATAAAAGTGGCGTCGGCGGCGGTGTAAACTGCCCCGAAACCTTTTATGACTACCTGCGAGACCTGACCATCGCTCGTCCACTGGCGTAATTTTTCACACTAGTAAAGCCGGGGTAGCTCTGCTATCTCGGCTTTTTTTATGCGCCCTTAGACTACTTAAAAACGATTGAGACCGCCGATGAATAGACAAAATCGAGCGCCATTATCCGCCCTGATTAAGCATCTTTGCATCGCCCTTATTCTGTTATGCTCATTTCAGATTCACGCCGTTGAAATGCCACTCACTAGCCCATTAAAAAAGATATTTCCTACTGCCAGTCATACTGATCCCGCAGATAAAGACTTGGCCATTCTCCCTGTCTACCGTCTTAACCAATTAGAAGGCTATGCCTTTCACACCGCCGAACTGGCTCCGGTGCGCGGTTACGGGGGCAAACCCATAGACATCATGATTGGTCTAGACCCTAAGGGGCGATATACCGGTTTTGCCACGATAGATCATCATGAACCAATCTTTCTGAAAGGAAATGGTCCCAGCAAATTAGAGCAATATATGGCTCAGCTTATCGGCGCCCCTGCTTCAGACCGCATTTATATTCGCGGTGATAACCAAGCGACTCTCAAGGGTGGTGAAAACAGTGTCTATATCGATGGCATATCAAGCGCCACAGTCACCACCCATGCGATTAATAAAACCATCACCCGGGCAGCAAGAGCAGCGGCCCGGGCCAAAGAATTAGCTGGATACTCGTCCCCGACACGCTATCTGCCGAAAACGGACCTGTTTGAATCTCTATCCTTACAGCAACTGCTTGACCGGGGTTTGGTCAAACACTGGCCCATTTATGCCCCACAAATTGAGTCAGCGAAACAGGCCAAGCAACTGGGCTATCCCAGTCAACCTATCGCCATGAATGACCAGCCACCGCTAACTGAATTTTATCTGGCCTATATGAGTCACCCGCTGGTAAGCAAAAACTTATTGTCAGACAGCGCCTTCAGCCGCTGGAATAAAGAAATAACTGGCTCAACGACAACTAACTCCGCGACAGCTAACAACGATCAATACTTACTGTTGCTGTCCCGCGGGCAGTTGCCGAGTGATAACTTGTCTTCAATATTTACGATCCAGCAGCGAGGTATGAATGTAGTCAGTAATCGTGCAGATTTTTCTCCCTACGCCGATCAGCTGAAAGCACCTTTGGGAAATGTTGAGCACATTGAATTAATCAAAATACCGACCGTAGCGAGCTATGATCCCACCGCCCGCACAAACCTGATTTTTTCCGCCCGTCCAACAACGAAATTAAAAGAAAGCTACCAATTACCTAAACAGTACTTTAACAAAATACAAGCAACCGCCCCCCAGGACAGCCCCCTATGGCACCAACTGTGGCAGCAACGCCAATTCCAGATCGCCATACTGCTGCTCGGCCTTGTACTACTAACAGTTCTGTTTGTAATGCAGCATTCCTTGGCAAGCAAAAGCACGCTATTTCATCGTATTCGCTGGGGTTATCTAGCCTTTACCCTTGGCTTTATCGGATTTTATGCGCAGGGTCAGTTATCCATTGTTAACGTATTGACCTTGCAGCATTTGTTCCTTGATGGAACGTCGCTCGACCTGTTTTTACTAGACCCTATCACCTGTATTCTCTGGTGCTATGTATTGGTCAGTTTGGTTATATTTGGCCGTGGACTGTATTGCGGTTGGCTGTGTCCCTTTGGAGCGCTACAGGAGTTTGCCGGTTGGCTCGCAAAACGTTTACAGATAAAACCATTACAGATAAAACGGCCCTGGCATCAGCGTTTACAGAAGCTTAAATATTTACTGTTTGGCTCCATCGTTATCGTCTCCTTCTATTCCCTGGCCCTTGCCGAACAGCTGGCAGAGCTCGAGCCCTTTAAAACCGTTACCACGCTGTTTTTCCAGAGGGAATGGAGTTATGTACTCTACGCCCTGGTGCTGTTACTGGTCGCGATGAAAATACACAAGGTCTATTGCCGCTATGTCTGCCCCCTTGGTGCTGGTCTGGCTATTCTCGGCGCGATTCCGATCTTTAATTGGTTAACCCGCCGCGCTGAGTGTGGCACCCCCTGCCAAAGCTGCCGTCGCCAGTGCGAAATTGATGCGATAGCAGTGACGGGGGATATCGATATGAAGGAGTGTATTCAGTGCCTGGAGTGCGTGGTTATTTATCAGGACCCAAAACTCTGTGCCATTGATGTCGCAACGGTGAAAAAGCAACGGCTATACGATAAAAGACAACAACAGCTGTTAATTGCTAAAGCGGATTAATCATATTGGATATCGCTGAGCAGCCGTTTTTATCCGTATTTGCGTCTTGATTAATGATTGTTGCTTGGCTCGGTATTGCCTTCAAGGGTATTGACGGTGCCATGACCACCATCCAATAGTGCATCCATGCCATCCTGCAACCGCCTAGTCGCGTCAGGCAGCACAATAGCCGGAATCCCCGCCTCTCGAGCCTGACAGGCAGCATGAGCCAAAAAGCCACCCACCTCGACAATCAGACCGGCGACACTACGTAATAAAGGCGCTAAGCCCAGGTTGGCACTGCGGGTCACCAGGATATCATCCGGCTGTAACCTTCCTGCAAGAGCGATCAAGTCGCTATCTTCGTCCAGCAGCCGCAATCGGCCTCGTCGAATGCCGGGAGCAATACCTTCGCCACGCCAATGTTGCCTGCTATCGGCCAACGTAGTGTCGAAGCCCTGACCGATATTATCGCCAAAAATAACTGCGGACAGTGGCCGGACAGCCGCTAAAGATTTCGCTAACTGGTGTTGTTGGCTGCGATCTTCGATCAAGGCCTGAGCCTGCCGCCTATCGTCTATACACAACCTCAGTTCGTCCAGATGCAGGTAAAATATCTGCTGTTGCACTAACCCCACGCTACTTGAGAAACGCAGTAACAGTTGACGCAGCAGGTCATATTCCGCTGCAAAGTGGTACTTGATAGTTTCTCGCAGGGGCAGATAATGCCTCGCCAAACGCAGATCCCTCATCAGTCGAGCGATAGCCGCAGGTTCAATACCCTGTCGCTGCAACAGTTGACGCAATTGAGCTTCCACCGCTTTTCGCTGACGCAGCTGGCGCCGGAACATCTGTCGACTATCCGTCCGCTGTTGCGGCACCGCGACCAGGTGTTGCAACTGCTCAGGGGCTTCGTGATAGCGCGGCAAAGAGATTTCTAATTCTGTACTGGCCAGATGACCATAACGTCGTAAAAACTGCTGATGACTCAACTGGCCAGCCTTCAGGGCGCCAAGATCCAGCATCTGTTCGCTAACCAGACTGCCCGGCAGGGCCTGTAAGATAAGCCCCATAAATTCCTGGGCTTGATCCGGGAGATACTGATTGAGTTGATGGCGCACCGATTCAGCAAAGTAGAAACCCAAGCGGGCAGCAATAACAAAGTGGTAACAGCTGACCTGCTGCAAGTGCTGAGTCAGATAATTGATGCGACCCAGCAATACATCCGGCGAATCACTAGCTTGCTCTGACTGTGCCAGTGCGGAGCGCCGATGGGCAACTAGCGCCGGTTCAATCTGTTGCCGATAACGACTGTAATAGCTATTTCCAAAATCGACCATCTGCTCATAATGCTGCTGGCAGGCACTCTCGAATAACAGGCCTTTTTCCCGCCCGAGTAGATCCATAGCACAAGCTTGATCAATCTGCTGTTGATAAAGCCCATACTCGGGGTAGTTCGCCAACGCGGGGCTTTTCCGAACCTCCGCGAGATAGTGGTCAATCGGCTGGCGCTGACTTAGATCGTAGGTTCGGGCATCCAATTCAAGATGAAAGTAAGGTTGCCCCGCCACTAACGTGAATAACTCCTCCGTGGCTCCCTGGTTGATCTGATAGCCCAATGCCTTTCGCCCCTGTGGAATCCCCCCGTCGCTCGCGGTAAATAGCTGCCGAAACAGGTCAAAACTCATGGGAGTCGGCGTCGGAAGCAACTCGCTAATATTACCGTTACTCAGGATTCCAGCACCATGGCGTAGAATCTGTTGCTGCTGTAATCGTTGTAACTTGGACTCTAACTGACTGATCTGATCTTGGCGGTAACGTTCTAGTGTTGCCATAGAAGCCGCCGGCGAGACCACGATTGGACGGCTCTGCAACAGCCACAATTGCTCCCCCTGAAAGGCAAACTCAATATCCTGTGGACACTCAAGCAAGCGTTCGAGCTTGTCACCGGCATCGGCCAACTGTCGCAATTGGTTGGCACTGAGACAGGCTTTAGCGCCCTGCTCCAGAGCTACCGGTTGCACGCCCTTGCTAGTCAGGCGCTCAGTTTGATGACTGAGCCGTTGCTGCAGCAGTTGGCCCTGGCGATCAACCGTAAAATGATCACCGTCCTGTTGCCCGGACACTAAGGGCTCAGCCAGCCCCCACAGGGCATTCACACAAATCTCAGGCCGTTCAGAATGAAGGGGATTGCGGCTAAACATGACACCGGCACAACTGGCTGGAACCTGGCGCTGCACAATCACCGCCATACTGGGTCGTACGCTACGGCCCTTTTGACGACGAAAGGCAGTCACTGTATCGCTATGCAGAGACTGCCAGCATTGGCATACGGCCTTCAGTAACGATTCCGCATTGTGGACATTCAAGCTGGTGTGAAACAATCCCGCCCAACTATTTTGCTTACCATCTTCCTCGGCGGCTGAACTGCGTACCGCCACCGGCCCGCTGCCATCAAGTTGCCGCCAGGCATCAATTATTTGCCTCTCAAGCTCCGCTGGAAGCCGGTCACGGGGGGCATCTGCCAAGGCCGCACTGGTAATGCAGAAGCCATTAGGAACAGCAAAACCCGCTTGCTGCAACCGACCCAGTTGTAGCGCCTTATTGCCCACCAAGGTCTGCTGATCGGCACTGATCTGAGCCAAAGGCAATAGCCACGGCTGCAGCACCACCGGAGTCTGCTGCGACTGCCGAAAATGGGCTTGGTGAACGGGGCTATTCATTACACCGCCACCGCGAGACTAACTTGCTTAGTATCTCTTTTGCGCTTTTCCTTATCCCAACGACCTTTGATCTCCAGCCACTCTGCTTCAAATTTACTCAGATCATTATTGCCGGAGAGAATCTGATCAACCACACGGCGGTAAAAAGCGGTGATGGTCACCACCAAATCTACTGAGCGCTCGCGCCCGGGGATCTTCAGACGAGAAACTCCAAGCTCCAAGTAGCGCGGCAGTTCCCACAACAGCAACTCGGGGCTGCTCTTAAGGTTCTGACGCTCAGTAAACAGTTCACCGCCTAGATTTTCGGCGCCCCGCATCATCTGCCAGTCGCTGCGACAGATACGATGACAGCTGCCACCACGGCTGGCGCTGCCTATAAACTGGTCTTTGCTGGTATCGTCATGCTTATGGGCAATATGAAAATAACTGCTCGCATAACAACGACCCGGGCAGACCCAGCTGCGTTCTGGGGCATGAAATAGGAACGCCTCCAGCTGCACCCCTGCGGCATCGCGAATCTGCGCGATCTCGTCGCTGCCCCAGCGATAGGGGATAACAACAATATCGGCTCCCAACTCCCGGTAGAGGTGGATATCTTCGCGATTAAATAATCCGGCTGTGACGCTGACATGAATTTCCATATGGGGAAATTGCTCGCGTACCAGACGCATACAACCCGGATCACAGAGCATTACCCCCTGAGCGCCCATATTCGCGATCTGCTCGATCTTGTGCATAAACATCGACATCTCACGCGGACTCGGCATGACGTTAATCGCCACTCTGACATCTTTGTTGGTGGCATTACCGTAGGCGATTACCTCGGCCATATCCTCATCACAGAGTTCGTCAGTCTTGGGCCGACGACTCCAACCCCGGGGACCGATAAAGACCGAATCGGCACCGTGCTCTAGGGCGGCAAGGGCCATCTGTTTGGTGCCGCCTGGGGCCATCAATTTAACCACTGTTATACCTCGCAGGCGCCCGTCGTCAGCGCATTAGTATTCATAAATGACCAAGCAAAGGCCTGCATAAACTGTTTTTTATCGCCACCAAATAGCTGTCGAGTCAGAGGCCATAGCGCCTGCAGTTGCTCAACATTCCAGGGCTGGGCGATCCGGCTGTGCCAGAGATGGCGTAGCTGCAATAACTCCGCATCACTGATATCCAGTAGTTCTTTGCCAATGCGCTGCCAACTTCTAGGTTGCTGATCGAGATGCAGGATCGCGTCTTTTAGGGCGGCAATAAACGCCCTAATCAACTCTGGACGCGCGGCAATCAACTGCTCACGGAATATAAAAAATGAGGTGGGAGTCGTGATGGTAGCCAGTGCCGGCAACAGCAAAGGGATATCTAGCAATAATCGATAACCTTGTTGTTGCAGCGCTGGAATCTGTTGCCAATAGACAATAGCTGCATCCAACTCACCTTGCTGCAGCCACTGCAACAGGGTGGTTTTTGACCCCGCCTCACGGAGCCTCAAGGATGTTTCAGGATCGATACCCATAACTTGCCGACTGTAGGCCTGAAACAGCATCCAGTTCTTGTCGCGGCGATTAACCACTCCGACGGATTTTTTGTACAGCCCGCCGACATCCTGCACCGGACTTCCGGGTGGCACCATTAATCCACCAAGAATACGACCGTAGGGATAGACCGCGGAGATAGGCAGTCCTTCCCGACGACAACGCAGCAAGGTGAGCCAGTCGCAATCAATAAAATCCACATCCCCATCTACCAATGCCTGCTCGGTGGCATGACGCCCCCCCTGCCACTGGTCATCCAGGTAGTTTACCTGCAGGGTAAAGCCATACTTGCGATCCAGTCCCTGCTGCTGAATACAGTCCATCAGCCAAAAGGGACTACCCGTGCGTTCAAAGGCCGCTGTAAGAGTGCCATGACTCTGCTGCTCAGCCATGTCAACTAACCTCTCTGACTAAACTGGCGTTGCCGTCAGCGGCGCTATGTTCGCCGTAACTTTTAGCCCGCGCCATTAAAGTACCGACCCGGCGCGATTTAGCTTTAATCCAGCGCTGTTGCAGTTGTTCAAGTTCTGACCGGTAGAGAGCCATGTCGAGCTGGCTACCATCGACAATGCCATCGATCACTTTACGGTAAAAACGTACCAAATCGGCGATCATTTCGGTGGTTCGCTCCCGACCCGAAAGCTTAAAGAATTGCACTCCGCGCTCGATAAAGGCCGGTAACTGCTCCAGCATCAGCTGCGCATCACTGCGTAATTTTAATTGTTGTGGGGGTTCAAAAAGAGGATGGTTTAAATCGGCCAAATCCATTGCCGGCGACTGTTCCGGACCAAAACCCCAATGGGTCTGACAGACCCGATAACACTCCTTGGCGCCACGATTGGCACTGCCATGGAAATCACGTTTACCTTCCTCTTCACGCCAATCGCGGAACTTAAGGTAAGAGCTCATGATGCATTTTCCGGGGCAAATCTTGCCAGTCTGTACCGTCTCGAACAGGAATACTTCGAGACCGATATCGGAACACTGCTGCACCTCATCGATCTCTTTTTCTCCCCAGCGATAGGGAAGTATCAGCAAATCAGCACCCAGTCCTTGGTAGAAGCGACCATCCATGGAATTGGTGATACCGCTACCGATACTGACATGGATCTGAGTGTCTGGTAGCAGCTCACGAATCAATTGAATGGCACCAATATCGGTAACGATAAATCCAGAAGCACCCCAGCTATCGAACAGTTTTACCTTATCCAGTAAGCCACCCATTTCCAGAGGACTGGGAAAGGTATTGAAGACAATACGCGGTTCACAACCATGCTGGTTGGCGTAATCGATAGCCTGGTGAATATCCTCATCGGTCATTTCTGATTCGTAAGGTCGGCGACTCCAGCCCAAAGACCCCATGTAAATAGCATCAGCACCCGCGTCCACGACCGCCATTGCCATCTCAAGAGAACCTGCAGGAGCAAGCAAACAGGCCGGCCGCAACCTGCTGGATGCAGATACGGAACCCTTTACTGGCCTGATCGTCGGTGTCGCTTTCATGGCAACGGGTCTCACCACCTGACTGCTATGTTCACTAGCCATGGCTTAACTCCTGCCGACGTAGGTCTGCCCTGCGCCTTCAAAATAGTAACCGTTGCACAGACCTTCCTTAGCCAGCCCGCTCAGCACTTCCAGCCCACTCGGCCCCGGCAGAGCATCGCTGTCATTCAGTGCGCGGTCGATGGCGGCTCGATACAAGCGTCCCGTTTCGGCAATATATTCTGGGGTCTCGCCATGGCTCTGAATATAGAAACAATGCAGTCCCTGGGCGATCAGATCCGCCATATGTTCAATCATGCACAGATCCTTACCCGACAGCGTCATCCGGCCGGTATCTTTCAGTACCCACTCACCATTGCTGCGGTTGAGCCAGTAATCCTGATTGCAGGGAAAATCACAGACCAGTTTGCCGTCTGCATTGACCTTCTGGGTGGCGCACTGGGAGTTTTCGATAATGAAACAGGTTTCGGAGATCACCAGCGGTATCTTGCCGTGCACCGGGAACAACACTTCCACCGGTGTCTGCTCGCGGATATAAACAATCTCTTTCAGACTGAGTTCTGGATTGGGATATACCCGAGTAACACCGTAGTCTTTTAATACCCGAGCAGTAGCATCCGTATACAAGTTACCAAATACCCCAAGATGCACAGGCAGAGTGTTTCCCATCTCCTGAAGAATCCGCAGCACGCCCAGGTTGTGAACTTCCAAGCCATCGAAAGGTAAGGTCAACGCAGTCGCGATCATCTGCCTAACGCCGTCCAGATCTTCATTGCCAGGGGTGGCATAAATACGCAGATAGCAAAGTTTACCGGCAGCCTTGATCTGGGTGACGGCGTCCTTTAGCAGTTCCGGATGGGAGCAGAAATTATTGGGATACTCTAAGCAGGAGTAATCGCCAAGGTAAATCGCATCAAAGGCACTGATGTCGCATTGGCGTAGCTGTTTGGGGTTGGCAATATCGGTGGATAGTTCAATGGCGGTTTGTAAGCTCATAATAGGGTCTCCGCGGGCCAGAGGCCCTTCGATCTTGTTATTTATAGAGCGCTGTTTTAGGCGCAGGTATTATTTATTGCGTTGTTTTAGCATCACCACTGACCGACCGAATCGGCCACCAAGGCGCGCTGGGAAGCAGCCAGGGCTGAGCTAATGAGGCCATCATCGCGGTCATTGCGCTCCAACTTCCAGCGCTCACGAAGTTGCTGCAATTCGGCTTCCAGTGGCATTAATTTCGGGGCATCGCTAGAGAGAATTTCATCGACCGCGCGGCGGTAAATATTGGTGAGGTCACAGACCAGATCAACGGAGCGATCGCGGCCCGGAACTTTCAGGCAATCGACACCGGCATGCAGGTAGTCGGGCAGCTCTGTCAGCCACAACGAAGGATTGCTCTTGATGGTCATTTCTTGCTGATGGCGCTGTTTAGCCGTCTCCAGGTCCCATTCGGTCTGGCAGACTCGCAGACAGTCTCCGCCTCGACTGGCACTACCGAAAAAGTGGTCTTTACCCTCTTCGTCAAGCCAGCGTTCAAAGCTGAAATAACTGCTCATCATGCACTTTCCTGGGCAAATTTTGCCGCCTGATGGCGTCTTGAATAGAAACACTTCGATGCCAGTGTTAGGGTTCTCCAGCTTGATCTGTTTGATCTCTTCCACGCTCAACCGATAGGGCAATACCACGTAGGTGGCGCCGAGTTCGGTAAGGAAGTGCACATCGGCATAATTGATAATGCCGCAGCCAACACTGGTATGAACTTCAGCCGTAGGGATCTGCTCCCGTACCAGTTGCATGCAGCCAATATCAGAGATCATGAAACCCTTGGCACCCCAATCGTGGTATTTCTGCACCCGTTCCATAAACATCGGGATTTCAGTAGAGCTAGGCAAGGTATTGACGACGATTCGCACCTCCTTATCCTGGCTGTGGGCATAGTCGATCACTTCATGGATCTGCTCATCCGGCAGCTCTTCCGCCGAGCCCCTGCGGCTCCAACCTTTTACGCCGATATAGGTGGAATCTGCGCCGGCATCAAGCACCCGCATCGCCATCTCTTTGGTGCCCCCGGGGGCCATCATCATTACCATGGGGATACTCCTTTATTGTGTTGTTGCGCGACCACTAGGTCGGCTGTTAATTATGTGAGTAAGGGCCTCAACAAAGGCGCGGTTGTCGCTGTCGAGTCCGGTGCTAACCCGAATGCAGTGTGGAAGTCCGAAGCGGCTCATGGCTTTAACCAGAATGCCCTGCTCCGCAAGCGCCTGAATCACCCAGTCCGCATCATCGAATTCAAACTCGACCAATAAGAAGTTGGCCTGGCTCGGAGTAACCCTAAGCCCCAGCTGTTGCAGACTGTCTTGCAGATAAGCCAAACCCAGACGATTTAGAGTCAAGGTCTGCTGCAAATGATGCCTATCCTGCAGAGCTGCTTCAGCGGCCGCCTGGGCCAGACTATTAGTGTTGTAAAACTGGCAAAAACTGTTCAGTTGTTCGATCAATGCCGGTGCTCCGATGGCATAACCCATGCGCAGACCCGCTAAACCATAGGCCTTGGAAAAAGAGCGCAGAATCAACAAGGGAGCCCCTTCCAGCAGCATTTGTATGCTGTCGGGATAATCAGGATGGTCAACGTATTCCACATAAGCTTCATCAACGACAACCAACACCTGCGGTGGCAACTGCGCCATAAAGTCCGCTAGCTGTGCATGGGTGATGGTGGAGCCGGTTGGATTATTGGGATTTCCCAGCAATACCAGCCGGGTTCGCTCACAGACTGCAGCTAGCATGGCAGCGAGATCCAATTGCCCTGCATTAGTAGGGACAGTCACCGCTTTTGCGCCACTGCGTATCACCACTTTGCGATAAGGCATAAACGAAGGCACTGGAATAAGCGCCTGCTCCCCAGGAACAAGCAGTGCACGAGCGGTTATATCCAGAAGCTCAGAAGCGCCGTTACCTAATAACAGATAATCCGTAGTTATTTTAAGTTCGCTGGCCAATAACTGGCGCAAGCGCGAGCCGTCTCGAGAGGGATAACGGTGCAACCCCACTAGCGCCTGTTGCAGCGCTGAGATTGCCATTGGTGACGGGCCCAAAGGATTTTCGTTGGCAGATAGATCTATAACCCGTCGCGGCGTTAGGGTGGATTGGAGCAAGTTACCCATAACGATGCTCCTTGAGGGATAGCAATCTATGCTGTTGCGGTTGCTGCTGCCAATGTTCAAATCGCATCAACCTCATGCGCCCATCACTCGCTCATTTTCCGCTCTGACAAATTTCTCGATGGATTCAAGAAAAATAGGATTTGGACAAGCCTGTGGTCGCTTCGCCGTTATTAGAGATACCGCTTCATGAATGGGTATGCCATAGGTAAAGCAGAGATAACCGGCGACCAGCGAGGGTGATCTAGATATACCCTCTTGGCAGTGAACCAAGACATTGCGCCCCATCGCTGTTTGCGCACGCAGGAAACCGAATGCATCTCCTAGCCAAGGCCCATCAACTGGCTGCCGATCAGGGGCCGCCACAAAGTACTTTGCTTTGACAAAAGCAGGCGTTATAACGAACTCAAAACTAAAGATAGACTCAATCTTATTTTTCTTGAGAGCGGCTCTATCTGCGGCGTCTTTTTTGCTGCCCACAAAGATGTTCTTAAATACTTCTTCCACTGCTACAACTCCCTGCCCATAACCAACACCATGAGCTTTGATACACCTCAGAGCGATCGATGGCCTGAGACTTTTTTTATTGATGTAATCTCATATTGCATACCCCATGCCAAAAACTTAAAGAACAAACAAAACGCTATATCAAACTGTTTTTAATAGATTTTATTTGAATAAAAAGATAACCAAGGATTTGTGTCAGATTTATCAAAATTGACATACAGACACTTAATGAAACAGTTGTCGCATCGGCAAACAGAGCTTGGTTTTTATATCGGATCAATACTACGGAGCTGCTGAAGAAGCCGTTTGCGGGGAAGGTTTAGGATTTTAAGAATGACATCCCTGTCAGGGACAGCAGTTTAGTGCCTCAGAACGCAGCTCTTTAAAGAACCAAGGGCCTCTATACACCAGCGCATTATGCACCTGCACCAGGGAGGCACCCGCTTGCAGGCGCATATGGGCCTCGGCCACATCGGCAATCGCTCCTACCGAGATCAGATCGACCTGATCCCCCAGTTGCTGCTTCATATAACCAATTCGTTCACAAATCTGCTGTTGCAGTTGTTGTCTCTGAGGAGAGTCTTTACTGCTCAAGCGTTGCGCCGATTTACCGCCATCTTCCGCTGCGATCACGCCGTCAAACTGCATACCCCGAATCAGCTGCAATATCGGTAACATGTCCTCAGGATTAGCCGTCACTTTTAATTTGAACGCGATAGGCACTGTGCGA